>CAJFOV010000046.1 GCA_904397835.1 Candidatus Aristotella avistercoris
CCCTCTGACGTTACAATGTTCTCTCAGGCGTCCGCGACGAAAGCTCTTGCTTTCGGAGTGGAGAACGCCGTGAGGTTATTATAACATAAAAAAGCCCGTAAGGGCGATTCCTAAAAAGTTAAAACGTTCTTTGCCCGCCAGGGCAAAGGTTGTTATAACATAAAAGAAGCCTCGTGAGAGCCGATTCCTCTGACGTTACAATGTTCTCTCAGGCGTCCGCGACGAAAGCTCCTGCTTTCGGAGTGGAGAACGCCGTGAGGTTATTATGCGTGTTGAATGGCGAAATGATTGAGTCAGTGGTATGAAAAGTTTCAACGTTTTCCCAGATGTCCGGTGGAAAAGCGCTGCTTTTGCATCGGGTAACGCCATAGATCACTGGAATCCATCATCAGGAATCGCTCTTTTGGCCTTTTTGTGATAAAATAGAACTTAATTTGTGCTGCGGTGTAAGGGCCTGCCCCTGGTGCTCCCTTTGCAAAGCACCGCAGATGAAGAGAGGGAGGAAATTCATGGAATCCAATTTGTTGCCCGTGGCAGTGGCCCTGCTGGTGCTGTTGCTGATTTTCGTTTTACTCCTGCTGCGGCGGGTGCAGCACTTGGAGCAGGCTGGAAATGGCCGGGAGCTGCAGGCCCTCCTCCAGGAGGTCCACACCCTGCGGGGGGAGAGCGCCCAGGAGGGCCGCCTCAACCGTCAGGAGATGACCCAGGTGGTCCAATCCTCCATCAAGGAGTTTGGCGCGGTGATGCTCCAGGGCCAGCACCAGACGGCCCAGGCTCAGGACCGGCGGCTGCAGGAGCTCAATGAGCAGTTGACTCTGCGCCAGCGCACCCTGGAGGGAACCGTCAGCGATCTGATGAAAAAGACCCAGGAGCAGCTGGCCAGCTCCGCCTACCAGAGTGAACAGAAACTGGAAAACATGCGCACCACCATCCAGAACCGGCTGGCTCAGATTCAGCAGGACAACCAGATCCAGCTGGAGAAGATGCGGGCCACTGTGGATGAAAAGCTCCAGAAGACCCTGGAGGAGCGGATTGGCCAGTCCTTCAGCCTGGTCAACGAGCGGTTGGAACAGGTCTACAAGGGTCTGGGGGAGATGCAGACCCTGGCCAGCGGCGTGGGGGATCTCAAGCGGGTGCTCTCCAACGTCAAGACCCGGGGCATCCTGGGAGAGATCCAGCTGGGGACCATCCTGCAGGAGATCCTGGCCCCAGAACAGTATGAGACCAACGTGGCCACCAAGGTGGGCAGCGCCAACGTGGTGGAGTTTGCCGTCAAAATGCCTGGGGAGGGGGACGGTCCGGTCTATCTGCCCATCGATTCCAAGTTCCCGGTGGAGCCCTATGCTCAGCTCCAGGAGGCCTATGATTCGGCCGATCCTGCCCAGGTGGAGCAGGCCCGCAAGGGGCTCAAGAGCCGGATCAAATCCTTTGCCAAGGACGTCCACGACAAGTACATCGATCCTCCCCACACCACCGACTTTGCCATACTGTTTTTGCCGGTGGAGGGGCTATACGCCGAGGCGGTGCGCCTAGGCCTGGTGGAGGAACTCCAGCGCCAGTACAAGGTAAACCTGGCGGGGCCCACCACCATGGCGGCACTGCTCAACAGCTTGCAGATGGGCTTCCGAACCCTGGCCATCCAAAAGCGCTCCAGCGAGGTATGGCAGATCCTGGGGGCGGTCAAGACGGAGTTTGACAAGTTTGGCGATGTGCTCGCTGCCACCCAGCAGCGCCTGGAACAGGCCAACAGTGAGCTGGACAAGCTGGTGGGAGTGCGCACCCGCCAGATTCAGCGCAAGCTCAAAGGGGTGGAGAGCCTGCAGGAGGATCAGGCCGTCCAGCTCCTCCTCTCCCCAGAGGAGGAGCGTTAGCCCCAAGCCCTGCCGTCCATATGCCCAGAGAACATAGAAAAGGCCCCGCCCGCAGGCGGAGCCTTTTCTGTTTGGAGTGGTTACGTCAATGGTTTACCAGGTTAATCCCAGTAAATCAGAAGTGATCGAATCCATGCCTGCCGTACGCCATAAGAAAAAATATGCAGGCAAGGGGAAACAACCCCCTAAAAATGAAAAAATGCAGTCAGCTTTATGACAACGGTGTAATATTCCACCACAATCTTATCATACTATGCTTAAATTGTCAATAAGATTGGTATGATAGGAGGGCAGGCATGGGCGATGTGTCAGGGGATATCCTCAAAGAGCTGCGACGAGGCAAGGGCTTGACCCAGGTGGACGTTGCAAAATATTTTGGCATCTCCCAGTCCGCCTACTCTCTGTATGAGACAGGTGCAAGGCGGATGCCCATTGCCATGCTGGATGCGCTGGCGGATCTGCTGGACACCTCCACCGACTATATTCTGGGGCGCACGTCCATCTCCAAGCCCTACCCTAAGCGGAGATAGAACGAAATATTCTATATTGGAAGAGGATAGCAAGGCATGGGCCTTGCGTTTTTTAGTTAGCGCCAGATTGCCAACGGTATGCCGCCGGTGCAGCGCCCTTGGGCTTCTTGAAAGATCTCCTTTGAAGGGGCTCTGGGATCTGTGAGAATCAAAGGAGCATGGTGGAATGGGGAACAGGGCACAGAGAGCTTATTCCTCCTCCTGAGGGGAGGGCGTCAGGGGAATCAGCGGGTCCTCCTCCTGCAGATACAGCTCCTCGGTCTCCTGCTGGGCCCGCTCCAGCCGGGCAATGGCGTGGGTGAGGATGCGCTGCTGGGTCCAAGCCTGCTGCTGGGCCTCTTGAAGGAGCTGCAGGGCATCGGTGGCACTGTGAAACAGGTGATGGTACATGTGCTGATAGTCGGGCATAGGGATTCCTCCTTTGTGGACTTTCCCCACTAGTATGTGCCGCATTTGAGAAAAAATCCGATGTCCAGGCTGGCGTTCCGATGGCAAAATGGGATACGGGGTGGTTGTGAAGGAGGGGCTGCCCGACCCCGACAAGGAGGTACCTGCTCTTTTTGGAAAGCAATGCCAGAAAGCCAACGGTATACCCAGTGCGCTGCTGCTGGAGGACCGCTTTCTCTTTTTCATCGACTGCTTCACGGGAAACAGC
Source organism: Candidatus Aristotella avistercoris (assembly GCA_904397835.1). Taxonomy (GTDB): domain Bacteria; phylum Bacillota; class Clostridia; order Oscillospirales; family Ruminococcaceae; genus Aristotella; species Aristotella avistercoris. The sequence continues at coordinate 3,057 of CAJFOV010000046.1, forward strand.
CCTTTTGAAAAGACCTGATCCCCACAAAAAACATCATTCTGTGTTGATTCTTGGAACGTGGCAAACCGCTCTGTGTTGCCCACAGATCCAGTTTTTATCGTTTATCGAGCCAGCGTTGACCGTTTTTTGTGCTGCAAGTGACAAAAAAGGCCGGTCCCCATCATGGGGATCGGCCAGTTTGTTGCACATCAGGCAGAGGGAGAACCTCCCGTTGCAGGCAGGGTGCTGACCATACGGGTAATGCCCTGGACAAAGGCATCCTGTTGAAAGGAGGAGAGGAAGTAGACCTCCTCCACCAGGGTGGTCTCTCCGTCGCTGTCCACATAGGAGTAGGACAGCATGCAGGCCGGGGACCCTCCCACCTCCACAAACTGGGGTAATTTGGAGACGGTGCGCAGCTGCACCTCCTGGGAGAGATCCACCCCCTTCAGGCGGTAGACCTGGGCCTCCTGGTCATAGCAGTCGCTCTCGGTGTCGGAAAAACCGGACCAGCCGTAGAGGGTTCGGGTCAGCTCCTCCACCTGCTCCGGGGAGAGCACCAGCTCCTTGGGAACACTCTGCCCATCCAGGGCCAACAGGGCGCTGACATACCGGGCCAGATGTCCCAGCACCGCCTGGGAATCCAAGCCCTTCTTGGGGTCAAAGGGGGCGACGGCCCCCACCGACAGGGGATGGATCCTCTGGTCCAGCAGCACGTGGAGGTCTGCATTTTCCAGCGACTGCTGGGCGGCAAGCTGTTCCCCGTAGTCCTGGGAGAGGCTGCGGCTGATCCACAGGGGCTCCCCCGCCTGGGTCAGGCCGCAGAGCAGGTGGGTGATGGGCTGGACATGGAGCAGCTGGAAGGAGAACTTGTCCCCCAGATGGTGCTCCAGCAGGGCGCTGTAGGGCAGGCCCTGGTTCCAGACCACCGCCCGCAGGTAGGTGACACCCTCCTGCTGGGTGGGGAGCATCTCGCTGATGCGAAAACTTTGGCCGTTTAAGTCGTCCAGAGCCGGGTCCCGCAGATGGAAGAGCATACTGAAGGAATTTTCCCCCAGTTGGTAGGCGGTCACCACGTAGCTCCCGGTCTGGGAGTACAGCTCCCCGCTGGCCAGCAGTAGGGTGTCCTCCTGAAGGCCCAGAGGGGCGCCGGTGCCGATGGGCTGGTTCTGGTTTTTCTCCAGGTCAAACCAGTAGGTCTGCACCGTGTTGTTTCGGGCATCCCACCCCTGGAGGAGTACCCGGCGCCAGGAGTCCAGCAGCATGGCCTGCTGGGGCGGGTTGCCGGTGGCCAGGGTCTGGCAGGGGATGTTGGTATCCACCTCCACCAGTCGCTCTCCCTGGGCGCTCCACAGGGAGAGCCCCAGAGTGCCCCAGTTGGCGCCATCCCCCGGCAGGGCAAAGGAGATGAGGTAGCGCTCCAGCTCTGTGTCATAGGTGATGCCTGTGGCAAAGCGCACCGCCTGCCCGTCCCTATAGCCGGTGGAAAAATTCAAGTTCAGAGCCGGGGTCAGATCCGGCCGGTACAGGCGCACCGCCTGAAGGTTCGGCTGATCCTGGCCCCAGGCCACCCCCAACAGGTTGTTGGCCAGCCAGACAAAATGGCTGGCCGCCAGGTCCTGCCGGGTGGCAAGGCAGCGGCCCGTCTGGGCGGAGTAGATCAGAACCTCTGTCTCGGTGGTAACCAGGAGATACTTTCCATCTGGCGAGACCTGCCCCTTGCTGGAGCGGTCCAGCTCCGGCAGGGCAAATGCCGGACGCAGGCCATCGTGGCTGGCCTCATAGACCTGTAGCGGCTGGGGATCCTGGATCCACCGGGCCATCTCCTGGGAAAAGTAGGGCACCTGTACCCCCGGCTGCCCCGAGGTGTAGAAGTGGCGGTTGGCCAGGCTGGGAATTGTCATGGCCTCTGTCACTGGGTCAGCGGTGCATCCGGCCAGGGGAATGCACAAGACCAGGCAGAGGAGGCCCAAAAGGAAGGTAAACATACGGCGTTGGGTATTCTGTTTCATGGTGGTATCCTTTCACAGGGACGGCGCAGCAGGGCGCCGCACAGGGGTCTGCAGCGGTTTCCCCACTTCCTAGGGCACAAGATAGGGCTGGATCACTGCCAGAATCTCCTCTGGCTGGTCGGTGTAGAGGTCCGCCTGGATGTCCTTGGCCAGATCCAGGCTGAAGATCCCCATGATGGACTTGCCGTTGACCACATACCGGCCGGAGACCAGATCCACGTCAAAGGGGAACTTGCTCACCAGCTCCACAAAGTGTTTGACATCGCTGAAGGTGTTGAAGTGTACGTTGACGGATTTCATCAATACCATCCTTCCTTTCAAAAAAGGGGCAGGGAGGCGGCCCCCTCAATTGTAATTTTACTGGAAATTGTTTATAATATTAGTGTAAACAAGGATGGGACAGATTGCAAGGGGAAAAGTGCCCCCAGGCGGACCTCTTTTTGGACGGAAGGGGACGGCGTCCCAATCCTTTGGCAGTCTACATAAGAGGATGAAGAGAGATGCAATCCGTTGCTTTTTATACCCTGGGGTGCAAGGTCAACCAGTATGAGACCCAGATCCTCATGGAACAGTTTTATCAGGCGGGCTACCAGGTGGTGCCCTGCGACGAGCTGGCGGACGTGTATGTGGTCAACTCCTGCACCGTCACCGCCACCTCGGACAAAAAGACCCGCCAGGCCCTGCGGCGCTTCAAGCGCCAGAACCCCAGCGGGGTGGTGGCCCTCACAGGCTGCTTTCCCCAGGCCTTCGCCCAGCAGGCCCAAGAGATCCCCGAGGCCGACGTCATCACCGGCGCCTACAACCGTGGAGACCTGCTCCGGGCCATTGAGGCCTTCCGCACCAGTGGGGAGCGGGTGGTGCGCATCACCCCCCACCAGCGGGGAGAGGCCTTTGAGCCCATGCGGGCCCACGCCTTTCAGGAGCACACCCGGGCCTTTGTCAAAATCCAGGACGGGTGCGAGCGGTACTGCGCCTACTGCATCATCCCCACCGCCAGAGGGCCGGTGCGCAGCAAGCCGCTGGATCAGCTGAAGCTGGAGCTGTTGGAGCTGGCCCGGGCCGGTTACCGGGAGGTGGTTCTGGTGGGGATTAACCTGTCCTGCTACGGCAAGGACCTGGGGCTGCACCTGTTGGACGCCATCGCCCTGGCTTGCACCACCGACGGCATCCAGCGGGTACGTCTGGGCTCCCTGGAGCCGGAGCTGCTGGGGACTCAGGAGATCCAGCGCATGAGCCAGTTTGAGCGGCTCTGTCCCCAGTTCCATCTGTCTCTCCAGAGCGGGTGCGATGCCACGCTGCGCCGGATGAACCGCCACTACGACTGCCAGGAGTACCGCCGCATTGTATCGGACCTGCGCACGGCCTTCCCCAATGCGGCCATCACCACGGACATCATGGTGGGCTTCCCAGGGGAGAGCCAGGAGGAGTTCCGGCAGTCTTTGGACTTTGCCCGGGAAATTGCCTTTGCCAAGGTTCACGTCTTTGCCTACTCGGTGCGGCCGGGGACCCGTGCAGCGGGGATGCCCGACCAGGTGGATCAGCATGAGAAGAACCTGCGCAGCCACCGCATGGCCCAGGTGACCCAGGAGACCAGGCAGGCCTTCTTGGCCCAGCAGGTGGGCCGGCAGGAGCTGGTGCTCTTTGAGCGCCCTGTTGCTCCCGGCCTGATGGAGGGCCTGACAGCCAACTATACCCCGGTGGTGGTGCCCGGCGGAGAGGAGATCCAGGGCCGGTTGCTCCCGGTGAATATCACCGCCGTGGAGGGGGACGGCTGCCGGGGCACCCTGGCATAAGAACCCAAGAGAACCCAACTTTTTCACCATTGGCATTTGCCGTGCAGGCCGCGGGGGTGGCCTGCCGGTCAAAAATACAAGCGATAGGAGTTGGAGGACCATGAAAATCCATGTCTATGAGAGCGCCCAGGCCATTGGCCAGGCTGCGGCGGCCCTGTTTGCCGCCCAGGTGCTGGCAAAGCCCAACAGTGTGCTGGGGCTGGCCACCGGGTCCACCCCTGTTCCCACCTACCGGGAGATGGCCCGGCTCTATGAGCAGGGCGCGGTGGACTTTTCCGGGGTGACCACCTTCAATCTGGACGAGTATCTGGGGCTGGAGCGCAGCCATGCGCAGAGCTACTATCACTTCATGCAGGAGAACCTGTTCCAGCACATCAATGTGCCCCAGGAGCGCATCCACGTCCTGAAGGGGACGGCGCCGGACCCGGAGCAGGAGTGCTTGGACTATGAGGAGGCCATCCGGGCCGCCGGAGGGATCGATCTGCAGATCCTGGGCATCGGCAACAACGGCCACATTGCCTTCAATGAGCCGGACACCGTCTTTTCCACCCAGACCCGGGTGGTGAACCTGACAGAGAGCACCATTCAGGCCAACCAGCGCTTCTTTGCCAGTGCCGATGAGGTGCCCCGCCAGGCGGTGAGCATGGGCATCGGCTCCATCTTCCGGGCCAGGCGGATTCTTCTCATCGCCACCGGGGAGCAGAAGGCCGGCGCGGTGCGGGCCATGATCCACGGGCCGGTGGATCCCCAGTGCCCGGCCTCTATTCTCCAGCTGCACCCGGACACGGTGGTGCTGCTGGACCGGGGGGCAGCCAGGGATCTGTAAGAGTACAACACAAGGGCGGGCGCGTCGCTTCCGTTGGCGGCGCGCCCCTTTTTCTTTTCATGGCCTATCTGCCCGCCTAACGGGTGGACTTGGTGTACATTCGCATGGCATGGCCGTCTTCCCCGGTGACCATGGTCAAAAAGGACCAGCCGCACCGCTCATAGAAGGCGGTGTGGTCTGTCACCAAATAGAGCCTGGGGAGGCCCAGCAGGGCCGCATCTTCACAGGCGGTGTCCAGCAGCAGCCGGGCCAGGCCCTGGCGGCGGACCCGGGGCTCCACATACAGGGCACACAGATTGGGGGCCAGATCCGGCCGGTGGTGGAAGTCGTTCTCAATGATACCGGCCCCGGCCAGAAGGGAGCCGTCTGGCCCGGGGATCAGATACCACTGGGGAATCCCCTGGGGATTTTCCAGGCAGGCGTCCATGCTCTCACGGTAGGCCTCCACGGGAATCTCCCACTTCTGGCTGAACCAGCGGGCGGCCTGCTCTTTGCGCCAAGGCTCCTGCCACAGCCGAATCACCTGGGGATGGGGGGAACGATGAAACATCAAACGGCACCTCCAAAATTGTGGTCGGGTTCTGCCGCCATTTTACCACAGATCGGGGGCCAAAAGCATCCCCCAGGCGGAACAGACGAAAAGAAAGGGTCCTCTTTGGGCAGAAAGGAGCCGATCGGGAAAAAACAAAATGGAAATCGTGCAAGTTTCCTATTGCAAAAGCGTAGGAAAACGGTTATGATGGATCGTAGCAAAAGTCAGGATGGTGTTTTTGGCGTTTTCGCTGTCCCATCCAACAGCAAAATGCTTTTGATTTTGAAAATCACAATCCATAGGAGGAACGAATGATGGAGATTTTTGAGAAGGTAAAAGGGATTCTGTGCGAGCAGCTGGACCTGGAGGAGGATCAGGTGACCATGGAGTCCTCCATTGTGGATGACCTGGGTGCAGATTCTCTGGACATTGTGGACTTGGTCATGAGCATCGAGGATGAGTTTGACCTGGAGTTCCCCGATGAGGCGGTGGAGAATGTCAAAACCGTGGGCGATGTGGTCAAGTACCTGGAGGAGCACGTCAACGACTAATTCCCCAGTGAGTGGCGGGCGGCCGGATGTTTCCGGCTGCCCTTTGTTTTACCCAAAGGGACGGGGGATCCCCCATTCTTGGGGGATTTTGGGGAAAAATGGGCCGCCTCCCTTGCCAAACGGCACGGATCCATCTATAATGAAAAAGTATCGATTCAAAACGGCCCCCGGTCCCCAAACCTGCCGGATCCCGCAGTGGGAGAGGGGGAGGCGCAAGAACCTTCTCCCGGTCTGCGGGGTGGGGGAACAGAAAGGAAGAACGCAAGATGGCAGAGCAAAAGAAACTGGTTGAGGCAATCACCCCCATGGAGGAGGACTTTGCCAAGTGGTACACCGATGTGGTCAAAAAAGCGGAGCTGGCAGACTACTCCTCCGTGCGGGGCTGCATGATCATCCGCCCCTACGGCTACGCCATTTGGGAGAACATCCAGCACACCCTGGACGGCATGTTCAAGGCCACCGGCCATGAGAATGTCTATATGCCCCTGCTGATCCCTGAGAGCCTGCTGCAGAAGGAGAAGGACCACGTGGAGGGCTTTGCCCCAGAGGTGGCCTGGGTCACCCACGGAGGCAGCGAGGCGCTCACCGAGCGCCTGTGCGTGCGCCCCACCTCTGAGACCCTGTTCTGCGAGCACTACGCCCACGTGATCAAGTCCTACCGGGATCTGCCCAAGCTCTACAACCAGTGGTGCTCCGTTCTGCGGTGGGAGAAGACCACCCGCCCCTTCCTGCGGACCATGGAGTTCCTCTGGCAGGAGGGTCACACCATGCACGAGACCCGGGAGGAGGCCGTGGCGGAGACGGAGCAGATGCTCAACGTCTATGCGGATCTGTGTGAGAACTACCTCGCCATCCCTGTCCTCAAGGGCAAAAAGACGGACAAGGAAAAATTCGCCGGGGCGGAATCCACCTACACCATTGAGGCCATGATGCACGACGGCAAGGCCCTGCAGAGCGGCACCAGCCACTTCTTTGGGGACGGCTTTGCCCGGGCCTTTGACATCCAGTACACCGGCCGGGACAACAAGCTGGCCTACCCCTTCCAGACATCCTGGGGCATGTCCACCCGGATCATCGGGGCCATCATCATGACCCACGGGGATGACAGCGGCCTAGTGCTGCCCCCCCGCATCGCCCCCACCCAGCTGATGATTGTGCCCATTGCCATGCACAAGGGCGGCGTGTTGGAGAAGGCTCAGGAGCTCTGCCAGCGGCTGCAGAAGACCTTCCGGGTCAAGTTGGACGCCTCGGACAACTCCCCCGGCTGGAAGTTTGCCGAGTATGAGATGAAGGGCGTGCCTCTGCGCCTGGAGATCGGTCCCAAGGACCTGGAGAAGAACCAGTGTGTCCTGGTTCGCCGGGACAACCGGGAAAAGACCTTTGTCCCCCTGGATCAGCTGGAGGCGGAGATTGCCCGGCTGTTGGATGCGGTCCACGACGGGCTGTACCAGCGGGCCCTCCAGAACCGGGAGAGCCGCACCTGGTCCGCCACCACCATGGAGGAGATCCTGGCGCTGGCCAACGGCAAAAACGGATTCATCAAGACCATGTGGTGCGGCGACGAGGCCTGTGAGCTGGCCATGAAGGAGCAGGCGGGCCTGACCTCCCGCTGCATGCCCTTTGAACAGGAGCACCTGGGGGACGTGTGCCCCATCTGCGGCAAGCCCGCCAAGACCATGGTGGTCTGGGGCAAGGCCTACTAGAGAACAAGCGATCATGCCGGGAGGCGGGGATTTTCCCCGCCTCTTTTTGTTGTTCCGGATCAGCGTTGGGACGGGGAATTTGCCGCATCTGCGCCGCATCCCGTAGGGACGGCAGATGTCCCTCAGCGCAGCAATGAACTTGCTTCTCCCACACAATCTTGATGAAGGGTGCATTGCTGGCGCCAGAACGGGGATGCCGCAAAATTTTGATGATCTTGTTTCCTGGAAGCCAACAGGTATGGAGAAGTTGGCTCCAAAAGGATCACGGTGCCGCACGGGTTACAAAAGAAGATTTGCACTTCCCCTAGATAAGATTTATTCCGCGAATTTTTGTGAAATATAGAAAATTATCGATAAAATTGATTGTCATAACAAATAAAATTAATAAAAAGTGCTGATTTAATAAGAATTACCTTGACCTTATAGTGACTATATACCTTATGATAATCAATAGAAAGCAAGAAGAGCGGAGGTTTTACTGTGTTGAAAAAATGGCTCACCTGCGCCTGGGACAAGTTCCTGGAGGGGCTGTCCTGGAAGATGATCGCGCTGATCCTGGCAGGGGCGGCCATCAGTTCCTTTGGAATCCATAACATCCATCAGCAGACAGGCATCACCGAGGGCGGTGTCATCGGCCTGATGCTCCTGCTGGAAAACTGGTTTGGCATTTCCCCTGCATTTCTCACCCCCATCCTGGATGGGATCTGTTACCTGTTGGCCTTCCGATTTTTGGGCGGCCGGTTTATTAAAATTTCGCTGATCTCCACGGTGGGGGTCTCCCTCTGTTACAAGCTGTGGGAGATGTTCCCGCCCATGCTGCCGGATCTGTCTGCGCACCCCTTTGCGGCGGCCGTGGCGGGAGGACTCTTTGTGGGCATCGGCGTGGGGCTCATTGTGCGCCAGGGTGGCTCTGCTGGCGGCGATGACGCCCTGGCCCTGGTGATATCCCATGGCATCAAGTGGAAGCTCTCCCGCTGCTACATGTTCACAGACTTTTTGGTGCTGGGGCTCTCTCTGACCTACATCCCCCTGGCCCGCATCGCCTTCTCTGTGGTGACGGTGATGATCTCCTCCCAGATGATCGACTGGGTCCAGGAGTTTGATTGGGACAGATCCCTTCAGCGCCTGCGCACCCTTCTGCTGGGACAGAAGGAGAACTATTGATGGCCAGAACCCCGTGGCAGCCGGCCCATTCCACGGCCTTTGGCGGCCAGACTGAGATGTTGGATCAGATGATCGATGGCATGCAAAAGAGATGGCAGACACATCCGTGTCTGCCATCTCTCTTTGTATCCCCTTGACGGCTGGATCCCCGCAGGGAGATCAGCCGTGGATCTTGACGCTGTTGAGCTGCCTTGCCGTACAGAAACAGCGGTGGTCAATGATCTCACTGTGGCCGATATCCAGGGCGGCAATGGACTGCATCTCCCGGTCGGTGAGGGAAAAATCCAGGATGTCCAGGTTCTCCTCCATGCGCTGGCGGTGTGCGGATTTGGGGATGGTGGGGATCCCTCGCTGGTAGTGCCAGCGCAGAATGACCTGGGCGGTACTTTTATTGTGCTGCCGGGCGATTTTTGCCAGAGCCCGGTTGTGGAAGATATTCTTTTGGGCCTCGGAGAGGGGGCCCCACGCCTGGGGCACGACCCCGTAGGAGTCCATCACCTGCAGGGCTTCCCGCTGCTGGAAGAAGGGGTGGATCTCAATCTGGTTGACCATGGGGCGGAGCCGGTGGTTCATACACAGGTCCACCAGGCGCTCGGGGGAAAAGTTGCTCACGCCAATGGCGCGGACCGCACCCTCCTCATACAGGCGCTCCATGGCCCGCCAGGCGCCGTATGTGTCGCCAAAGGGCTGGTGGATCAGGTACAGGTCGATGTAGCTGAGGCCCAGCCGGTCCAGAGAGGCCGCAAAGGCCCGCAGGGTGGCATCATACCCGGCGTCCTGAATCCACACCTTTGTGGTGACAAACAGCTCCTTGCGGGGAATGGCGCACTGCCGCAGGGCGGCCCCCACAGCCTCCTCGTTGTGGTAGGCCGCTGCCGTGTCCACCAGGCGGTAGCCGCAGGCGAGGGCGTCCAGGACGCACTGTTGGCACTGTGCGGGGTCGGTGAGCTGAAAGGTGCCGTACCCCATCATGGGTAGGTTGACACCGTTGGAGAGGGTCACCACCTGCATCAGGGCACCTCCTTTTGGATGAAATCAATGGGGCCGGCAGGCATTGTGCCTGCCGGCCCCGGCCTTTTTGGGAAAACGCCCTGCAGATGTTCAATACACCAGGGCGGTGAAGGAGAAGGTCACCAGCTTCCAATCCCCATCCATCCGGTTGTAGACCTCTGTTACGGCGAAGTGGTGGGTTGTGGCCTCCCCGTTGAGAAGCAGGCCGTAGTTGCAGTCGGTGATGACCACTGCCGTGTCTCCAAACAGGTCCACCTGCTGGCTGTTGATCCGCAGTTCGGTGGGTTGAAACATGCCGGTGGTGTAGAACTCGATCTCCCGGTCCAGCTTGCAGGTGATGCCGATGTGCACAAAATTGCAATCCGGGTGGGCGATGGCACGCATCCCCGCCCCGTCGGCGTGCTCCATGGCGTCCCAGAAGGCCCGGGATGCCGCCAATACCGTCTCTTTCATGAATTGAATCCCCCTGTGGTTAGTCGTGGACCTTCAGGCTGTGGAGCATTTTGACAAAGGCGGGGTCGCCGTGGTCCACAATTTCGCTGTGGCCCAGATCCAGCTTTGCAATCTCCGCCATATCCGCATTGGAGAGGGTGAAATCCCAGATGTTCATATTCTGTTCCATGCGGTCCTTGTGGGTGGATTTGGGGATCACAACAACACCCCTCTGCACATTCCAGCGCAGGGCCACCTGGGCGGCAGTCTTGCCGTACTTCTCGCCGATGGCGGTGAGGACCGGGTGGGTGAAGATCCCATGTTTGCCCTCGGCAAAGGGGCCCCAGGCCTCAGGGCACACGCCGTACTCCTTCATGAGGGCCAGGGCGCTCTCCTGCTGGAAGAAGGGGTGCAGCTCCACCTGGTTGACGGCGGGAATCACAGAGACAGTCTCGCACAGATCGGCCAGCCGGTTGGGGTAGAAGTTGCACACGCCAATGGCCCGGAGTTTGCCGGTCTTGTAGGCCTCCTCCATGGCGCGGTAGGCGCCCACATAGTCCCCCATGGGCTGGTGGATCAGGTACAGGTCGATGTAGCTGAGGCCCAGCTTTTTCAGAGAGGTCTCAATGGCGGCTTTGGCCCCCTCGTAACTGGCGTCCTGCACCCAGAGCTTCGTGGTGATAAACAGCTCCTCACGGGGCACACCGCTCTTGGCAATGGCCTTGCCCACGGCCTCCTCGTTCATATAGGCCGCCGCCGTGTCAATGAGGCGGTAGCCGGCGGCGATGGCGTCCAGCACTGCCTGCTCGCACTGGGCGGGATCGGGCACCTGGAAGACACCAAAGCCCTCCAGAGGCATTTTGACACCATTGTTCAATGTAATGAATTCCATGAAAATCATCCTTTTTCAATTTTTGTTGGAATCTATTGGATCAGGACACCGGCTCTTTGGCCGGTTGTCCGGGTTTTCTGCAGTCAAAGGCTGGGGTGTTGCCCCCGGGGAGGGACAGTTCGTCTAGTCCGCCGTTCCGTTTCGGGCAAAGACCTGCTCCAGCCACTGGGCGTAATCGGCCACCCAGCCGCCGTCTCCACCAAAGCCGTGGGGCCAGTCCTGCAGCACAATCCGCTTGGTGGTGACCCCCACCTGCTGCATCAGGTCATACTGGGCCTGAAATTGGCGGTAGAAGGGATCCTCGGTCCCATAGCAGTAGAAGGTGGGGGGCAGGTCCCCGGCCCGCAGCGCCTCCTCGTCCATGGAGGCCACGCTGAGCCTGCCGTAGAAGGAGTAGATCATGCCGGCGGCGCTGGCATGGGCCGGTACGGCGTCCAGGACATCGGGAACATAGTCCGGGTCCAGAACCGTCGGCAGGACATCCCCATCAAAGTTCAGGAGGAACTCCCCAGCCTGAATGCCGCCGGCAGAGTAGCCCATGACGGCAATGTCTTGGGGATCGATGCCGTAGATTCCGGCATTTTGGCGGATGAACCGCACGGCCCGGGCCACGTCCAGCGCACCCTCCTGTTGGGTATAGGGCCGCAGGCGGTAGTCCACAATGAAGGTCTGGAAGCCCAGTTCCCGCAGGTGTGCAGCGGTGGGCAGGGTATCGGTGTAGTTGGCCCGGGTCTGAAAGGCGCCGCCCGCCAGCAGGACCACCGCGCCCTTTGGCTGGATGCCCTCCCGCACGGGGATGGCCGTCACATAGGGACGGAAGTCGGGGCTGTCAAAACCGGACCAGTTCTGGGGCACCGTTGTGCGGGCCGGGACGTTCCCCTCCTCCCACAGATAGAGGGCCTGGATTTCCGTGGGGTCGGGGGTGGTGTGCAAGACCGTCTCGTTGCCCGTAGGTTCCGGCAGGCGGCGGGACATGGTGCGGTAGCCCCAGTCGGTATAGCGGCCGCTGCCGTAGTTGTATGGGGAAGGAAAATCCCAGGGGGTGGCCAGAGTGTCTGTCGAGGTGCCGGAACGGACCTGGGACTCCTCCCGGAGCGCCGGTACCATCCCGCTGGAACTCTGGCTGGATTGGGGTTGCATGGTCTCCTCACCTGCCTGTGTCGAGGATGTGCTGCCTTGGGGTTGGGAAGAACACCCACAGGAGAGAAGGGTCACGGCCAGCAGCAGAACGGCGGCCCTTTTGGAAAGATTCTTCATGGACGTTCCTCCGATCAATTGGACATGTCCCAGAAAGGGGAGATCCCGGTGTCTGGCTGGTGTGGGTCTGTAGGCCCAGTCTCCCAGCCCTGGGGCATCAAACCCCATTCCAGTTGTTGCGTTTGCACACGGGGGTGTCCCACCGGCGTGGCCTCAGAGGTCCACACCTGGGAACACCGGAGAGGGACCGCGGCCACAGGGCCAGGTGGGCTGGTGCGGGAGCTTCCGTTTTGCATCCCGGTGTCACCGCGGTTTCTAAGGATATTGTAGGCCGATTTTGCAAAAAAGTACAATGCCAGTTGCGGAAGGCGCTATAATAAAAACGCATAGTAAACGGAAGGAGGTTCTGCCCATGGTGGAACTCAACCAACTCGTCCAACTCCTTGCCATTGCCCGGTGTGGGACCATCTCCGCCACGGCGGAGCAGCTGCATCTCTCCCAGCCCGCCCTGAGCCGCTCCATGCAAAAACTGGAGGAGAAACTGCAGGTCACCCTGTTTGACCGGCAGAAGAACAAGCTCACCCTCAACCAGACCGGCCAGCTGACGGTGGACCAGGCCCGCCGGGTGGTGGACCAGGCCAGGGATCTGGTGGACCGGGTGCGGGCCTTTGACCGCAGCCAGCGGACCCTCGCCATCGGATCCTGCACCCCCGCCCCCCTGTGGGAGTTGGCGCCGCTGGTCTCAAGGCTCTACCCGGAGATGACCATTGCCTCCGAGATGAAGGATCCCCAGGACCTGATGGAGGGCCTGAGGGAGGGGCTGTACCAGTTTGTGGTGCTCCCCCATCCTGTGGAGGGGGAGGCGTTTTACTGTTTCCCCTTTGAGCGGGAGCAGCTGTATTTCTCCCTGCCGCCGGCCCACCCCCTGTCCGGGGCCAAGGGCCTGTACTTTGAGGATATTGACGGGGAGAGCGTGCTGCTCCTTGCCCAGATTGGGTTCTGGCGGGAGGTGTGCCGCCAAAAGATGCCCCTCACCCGGGCGCTGGTTCAGAACCGGCAGGAGGACCTGGAGGAACTGGTGCAGGCCTCGGCGCTACCGGCCTTTGTTTCGGACCTGGCCATGAAGTGGGGCGGCAGGCCAGAGAACCGGGTGGTGATCCCCATTCTGGATCCGGAGGCGACGGCCCTCTACCACTTTGTCTGCCGCAGGGAGGCCCGCAAGGGTCTGGCGCCCCTGATCCAGCAGATCAAGGCAACAATGGCATAGGACGATGGGGTTTGGTCCTGCCATTCCTCGGAAAGACAGCGCCAACGTGGACGATGAAGCGCAGTTTGACTGCCAACGCAGTAGCCTAATATTGTATATTTCTAATTAAATATTACGATTTGTCAAATCTTTCGTTCGAAATCATAAGATGCGTGGTCAGGTTCATGGCTGGGCGGCGGGCCGCTGCAGAATAGAGTGGAACAAATTGGGGAACACTAGGGCATCTGGAATTGGAAAGGGAGGGATGCCGTGGTGGAATCCATTTGGGCCAAAACCTGTGCCCTGCCAAAGTGGGGTCCCCTGGAGGAGGATTTGCAGACCCAGGTGGCCGTGGTGGGGGGCGGCATGGCGGGATTGCTCACCGCCTATCAGCTCCAGCAGGCTGGCCGGGAGGTGGCGGTTCTGGAGGCCGGCTCCATCGCCCGCGGCCAGACGGGAAACACCACCGCTAAAGTCACCAGCCAGCACGGGCTCATCTACCGCCGGCTGCTCCAGGAGATGGGGGACGAGGGGGCCCATCAATATGCCGCCGCCAATGAGCAGGCCATCCAGGAATACCGGCAGATCATCCAGCGGGAGAACATCCCCTGTGACTGGCAGGAGGTGGACGCCTTTGTCTATGGGGAGGATCTCTACCAGCTGCAGCAGGAGGCGTCGGCGGCCTGCTCCCTGGGGATTGCTGCCGACCTGGTCACCAGTACCCCCACCCTGGAGCTGGTGGGGGCCCCGGGGGCTGTGCGCTTCCGGGAGCAGGGGCAGTTCCATCCCCTCAAATTTGTCCAGGGGATCTCCAGGACGTTGACCATCTATGAGAACAGCCCGGTGCGCATTTTGAAGGATGGATCCCTCCAGGCGGGGAGCCACCGGGTTCAGGCCCGGCAGGTGGTCTTTGCCTGCCACTTTCCCTTTGTGAACTTTCCGGGGCTGTACTTTGCCCGGATGCACCAGGAGCGGTCCTATGTGCTGGCGCTGGAGGGGACAAGTCCGGTGGAGGGCCTTTGGATTGGTGCGGATTCTGGCGGATACTCCCTGCGCAGTTGGGGGGATCTGGTGCTGCTGGGGGGCTGTGGCCACCGCACAGGGGAAAATCGGGCGGGGGGCCGGTATGAGGCGTTGCGCAGCCAGGCCCGCCGCTGGTTCCCCGGCAGCCGGGAGGTGGCCTGTTGGTCCGCCCAGGACTGTATGACCCTGGATGGGATCCCCTACATCGGTCCCTTTGCCGGAAGCACCCCCGGTTGGTATGTGGCCACCGGCTTCCAAAAGTGGGGCATGACCCACGCCATGGCGTCGGCCATGATTCTGCGGGACCTGATCTGCAAGGGGGAGAGCGCCAACGCCCCTGTGTTTTCTCCGGAGCGGTTCTCTGTGGGGGACGTGGGAACCCTGGTCAGCGAAGGGGGCCAGGCGGTGAAGGGCCTGGGCCGCCGGATCTTCCAGATTCCCCCGGAGAGCGCCAAGGACCTGGCCCCTGGCTGCGGCGGCGTGGTACAGTGGAACGGGGAGAAGGCGGGGGTCTACCGGGACCGGGACGGCACCCTCTATGGGGTGGATATTCGCTGCCCCCACCTGGGGTGCCAGCTGGAGTGGAACCCGGACGAGCGCAGCTGGGACTGCCCCTGCCACGGCTCCCGGTTTGATTTCCGGGGAAATCTGTTGGACAATCCGGCACAGGAGGGTTTGAACCATGGGTAACGGATTTTGCGGGTGGTATTTTAAATGCCAATCCAAGGAGCAGGTCCTGGCGGTGATTCCCGCCTGGCATGGCGAGAACGGCAACAGGTGCTGTTCCATTCAGCTTTTGACGGAGGATGGGGCTTGGAATGTGCCCTTCCCCTCCGGGGCGTTTTGTCTGAAGCAGGAGGATCCCCTCTACCTGACCATTGGGGAGAACCTGTTCTGCGAAAAGGGCTTTCTGCTGAACATCCACCGCCAGGATCTGACGGTCACCGGCACGGTGGAATTTGGCCCCTTGGCCCCGCCGCGGTACCACTTTATGGGGCCCTTCCGCTGGATTCCAGGTCTGGAGTGCCGCCACGAGGTGGTGAGCATGATCCACCGGGTGCGGGGGAAGGTGACCATCAACGGGCGGGTCTATGATTTCCCCCGGGGCGCTGGTTACTGGGAGGGGGACCGGGGGCGGTCCTTTCCCAGGGAATATGTTTGGACCCAATGTTGTTTCCCAGGGGGATCCCTCATGCTGGCGGCGGCGGACGTTCCCCTGGGGCCGGGGCGCCTGCTGGGCACCGTGGGCATTCTCTTCTGGCGGGGCAGGGAGTACCGCCTGGCCACCTACCTGGGGGCCAAGGTGGAATCGCTGGGCAAGGGGACCATCCGGGTGCGCCAGGGCCGGGATGTGCTGACTGCCACCCTGCTGGAGGGGAGGGAGCGGTCCCTGCGGGCCCCGGCCAAAGGGGCCATGTCCCGCACGGTGGGGGAATCCCTTGCCTGCCGGGCCCGGTACCTCTTTCAGCGGGACGGGGAGACGGTTTTTGCCCTGGAGAGCGACCAGGCCAGCTTTGAGTATGAGTTTCCCTTTTAGTGGATAATAAAGGGCAGAGAACCCCGCCGGTCGGGCGGGGTTCTCTGCGGAAGGAGGGGCTTGCTGCTGCCTGCGTTTGGAATGGAATCCGATCAGATTGGGCAAATTCTTACATGGGAATTTGACAGGGCAAACTTCCATTTTTATAATGTAGGGGGAGGCGGTATGCTATGTTTTCTCATTTCGCGCGGGAACGCTCATTGGGAGCGTGTCAAGATGGAGAAGCGTTTGATCTGCCAGTACCTCGGGGGTCGGGCCGGGTGATTGTATATCCGGTGTTGCCGGGTGTGGAGGTGGCCTTGATGGAGATACAAGGATACCGGTATCAGCCTAAGGTGGAGGGGCTTTTTGAGGGGCTGGAGCTGAATTACTGTTGCCAGGGCCGTGGAGAGTGTGTTCTACGTAACGGAATGCTGCAATATGCGGGCAATGGCGATCTAGTCATCGCGCCAATACGAAACCACAGCCATTTGATACAATTCCCCTTGGGATACTATCAGGGGGTTGTCCTTGAATTGGATTTTGTGCCACTCCAGGAAATGTTGACACGGCATGGCCTAGGGGAACGTTTGGATCTGCACGAGATAGAGAAAAAGCTAATTCCAGAAGGGCGGCAGCTGCATTTGGCGCGACAGGAAAAAACGGATCGCCTATTGAAAGATTTTTGGACGATGCCCCCGGAGAACCGGCGGTATATCTATCCCCTGAGAGTTTTGGAGTTGCTGCTGATCTTGTCAGACATGAGGGAAACCATGGGAATATACGAGAGTTATGAGCCGGAATTGGTTTCCATTGTCAAACAGATTCAGCGGTGTATCGTGGAGCGCCTACAGGAAAATATTCCAGCAGAAAGACTTGCAAAAGAATATGGTATCAGTTTGACTTCTTTGCGCACGGGGTTTAAAGGCGTTTTTGGTATGCCAATGGCCACGTACTTGCGGCGCTATCGGATGGAGCAGGCGGCGCGGCGCTTGGTAGGTACTGAGGATCCGGTTGGGGAGATCTCCCGATCCCTTGGCTATCAAAGCCAGGGCAGCTTTGGGGACGCATTCCAAAAAATTTATGGGCTGTCTCCTCGCGCTTTCCGCCGTCAAGCTCGGGGGGAGACTTCAGAATAAGGGAATGCCCTCGGCCGGCGGCTGAGGGCATTTTTCTATCTGGATTATTTTTGCCAAAGGATCTCCCCATTTTTTACTGTCATGAGACAGTTCTGAGCTGCCCGAATATCCTGGGCGGGATTCTCGGCGAAAATTGCGAAATGGGCTTTTTTGCCCACGGTGATAGAGCCTAGTTCCTTGTCCACCCGGCAGAGACGGGCGGAATTGATGGTTCCAATTGCCAAGGCGTCAAAAGGATCAAGGCCGCACTGTTCCACCATAACTACCATCTCGCGGGCGGTTTCTTCCGGGAGGCACATGGGTGTGCCCACATCGCTGCCCAGGGCGCAGGGGACGCCGGCGTTGTAGGCCCGGCGGAAGGAATCGTAGCAGTAAGCTTCCATCTGGCGGGCCTTGCGGACAAACTCTTCACGCATCCCTTTGCCTTCGCCCCGGAGAACGGAGGAGGGGACGCTGACCGTTGGTACCAACCAGGTACCTTTTTCCAGCATCATGGCCACCGCTTCCTCATCTAGGCGGAACCCATGCTCCAAACAGTCCACACCGGCACGAATGGCATTTTTAGCACCTTCAATATTTTGGACATGGCAGCTGGATCTAACCCCCACCTTATGCCCTTCTACCACGGCGGCACGGAGCTCATCCTCGCCTAACTGGGTACAACCAGGCTCCACCCCGCGGGTGGCAATGGCACCGGTACCCATGAGTTTGATCCAATCAGCCCCTTCTCGCAGCATCAGCCGGGCGGCCTTGCGGCACTCGTCCACCCCGTCGGCCTGGTAACCCACAAAATTCCAGGTGGTTCCGCCTGTCATACAGATCGGGTGGCCAGCCACCTGCATGTCCGGAGCCATTTTTACCCGCCCCACCCGAATAGCATCCCGCAGCTCGGTGGCAATGGTGCCATATTCCCCCACGTCACGCACAAAAGTGACGCCAGTTTGGATGAAGGTGCGCAGGTTCTCCAAGGAGGCCAGCGTGTAGCCCACGACACTGGCTTTATCCATAGAGGGATCGTTGGTGGTGCTGGAGGTAATGTGTACATGGCAGTTGAAGAGTCCGGGGGAGAGGTAGGCTCCTTTTAAGTCAACCAATCGGGATTCTCGCGTGTCCGTCTGGGGGCCAATTGCTGTGATTATACCATTTTCCACCAGAACAGTGCAGTCCGGGCATACCTTTTTTTCTAGAACATCTAGGACATTGGCGTGGATAAACGCGGTTTTCATGGTGCTTCCTCCTTTGCATGTAGGGTTTGTGAAGGGTTGGTGACCTTATTATAATGGAAGTGGGTGGAGAAACACAGATGTTTCTTGTAACTGTGATGAAATAGGAAAATTATTTGATAAAATCGGGAAAATGGATTGAAATGTTTTATCGGTATGCCGTTGATGCCTTGGGTGGCCCTCGAATATGCCGTTGATAATTATGAATATTATACAAAAAACAGAACGAAATTTTTCCTTTAAGAAACAGAAAGGAGAATCAAAAAAATCCGCAAAAAAGGCGAAAAAGTGCTTGCAAAGCCAATCCGTTTGTAGTAATATAATAGAGCATGACTGCACAGGTGCGTCAAAACGCACTCGATATGCGATGAAGCGAGAGGTTGCCGCTGTGTGCGGGGAATTTTCGCCGAGTATGTCCGATTTTAAACCGGGCGACCAGAATACTGAACGAAAGCCTGTGATGGCCTTCGGGACACGCTGTGTTTCAGCGTGGGGGTATTTGTCTCCGGATAAGCCTGCGCTCTTTGGGCTTGCCGGAATTTTTTATGTGCCTCTGTGCGAAACACCCGGCTGGGTGTTCAGTAGGATGAAACGTTGCTCCGTGTAATCAAGTCAAGGAGGCGATGGTAAGTGGCAGTCAAAGAAAAAATCAGAATCAGACTCAAGGGTTATGACCATCAGTTGGTGGACGCTTCTGCAGAGAAGATTGTGGAAACCGCCAAGAGAACCGGTGCAAGGGTGTCTGGCCCGATCCCCCTGCCCACCGAGAAGGAGATCGTCACGATCCTGCGTGCCGTCCACAAATACAAGGACAGCCGCGAGCAGTTTGAGAGAAGAACCCACAAGAGACTCATTGACATCCTCAGACCTTCCAACAAGACCGTGGAGGCCCTGACCAGTCTTGAGCTCCCTGCCGGTGTAGAGATCGAGATCAAGCTCTAATGCGCCCTCGATTCTCAGCAGCAGGTCACGTTGGCTCAGCCAACCAATAACCTTAGGAGGTAGGAAAAATGCAAAAATGCATCATTGGCAAAAAGCTCGGCATGACCCAGCTTTTTGACGAAAAGGGAAAAGTAATCCCTGTCACCATCATTGAGGCGGGCCCTTGCGCTGTCGTCCAAAAGAAGACAATCGAAAACGACGGATATGAATCCGTGCAGATCGGTTACGGCGACATCTCCGACAAGAAGGTCAACAAGCCTCTCAAAGGCCACTTCGCCAAGGCGGATGCGGGTCTCAAAAGAACCCTCAAGGAGTTCCACCTGGACGACTGCTCCGTTTTGAACGTGGGCGACATCATCAAGGCTGACAGCTTCGCAGTGGGCGATGCAGTGGATGTGCAGGGCATCAGCAAAGGTAAGGGCTATGCCGGCACCATCAAGCGCTTTGGCAACCACCGCCTGAAGGAGAGCCACGGTACTGGCCCCGTCCACAGACATGCCGGTTCCAACGGTGCAAACTCCACCCCCTCCCGTGTCATGAAGGGCAAGGGCCTGCCTGGCCACATGGGTGTGGAAAAGGTCACAGTCCAGAACCTGACCGTTGTCAAAGTGGATGCTGAAAACAATCTGATTGCGCTCAAAGGCGCGATCCCCGGCCCCAAGGGCGGGATCGTCTTTGTTACCGATAGCGTGAAGGCGTAAGGGAAGGAGGAAACACAATGCCAAAGGTTACAATTTATGATATGACCGGGAAAAGCGTTGGTGAGCTCGACCTCTCGGAAGCCGTCTTCGGTATTGAGCCCAACAAGGTCGTGATGCACGCGGCCGTTGTCAACTACCTGGCCAACCAGCGCCAGGGCACCCAGTCCACCCTGACCAGAACCGAGGTCCGCGGCGGCGGCCGCAAGCCCTGGAGACAAAAGGGTACCGGCCATGCAAGACAGGGCTCCATCCGCGCCCCCCAGTGGCGGCACGGCGGCGTGGCCCTGGGCCCCAAGCCCCGGGACTACAAATACTCCCTGAACAAGAAGGTCAAGAGATTGGCCATGAAATCTGCTTTTTCCAGCAAGGTGCAGGAGAACAACCTGGTGGTTGTGGACAGCATCAGCCTGGAGAGCTACAGAACCAAGACTGTTGTTGAGATGCTCAAAGCACTGGGCGTGGAAAAGAAGGCCCTGATCGTGCTCCCTGAGGTCAACAAGATGGTCGCCAAGAGCGCCGCCAACATCCCCGGCGTCAAGACCACCCTGGTCAACACCCTGAATGTCTACGATATCCTCAACTATGACAAGTTCATCGTGGTCAAGGATGCCGTCGCAAAACTTGAGGAGGTGTACGCATAATGAAAACCGCCCAGGACATTATCCTGCGCCCCGTGATCACCGAGGCCTCTATGGCAGGCCTGCAGATGAGAAAGTACACCTTTAAAGTGGCCAAGGATGCCAACAAGATCGAGATCGCCAAGGCTGTCGAGACCCTGTTCGGCGTGAAGGTCGCCAAGGTGAACACCATGAATGTCAGAGGCCGCTTCAAGAGAATGGGCCTGCATGCCGGATACAAAGCCAATTGGAAAAAGGCCATCGTCACCCTGACGGAGGACTCCAAGGGCATTGAGTTCTTTGAGAGCATGATGTAATGCGGCATCGGCCGCAAGGTATGGGATAACTCATCATCCCGCAAACGAGTATGAGGAGAGTGAATTCGTCATGGCCATTAAGACCTATAAGCCTACTACGCCCGGAAGACGTCAGATGACCGTCACCGATTACACCTCTCTTTCTAAAGTCGCTCCAGAGAGAAGCCTCCTTGAGAGCCTGAAGAAGAATTCTGGACGCAACAGCTACGGTAGAATCACCGTCCGTCACCGCGGCGGCGGCAACAGAAGAAAATATCGTATCATCGACTTTAAGAGAGATGTCACCGGCATTCCGGCAACCGTTTTGACCCTGGAGTATGACCCCAACAGAACCGCTCACATCGCCCTGGTCCAGTACGAGAACCAGGAGAAGCGCTATATTGTTGCCCCCAACGGCCTGAAGGTGGGAGACGTCATCGTCTCTGGCCCCAACGCCGACATCAAACCCGGCAACGCACTGCCTCTGGTGAATATCCCCGTGGGTACCTTCGTCCACAACGTGGAGCTGTACCCCGGCAAGGGCGCCCAGCTGGCCCGCGCCGCAGGCGTCATGGCCCAGCTCATGGCCAAAGAGGGCAAAATGGCCCTGCTCCGCCTGCCCTCCGGTGAGCTGCGCAACGTGCCTGTCAACTGCATGGCCACCATCGGCCAGGTGGGCAACATCGACCACGAGAACGTCTCCATCGGTAAGGCTGGACGTAAGCGCCACATGGGCTGGCGGCCCACCGTGCGCGGCTCGGTCATGAACCCCTGCGACCATCCCCACGGCGGTGGTGAGGGCAAGAGCCCCATCGGACGGCCCGGCCCTGTTACCCCCTGGGGCAAACCGACCCTGGGCTACAAGACAAGAGCCAAGCACAGCCGCTCCGACAAGTTCATTGTCAAACGCCGCAACAGCAAGTAGGGCGGCCTGAAAGGAGGCAGATGAATCAATGGGTAGAAGTATTAAAAAGGGACCTTTTGTACAGCCTGTGCTGCTCAAGCGGGTTCAAGAGATGAATGCCGCCGGCGAGAAGCGGGTCCTCAAGACCTGGAGCCGTGCGTCTACGATATTCCCTGATTTTGTTGGACACACCTTTGCGGTCCATGACGGCCGCAAACATGTCCCTGTCTACGTGACGGAGGATATGGTCGGCCACAAGCTGGGCGAGTTTGCTCCCACCAGAACCTTTAGAGGCCATGCCGGAAGCAAAAAATCCAACGCGAAATAAGGAAGGCCGAAAGGAGGAGAAAACATGGAAGCAAGAGCTTATTTGAGAAATGCTCGGATCTCGCCCCGCAAGGTGCAGATCGTGCTGGACCTGATCCGCAACCAGCCAACCGATGTTGCGCTTGCCATACTCAAGAACACCCCGAAGGCCGCCTGTGAGCCCCTGGAAAAGCTCCTGAAATCGGCCATCGCCAATGCGGAGAACAACCACAACATGGATAAGAACAGCCTGTATGTGGCCGAATGCTTCGCCTGCCCCGGTCCCATCATGAAGAGAGTCAGACCGAGAGCACAGGGCAGAGCATTCCGCGTTCTCAAGAGAACCTCGCACGTCACCATGGTTCTTAGAGAAAAGGAATAGCGGAAAGGGAGGTAAACAATGGGACACAAAGTGAATCCCCACGGCTTTCGCGTGGGTGTTATCAAAAATTGGGACTCCCGCTGGTTTGCTAAGGACAACGAGTTCGGCGACCTTCTTGTTGAGGACTACAAGCTCCGGAAATTTTTGAAGGAGACCCTGTATGCCGCTGGCGTCCCCCAGATTGAAATTGAGCGCGACGCAACCAAGGTGCGCATCCACATCCACTGCGCCAAGCCCGGCATGGTCATCGGCAAGGGCGGCGCTGAGATCGAAAAGCTGCGCAAACAGTGCGAGGCTATGATCAACAAGGGCAAGGCTGAGAAGGTCCAGGTGTTCATCAACATCATCGAGGTCAAGCAGCCTGACCGGAATGCACAGCTGATCGCTGAGAACATCGCCGCACAGCTGGAGCGCCGCATCTCCTTCCGCCGGGCCATGAAGCAGGCCATCGGCAGAGCTATGAAGCTGGGCGCCAAGGGCATCAAGACCTGCGTTTCCGGCCGTCTGGGCGGCGCTGAGATCGCCAGAACCGAGCACTACCACGAGGGCACCATCCCCCTGCAGACCCTGCGTGCCGACATCGACTACGGCTTTGCCGAGGCAAAGACCACCTATGGCCGCATCGGCGTGAAGGTCTGGGTCTACAACGGCGAGGTGCTGCAGGATCGTAAGCCTCAGAAGGAAGGGGGCAAAAGATAATGCTGCTGCCAAAGAGAGTCAAATACCGCAGAGTCCACAGAGGACGCATGAAGGGCCAGGCCACCAGAGGCAACACCGTCACCTACGGTGATTTTGGCCTGCAGGCCCTGGAGCCCGCCTGGGTCACTTCCAATCAGATTGAGGCGGCCCGTATCGCCATGACCCGTTACATCAAACGTGGCGGTCAGGTTTGGATCAAGATTTTCCCCGACAAGCCCATCACCGAAAAGCCCGCTGAGACCCGAATGGGTTCCGGTAAGGGCAGCCCCGAGTACTGGGTTGCTGTCGTCAAGCCCGGCAGAGTCATGTTCGAAATCGGAGGCGTCTCCGAGGAACTGGCTCGGGAGGCCATGAGACTTGCCTCCCACAAACTGCCCATCAAATGCAAGTTTATCAAGAAGGAAGAGAAGGAGGGTGAAGAGTAATGAAGGCTTCTGAGATCAAGGACCTGTCCAACAAAGACCTGAACACCAAGCTCAGTGAGCTCAAAGCCGAGCTTTTCCACCTGCGCTTCCAGCACGCCATCAACCAGCTCGACAACCCCAACCGGATCAAGGCGGTCAAAAAGGACATCGCCCGGGTCATGACGGTCATGCGGGAGAATGAGCAGAAGGCCGACGTGCAGTAGTACGGAAGGGAGGACTAGGCTGTGAGCGAGAGAAACCTCAGAAAAACGAGGGTCGGCAAGGTTGTCAGCGACAAGATGGATAAGACCGTCGTGGTTGCCATCCAGGACAACGTGAGACACCCCCTTTACAATAAGATCATCAAACGCACCGTGAAACTGAAGGCCCACGATGAGAACAACACCTGTGGCATCGGCGATAAGGTGAAGATCATGGAGACCCGCCCCCTGTCCAAGGACAAGAGATGGAGAGTCACCGAGATCATCGAGAAAGCCAAATAATTTGAGCCAACCGAAAGGAGGAACGCTCTGTGATACAGATGCAGACCTATCTCAAGGTTGCCGACAATACCGGTGCCAAGGAACTCATGTGCATCCGTGTATTGGGAGGTACCCGCAGGAGATATGCAAATATCGGCGACGTGGTGGTAGCTTCCGTGAAGAAAGCGGCCCCCGGCGGCGTTGTGAAAAAAGGCGACGTGGTCAAAGCCGTCATCGTGCGCTCCGTCAGCGGCCTGCGCCGGGACGATGGGACCTATATCCGCTTTGATGAGAATGCTGCGGTCATCATCCGCGAGGATAAGAACCCCAGAGGAACCCGTATCTTTGGGCCCGTGGCCAGAGAGCTGCGCGACAAGGATTATATGAAGATTTTGAGCCTCGCCCCTGAGGTGCTGTAATGGAGGTGCTCATCAGTGAATAAGCTTCACGTGAAAAAGGGCGACACCGTGGTTGTTCTTTCTGGTAAAGACAACGGCAAGCAAGGCAAAGTCCTCGAGGTGAGCCCCAAAGAAGGTAAAGTGATTGTTGAGGGCATCAACCTGGCAACCAAGCACGTCAAACCCAGAAGAATGGGCGAAAATGGCGGCATTGTCAAGGCCGAGGCCCCCATGTATGCCAGTAAGGTGATGCTGGTTTGCCCCAAGTGCAACAAGCCCACCCGGCTGGCCCACCGCTTCTTGAAGGACGGCACCAAAGAGCGCGTCTGCAAGAAGTGCGGCGAAACTTTTTAAGTGAGGAGGAGAAAACATGGCCAGATTTAAAGAGCTCTACAAGAATGATGTGGCTCCGGCTTTGATGGCAAAGTTCGGCTACAAGAGCGTCATGCAGATCCCGAAGCTTGAAAAGATCGTCGTGAATGTCGGTTGTGGCGAGGCCCGCGACAACCACAAGATCGTAGAGGCAATTATGTCCGACCTCGCCGCCATCACCGGCCAGAAGGCGGTGCCCTGCAAGGCGAAAAAGTCGGTTGCAAACTTCAAGCTCCGTGAGGGCATGGTGATCGGTGCAAAGGTCACGCTGCGCGGGGACCGGATGTACGAGTTTTTGGATAGACTGTTCAGCGTTGCGCTGCCCCGCGTCAGAGACTTCCGCGGCATCAACCCCAACGCCTTCGACGGCCGTGGAAACTACAGCCTGGGTCTCAAAGAGCAGCTGATTTTCCCGGAGATCGAGTATGATAAGATCGACAAGATCCGCGGCATGGACATCTGCTTTGTCACCACCGCGAAAACAGACGAGGAAGCCCGGGAGCTGCTCACGCTCATGGGTGCTCCGTTCGCGAAGTAAGGGAGGTACAGTCTGTGGCAAAAAAATCAATGATCAACAAACAGCAAAGAACGCCGAAGTTTTCCACCAGAGGATACAACCGGTGCAAGATCTGCGGCAGGCCTCACGCTTATCTTCGCAAATTCGGCATTTGCCGTATCTGCTTTAGAGAGCTGGCTTACAAGGGCCAGATTCCCGGCGTGAAAAAGGCCAGCTGGTAAAGGAGGTTGACGGAATGCATATCACCGATAGCATCGCTGACATGCTGACTCGCATCAGAAATGCGAACTCAGCCAAACACGACACGGTTGATATTCCGGCATCCAAAATGAAGGTATCTATTGCACAGATCCTTCTGGATGAAGGGTATATCAAGAGCTTCCAGGTCCAAGAGGACGGCAAGCAGGGAGTGATCCATGTCACTCTGAAATATGGCCCCAACAAATCACAGGTCATCACCGGCCTGCGCAGGGTTTCCAAGCCTGGCCTGCGTATCTACGCCAGCTGCGAGGATATGCCCAAGGTGATGAAGGGCCTCGGCATTGCCATCGTATCCACTTCCAAGGGCGTCATGACCGACAAACAGGCTCGCAAAGAGAATGTTGGCGGCGAAGTCCTTGCATTCGTTTGGTAAGGGGGTGCACAGCAGATGTCTCGTATCGGAAGAAAACCCATTGAGATCCCCGCGGGGGTTGAAGTTCAGGTTGAGGGCAACACTGTCACCGTCAAGGGCCCCAAGGGTACCCTCACCAACACCTTCCACCCGGACATGTCCATCAAGGTGGAGGGCAACGAGGTGCTTGTAACCCGCCCCTCTGAGGACAAGGTCCACAAGAGCCTCCACGGCCTGACCAGAACTCTGGTTGCTAACATGGTCGAGGGCGTGACCAAGGGCTTCCAAAAGGAGCTGGAGGTCAACGGCGTCGGCTACAGAGTTGCAAAGCAGGGCACCAATCTGGTGATGAACCTGGGCTTTTCCCACCAGGTGATCATGGCGGAGAAGGACGGCATCACCATCGAGGTTCCCGCCCCCAACCGCATCATCGTCCACGGCGCTGACAAGCAGAAGGTTGGCCAGTTTGCCGCGGAGATCCGCGAAAAACGTCCGCCTGAGCCGTACAAGGGCAAGGGCATCAAATATGCCGGCGAGTTTATCATCCGCAAGGAAGGTAAGGCTGGTAAAGGTAAGAAGTAGTAAAGGAGTGAAATAACAATGGTGAATAAGCCCGACAGCAACAAGGCTCGGCTCAAACGGCATCGCAGAGTTCGCGCTAAGATCAGCGGCACACCTGAGCGTCCGCGCTTGAATGTATTCCGCTCCGCCAAACACATCTACGCCCAGCTGATTGACGATGTGAACCGGGTCACCCTGGTGGCCGCCTCCTCCATGGACAAAGAGTTCGAGGGCGTTGGCAGCAACAAAGAGGCCGCTCGCAAGGTGGGCAGCATGATTGCCCAGCGGGCAACGGCAAAGGGCATCTCTGAGGTGGTCTTTGACCGCGGCGGCTATGTCTACCACGGCCGTGTCCAAGAGCTGGCAGAGGGCGCTCGCGAGGGCGGCCTGAAATTCTAAGAGAGGGAGGGGTACTTTTGACTCGAATTGATGCGAATACGCTGGATTTGAAGGAGAAGGTTGTTTCCATCAACCGTGTCTCCAAAACCGTCAAGGGCGGCCGTATCTTCAAGTTTGCCGCGCTGGTGGTTGTTGGCGACGGCAACGGGATCGTCGGTTACGGCCTTGGCAAGTCCTCCGAGGTGCCCGATGCAATCCGCAAGGGCATTGAGGATGCGCGCAAGAATCTGATTAAGATCTCCCTGAGAGGGACCACCATCCCCCACGAGATCGTTGGCGAGTTTGGCGCCGGCAAGGTGCTCATGAGACCTGCTCCCCAGGGTACTGGCCTGATCGCCGGCGGCCCCGTGCGTGCGGTGATGGAGGTGGCTGGCATTCGCGATGTGCGTACCAAGTCCCTGCGCTCCAACAACCCCTGCAACGTGGTCTCTGCCACCATTAAGGGTCTGGCTGCCCTGCGCAATGTGGACCAGGTGGCTGCCATCCGCGGCAAGAGCGCCAAAGAAATTTTAGGGTAAGGGAGGCTGTTGAGGATGGCACTGAAAATTAAGCTCGTCAAGAGCCTGGTTGGACGCAAGGATTCCCACATTGCCACCGCCCAGTCTCTGGGTCTGCGCAAGATCGGCAGTGAGGTTATCCAGCCTGACAACGATGCGACAAGAGGCAAGATTGCAAAAATCTCTTACCTCGTTGAGGTAACCCAAGCGTAAGGAGGTGCAAGAGCATGAAATTGCATGAACTTTCTCCGGCCCCCGGCGCCAGCAAGGCCCCCTTCCGCAAGGGAAGAGGCATCGGCTCCGGCAACGGCAAGACGGCCGGTAAGGGCCACAAGGGCCAGAAGGCCCGCTCCGGCGGCAGCGTGCGGCCCGGTTTTGAGGGCGGCCAGATGCCTCTGGCAAGACGCGTGCCCAAGAGAGGCTTCAACAACATCTTTGCCACCCGGTATGTGGCCATCAACGTGAGCAAGCTGGATTGCTTTGAGGATGGCGCCGTGGTGGACGCCCAGGCCCTGAAGGAGGCCGGCCTCCTGAAAAAGACTCTGGATGGAGTCAAAGTGCTGGGCAACGGCGAACTGAGCAAAAAACTCACGGTCAAGGCTGCTGCATTTTCCGCCTCTGCCAAGCAGAAGATCGAAGCGGCAGGCGGAAAGGCCGAGGTGATCTAAATGTTCCAGACCATCCGCAATGCTTGGGCTGTGCCTGAGATCCGTAAAAAGCTGCTGTTCACCCTGCTGATCATTGTGATCTACCGGGTGGGCTCCGCAATTCCAGTGCCCTGGTTGGATCCCTCTGCACTCCAGCAGATGGTGGATGTGGGAGGAAACTTCTTGAGTTACCTCAACATCCTCTCCGGTGGAAACTTTTCCAATGCAACGGTGTTTGCTCTGGGAATTTCTCCCTACATCACCGCCTCCATTGTGATTCAGCTGCTGACGGTAGCCATCCGGCGGCTGGAGCAGTTGGCCAGAGAGGGCGAGGATGGCCGGAGAAAACTGAACAAGATCACCCGTTATACCACAGTGGGTCTGGCGGTTGTACAGTCCGTGGCCTACTACTTTGTGCTCAGAAGCAACGGCGCTTTGGAGTACACCAGCGGCTTTGCTGGTGGTTTCTCCGCAGCCGTCATCATCCTGACCTTTGTGGCCGGCGCTATGCTGACCATGTGGCTGGGCGAGCGCATTGACGAGAAAGGACTGGGCAATGGCATCTCCATGATCCTCTTTGCAGGCATCGTGGCCCGGGGTCCCGCCATGGTGGCTTACCTGGTGGGTCAGCTGATGGTGGGCGGCCTGAACTATGTCTTTGTCCCGTTGATTGTGGTGATCTTTGTTGTCCTCATTGGTTTTATCGTTTTGATGACCAATGCCGAGCGCAGAATCCCTGTCCAGTATGCCAAGAGAGTGGTGGGCCGTAAGATGTACGGCGGCCAGAGCACCCACATCCCCATTAAAGTGGCCATGAGCGGCGTGATGCCCATCATCTTTGCCAACGCCCTGCTCTCCATCCCCATGCTGATTATGAACCTGGCGCAGCCCACACAGGGCAGCTTCTGGTACAACTTTTTGCATGCGTTCGACTACAATCAACCTGTTTATCTCGTCCTCTATTTTATACTGATCTTGGCCTTCAACTACTTTTATGTGGCCATTCAGTATAACCCGCTGGAGATGGCCAACAATCTCCGGAAGAACAACGGAGCCATCCCTGGCATCCGTCCCGGCAAACCTACCTCTGACTTTATCTCTAAAGTTATCAGCAAGATCACTCTCATCGGGGCGCTCTTCCTGGCTGTGATTGCCCTGCTGCCCGCTCTCATCGGCGCGGTGACTGGCATGAACATCGCCATCGGCGGTACATCCATCATCATCGTTGTGGGCGTTGCCCTGGATACCGTGCGGCAGTTGGAGTCCCAGATGATGATGCGTCATTACAAGGGCTTCTTGGAGTAGGAGCTTCTGGGGGTAGGAAACCATGAATATCATTTTACTCGGCGCCCCCGGCGCGGGGAAAGGGACCCAGGCGGAAAAATTGGCCGCCCACTACGGGATCCCCACCATCAGCACGGGGAACATCATTCGTGAAGAGGTGCGCAACGGCACAGAGCTGGGCAAGCAGGTACAGAAGTACAGCGAGTCCGGCCAGCTGGTCCCGGACGAGGTGGTTGTGGCCATGATGGAACACCGCCTGGCCCAGGAGGACTGCCAAAAGGGCTTTATCCTGGATGGCTTTCCCAGAACCGTGCCTCAGGCCCAGGCCCTGGATCAAATGGGGTGTGCCATCGATAAGGTGGTGGACCTGGAGGTCCCGGACCAGGCCATTCAGGAGCGCATGACTGGCCGAAGGGTCTGCAGCAAGTGCGGAGCCTCCTACCACGTCAAAAACAATCCCCCCAAGGTGCAGGGGGTGTGCGACAAGTGCGGTGGGGAGCTGGTAGTCCGCAAGGATGACAAGCCCGAAACCGTCTTGGAGCGCTTGAAGGTCTACCATGCCCAGACAAAGCCCCTGGAGGATTACTACAGGGAGCGGGGCAACCTTGTGGAGATTGCCGGTCTCGGCGAGGTGGATGAGATCTTCGCACGGATCTGCACCGCCCTGGAGGGTTAACCATGGTTGTGCTGAAAAACAGCAGTGAAGTCCGCGGCATGATTGCCGCTGGCAAGCTCTCGGCCCAGGCGCTGAAACTGGCGGGCGAGATGGTCGAGCCCGGGGTCACCACCTCGGAGATCGACCGGGAGGTCCGCAAGTTCATCCAGTCCCACGGGGCAGAGCCCTCCTTCCTTGGATATGGCGGTTTTACCGGCTCGGCGTGTATCTCCATCAACGAGCAGGTGATCCACGGGATTCCCGGACCCCGCAAGATCCAGGAGGGAGACATTGTCAGTGTGGACGTGGGCGCCTTCTTCAAAGGGTTCCACGGCGACAACGCCGCCACCTTTGGGGCAGGCAGGGTCTCCCCCGAGGCCCAGGCCCTGATGGATGCCACCCGTGAGAGCCTCTACAAAGGCATTGCGATGGCCAAACCGGGCAACCGGCTGGGAGATATCTCCCATGCCATCCAATCCTACGTGGAGGCGCTGGGCTACGGCGTGGTGCGGGAGTATGTGGGCCACGGCGTGGGACGCAAGCTCCATGAGTCCCCCGAGGTCCCCAACTACGGAAAGGCCGGACACGGCGTTCGCCTGCTGCCCGGCATGACAATTGCTATTGAACCCATGATCAACCAGGGCACAGCCAATGTGCGCCAGCTGCCCGACGGTTGGACGGTGGTGACGGCAGATGGCAAGCTCTCGGCCCATTTTGAGCATACGATCGCAATCACGGACCAGGGTCCGTTGATTTTGACCCAGTGCTAGGAGGTCACCCATGATCGAAAAAGGGATGGTCGTGCGCTCAAAGGCGGGCCACGATGGCAACCGCTTCTTTGTGGTGGTGGATCTACAAGATTCTTTTGCGTACATTGCCGACGGGAAAACCCGCCGTCTGGCAAGTCCAAAGAAGAAGAGCCTGAAACATCTGCAAAAAACCAACACACGTGTTGATTTAGAAAGCATCCAAACCGACAACCAGTTGAAACGACTGCTGCACCCCTTCAATTACGGTGCAGCCGGCCAGAGTGAGGAGGGAATTTAGCTTGTCAAAGGAAGATGTCATTGAGATTGAGGGTACCGTCGTGGAGGCGCTGCCCAACGCACAGTTTTTGGTGGAGCTGCCCAACAAGCACCAACTGCTGGCACATATTTCCGGAAAGCTTCGGATGAACTTCATCCGAATCCTGCCGGGCGATAAGGTCACGGTGGAGATCTCCCCCTACGACCTGACCAAGGGACGCATCACCTGGCGCTCCAAGTAGCGCAGGCGTCCCACTCCAACAAACCGACCCGAGGGTAGTTACAAGGAGGTAATTTCCCATGAAAGTAAGACCTTCCGTTAAGCCCATCTGTGAAAAATGCAAGGTGATTAAGCGCAAGGGCCGCATCATGGTCATCTGCGTGAACCCCAAGCACAAGCAGCGCCAGGGCTAATCGTGCAAACCTAGAAGATGGAGGTGTAAATACCGTATGGCTCGTATAGCTGGTGTTGATCTGCCGAGAGAAAAGCGGATCGAAATTGGACTGACCTATGTCTATGGCATCGGTAGAAAGTCTGCGCAGGACATCCTGAAGGCCACTGGAGTCAACCCTGACATCCGCGTCAAGGACCTGTCCGAAGAGGATGCCACCAAACTCCGTGAGTATATTGACAAAAACTACGAGGTGGAGGGCGATAAGCGCCGCAGCGTGGCCCTCGACATCAAGAGACTGATTGAGATTGGCTCCTATCGCGGTGTCCGTCACAGAAAGGGCCTGCCCGTGCGCGGCCAGAGAACCAAGACGAACGCCCGCACCAGAAAAGGCCCCGCCAAGACAATCGCCAATAAGAAGAAGTAATCAGGGAGGGATCAGTAGAGATGGCAAAAGCTACCGCCAAGAGAGCCACCCGCCGGCGCATTGTCCGCAAGAACATTGAGCGCGGCGCCGCTCATATCCAGTCCACCTTTAACAACACCATGGTCACCCTGACCGACACCCAGGGCAACACCATCTCCTGGGCAAGCTCCGGCGGCCTTGGTTTTAGAGGTTCTAGAAAGTCCACCCCCTTTGCCGCCCAGACCGCTGCGGAGACCGCTGCCAAGGCTGCAATGGAGCACGGGCTCAAATCTGTTGAAGTGTACGTCAAAGGTCCCGGCGCCGGTCGTGAGGCTGCAATCCGCGCCCTGCAGGCCGCAGGTCTGGAAGTGACCATGATCAAAGACGTGACCCCAATTCCACACAATGGCTGCCGCCCCCCCAAGAGACGGCGTGTTTAGTGAAGATGGAGGTGTAATTAGATGGCAAGATATACCGGTTCGGTATGCAGACTTTGCCGCCGCGAGGGCCAGAAGCTGTTCCTCAAGGGCGAGAGATGCTATTCCGATAAATGTGCAATTGTCCGCAGAGAGTATGCCCCCGGCCAGCACGGTCAGGGCCGCAAGAAGGTCTCTGAGTACGGCATTCAGCTGCGTGCAAAACAGAAGGCAAGACGCTACTACGGCATTCTGGAGAACCAGTTCTACCACTACTTTGAGCTGGCCGGCAAGATGCCTGGCGTGCCTGGTGAGAACCTGCTGCGCCTGTTGGAGTGCCGCCTGGACAACGTTGTCTACCGCCTGGGCCTGGCTTCCTCCAGAAAAGAGGCCCGTCAGCTGGTGCTCCACAACCACTACACCCTCAACGGCAAAAAGGTGAACATCCCCTCCATTCAGCTGAAGGCTGGCGATGTGGTTGCCGTTGCCAACAAGAGCAGATCCTCTGAAAAGATCAAGGCCGTTGTAGAGGCCAACAGCGCCCGTCCCACTCCCAAGTGGCTGGATTTCAACAGCGAGACCCTCACCGGCCGCGTGGTGGAACTGCCCAACCGGGAGGACATCGATCTGGATGTTGCAGAGCACCTGATCGTTGAGCTCTACTCCAAGTAGTCGACTGGATGGATCAGCATGGGAATGCGAACAAATCGGCAGATCATTCTGTCCTAACAGGAGGGGTTATTTATGGTAAAAATCATTGAGCCTAAAATTGAGACGGCCGAACTGCGCTCCGATGGGACCTACGGCAGGTTTGTGGTGGAGCCCCTGGACCGCGGCTTTGGGATCACATTGGGCAACAGCCTTAGACGTGTGCTACTCTCCTCGCTTCCTGGTGTTGCCGTCATCTCTGTCAAGATCGATGGAATTCAGCATGAATTTTCCACCCTCCCCGGTGTGAAGGAGGATGTCACCGAGATCATCCTGAACATCAAGGGGCTCACGGCAAAGCTCTACTGCGACGGCCCCAAGACCGTGCGCATCAATGCCGAGGGTGAGTGCGATGTTACGGCGGGCATGATCGAGTGCGACTCTGAGATCGAGATCCTCGATCCCAGCATGCACATTGCGACCCTCAGCGACCAGGGCAGACTGTCGATGGAGATCACCCTGAAAAAAGGCCAGGGCTATGTCTCCTCTGAGCGCAACAAGCAGCTGGAGCTGGAGAAGGCCCCCCTGGGCACCATCCCGGTGGACAGCATCTATACGCCCGTTCTCAAGGTCAACTACAACGTTGAGAACACCCGCGTCGAACAGATCACAGACTATGATAAACTGACTCTGGAGGTTTGGACCGACGGCACCATCTCCGCCAAGGAGGCCGTCAGCCTCGCGGCCAAGATCCTCAATCGGCAACTCAATCACTTCGTCGATCTCTCCGACGAGGTGAGCTCCACAGAGATTATGGAGAAGAAGGAAGACACCGGCAAAGAGAAAGTTCTTGAGATGACTATTGAAGAGCTTGACCTGTCTGTTCGTGCGTTTAACTGCCTGAAGCGCGCAGGCGTCAACACCGTCAGCGACTTGATCAACAAGTCCCCTGAGGAGATGATGAAGGTGCGCAACTTGGGCAAGAAGTCCTTGGAGGAAGTGATCTCCAAGCTTCAGTCCTTGGGGTTTGACCTGAACAAGGACGAAGAGTAAGGCTATATCCAGAAACTCACAGTAAAGGAGTGAATTTCGATGCCAGGAACCAGAAAACTCGGCAGAACCACGGACCACAGAAGAGCAATGCTCCGGGCCATGGTCACCTATCTGCTGGAGACAGGTAAAATCGAAACCACAGTGACCCGGGCCAAGGAGGTCCGTGCAATGGCTGAGAAGATGATCACCATTGCTAAGGATGGCTCCCTGCACGCCAAGCGTCAGGTTTATTCCTATATCACCAAAGAGACCGTTGCCAAGAAGGTCATTGATGAGATTGCCCCCAAGTACCGGGAGGTCAACGGCGGTTACACCCGCATCATCAAGATCGGCCCCCGCCGCGGCGATGCCGCAGAGATGGCCATCATCGAGCTGGTCTAATTAGCCATAGGGTTCAACGAGGGAAGCGGCCGCTTCCCTCGTTTTTCTCTATCGGGAAAGGCACTGGCGTATCCCCAAAAATCGTTCTGGCCGCCCGGCAAAGAGCGGAGAATTCACAGTTTGTTTACGGAATGGGGATCAAAATTGCTTGACCTGGAGTGAACTTGAAATGGTATGCTAAGGCTGTCCATCTCCCGTCCCATTGGGCGGGATTGGCCCCATGCGGGTGGGATAGGGCGGTGAAGGCCCGATCAGCGAGGGGCTTTGGCACTTTGAAGACAAGGGAGGAACGGCCCATGGAACCAAACAATACACGCCCCATCCAGGCGATTTTACAGCAGGTCCAAAAGGCGGTGGTGGGCAAGGATGAGGTGCTCCTGCAGGTGCTGCTGGCTATTTTGGCCAGGGGCCATGTCCTGCTGGAGGACATCCCCGGGGTGGGGAAGACCACCATGGCTCTGGCCTTTTCCAAGGCCCTGGGCCTCAAATATCAGCGGGTGCAGTTCACGCCGGACGTGATGCCCTCGGACATCACCGGCTTTTCCCTGTACAACCGGGAAAAAGGCTGTATGGAGTACCAGCCGGGGGCGGTGCTCTGCAACCTCTTTTTGGCGGACGAGCTCAACCGGGCCTCCAGCCGTACCCAGTCGGCCCTGTTGGAGGCCATGGAGGAGGGGCAGGTGACGGTGGACGGTGTCACCCACCCGGTGCCAAAACCCTTCTTTGTCATTGCCACCCAGAACCCAACTGGCGCATCGGGAACCCAGCTGCTGCCAGACTCCCAATTGGACCGGTTTGCCATGCGCCTGTCCATCGGCTACCCCAGCCGGGAGCAGGAGGCCCGCATGGTCCGCCAGCGTCAGGGGGGGAATCCCCTGGATCAGGTCCGGCGGGTGTTGGAGCGGGCGGAACTGGAGGCCCTCTGCGACCAGGTGCAGCAGGTGTACCTGTGTGACGAGGTGTTGGACTATATCCTATCCCTGGTGGAGGAGACCCGCCGGGATCCCCGGGTTCTTCAGGGGGCCAGCCCCAGGGCCACCCTCTCCCTGGTGGCGGTGAGCCGGGCCATGGCCTTTGTCCAGGGGCGGGACTATGTGATTCCAGAGGATGTCTCCGCCGTCTTCCGCCCGGTCATTGGCCACCGAATTTTGCTCCGGGTCCCCACCGGCGGGGTACAGCAGAGCCGGGGCGACCTGCTGGGGGAGATCCTTGGCAGGGTCAAGGCTCCGAGGCTCAGGCCATGATCGGCCGGTGGATTGCCTATGGCCTCTTCCTGCTGGGGGCGCTGCTGTTGCAGATCCTATACGACGGCTATCTGGGTGGGCTGTTGCTGCCCATTGCCCTGGCGCTGCCAGTCCTCTCCCTGTTATTGAGTGTCCCCGCACTGGCCAGGGCCCAGATACACGTCACTCCCACCGCCCAGCGCCTGCAGCGGGGGGAGGTGGGCGCCTGGGAGGTGTCTCTGAACTGCCCTCTGCCGCTGCCCCGGCTGCGGATACGTCTGACAATCCAAAATTGTTTGACCCAGCACAGGTTACAGCAGGTGCTGCTGTTTGACGGCCCTGGGGAGGGGCTGTTATACCGGCTGCCCATGGGGACAGATCAGTGCGGCAAATTGCTCTGCCAGGTGGTTCAGGTGCGCATGTGGGACTATATGGGCCTGTTTCCCTTGCCGCTGAAGGGAAGGGGGCAGGTGGAAGCCCTGGTCTACCCGGTACCCACGGAGCCCCGGCTGCTCCAGATCCCCGGGGTACGCCAGGCCCTGGAGGCCCTTCCGCTGCCTGCAGGCCGGGGACAGCAGCTTGGGGATGCGGACGAGCTGCGGCCCTATCGCCCGGGGGACCCCCTGCGGACGGTCCACTGGAAACTCTCCACCAAGTGGGAGGAGTGGATCGTGCGGCAGGGCTCTCCCACGGTGCGGCCCACGGTTCTGCTGACCTTTGATCACTTTGGCCCCTATCAAGCGGTGGAGAAGGTGCTGGATGAGCTCTATTCCACCGCTCAGGCGCTGCTGGAGCGGGGGTACCACTGCGAGATCCGCTGGCTGAATCCCCAGGCGGGAGGCGGGCAGGTCCACACCATTGTATGTCAGGAGGATCTGCTGGTCTGTGTGGATGCAATCCTCAGCCAGCCCCTCGCCCCGGAGGGTCCCTCGATTCTGGAGGCGCTCCCCCCTGAGCAGGAGGGGGTCCTCCACTGTCATCTCACGCCGGAGGAGGTGGGCCCATGAGCATAGGACAACCCCGCCTGCGGAAAAAGCGGGCGGCAGTCACCTACACTCCCCTGTCCCTGTTGGAGAAGGGGCTGGAGCTGTTTCTCCTATTGACAGGGACCATGACCTTCGCCGTGGAGGTCTATGAGATTCCGGTGGACCCGGCCTCAGTCCTGCTTGCCTGTTTGGGCATCTCCCTGGTTCTGCCGGCAATCTATGGC
Source organism: Candidatus Aristotella avistercoris (assembly GCA_904397835.1). GTDB lineage: Bacteria > Bacillota > Clostridia > Oscillospirales > Ruminococcaceae > Aristotella > Aristotella avistercoris. The sequence goes on from CAJFOV010000046.1 coordinate 39,726, forward strand.
CGCTGGAGGTGGAAATTTCCGCCGGCCCTGGTCCTGTTGGGGGTCATGATGGTGGCCGTGGGTCTCTGGATGGAGCCCTTGGCCCGAGGCGGGCGCACGGTGTTGGCCGCAGCGGTGGGGACGGTGGCCCAGGCTGTGGGCCGCGATATCACCCTGCTGGTGCTCCAGGAGGGGAGCCCCCTGGAGTGTCTGGCCTTTGTGTTGCTGGTGGCGGCCCTGCTGGGCATTCTGTTGGGCGCCGCAGTCCTGGGAAGCAGGTTCTGGACGGTCTTTTTGCTGCCCATGCCGCTGCTGCTGCCGGCCTTTATCGCCGAGCTGGACCTGGCCTGGCTCCCCCTGCTGGCAGTGGGGTGCGGCTGGGGAATGCGCCTGTTTGAGAGCCTGGCCCTCCGGGGCAGCCCTGCCAAGGGGACCCTTGTGGGTATGCTGGCCCTGCCGGCGGTAGCCCTGACCCTGACGGGCCTCTTTTTCCTGATCCCTCAGGCCCAGTACACCCAGCCCACCTGGGCCCTGCAGGCCCAAAACCGCCTCATCAACTGGGGCGTGGAGCTGGTGGACCGCCTCTGGCAGAGGGACCCCGCCCAGACGGACCTGCCACAGCTGCCCTGGACCTTGCCGGGAAGCGGCGACACCGGTGTGGTGAATTTGGCGGGTGCGGGCCCCAGGAACTACACCGGCCGCTCGGTGCTGCAGGTGGAGGGGGAGGCGCCGGGAACCCTGTACCTGCGGGGGAGTGCAGTTGCCACCTACACCGGCAGTGCCTGGCTCCCGTTGGATGAGGAGCAGCTGGAGCAGCTCTCCCGGGCCTTTTCGGCCACCCAGGGGGAGAACCGCTCCATCTATTTCCCGGCAGCCCTGTACCCCACCCAGAGGGATTACACCGTCACCATCACAAATCTGGGGTTGGCGGGCAACCTGATCTACTACCCCTACCAGCCTCTGAATCTGTCCTTTGCCCAGATGTCAGGGGACATGGGGCTGGTCTACCAGGGGGAAGCGGACCGGTACACCGTCTCCTACCGGCCGCTGGATACCGGCCAGCCCATGGGGGTCCTCACAGGGGAGAACCAGTGGACCCAGTGGTCCTACCGGGAGTTTGTGTATGACACCTACCTGCAGGTGCCCCAGGAGCTGCGGGCAGGGCTCCAAGCCTTTTTGACCCGTGCCCGCCGGGCGGTGGACACCTACCCCCTGTTGACCGGCCCGGGGAACGGGGCCTACAGCAGGACCATGGGGGCCGCCTCGGAGGTGGCCGCCCTGTTGGACGCCACCACCCAATATGACCTGCAGACCCCTGTCACCCCCCAGGGGGAGGACTTTGTCCTCTACTTCCTCAACACCAGCCATCGGGGCTACTGTATGCACTATGCCAGCGCCGCCACGCTGCTGCTGCGCCTCCAAGGGATCCCTGCCCGGTATGTCAGCGGCTATCTGACCCAACTGCCTGACACACTGCAGGTGACGGTGCCCGACTCCAGCGCCCACGCCTGGGTGGAGATCTATCTGGACGGTTACGGCTGGTACCCGGTGGAGATGACTCCTGCCGGCGCCGTTCTGCCCAATGAGGGGGAGACGGTGGAGACCCTGCCCCAGGATCCGGAGTCCCAGGAGGATCCGGAGATCCAGGAGAGCCAGCCTGAAATCACACCTCCGGCGGAGCAGGCGCCAGAAGCGCCCCAGGGGGGCATGCCGGCGCCGGCCCGATGGATCCTCCCCCTGGTGTTGGCGGTGATCCTGGTCTCCCTGCCCCTGCTCTATGGCCTGTGGCGTCTGGTCCGCTGGCAGCGCCTGGTGGGGGAGAGGGACAACAACCGCGCCGTGATTGGGATCTATGGCCTGTTCCAGGAGCTGTTGCCCTGGGGCGGGGAGACCCCTCCCCAGGTGGAGGACCTGACCCGCAAGGCCCGGTTCAGCGCCCACACCCTTACGGCTCAGGAGCGGGATCTGGTCTTCGCCCAGCTGTTGGCACAGCGGGACCGGGTATCCCAGAGGCTCCCCAGATGGAAGCGATGGATCTTCTGCCACCTGGTATTCCCCGGGAAATAGGGGACCTGCCGCCTCCGCCTGTATCCTGCCAGCAGACGGCAGAGGGTCGCTGTAAACGCTCCAATGTGGGGGATGCCCCTGGCAGGGTGGGACGTGCTTTTGCACCACTTTGGAATCGATGATAAAAGGAGCACCCCTGGACAGAATGTCCAGGGGTGCTTATTCTATGGATTTTTCTGGCCGTCCACAGGGTGCACAGCGGGGCTGTGGGCCACCTACCGGTGGAACTGCATCTCATAGTAGTGGGCATAGAGGCCCCCCTTGGCCAGCAGCTCCTCATGGGTGCCCCGCTCGGCGATGCCGTTGTCTGCCACCACCAGGATTTCATCGGCCCCCTGGATGGTGGAGAGCCGGTGGGCGATGGTGATGGTGGTGCGGTTTTTGGCCAGCTCCTCCAGGCTGCGCTGGATGTGGCGCTCGCTCTCGTTGTCCAGGGCGCTGGTGGCCTCATCCAAAATGAGGACGGGCGGGTTCTTCAAAAACACCCGGGCGATGGAGATGCGCTGCTTCTGGCCGCCGGAGAGGCGGGTGCCCCGCTCCCCCACAAAGGTGTCGTAGCCGTCGGGGAGCTCCTGAATAAAGTCGTGGATGTTGGCCTTTTTGGCGGCCTCCACAATCTCCTCCATGGAGGCGCCGGGCTTGCCGTAGGCGATGTTCTCCTTGATGGTGCCGCAGAAGAGGTAGACATCCTGCTGCACAATGCCGATCTGGCTGCGCAGGCTCTCCAAGGTCAGGGTGCGCACGTCCTGGCCGTCAATGGTGACCCGGCCGCCGGTGACATCGTAGAACCGGGGCAGCAGGGAACAGATGGTGGTCTTGCCGCTGCCGCTGGGGCCCACCAGGGCGATGGACTTGCCCGCCGGAATCTGGAAGGAGACGTGGGAAAGCACCGGCTCATCGTCCTCGTAGTGGAAGGACACATCCTCATAGGCCACGTTCCCCTTGACGTTCTCCAGAGGCTTAGCGTCGGGGGCGTCTTCAATGTCCGGCTCGGTCTCCATCACCGCCACAAAGCGTTTGAAACCGCTCAGGCCCTTCTGCATCATCTCCATCAGTTCCACCAGAATCTGAATGGGGCTGATGAAGATGCCGATGTATAGGGCGTACATGGCAAGATCCGCCGCCTGCATCTGCCCCTTGGCAATGAGGAACCCGCCAAAGACCAGGGTCATCAGGTACATCATCCCCTGGAAGAACAGGTTGCAGCCCATGAAGGAGCCCATGCACTTGTAGTTATCCCGCTTGGAGAGGAGAAAGCCGTGGTTGCTCTTGCGGAACTTTTGGCGCTCCACCTCCTCGTTGGCAAAGGACTGGACCACCCGGATGCCTGCCAAGGTGTCCTGGAGGGTGGCGTTGACGTCGCCGATCTTGCGCCGGTTGTCCATAAAGGTGGCCTGCATGCGCTTGTTCTGCCCCAGGGAGAAGAAGAACATGCACAGCACCAGCACCAGCAGCGGGATGGCCAGCCGCCAGTTGATGAGGAACAAAAAGACAAAGGAGCCGATGATCTTAATCAGGGAGATAAACAGGTTCTCTGGCCCGTGGTGGGCGAACTCTGCAATGTCAAACAGGTCCGAGACCAGCTTGCTCATCATCTGGCCGGAGTTGTTCTGGTCGTAGTAGGAGAAGGAGAGCTTCTCATAGTGGTCAAAGAGCTGCTGGCGCATGTCCCGCTCCATATAGGCGCCCATCATGTGGCCCTGGTAGCTGACATAGTATTTGCACAGGCTCTGGATGACATACATCAAAAACAGGGCCAGGCCGATGGGCAGCAGGGCCCGCAGGATGGTGCTGCTGTCCGACTGGAACAGGGTGTTGGTCAAAGTCCGCAGAATCTGCGGAAAGGCCAGGTCCACCAAACTGATGATGGTGGCGCAGATCAGGTCCAAAAAGAAGACGGTCCGGTAGGGACCGTAGTAGCGGATAAATTTTTTGAGTGTTTGCATTGCTTCCCCTCTCTCTCATTCTCTCGCTGCACAGGGGCGGAGTTTGGCCGGTGGCATGGGAGTTCCCATCTGCCATCTGTGCTGGCAATGGATTTGGGCCAACTGACGGCGGACGGAAAACTGGACAGCCCCTGTGGACTTTACTCCAATTATACCATGGATTTGTCCATTTTCCAGGAGGGGATACGGCAAATTTTCTGCCGGATCCCATGCCCCCCGCTGTATAGAGGAAGGGGCGGATGAAAACTGGGTGGCCCTGTGGTATCATGAAAGAGAAAATTTCGTCAAAAAATTGAAGGAGGGATTGCCCGTGGAGGAAGCTTTCCTGGAACAGGTGCGCCGGTGGGCGTTGGAGACGCCGTCGGTGGAGGGGGCCCTGGTGGTGGGCTCCTACGCCAGAGGAACCAACCGGCCTGACTCAGATCTGGACCTGTGTATCCTGACCACAGAGAGGGACCAGTTGGTGGAGGACCGGGCCTTCCCGGCCCGGTTCGGCGTGATCCAAGGCCGGCAGGTGGAGCAGTATGGGGCGTGTACCTCTGTGCGGGTGTGGTACCGCGGGGGCCTGGAGGTGGAGTTCGGACTGGTAAACCTTAGCTGGATGGCCCGACCCCTGGATGCGGGCACCAAACAGGTGCTCCAGGGGGGATACCGCGTGCTGGTGGACAAGGGGCGATGTTTTACGCCTGAACCCCCCGCTGCTGAGAACGTCACTGTGTAAAAAACAGGTCCCAGCCCCCGCGGGGCAGGAACCTGTTGGAAGGGGGATCACTCCCCCCAGACAAAGGTCCTGGCGGCGGTGGCGGCGGCCTCATCGGCGCCGGACCCACCGGTGAAGTTGGTCTCGTGGATCAGACAGTAACAGTGGTCCCCCACCACATAGTACTGGGTGGTGGTGATTCCGGTGTCCTCCTCCTGGACGGTGAATTTGTACAGCACATCCCCGTTGTCGGTGTAGGTGCCGTCTCCCAGCAGGGTGACGCCGGCGCTGCCCTGGAGCTGGGCCCCCAGCTGCTGTAGAATGGCATCCCGAAACTGCTCGTGTTCCTCCTTGGCGTAGGGGTTGCGCCCCATGCGAATGGCCACATTGTCCGGCCTGGGTTGGTCCTGAGCGCCTTGGGCCACAAAGAACACCTGATCCGGTGTGGAGTGCTCCTGGGCTGGCACCCAACCGGCTGGCAGGGAATAGGCGCCAAAGTCCGCCTCATAGCGGGCCGTTCCACCGGGCTCCTCTGTGACAGAGCGGAAGAGCGCATCTGTTATGGAGGAGGCCGTGCTGGAGGACTGGCTGGAGGTGCCAGAGCTGGAGCCTGCGGCCGACGGCGTGCAGGAAGTGAGGGCCAATAGGCACAGCAGAATGGGTAGGAGCCGCGTGGTACGTTTCATGGGTGGAATCCCTCCTGATCAAACCGGCAAAAAGGCCGGAAACCTTTTGGAACATTTCCATAATTTGAGCATACCAGGGAATGATCTTTTTTTCAAGTGCTCCGTTTGGTGGTAAAATAGCAATAGAACCGGCGGGTGTCCCTGCATTCCGGGGCCATTTTCCGCCGGCGTGAGGAGGCAGTGAAATGAAAAAGTGTGCGATTTTTGTGGTGGATGGATGTTCGCCCGCTTACCTGACCCCCAAGAGCGCCCCCGGCCTGTTCCGTCTGGCGGAACAGTTTGGGTTTGCCAAGGTGGTGCAGGGTGCAGTGCCCACGGTGACCAATGTCAACCATGCCTGTATCCTCTCCGGCGAATTCCCGGAGATCACTCAGGTGGTGGGGAACTACTTCTACAACCCTGCCACCAAGGAGGAGGGCTTCGTGGAGGAGCGGGGGTTTATGCAGGCTCCCACCGTCCTGCAGGCCTATCAGCGCCAGGGCCAGCGCACGGCCCTGCTCACCGTCAAGGGGAAGATCCTGGGTGTCTATGGCCAGGGGGCGGATCTGGGTCTGAGCGCCCAGAATCCAGATGAAGGCCTCCTTGGACGGTTGGATCTGGAGAACCCGCCGCCGGTGGGAACGTTGGAGAGCACCTGGTGGATCTATCGGGCGGCTGTGGCCTGTGTGGAGCGGGAGTCCCCGGACCTTCTGTACTGCACCACCAATGACTACGCCTTCCACCACTATGGCCCCGGGACCCCCCAGGCCCTGGAGCAGGTGCGATGGCTGGATGAGGCAATAGGGACCATCCACGCACTGGAGCCGGACCGGCAGATCTATGTGACGGCGGACCACGGCATGAATCAAAAGCACCATCTGGTGAACTTTCAAAGAATGTGCGACAACCGGACCCTTGCTGTCCACTGCCTGGCCCCACTGAAGGACCGCTATGTGGAGAACCATCCCTACCAGGAGGGAGGCGTCCTATACCTGTTTTTGGAGCGGGAGGCAGATCGAGAGCCCTTGATTGCCCTGGCAAAGTCCCTGCCTCAGGTGGAAAAGATTCTGACCAGGGAGGAGGCTGCCGCCCAATATCATCTGCCGGTGGACCGGATCGGGGACTATGTGCTCTTTGCCGCCCCGGACTGCGCCTTTGGCGAGACCGAAGGGGAGACCCTGGAGACGGACCAGGTGCGCACCCACGGCTCGTTGTATGAGCGGGAGGTCCCTCTGGTGGCCATTCATCCCCAGGGAAGGGCAGAGGACTACGCCTACAGCAAGGATATTGTCCACCGGCTCCTCCACGAATAGTGGCGCAAAGCCCCCGCAGTGAGCGGGGGCGCCTTCTCCCTTGACAGAGCATGCGGTAGGGGATACACTATAATGGACATATGCTAAAAATAGCATCCACCATGGATGAGCGGTAACAGATGCGGGCAGCAGGCCCGGCAGGAAAGGATGAGCACACCATGAAAATCGCAGTCACCTATCAGGGGGGAGCGGTCTTTCAACACTTTGGCCACACCCAGGAATTTAAACTCTATGAGGTGCAGGGCGGCCAGGTGGTGGGGGCCCAGGTGATTCCCGCCCCCGGCAGCGGCCATGGGGCCCTTGCGGGCTTTCTCAGGGAGCAGGGGGTGCAGGTCCTCCTGTGCGGAGGCATCGGCGCCGGCGCCAAGGAGGCCCTGGCCCAGGCGGGGATCCGCCTCTATGGAGGGGTTCAGGGCTGCGCGGACGATGCAGTCCAGGCGCTCATTGGGGGAACCCTATCCTATGACCCAGACGCCCACTGTCAGGGACACGGTACCCATGAGAACCACACCTGTAACCACCACTGCGGGGAGGACAAGGGGGGCTGCAAGGGCCATGCCGCCCAGTAGCAATCCCATAGGCGACCGGCCACAGGAAAAATAGATGATAGAAAAAGGGGGCGCATGGCGTCCCCTTTTCTCTGCCATATCAATAAATTTTGGTAAAAAGGTTGATCCCACCGGTCCAGCCACATCGGAGCAAGGGATGTGTCGTTTGCTCCCACTTGTTTTATCAGTCAGAGTGCGCGCACGCCGCTGGTTTTTCTTCGCAAGTCATATCCAACCTACCTGCTGAGCTGGCAATGCCTGCGTCACGGTGCGCCATCGCTACCAGTTTTATGGATGCAATGGATCCCATCCCACGGCCAATCTGTCAAAAAATCTTTTTGCGGTTTTGAGAAAGAGGGCATCCTGTGAGGTGTGGAGACATGTTTCCGGCAGAGGGCAAAAAGGGGTTCCAAGGTGGCGCCTGGGAACCCCTTTTGCTTTAGGTTGTACTATCCCCTTGATGCATCCTGAGACAGACAGGCCCGAATCAGCTCCCGGAAGAGGGGATGGGCCCGGTTGGGCCGGCTCTTAAACTCCGGGTGGTACTGCACCGCCACAAAGAAGGGGTGCTCCGGAAGCTCCATGGCCTCCACCAGGCGGCCGTCCGGGGAGGTGCCGCTAAAGACCACCCCGGCCTCCTCCAACAGGGGGCGGAAGGAGTTGTTCACCTCATACCGGTGGCGGTGCCGCTCCTGGATGAGGGAGGCCTCCCCATAGATGTTTCCCATTCGGCTGCCGGTGGTCAGGGCACAGGGGTAGGCCCCCAGGCGCATGGTGCCTCCCTTGGGCAGGTTGCCCTGCTGGTCGGGCATCAGGTCGATGACACACTGGTCCCCATCGGGGTCAAATTCCCGGCTGTTGGCATGGGGAAGCCCAGCCAGGGCCCGAGCGGCGGCAATGACGGCCACCTGCATCCCCAGGCAGATGCCGAGGTAGGGGATCTGCCGTTCAAAGGCATATTGGGCGGCCAGCACCATGCCCTCCACGCCCCGCGCCCCAAAGCCGCCAGGGATCAGGATACCATCCACACCGGCCAGAGTTTCGGCGATATTTTCTGGTGTCAAGCTCTCAGCATCCACCCAGCGGATGCTCACGGCGGCGCCATTTTCAAAGCCGCCGTGGTGCAGGGCCTCCACCACCGAGAGATAGGCGTCGTGGAGCCCCACATACTTGCCCACCATGGCGATGGTCACCGACCGGTTCAAAGCGCCGATGCGCTGGCACATCTCCCGCCATTCGGTCAGATCCGGTTCCGGCGTGGCCAGGCCGAAGTGCCGGCAGACCAGCTCGTCCAGCTGCGCGCCGTGGAGCATGAGGGGCACGTCGTACAGGGAGGGCAGGGTCCGGTTTTCAATGACACAGTCCGTCCCCACGTTGCAGAAGGCGGCAATCTTTTGGAGAATCCCCTCCTCCAGGGGCTCGTCGCACCGGGCGATGATCACATCCGGCATGATGCCCATGCTCTGCAGCTCGTGGACCGAGTGCTGGGCCGGCTTGGTCTTGTGCTCCCCGGAGCATTTGAGATAGGGCACCAGCACCACGTGGAGAAACATGCAGTTTTCCCTGCCCACCTCCCGGCTGATCTGGCGGATGGCCTCCAAAAAGGGCTGGCTCTCAATGTCGCCGATGGTTCCGCCGATTTCGGTGATGACCACGTCCGCCCCGGTGTATTCCCCCAGGCCGTAGATGAAGGCTTTGATCTCGTTGGTCACGTGGGGAATGATCTGCACCGTGTGGCCCAGGTACTCCCCGGCCCGCTCCTTGTGGAGCACGTTCCAGTAGACTCTTCCGCTGGTGAGGTTGGAGAGTTTGTTCAGGTCCTCATCGATGAACCGTTCATAGTGGCCCAGATCCAGGTCGGTCTCCACCCCGTCCTCGGTGACAAAGACCTCTCCGTGCTGATAGGGGCTCATGGTGCCGGGGTCCACGTTGACATATGGGTCCAGCTTTTGGGCGGCCACCTGCAGGCCGCGCTCCTTGAGCAGGCGTCCCAGGCTGGCGGCGCTGATGCCCTTGCCTAAACCGGAGACCACCCCTCCCGTGACAAAGATGTGTTTGCTTGACATGATGTTGGTTCCCCCCTTGTTGATGTGGTAAAGTGATGTGTGCCAGGTGTTTGTGGGTTCTGTTTTTGATGCCAAGGCCAAAGAAAGCCCTGTAAAACAAAAAAGAGAGACGGCCATCCCTCACCGGGGCTGTTGACAGCGGTGTAGGATGGACGTCTCAGTCCCAACGAACAATTTATTATAAAACAGCTCGCGGAGCATGTCAATGTCAAATTTTCACCGCTTCTTTTCTGGGGAAAAACGCATTTTTACATCATTCGATGGAACGTTTCCGTCTTTCAACGGAGCGCTTCTTGAATATGGCATGCCTTGTAATATGATAGAGCAGAAAGAGGGTGAAAAGGTTGAACATTCAAAAAACGGGCAGTTTTATTGCTGCGATTCGGAAAGAACAAAATCGCACGCAGCAGGACCTAGCAAATGAACTGGGGGTATCCAGTGCAGCAATCTCAAAATGGGAACGAGGCATCGGATTTCCAGACGGATCTCTTATTGAGCCATTGGCTGCGGCCCTGGGAATTACCATTGCGGAATTATTCAAGGGCGAAAGAATAGAAAACAGCCTTGATGGAGAATATGAATATTTGTTGTCAGATGTTGTAAAAGCCTCCGCAAATGAAATAACCAAAAAGAAAAAAAGAATGAATTGGGCGATCGCCATTACAGTTGCCGGCCTGTATTTGACCATTTCTGTCATATCCCACAGGTGGGATATGACTTGGGTGGTTTGGATTGTATATTGTTTTTATCGGATTTTGATTTGAGACGGTTGCCAACCATAAAAATCCATCGGCTCACCCAAATATGACAAAGAGGCTCCGCTTTTCCCTGTGTGGAGCCTCTTTTGTTGTAAATTCTTTAAAGTTAGCCAATGCTGCCAACTCTCCCTGCAAGAAGTGCTTTCGTTGAGTAAAGTTTCACCGTGCCAGAGGAAAAGGAACTGCAAAATCATCCCTTGAAAGGGGGAGCCTTGGAGCTGCCAAGGGCCGTCATTCGTACTTGGAGGAATCCCGCCAGCCAATCACACAGGGGAGGGGAGATAGGGCCGCTGACAAACGGCCCCTCTCCAGGCGTATCCCAAGGGAGGGGCCGGGTATTCCCAGCTGATTGAGCGCCGGAGTGGGAGTCCTACCGGTTTGCCGCCCGCCGGAGCATCTCCAGCACCAGCCGGGCGGAGTTGTTGGCTGCCACCGTCTCAAAGGCGCCAAAGTCCATCTCTGCAGAGTGGTCGGCCTTGTCGGAGATGCTGCGAATCACCAGGAAGGGCCTGTCCGCCAAAGTTGCCGCATGGGCAATGGCCGCCCCCTCCATCTCGGCGCATTGGCAGGGGAAATCCTGAAGGATCCGGTCCTTCACCGCCTGATCCGCAACAAAAATGTCACCGGTGGCCACATCGCCCACCCGGCAGGTGATATCCCCAAGGGCGTCGGCGGCCTTCAGGGCCAGGAGCCGCAGTCCCTCGTCCCCCACAAAGCCCTGGGGCGCCGGGTAGTGGTACTTTTCAAAAATCTCCTGGGTGGCATCGTGATACCGCACATAGCGGGAGAGCACCACGTCACAGATGTCCAGCTTTGGATCCAAGCTCCCCGCCACGCCGGTATTGACGATATAGTCCGGCTGGAAGTCCAGCAGCAGGGTCTGAGCGCACAGGGCCGCCGCCACCTTGCCGATGCCGCACTGTACAACGGCCACTTCCTGACCGGCAATGGTGCCCGTATCCATCGAAAAACCACCCACCTGCCGGGTTTCCCGGCCCGAAAGGGCCTGCTGCAGCTGCTCCACCTCTGAGGCCATAGCCCCAATGATACCCCATCTCATGGGAGAACCTCCTTTGTCCACAAAATCTTGTTGTTTCTCCCCCTATCCTACCATCTTGCTTCTTCAAAGTAAACCGTCCTCTTGCTTTTTCTAAGGCCGGTTGCTACAATAGGGAGGAATCGTGAACGGGGGTTTTTTCATGCAGACCTTAAAGCCGGAGGTCCGCCAGCGGATCCTACAGGCAGCCACTCAGGAATTTTTGGAAAAGGGATACCAGGGGGCCTCCATGCGGGGCATCGCCCAGCGATCCGGCGTGACCACGGGGAATATCTACCGTTACTTTGACCACAAGGCCCAGCTGCTGGACGCCATCCTGCTGCCCTGTTGGGAGATGGTGGCCGATTTGATCGAGAGCTTTGCCAGGGACTATACCCCGGATTTACAGCCGGAGGATCAGTTGATCCGCACCATCTCCGGGGTGCTGGGGAGCGTCTGCCGCGCCTACCGGGTGGAGTTCCGCCTGCTGCTCAACTGCTGCCAGGGCTCCAAGTATGAGTGCGCCCGGGAGGAGCTGCAGCGCCGCATCAGCCAGCGGGTCTTGCAGGAGATGGGCCCTGGGGAGGGGAACGACCTTTTGGCCGAGATGGTGGGTCTGAGTTTGGTGGACTGCCTCTGCCTGATTCTGCAGCACTGTGAGACAAATATGGACCAGGCGGAACATTTGATGCACCGGATGGTCAAGTTCCTGCTCCAGGACTTTACCCGCCGCATGGATCTTGCCGAAAGATAGCAAAATTGGGAGACGGCCTCAACACCGTCTCCCTTTGTTGTATGGAACAGCGCCTTTGGAGTAAAACCGAATTGAGAGCTTGAAGGAATGTGCAGGATTTCCTGCAATTGTGCGTTGATTAAGGACAAAATCCAAAGGGAAAGAACGTTTAAAAATTTCAACAAACCTTTGAACTGGCTGAGATTATCCCCGATTTTTAATAGTCCATGGCAAATGAAGCATACACCAGGAGATCGCTTTTGTCTTTTATATAAGGACAGTTTGTGCAATGATTCCAAAGAGAATTTTGACCTGCCGGTCAAGATTCGTCACATTATCCTCTTGCGAACGGGGAAAAACCTGTTACCATAAAGTTGTACCTGTGGCCCGATACAATACGATGGAGAGGAAGATATTTTTGAACAACAAGGTGCTGCAAGCGGTCAAGAAGGTGGCCGTCATTGTCCTGGGGAATGTGGTGTTGGCCTTTGCCGTGGGGGTCTTTGTGGTGCCCAACGGGCTCATTGCCGGTGGCGGCAACGGTATTGCCCTGTTTGTCAACCACTTCACCGGGCTGGATATGTCCCTTTTCCTGCTGATCTTTAACTCCTTTACTTTGGCCCTGGGGGCCTTTGTCTTTGGCAAGGAGTTCGCCCTGACCACCCTCATCAACACCTTTTTCTATCCGGTGATGCTCTCCCTGTTCCAGCGGGTGCCGTCGCTTCAGAATATGACGTCGGATACCCTCCTCGCGGCTATTTTTGCTGGGCTGCTCATCGGCGCGGGAGGCGGCATTGTGCTCAAGATGGGGGCCTCCACCGGCGGCATGGATGTGCCCAACCTGATTTTGAGCAAGAAGACCGGCATCAACATCGGGGTGTTCATGTATACCTTCGATACCCTGATCCTTCTGGCCCAGGCCACCTACTCCAACAGTGAGCAGATCCTCTACGGCATCCTCATGGTGATGATCTCCTCCCTGACGGTGAGCAAGGTCATGCTCCTGGGCAAAAACCAGGTTCAGGTGCAGATTATGAGTGAGAAAAATGAGGAGATCAGCGCCCTGATTCAGAAGGAGCTCATCCGGGGCACCACCTTCCTGCAGGCGGTCACCGGATTCAAACAGACCCAGCGCCCCATGCTCATGACGGTGATCTCCCCCCGGGAGCTGCCCAAGGTGGAGCGGATTGTCCAGCAGGCGGACCCCACCGCCTTTATGGTGGTCAACCAGGTCAGTGAGGTCCGGGGCAGAGGATTCACCTTGGATAAATGGACCAAATAGCGGCACCCCTACAAAGGGTTGCTCCATCGCCGGAGGGCGGAGCCATGGGCTCCGCCCTCCTTTTTTCGGTCCAGTACGCCCCTGCGTAGGTGGACTTTGAACACACCCGCCAAAGGGAGAAAGCAAATCTTGGTGCTTTTGTCCCTTGACCCAGGAAATGTGGGTGTGCTATGTTGAATACAATGAGTTGTCAGACAACCTATTGTATTTTTTAAAATTTGTCTGATGAATGGGAGGCAACCATGAGCCGCACTGCGATGGTATCCGACCAGGTGCTCCAGCGCCTGGAGGAGATGATCTACCGCCACAGGCCGGGGGAGAAGCTGCCCACCGAGCTGCAGCTGGCACAACAGCTGGGGGTGGGCCGCTCCACCGTGCGGGAGTGCCTGAAGGCCCTCTCCGCAAAAAAAATCATTGAGCGCCGCCCGGACGGCACCTATGTGACGGACCAGCTCCAGGACTGTCTGGCAGACCCGCTGAACCTGATGGTCAACATGGAGATTGGCCGGGTGGAGGATCTGGTGGAACTGCGGGAGGTGTTGGAGGTGGCGGCAGCCCGCTTGGCCGCCCACCGGGCCAGCCAGGAGGATCTGATGGAGCTGGAGCGGACCAACTGGCTCATGCAGCGCCCCGGCATCACCATGGATGAGATGCAGCAGCAGGACATCGCCTTCCACACCGCCATGGCCAGGGCATCAGGGAATCCGGTGCTGCTGGATCTGTTGGGGGCGGTGCGCCAGGTGGTGGCAAACCATGTGGAGGACCTGCAGGCCATCCAACCGGTACAGCCTGAATCGGTGCAGATGCACCAGGGGTTGATCCAGGCCATCCAGCAGCGGGACGGGGACCTGGCCGCCCAGCGGATGCAGGCGTACATGGCCCTCTCCCGGCGGGGGATGCGGGGGCTGCCCGACCCCACCGAGGAACAAAAAAACCAGTGCGCAGAAGAGAGGAGCGAACAACCATGAAACAGGAACTGTATGACATTTTGCGTGGAGAGGTCAAACCCGCCCTGGGCTGCACGGGCCCCATTGGCATCTGCTATGCGGCGGCTCAGGCCAAGGCGGCTGTGGGAGGCACGGTGCGCAGCATCACTGCCAGGATGGACTGGGGCATGAGCGCCAAGTGCGACGACGTGGGTTTCCCTGGCACCGAATACCTGGGGGTGGAGATGGCCCTGGCCCTGGGCGCCGTCTGCGGGGATCCCAAGGCCGGGCTGGAGGTGCTCCACACCGTCACGCCGGAGGGGGAGCGTGAGGCCCGGGCTGTGGCCAAGGACCATGTGACCGTGCTGCCCCAGTGGCAGCGGGACAATTTGGACATCTACCTGGATGTGACCGTGGAGACGGATCAGGGCACCGGCCGGGCTGTGGTGGCCCACCGGAGCGACGGCCTGGTGTACCAGGAGGCCAATGGCCAGGTGATCTTTGGTTCCCTGGAGGCCATTCAGGATGTGCGGGTGCCAGAGAGCCCCATCAAAAAGTACACCGTCAAGGACTGCTTTGAATTGGCATCCACCTGCCCCCTGGAGCAGCTGGACTTTCTGCGCCAGGCCCGGGATTACAACCTGGCCCTGGCCAATGAGACCCTCCAAAAGAATTTGGGGGCGGGCATCGGTGCGGGGATCTACCGCATGGCGGGCAAGGATCCGGCGGGCCGGGCCAAGGGCCTTGCAGCCGCCGGATGTGAGGCCCGCATGTCCGGGGTAAATCTGCCCGCCATGAGCCTTGCCAACAAGGGCAACGTGGGCATTGCGGCCTCTCTGCCCCTGGTGAGCCTGGCCATGGATGAGGACCTGCCGGAGGAGCGGCTGCTGCGGGCCATGGCCCTGAGCTATCTGGTGGCCATCATGGTCATCCACCGCATCGGCAAGTCCCCGGCCCTCTGCTCCTGCATGGTGGCCGCCTCCCTGGGGGTGGCAGCTGGAACGGTGCTCCTGAAGGGCGGCACCGAGGCCCAGGCGGAGACCGCCATGCAGAATATGGTGCCCAACGTCTTTGGCGTGGTGTGCGACGGGGCAAAACTGGCCTGCGCCCTGCGTATGGCCTCCTCCACGGGGGTGGCTTTGGACGCGGCCAATCTGGCCCTGGCCGGGGTGCGTATTGCCAACAACCAGGGGGTTCTCTGCCAGACGGCCGATGAGACCATTGACTTTTTGGGCTGGATGGGCCTGCACGGTATGGTAGAGAGCGACCGGGCGCTGAGCCGGAGCATCTTCCAAAAGCGGGTTCCCCTGCGCCGTTTCCAGGAGGCCCAGCTCCAGTAGGAACGCTGTGACGATTGGGGCGGAGCTCTCCAGCAAATTTGCCGGGGAGCTCCGCCCATGAAAATGAGAGGACTTTTACGCCCATCAAAAAAGGAGGAGCAGAATGAAACAGGTGGCCATTTTGGGCTGCGGCCCCACGGGAATGGCGGTGGCGGCCCAGCTGACGATCGATGGGGCGCAGGTGTCCCTCTGCGACACCCAGGATTTTTCCCAGCGGATGGAGGAGATCCGCAGTGCCGGCGGCATCACCCTGGAGGATGACAGGGGCCAGGTGCGCACCGCCATGCCCCAGGTGCTGACCAACGATTTTGCCCAGGCCCTGCAGGGGGCGGAACAGGTGGTGATCTGTGTGCCTGCCCACCGCCAGGAGGAGATGGGCGAGGCGCTGCTCCCCCACCTGCGCCGGGGGATGGCAGTGCTTTTGAGCCCGGGGAACCTGGGATCCATCCTTCTGCGCCGCCAGTGGAACCGGGCAAATGCCGGAGAGGGGGTTCTGCTGGGAGAGCTGGCCAGCAATCTGTGGACCTGCCGGGCAGATGGCCCGGCCAAGGTCAAGGTGGTGGGTGGTCTTGGCAGCCCCAAGCGGGTCTGCGCCCTGCCGGCCTCGGAGACGCCCCAACTACAGCGGGCCTTTGAGGGCCTCTTCTCCCTCACAGAGGCCACCAATCTGTTGGAGGGGGTGCTCAACTCCCCCAATGTGGTGCTGCATCTGGCCGGGACGTTGCTCAACACTGCCCGGGTGGAGCAGCGGGGGGCGGCGTTCGCCCTCTTCCGGGAGGGGCTGAGCCCGGCAGTGCTCCGGTGCGGCCAGCAGGTTCAGGAGGAGCGGGAGGCCGTTCTGCAGACCCTGGGGCTGCAGATCTATGGCAGCACCATGGATCACATCCGCAAGGTCTACTGCTATGACCAGTACCCGGAGCTGGAGACCTTCCGCGGCCTGAGCGGGCCGGACAGCCTGACCCACCGCTACATCCGGGAGGACGCCAGCTGCGGTGTGGCGCTGCTGGTCTCCCTGGGCAAGGCCTATGGGGTGCCAGTCCCCATGAGCGAGACCCTGCTGCGTCTGGCGGGCCTGCTCAACGGTGTGGACTACCTGACAGAGGGACGGACCCTGGAGAACCTGGGCCTGGCCGGCTTGACGGTGGAACAGCTGCGGGAAAAGTTGGCCTGATCTTGAACATCAAAGGGGCTGGACAGAGCCAAGGATAAATTTTGCCCAGCATTGATAGAGTGAAACCTGTCCCATGGGCGGCAGCGCAGCGGCCAAGAAGAACGGAGGACGGAGAAAGATGAATCAAGCGATTGCACGTTGGTACGAGGAGAACAGTCAGTGGGTGGCAGAGCTGTCCCAAAAACTTTGGAGCCACCCGGAGCTGGCCATGGAAGAGGCCTATGCCTGCCAGACGGTGGCCCAGTGGATGGAGGAGCAGGGATTCCAGGTCCGGACCTTTCCCGTAAAGGAGGGTCTGCAGGCCCCCAATGTGGTGCAGGCCCGCTGGGGCAGCGGCAAGCCGGTCATCGGCATCATCGGGGAGTATGACGCGCTGGCGGACCTGGGGCAGGAAGCGGTGCCCCACCCTGCCCCGATTCAGGGCCCGGGTCATGGCTGCGGCCACAACCTGATGGGCTCCGGCTGTGCCGCCGCCGCTGCCGCCCTAAAGGCGGCCATGGAGGCGGAGCAGCTGCCGGGTACCGTGGTCTATTTGGCCTGTCCCGCCGAGGAGACGCTGGAGGGCAAAGGCTATATGGATGCACAGGGCCTGTTTGACGAGCTGGACGTGGCCCTGGCCTGGCACCCCTTGGGTGGGGAACCCATGGTGGTGGAGTTCAGCTTTATGGCCACCAACAACTATACTTTTGAATTTTTTGGCAAGACCGCTCAGGCGGGCGCCATTCCCTGGGAGGGCCGCAGCGCCCTGGACGCCGCGGAGCTCATGAACATTGGCGTTCAGTACCTGCGGGAACATGTCAAAGATGGGGTGCGTATGCACTATGGGTATCTGTCTGCCCCGTCAGCGGCCAATATTGTGCCGGGTTACGCGGCCCTCAACTACTATGTGCGGGCTCACACCAGCCAGGACTCCCTGGATGCCCTGGCGCGCATCCAGGATATTGCTTTGGGGGCGGCCAAGATGACTGGTACCAGGGTGGAGTGGAAGAAGGTCTCCTCCACCGGAGAAAGTAAGGTCAACCACACCCTCAACCGCCTGTTGTATGCCTCCTATGAGCAGGTGCCGCCCATCCAGTATACAGAGGAGGAAAAACGATTTGCCCACGTCCTCTATGAGGAGGTGACAGGGCAGGCCCCCCAGGTGCCCGATGGGGCGCTGCTGCCGGTGAAGCTCACCGCCCCCACGGGACAGGTGGTGCCAGGGGCTGGATCCAGCGATTTGACCTATGTGATGCACCGGGTGCCCACCGCTTGGATCTTTGGATACGGCAATGTCTTGGGAATGCCCGGCCATCACTGGGCACAGACGGCCACGGCAGGTATGAGCATCGGCCAGAGGGGTGCCCTCTATGCCGGCAAGATTTTGGCCCAGTGCGGGTATAATCTGCTGAAGAATCCCCAACAGATTCAGGCCTGTTGGGAGGAGTTCCGGCGCCAGAAATAACAATTATTCAATGTGTGAAAAGGCCGCCCAAGGTTTCTGAACCTGGGCGGCCTTTTGGGCAGTATTGCTGTAGGATATACAAAGAAAGCAGGACTCTGCGGCGCTTGGAAGAGGCGGGCCCCCTCCCGAAACAGTGCAGCGGGAACGGGAATGCCCTCGCCATCCCTCGTCTAGTCGTTGGGAAGAATACCGGGTAGCTCACAGAGGAGCACATGAAAGGAGGAAAATCGATCTTTCAAATAGGAGACCGGATCCGAGGCCAGGGAGAGAGGCCCCTGGGGCGGCTCCAACAGGGGAAGGGAGATGGTCACCCGGGTGCCGTTGTCCGGTTGGGATTCCAACAGCAGGGTGCCGTGGTGGGCAGAAACAATGGACTTTGCGTTGGTGAGCCCCAGGCCCACGCCGCTATAGAACTCTCCCCGGGGATGGTAGGAAAAATAGGGGTCACACACCCGGCTCAGGTACTCCGGTGGGATGCCCCAGCCGTTGTCCGCCAGGGTCAGCAGCACAGCCTCCCCGGAGGCCCTGAGGGTCAGATCCAGCCGGGGATGATCCCCATTGTATTTTAGGCTGTTGCCCACCAGATTCAGCAGGGCGTTGGTCAGATACTTTTCATCGGCCAGCACACACAGGTCCGGTTCCACCTGGTGGCACAGGGTCAGCTCCGGCAGGGTGCTCTGAAGGGCCCCGCACAGCACCAGCACCAGGGCGGAGAGATCCAGTGGCTCCAGGTGCAGGGGGGAGGTGTCGGTGAAAAAGCGGGCGAAGTCCGACAGATTCACACAGGTGCGCAGCAGCTGGTAGGAGCTCTGGTTGATGATGTTCAGATAGGGCAGCAGCGGCTCCAGGGCGGAGGGGGGGATCTGTCGCTTGAGGGAGAAGAGGGCCCCAAAGATGGAGGAGATCTGGGCCCTGTTCTGGTCCGACAGAAGGCTCATGGGCTTGCCCTCCTGGGAGGGAAAGGGGGCGGGCAGTTGGGCGTCTGTGAGCAGGTGCAGGAGGAAATAGCGGTTGGGTCCCTCCTCCACCGTCAACAGGTTCAGCTGGAGGTTGGCCAGAGGCATGGTGAGGGGGAAGTTGTTCACCGTCCCACCCTGTTGGTCCGTCAGGCGCAACAGGGCCTCGCAGTCCTGGGAATTTAGAATTTTCCAAAGGCTGCGCTCCTGATCCAGGGCAGGGAACAGGACCCGGGCCGGCTGGTTGGCCCACACCAGCCCCAGGCCAGTATCGCACAGCAGGAAGGGGGCCTGCTGTTTGGCCAGTTGGCGCTCCAGTATGGTGAGAAAATTGTCTGATTCGCGCATGGTCAACGTCCTCCAAATTGTGGCCCCCTCAGGGGATGGTTCCTTCAGTATACTACACAACACCCAAAAAGGGAAGAAAAGCTTCTCATCCCACCCGGCGGGACAATGTTCAATCAGCCCAAATCACCGGATGGGAAGATGGGCAAACTGGACGAAATAGGGAAAATTTGTTATTCTTTTGTCAATCTTATTGTATTATTTTACGAAATGGAGTAGGATAGAACCAAAGTAATCTTGGGCCCCTGGCCCTTACAGGAGGAAATGACGATGGCAATTAAAGTTGGTATCAACGGGTTTGGACGCATCGGCAGACTGGTGTTCCGTGCCGCCTGTGCCCAGCCGGACAAATTTGAAGTGGTCGGCATCAACGATCCCTTCATCGACCTGGACTATATGGTCTATATGACCAAGTATGACAGCATCCACGGCAAGTTTGACGGGGAAGTGGGCGTTGTGGACGGCAAGTTTACCGTCAACGGCAGAGCCATTGAGGTCTATGCCGCCATGAGCCCGGCGGAGATCCCCTGGTCCCAGTGCGGGGCGGAGTATGTGGTGGAGTCCACCGGTGTGTTCACCAAGACGGAGAAGGCCAGCGGCCATCTGCAGGCCGGCGCCAAAAAGGTGGTCATCTCCGCACCCTCTGCCGATGCCCCCATGTTTGTTATGGGCGTCAACAATGACAAATACACCAAGGATATGAACGTGGTCTCCAACGCCTCCTGCACCACCAACTGCCTGGCCCCTCTGGCCAAGGTCCTTCACGACAAATTTGGCATCACCGATGGCCTCATGACCACCGTCCACTCCACCACCGCCACCCAGAAGACGGTGGATGGCCCCTCCAAAAAGGATTGGAGAGGCGGCCGGGCGGCTTCCGGCAACATCATCCCCTCCTCCACCGGCGCTGCCAAGGCGGTGGGCAAGGTGATCCCCGAGCTCAATGGCAAACTCACCGGCATGTCCTTCCGGGTGCCCACCCTGGATGTGTCCGTTGTGGACCTGACGGTGAACCTTGCAAAGCCCACCACCTATGAGGAAATCTGCAAAGCCATGAAGGACGCCTCCGAGAACGAGCTCAAGGGCATCCTGGGCTAC
Source organism: Candidatus Aristotella avistercoris (assembly GCA_904397835.1). Classification (GTDB taxonomy): domain Bacteria; phylum Bacillota; class Clostridia; order Oscillospirales; family Ruminococcaceae; genus Aristotella; species Aristotella avistercoris. Next base: position 60,099 of record CAJFOV010000046.1, read on the forward strand.
ACCGAGGATGCGGTGGTCTCCTCCGACTTCATCGGCGACCCCAGAACCTCCATCTTTGACGCCAAGGCCGGCATCGCCCTGACGGACACCTTCGTCAAGCTGGTCTCCTGGTACGACAACGAGTGGGGCTATTCCAACAAGGTGTTGGATTTGATTGCTCACATGTATTCCGTCGATCATCAATAGCATTTGAAAAGCCGCTGTCCCACCGGGACAGCGGCTTTTTGTGTGATTGTGATTGAACCCAATAGGGAAAGCGGTCAAACGCCTCTTTCTTTTTCCCCCGAGGTTTGGGGTGGCTATGGATCCTTTTTGTCCTCCAGTGCAGAGAGGATAAAATATCCCATGACACAGACGGCCACCAGGGAGGCCAGCCCCGGCCAGTTCAAAAGGGCCCCAAGGACTCCCCCAATCAACAGGCTGACCACAAAAGTGATAACGCTGAGCTTAAATGCCATCTGCTTCACCTCTCATTGGATCGTAAGAGCCCTTGCAACATAATTGCTGGTAACGGTTTCAAGCGGAACAGAGAATGTAGGGGTACCAGTTAAACCAATTGAAACACGGATATTACCCAGACCAAATGTCTTATGAGAATATCTTGCTTGAATATTTGCAAGTCCGCTTGTAATAACTGGATATCTTATGAATGTTTCAAAAACGACGTGCTTGCCGCCGTCCCCTAGACAATAACTACATTTGGAAGAAAGTTGAAACGCGGCCGAGATTTCGCATAAAAATGCTACAAACCCATGGAACAGAAGTCAATCTTTTTTTATAATCTTCATTTTTTAAAAATTGAACAATAATTTTAAACTTTTCAATTATAATATATAAAATATCTCAGAAAATGTCAAGTGGTTTTCAATTTATATTGCTTGTTATCATTTGTTTCATGTTTCGACAGAGGCCCTGTGTATACTGGATAACGGGCAATTGGAGGAGCTGTGGGCAGCAGTGCCGCAATTGGGAGCAAAAGATTGGGTATAGAGCACAAAATCCCCTGAAAATTCATCGTTTTATTTTGGAAAAGGCACAATCTTTTCTTGAAAATACAGGGGACGGATGATAGAATAAAGGAAAGAACGGCCCTGTGCCGTCCCGAAAGGTAGATTGGAGGGGGAAACATATGAGCCATCCAGGCACACGCCAGCAATTGGAACTGTTTCACAGGGAGATCTGCCCGCGGGCCTACGAACTGTTGGGGGCCCACCCGGCCAAACGGGGCAGGGGGCAGGGGTACCTGCTGCGCACTTGGGCCCCGCAGGCACAGGCGGTGTCAGTGGTGGGGGATTTTAACGGCTGGAACCCCAAAAAGAACCCCATGCGTCGGGTCACCGAGGGCGGAATTTGGGAGTGCTTTGTCTCCGGGGTCAAGGAGTATGACCTCTATAAGTTCTGCATCCAGACTCAGGACGGCCGGCAGCTGCTCAAGGCGGATCCCTACGGCTACCATATGGAGTGCAGCGCCCAGGCGGCCAGCAAGTTCTATGACCTGTCCGGATACGAGTGGAAGGATGGGGACTACCTGGAAAAACGCCGGGGCCAGCTGGCCTACTCCAGCCCCATCAACATTTATGAGGTGCACCTGGGCTCCTGGCGGCGGTACCCTGACGGGAACTACTTCGACTACCGCAAGCTGGCCAAAGAGCTGGTGCCCTATGTAAAAAAGCTGGGCTACACCCACATTGAGCTCATGCCCGTGACAGAATACCCCTATGACGGCTCCTGGGGCTACCAGTGCATCGGCTACTTTGCCCCCACCAGCCGGTTTGGCACCCCCAAGGACTTTATGTACTTTGTGGACCAGTGCCACCGGGCGGGAATCGGGGTCATCCTGGATTGGGTGCCCGCCCATTTTCCCAAGGACGAGGCGGGGCTCTTTGAGTTTGACGGCACCTGCTGCTATGAGTATGCCGACCCTCAAAAGAAGGAGCACAGCCAGTGGGGCACCCGGGTCTTTGACTATGGCCGGCAGGAGGTCTGCAACTTCCTGATCTCCAGCGCCATGTTCTGGGTGGAACAGTACCACCTGGATGGCCTGCGCATGGATGCGGTGGCCAGCATGCTCTACCTGGACTACGGCCGCCAGGGTTGGGAATGGAGCCCCAACGAAAAGGGCGGCAAGGAGAATCTGGAGGCGGTGGCCTTCATCCAGGCGCTCAACCGCCAGGTCCTCACGGACCATGGGGACATACTTATGATTGCGGAGGAGTCCACCGCCTGGCCCCTGGTGACCAAGCCCACCTATGTGGGGGGGCTGGGCTTCAACTTCAAGTGGAACATGGGCTGGATGAACGATATGCTGGACTACTTCTCCCTGGACCCCTGGTTCCGGTCCTACAACCAGGATAAGCTGACCTTCAGCCTGTTTTACGCCTTTTCGGAGAACTTTATCCTGCCCATCTCCCACGACGAGGTGGTCCATGGCAAGTGCTCCCTGCTGGACAAAATGCCCGGCAGCTATGAGGAAAAGTTCGCCGGGGTGCGCCTGTTTTTGGGCTATATGATGAGCCACCCGGGCAAAAAGCTCCTCTTTATGGGCCAGGAATTTGGCCAGTTTATCGAATGGGACTATCAAAAAGGCTTGGATTGGCTCCTGCTGGGGTACGAGCGGCACAAACAGCTCCTGGAGTATGTCCGGCAGCTGAACCTCTTCTATCGCAAAAATGCCCCTCTGTGGCAGGTGGAGGACTCCTGGGACGGCTTCCAGTGGATCGCCCATGACGACCATCAGCAGAGCGTCATCGCCTTTCTACGCATGGACGAGGAGGGCAAGGAACTGGTGGTTGTCTGCAACTTTACCCCTGTCCCAAGGGAGCAGTACCGCATTGGAGTGCCGGAGGCGAAGGCATACCGGGAGGCGTTCAACTCCGATGCCCCAGTCTTTGGCGGCGGTGGCCTTGGCAACGAGGGGCCCATCCCCTGTGAAAAAATCCCCATGCACGGGTTTGACCGGTCTATCCAGTTGACTCTTCCACCCCTGTCGGTGCTGTATCTGCGGCCGGTGGGACGCAAGAGCGTCCACCACAGCCACCGCACAGTGCAGAAAGTGGTCAAGCAGCTGGAGCAGCAGGCGGCCCGAGATCGGGAGAATTGATCTTCTGCAAAGCCAGCGAGGAGGTTATAGCATGTTTCGAAAAAAGGAATGGATCGCCATGCTGTTGGCAGGGGGCCAGGGCAGCCGGCTCTACGCCCTGACCCAAAACCTGGCAAAGCCTGCGGTGCCCTTTGGCGGCAAGTACCGCATCATCGATTTCCCCCTGTCCAACTGTGTCAACTCCGGCATTGACACGGTGGGGGTGCTGACCCAGTACCAACCCCTGACCCTCAACGAATACCTGGGCACCGGCCAGCCCTGGGATCTGGACCGGATTGACGGTGGGCTCTTTGTACTGCCCCCCTATCAGACGGCCTACGGATCCGATTGGTACAAGGGCACGGCCAACGCCATCTATCAGAATGTCCGCTTCATCGACCGATATGACCCGGAGTATGTGGTGATTCTCTCAGGGGATCACATCTACAAGATGGACTACTCCAAAATGCTTGCCGTCCACAAGGAGAAGGGGGCAGATTGCACCATCGCCGTGTTGGAGGTGCCCCTGGAGGAGGCCAGCCGCTTTGGCATTATGAACGCCCGGGCGGATGGAACCATCTATGAGTTCCAGGAAAAGCCCAAGGAACCCAAGAGCAACCTTGCATCCATGGGCATCTACATCTTCACCTGGAAGATGCTGCGCAAATACCTGACGGAGGACGAGGCGGACCCCAGCTCCTCCAAGGACTTTGGCAAGGACATCATCCCCAAGATGCTGGGGGATGGCGCCCGCATGATCGCCTATCCCTTTGATGGATACTGGAAGGACGTGGGCACCATTGACAGCCTCTGGGAGGCCAATATGGATCTGCTGAACCCCAATACCTCCTTGGTCCTCTCCGACCCCAGCTGGAAGATCTACGCCCGCAACCCGGTGATGCCACCCCACTATGTCTCCCCTGAGGGCAAGGTGCAGAATTCCATGGTGGCAGAGGGCTGCAGCGTCTACGGGGAGGTGGACTTCTCCGTCCTCTTTGCTGGAGTTACGGTGGAGGAGGGCGCTGTGGTGCGGGACAGCATCATCATGCCCAACACCACCATCAAGGCCGGGGCAAAGGTGGAGTACGCCATTGTGGCGGAAAACACCGTCATTGGTGAGGACGCCACGGTAGGCTGCCGGCCGGAGAGCATGACCGACCGCAGCAGCTGGGGCATCGCTGTGGTGGGTTACAACGTGAAGGTCGGCCCCAAGGCCGTGATCGGTCCCAAGGCCATGGTGGACCGGGATATTCCAGGGGGTGAAACAGATGGCCAATAAGCGAGCGATGGGAATTATTTTTGCCAACATGCACGATGGCTTTCTGGGGGAGTTGACCTCCCACCGGTCCCTGGGGGCGGTGCCCTACGGGGGCAGATACCGGGTCATTGACTTCTCCCTGTCCAACATGACCAACGCCGGCATCCACGACGTGGGCATCATCACCCACAGCAACTACCAGTCCCTCATGGACCATTTGGGTTCCGGCCGTGAGTGGGACCTGGCCCGCAAATGGGGAGGATTGAGCATCCTGCCTCCCTATGCCGGTACCACTCTGGGCTTTAACAGCGGACGTATGGAGTCCCTGGCCGGGGTCATCAGTTATATCAAGCGCACCCAGGCGGAATTTGTGGTGCTCTCCGACTGTGACATGGTGGCAAACTTGGATTTGAGCGCCATCATTGAGGAGCATGCACAGTCTGGCGCGGATGTGACCATTGCTTACCGCAAGGACTACCTCACCGGGGAGCACAAGGACAGCACAACCCTGGTGCTGGATGGAGCTGGACGGGTCCGGGAGGTCCTCCTGAACCCCACCCATGCAGGGACCTACAACGTCTATTTGAACATTGCCGTCATGGAGAAGGCCTTTTTGGAGAACCTGGTCCAGGAGATGGCCAGCCGGAACCTGCGCTCCTTCCGCAGGGATGTGCTCCAGGAGGGGTCCAAGTTCATGAACATCAAAGCCGTGGAGATCCACGAGCCCTGCCTGAAGATCGACAGCATCCGGGCCTACTACGACGCCAACATGCAGATGCTGGATCCCAAGATCCGGGCGGCCCTCTTCACCAGGGACCGGCCCATCTACACCCGGGTTCGGGACGAGGCGCCGGCAAAGTACGGGCTCAACGCTGCAGCCTGCAACTCTCTGGTGGCGGATGGCGCCGTCATTGAGGGCCGGGTGGAGAACTGTATCATCTTCCGCGGCGCCAAGGTCCGCCGGGGAAGCGTGGTGAAGAACTCCGTCATTATGGAGGGCACCATCATCGGGGAGCAGGTCTCCCTGGACTGTGTCATCACCGATAAACGGGTGCGTATCCAGGATGGAAGAACCCTCATGGGCTTCCACACCTATCCACTCTATATCCCCAAGGAGAGCGCCATCTAGCGACCCCTGTGACCGATGAAAGGAGTGACAGCATGAAGATTTTGTATGTAGCCAGTGAGGCGCTGCCCTTTATGGCCTCTGGTGGCCTTGCCGAGGTGGCCGGTAGCCTGCCCAAGGCCATCCGGGACCGGCAGACCGCCTGCCGGGTGGTAATGCCGCTGTACGGGGATATTCCCCAGGAACTGCGGGAAAAGATGAAATACCTGACCAATTTTACGGTGCGTCTCTCCTGGCGTCATCAGTACTGCGGAGTTTTTGAAGCCACCATCAACGGCGTGATATATTATCTTTTGGACAACGAATATTATTTTAAACGTTCTGGAATCTATGGCTTCTTTGACGATGCAGAGCGCTTCGCCTTTTTTGCCAAGGCGGCGGTGGAGCTCATTGACCACATCGACTACCGGCCGGACATCCTCCACTGCAATGACTGGCAGACGGCCATGTCCATTGTGTACCTGAACGAAGAATACAGGAAGTATGAAAAATATAAGAATATTCGTACTGTTTTTACTGTGCACAACGTTCAATACCAGGGCCGCTATGGTATGGAGATCCTTCAGGATGTGCTGGGCCTGCCTCCAGAGCGGGAAAAGGACATGGAGTGGGATGGATGCCTGAACATGATGAAGGCGGCGGTCATGCAGGCGGATGCGGTCACCACCGTGAGCCCCACCTATGCTGCGGAACTGGAAGACCCTTGGTTTTCCCACGGCCTGGACCGGCTGTTCCGCATGAACCATCACAAGGTTCAGGGGATCCTCAACGGCATTGATACCCACTCCTACGATCCCCAGACCGACCCGGAGATTTTCTGCAACTATTCGGCCAAAGAGCCCCAGGGCAAGGCAAAGAACAAGGCGGAGCTGCAAAAGCTCATGGGCCTGGATGCCGAGCCCCGGCGGCCCCTCATCGGCATGGTCAGCCGTCTGGTGTCCCACAAGGGGATGGATCTGGTCAAGTACATCCTCAACGAGGTGGTTCAGGATGGCTTCTCCGTGGTGGTGTTGGGCACGGGGGACTACATCTATGAGGAGTTCTTCCGGGAGATGCAGATGCGCTATCCTGGCAAGGTGGCGGTGAAGATCGGCTTTTTGCCCCATCTCTCCCGCAAGATCTACGCCGGCAGCGACCTGTTCCTCATGCCGTCCAAGAGCGAACCCTGCGGCCTGGCTCAGATGGTGGCTTTGCGCTACGGAACCATCCCGGTGGTGCGGGAGACCGGCGGACTCAAGGACTCCATCCGGGACCTGGGCGGGGAGGATGGCAACGGGTTTACCTTCCAGACCTACAACGCCCACGACATGTTCCACGCCCTACGCCGGGCCAAAGCCCTCTATGAGGACGAGGAGGCTTGGAACCGGGCAGTGGTTCACGCCATGGGCTGTGACTTCAGCTGGGGGCGCTCCGCCAGGGAGTACATTCAGATGTACCAGAGCCTGCTTCCCCAGTAGCTTTCCCAAATTAAGACATAGAGCCAAGGGCGCCTGGAGAATCCAGGCGCCCTCTTTTTGGGGTCTGTAACAGTTGAAAAACGGTGTGGAATGTTTCCAGGGGTAGGAATAAGATTCCCGGGGGACCGTGTAAATATGGCTACGCATGATGCAGGGGCAAGGGGAGCTGTTCCGTTGAGGGTTGAGTACCAAAAAGCCCAGCGGTCAAAGCCGCTGGGCGAGGGAGCTGAATCAGAAGGGAAAGGGTCCTCCAGGAATGAAGAAGGGGGCCGGGATGTTGGGGCTGCCCCGCAGAAGCCGCTCATGCCGTTGGATCAAATACCGGGCGTAGAGGGCCCGGCTCATATCATAATAGGGAGCAAAGTACAGAATGGGCAGAATCAACAGGGAGAGAAGTACCCAGGGCAAGAAGGACAGGTGGAAGGCCAGAAGGTATCCTTTACTTCCCTGGGTGACCTGGATGGAGCGGGTGATGGCCTGCCGGGCGGTGAGATCCTCCTCCAGCACCAGATATTGGGCCAGGAAGTACCGCTGCATCCACATGCCATAGAAAAGGGCGCAGACCACCAGAAGCAGCAGGCTCACAATGAAGAACACGGAGTTGACCGCCTGCAGCGGGGTGGGCACCACCGACTGGTTGGAAAAGAGGATCACCACCGAGGCGGCCAAGCATCCCGCTGGAACAGAGAGAAAGAGCAGCCCCCACAGTAGGCGGCGCAGCCCCAGCTGAAACTGAAGCCACAGGCTGCGCAAAAACAGCCGCTTGGAGGAGAAGGCGGTGAAGATCCCCAATAGCTCCTCCGGCTCGCCACCCCCAAGCTGATAGTACCAATGGGCCACCCCCAGCCGCAGAGGGGAGAGGACCACAAAGGAGCACCCCACCATCACCAGGGAGACGCCCAGCTTTGCCCACAGGGTCAGGAACATTCCCCAGGTGATGACTTGGGGCCGGGAGAGCAGGCTCCATAGGGAGGGGGCGTTTAAAAAATAGTTCAGCAGGGCGTTAGTCAGCCAGAACAGCAGCCGGATGCCGGCCAAAAGCAGCACCACAACAATGGCCTTGACCCAGAAGCCAGTCAAGGCCCGCTTGGCGTTGATTTTGATGGTGTGGCGTAATTGCATGGCCGTCCTCCCTCTCTGCCATCTATGCCGGGGCCAGGGATTTGGCGGCCCGGTGTCCCAATGGAACCATCCCTCTTAGGGTGTCTGGATGGTTCTATTTTAATACATTTTTCCCACAGAGAAAACAGCCAACCAAAAAAGTTTACAATTCCTCCAGGGGTGGTTCCTCCTCCTCTTCTAGCGGCAGGGGGACAATGTCATAGATTTCAAAGGCCCGGTCCCGCATCCACATCTGTGGGGTCAGCAGGATGGTGTAGCCCCGCCCGTAGTCACACATCCATTGGTTGTAGGGGTATCGGGGCAGGCCCATGGAGGAAAGAAGGGACATAATGACCCCGCCGTGGGTCACCGCTGCCGCTTCATAGAAGCCGTTGGCCATCATATCCTCAAAGATATCCGAGAGGGCCTGCACCAGCCGCTGCAAAAAATCCAGGCCGCTCTCCCCATCGGGGGGCGCGTTGTGCAGGGAGTCCTGGATCCAGGCCTGGTAGGTCCCATCGTCCTGGAGCTCCTGAGGAGTCTTGCCCTCAAAGGCGCCAAAATCACACTCCCGCAGCTTTGGCATCATGACCAGATCCGTGCCGGGAAAGAGCCGGGCGGCCGTAGTCAAACACCGGGTCAGGGGGCTGGTGTACACCCGCTCCACATAGGGATAGTCCATGGATTGGGACAGCTCATCCAGCTGTTGGAGTCCCTCGGGGCACACAGGCACATCTGTCACACCGATGTAGCGGCCCTGGAGGTTGCCATCGGTCATGCCGTGGCGAATCAGGTGGAGTTTGTAGCTTTTCATAACTTGATGCAACATCCTTCTGTATAAGATAGTTCTAGTATAGTCAGGGGAGAGGGGAAAAGTCAATTCCTTGCGGAATTTCAGGATTTTGTCAGAGAGGTTGGCAGAGGCTTCCTCCCCTGGGCTTGGGTCCCTAAGGAGGGGCGAATTGGCCCAAAAAACCAAAAAAAATCCCGAATTTCGTTGTAAAATGATCTTTACAAAACCAGGTGTATATCATATAATTTAATACACGTTATGTAAAGTGCGGCGTGCAGGATGCGTTTTTCGCCAAAAGATGGGTGCCATGGAGAGCGGCAAAATGCCATGGCACTTTTTTCTGCTATGCAACGGCAGAGGTGTGCCATCCTGTAATTCTGCCACGGAGGGGTGAGGACATGAATGCGGATTTTCCGCGGATTTTAACGTTGCTGCGCAAGGAGAAGGGCATCAGCCAGAAACAGGCGGCGGGGGAGCTGGGCATCTCCCAGGCGCTGCTGTCCCACTATGAGAAGGGCATCCGGGAATGTGGACTCAACTTTTTGGTGCGGGCGGCGGACTTCTACGGGGTCTCCTGCGACTATCTTTTGGGGCGCTCCCCAGACCGCACCGGAACTCAGCTGACGGTGGAGGATATCCCTGAGCCCGACGCCATGGGCAGGGAGAATGTCATGCACAAGGGCAGCATCATGCCCGTACTCAACAAAAAGCTCATTGCAAATTCCATGAACGTGCTCTATGACCTGCTTTCTAAGAGCCAGAGCAAGGGCCTGGTGTCGGAGGTATCCACCTTTTTGATGCTCTCGGTCTACCGGATGTTCCGGCTGGTCTACTCCGCCAATCCCCGCAACCAGAAGGGCATGTTCACCATTCCCGATGAGATGGTGGTCCCCTTTGCCACCGCTGCCATGCAGATCTGTGAGGCCCGCGCCGCCGATATCGCCCGAGGGAACAACCCGGAGGATCAGATTGATGATGTGGAGTTGCTCTATTTGACCACAGAAAAACTTTCCGAACAGTACCCGCTGTTCGCCTCCTCCCTGCTGAATGTGATCCAACACTGTGAGGGCAAATTGGATTGGCAGCCCCCCAAGGGAAAAGAGAAAAAATAGGCCCTCCCCAGACCAGAGCCTGGGAAGCGCCAAAGCGGCCCGGCCGGTGGAGACCCACTCCACCGGTCTTTTTTGTCAAAGAGCCCTGGGATGGAATCGGGTCAGAACCCCTCAAGCGGAAGAGCGGCGCAAGGCCTTCCGCCAAATACTGGGGAGGATCTGCATTGACATCCCCTCTCAAATTGGTATAGTATAGTCACAGCGGTCCTGTGAGACCTGCCACCTGAGCGCGTTTGGAAAGGAGCCACACCATGTCAGAATTAAAAAAGACCTCCATCGGCGGACAGGCCCTCATTGAAGGGGTGATGATGCGCGGCCCGCGCAAGACCGCCATGGCGGTGCGCTCCCCCGAAGGGGAGATTCAAATGGAGGAGTGGGAGACAGCATCGCCATCTGTTTGGTACAAAAAGGCTCCCTTTGTGCGTGGAATTTTTAACATGGTGGACACCTTCCGCTTGGGCTACAAGTGCCTGATGCGCTCAGCGGAGATCGCCGGCCTGGAGGAGGAAGAGGACGAGGAGCCCTCCAAACTGGAAAAACTCCTGGGAGATAAATTTTTTTCCTTCTTAGCGGGGGTGGCCATGGTGCTGGGGGTCCTGCTGGCTGTGGGCCTGTTTGTGGTGCTGCCCACCTTGTTGGTGGGCCTGCTGCGCCAGGTGGTGGAGATCCCCTTTGTGCTCACCGTGGTGGAGGGGGGCAGCAAGATCCTGTTGTTTGTGGGATATTTGGCCCTGGTCTCCCGGATGAAGGAGATCCACCGAGTCTTCGAGTACCACGGTGCGGAACATAAGACCATCGCTTGTTATGAGGCCGGGGAGGAGCTGACGGTGGAGAACGTGGCCAAACACCGGCGCTTCCACCCCAGATGCGGCACCAGCTTCCTGCTCATTGTGGTCATTGTGTCCATTCTGCTCTCCTCCCTGGTGTCCTGGGACAATGTGGTCATCCGGGTGGTGCTGAAGATCCTCCTGCTGCCGGTGGTGGTGGGGGTAGCCTATGAGATCATCAAGCTGGCGGGCCGGTATGACAACATCCTGACCCGGCTTGTCTCCGCTCCGGGGCTGTGGCTGCAGCGCCTGACCACCCAGGAGCCCGACGAAGGCCAGATGGCCTGCGCCATCGCCGCCATGGAGGCGGTGATCCCGGAGCAGGAAGGGGAGGATCGCTGGTAGATGGCTGTGGAAAGATACTCCTGCTGGGATCTGTGGCAGCAGGCCTGCGGCTGGTACCGCCAGGTCCAGGATCTGGACGAGGCGGAACGGCTCTTTGAGCTCTCCCTGCTGTGGGAGAAGGTGTTCGGCACGCGGCCCCTCAGCCTGCGGCAGCAGGAGGAGGAATCCGTTGCCCCAGAGCAGGCGCGCCGCCTTGCGGAGATGGTTCGCCGCCGGAGCCAGGGCTATCCCCTGCAGTATCTCCTGGGCAGCTGGGAGTTCTACGGCCGGGAGTTTTTGGTGGGTGAGGGGGTTCTGATCCCCCGACCGGACACCGAGTGTCTCATTGAGGTGGTACAGGCGCGCTGTAAGGACCCCCAGATTGTTGTGGACCTGTGCAGTGGCAGCGGCTGTATTGCCATCACCCTGGCCCACCTGTATCCCCAAGCACAGGTGTATGGCGTGGAGCAGTCCCCTGAGGCATTGGACTATTTTCAGCGGAATGTGGCGCTGCACCGGCTTCAGGACCGGGTGACGGTGATCCAGGGGGATGCCAGGGTGCCGTTGGATCTGCCCCTGGTGGATCTGCTGGTCTCCAATCCCCCCTATGTGAGCGAAGTTGAGATGGCCCACCTGCAGCGGGAGGTGCAGTTTGAACCGGCCATGGCCCTCCAGGCCCCGGAAGAAGGGCTGCACTTTTACCGCTGTTTTCTGGAGAGGTGCCCTGTTCCTCTGGCGCCCCAGGCCTTGGTGGCCTTTGAGATCGGCTGGCGGCAGGGCCAGGCGGTGGAAGAGCTCTTCCGGCGAAACGGGTACCGCCAGGTGGAGGTTCTCCAGGACTATGGCGGCAGGGACCGGGTGGTCCTGGGCCGCAGGGACTCCGATCCCCTCAAATAGGGGGTGCGGGGTCCGCTTTTTTGCGGCTCACACAGGGCTGTATTGGGCGAAATCCCCTGGCCGGAGCGCCCCATCTTGTAGTAGATAAAATGGATAAAATATAGGGCCGTTGGTGAAAAAAGGATTGTGGAAAAAATGGTGCCCAAAGGGGCTTGAAAAAGCCAATTTGATCCCTTATAATCATGGCACAATCGGCTGGAGGAGCGGCCGGTTTTCGCGGTTCAAAGGAGAAGTTCCTGCCCAATTTTTCAGAAAAGAGCGTGTTGAAAACTATGAGCGAGAAAGAAATCGTTCAATCTACCCCCAGAGAGAAGCGCAACGCCACCGTCATGATGGTCATCTGCTCCTCCCTGTGGAGTATCGCGGGCATCTTTATCAAAATGGTCCCCTGGAACCCGGTGGTCATCGCCGCGGGGCGCAGCATCATTGCCATGGTGGTGGTGCTGATCTATATGGCCATTACCAAGCAAAAGATCAAGGTCAGCCGCAATGCTGCCGTCACTGGCCTGCTGATGATGGCCACCTTTATGTGCTTTATGGCCGCCAACAAGTTGACCACCTCCGCCAATGCGGTGGTGCTGCAGTTCACCTCCCCCATCTTCATTATGGTGCTCTCCTTTATCCTGTTTCGCCAGCGGTTCCGCAAGGGAGACCTGGTGGCTGTAGGGGTAACTTTGGCGGGGATTGCCCTCTTCTTTTTGGATCAGCTCTCCGGCGGAAGCCTGTTGGGCAACTGCATTGCGGTGCTCAGCGGTCTGATCTTGGCGGGCATGTATATTGCCACCAACCGCACGGAAAATGAGAGCAAAATGACCGCCATTTTCCTGGGACATCTGTTCACCGTCATTGTTGGACTGCCGGTGGCCTTCTTTGTGGATACCCCTATGACGCCCCAGGCGGTGGGCAGCATTGCAGTGCTGGGTGTGTTCCAGCTGGGGATCCCCTACATGCTCATGGCACTGGCCTCCAAGCACTGCCCGCCTTTGACCTGTAACCTCATCGGCGTGCTGGAGCCCCTTCTGAATCCCCTGTGGGTCTTTATTTTTGATGGCGAGGCCCCTGGCCCCTGGGCTCTGGTGGGCGGCGCCATTGTCATTGCAAGTGTCGCCGTCTGGTGTGTCTGGAGCGAAAAGGACGCTGCGCGGCTGCGGGAACAGCAGAAATTGGCGGAAGAGATGGCCCAGCGCCAGAAGCAGGAGCGTCTACAGGCCCAGAACAACACCTAAAAACGGAAGGGTGCGTCGCCAAAGGACGTATCTCCTCCCAGGAGGTTTGTCCCTGCCTCTGCTCCCGAGGTGGGATTGTTCCCCCTTCCCCTTGAAGGGGATACCGCCCCACAGGCCTCCTACCATCAGGGGCGGGGCGCTGCGATAAAAAAGAAAAGGCCACAGCGGCTTTGTGAACCGCTGTGGCCTTTGTACAGGTGGGAACAGTTTACTGAATCTCAATGGAGTGGGGCAGAACCTTGGTCTCGGTGACCTTGGGCAATTTGAGCTCCAAAATGCCATTCTTGTAACTGGCCTGGATGTTCTTCACATCCACATCCGAAACTTGGAAGGTCCGGCTGTAGGAGCCATAGCTGCGCTCCCGGCGGATGTAGTTCTTGCTGTCCTTGTTCTCCCGCTCCTCCTTGTGCTGGGCCTGGATGGTCAGATAGTCCCCATCCACATTTACCTGGATGTCCTCCTTCTGGAAGCCGGGAAGCTCCGCTTGCAGCAGGTAGTGGTCCCCCTCATCCAGCACGTCCGTCTGGAAGTTGCGGGCCACGCGGTTCCAGTCACCGAAAAAGTCGCGGTCAAAGCGGTCCATAGCACGCAGCAGGCTGCTCTCGTTGCGGTCAAAAGGCATCAAATCAAACATATCAATTCCTCCATTCCTTTGGTGGTTGTCTGTCTTAGGATCAGCGCCTGTGGGGCGCCTGGTCGTTCTGCCGGGTGGTGGGGCCTATCTGGTATGGGGCCCTCCGTTCCCTTTGGAACTGTCTTTAGTATACCCGTCAAGTGTTACAAAACATGGCAAGAGATGTGACGCAACTGTAAATTTTAGCAGTCTATACTTATGAGTGCTAATTATTTTGGCGGGAGCGGTGGAAAGAAAAATTTTTCCTCCTGCAAAAATCAAAAAACAGGGGCCGGGGTGTGCCGGCCCGGGGCAAAAGATACCCAAATGGGGGAAGGAGTCAGGGGTAAGCCTGTCCCTGGCAGTGGCGGGTTGAGGGCGGCCACATAAGATGATAGTGAGGCCGCGCAGACGGGGCCGGACGCCAACACCCACACTTTCCTCTTTCCCGTTTCAACAACCTCCTCCCTTTGTCACCCCGGCTGTGCAGTCTCCCCCGCTCACCGCCCGGCGGGGCTCTCATCACCGCTTTGGTGCTTCCATAGATGGCAGTGTTTCTTCCTTTTTGAGGGGATGAAGGGCGGCATTCCCTCAAAAAAGGGACAGCGCACAATCCTTTCTGCTCCTCTTTCTCAACGGCATCGCCTTCGGTGGGCTCCCATCTCCAGTGGGGATGGGGGCCCACCCCCACTTTGACGAAACATATGACAGAATTCAGAACACCCGCCCCAACGATGTGGAGCGGGTGTTCTGTCAAGGTGCGAGCAATCAGAAGGTGTGGACAACGGCGGACTGGATGCGCCTGTGCTGGTACAGGTAAATCCCCAGGGACAGGCCCAGACAGAGGAACTCTGAGAGGGGGGCGGCAAACCAGACGCCAGTTCCGCCCACCAGGGCTGCCAGGGCGTAGAGGCAGGCAGTGATGACCACCAGACCCCTGGCCAGGGAGATGGTCAGGGCACAGGCAGGCTTTTCCACGGCGGAGAGGAACCCGGCCATGATGATGTTGAACCCGGCCACCAGATAGCTCAGGCTGTAGGTGCGGAAGGCGCTCACCGACGCTGCAAAGAGCTGGGGATTTTCCGCCTGGGGAATAAAGGCCTGGACAATCTGCGGGGCCAGGAGGATGCAGCCAATAAAGGCCGCAAGGCTCAGCACCCCGATGGTTTTGGCGGCCATGCCAAAGACCGTCAGGTAGCGCCCGCGGTCCCCGGTGCCGAACTCGTAGCTCACCAGGGGCTGGGTGCCCTGGTTGACTCCCACATAGGTCATGATCACCAGCTGGGTGACATAGGCGATCACCGCATAGGTGGACACCCCATCCACTCCCAGGGCGGAGTGCATCAACACCCGGTTGAAAAGCAGGGCCACAATGCCCACGGAAAATTCTGTGACACAGTCGGCGACCCCCAGGGAGACAATGCGCCCCAGGACCCGGGGCTTGATGCGCAGCCTGGTAAAGCGCACATTGGCCCGCTTGCCCACAAAGTGGAACAGAAAGACCACCAGGGTGGCAAGCTGGGAAAGCCCAGTTGCCAGGGCCGCCCCCCTGGTGCCCCAGTGGAGCACGGGGATAAAGAGATAGCACAGGGCGATGTTCACCACCCCGCCAAAGGTGACGCCAATGGTGGCCAGGGCCGGGAAGCCATCGGTCTTGACCAGCACCTCAAAGGTGTATGAGACCATGTAGCAGCTGCTGAAGGCCATGATGATCTTCAAATAGCCCACCACGTCCTGCAAGGTGGTCTCATCGGCCCCCAAAAAGAGGGCCAGCGGTTCGGCGAACAGCTCCGATGCAATCCAGATGAGGATGGAGAGGGCCAAAACCACCACAACATTCATGGTGAAGATCTCATTGGCCTGCTGCTGATCCTTTTTGCCCATGGCAATGGACACCAGCACGGAGGTGCCTGTTGCAAACAACAGGGCGACGGCAAACAGCATGGAGGTCACAGGGGTGGCGATGTTGATGGCCGCCAGGGCGGCGGGGCCCTCATCCTGCCCCACAAAGATGCCCGCCACCATGGAGTAGAGGGAGAAGACCCACATGGCTGCGATGGATGGAATGATGTAATGAAAGAATTTCTTTTTGAGTGACACGATACCCCTCCTTGGTTTCGGGAATAGAGAATATATTTTCGATCGATTTCGATCAACTACTATACAAAAAGCATAAACCTTGGTACAATACAAGAGTCAAGGCCGTTCACACAAAGTTTACATTTCCCACTGGGGGCGACAGGAATGAAAAAATATTATAGAATCGGGGAGATTGCAAAGCTGTATGGGATCGGCCCCGACTCCCTGCGGTACTATGAGGATATGGGGATCCTCTCCCCCATCCGGGGGAAGAACGGATACCGCATGTACCGGGTGGACAACATCTGGAAGCTCAACGTCATCCGGGACCTGCGCAACAAGGAGGTCCCCATGGAGCAGATCCGCCAGTACCTCAACGGGACACGCCGGGTCGCTGACACCAAGGAGCTGTTCCACCAGGGGATTCTGGAGATCAACCGCCGCATCCAGGAGCTGCTGGACCTGCGGCAGGACTGCGAGCGTTGTTACCACAACATGGATGCCAACGCATCGGTCCCCCTGGACGGTGCGCTGCGCCTGGTGGAGGAGCCGCGCCGGTATGTGGCCTATCTGGACATCCAGCAGACGGGGTACAACACCGATGAGTACGACATGATGGTCAAGCGCCTGCAGAACGAACATGCCCACTTTCCCCTCATTGGCAACAGCGGCAAGGGGGCCGTCCTCTCCCAGGAGGAGGTGCGCAACGGCCGGTATGACCGGTTTATTGGCGTATTTTTCACCGTGTCGGTGCCGGTGGATCCTGACACATACCTGCCGGAGGGGCTCTACCTGACCACCTACTACCACGGCGGGTACGAAAATACCGCCCGGCTGATCCCCCAGATGCTTCAATATGCCCAGGAACACGGATACCGCCTGGCAGGGAATGTGCTGGAGATCTATGCTTTGGACATTCACGAGACAGCCCATCCGGAGGAATTTGTCACCAAGCTCCAGTTCCGGGTGGAGCCTGTGGAACCCGCCCACCCTGGCACACAGGAGGGGGAGACCCTGGGGACTGTCCCAGACTTTTCAAAGTGAGGTTCGGCCGGGGCAGCTGCAGAGGAAACAGAAAAAAGGCCGCCTGAGTTCCAGCATATGCCGGAACCCAGGCGGCCTCCTCCGTTGTGGGATGCTATGCCCGCTCCCCCAGGGGGGTGTAGGGCTGTTCTTTCTGTACGTTTTTGTAGGCGGGGCGGATGATCTTGCCCTCGTTCACCAGCTCCTCAATGCGGTGGGCGCTCCAGCCGGAGATGCGGGCAATGGCAAAGATGGGGGTGTAGAGCTCCAGCGGCAGGTCCAGCATGCTGTAGACAAAACCACTGTAGAAATCCACATTGGCGGAGACCCCCTTGTAGATCTGCCGCTCCCTGCCGATGACCTGTGGGGCCAACCGCTCCACCATGGTGTAGAGCTGGAACTCCTCCTGGCGGCCCTTTTCCGCGGAGAGGCGCTCCACAAAGGACTTAAAGATGTTGGCCCGCGGGTCGGAGATGGAGTACACCGCATGTCCCATGCCATAGATCAGCCCCTGGCGGTCAAAGGCCTGGCGGTGGAGCAGAGCGGTGAGGTAGGCGGTGACCTCCTCCTCGTCGGTCCAATCCCTGACCTGCTCCTTCATATCCTGGAACATCTGCACCACCTTGATGTTGGCCCCGCCGTGCTTGGGTCCCTTCAAAGAGCCCAGGGCCGCCGCCATGACCGAGTAGGTGTCCGTCCCGGAGGAGGTGACCACATGGGTGGTGAAGGTGGAGTTGTTCCCGCCGCCGTGTTCCGCATGGAGCACCAGGGCCAGGTCCAAGATTTTGGCCTCCAGCTCGGTGTACTTGTTGTCTGGCCGGAGCATGCGCAGAATGTTCTGGGCGGTGGAGAGCCCCTCCTTGGGGGCGCGGATCACCAGGCTCTTGCCGTCGTGGTAGTGCCGGTAGGCCTGGTAGCCGTACACCGCCAACAGGGGGAACAGGGCAATGAGCTGCAGACACTGGCGCAGCACATTGGGGATGGAGGTGTCGTTGGCCCTGTCGTCATAGGAGTAGAGGGTCAGCACGCTGCGGGCCAGGGTGTTCATCATATCCGGGCTGGGGGCCTTCATAATGATATCCCGCACAAAGCTGGTGGGCAGGGTCCGGTAGTTGGCCAGCAGGGCCTGGAAGTCCTCCAGCTCCTGCCGGGTGGGGAGCTTGCCAAAGAGGAGCAGGAAGGTGGTCTCCTCAAAGCCAAAGCGGTTCTCCTGCAAAAAGCCGTTGACAATCTGCTCAATATCGATGCCCCGGTAGTAGAGCTTGCCCTCACAGGGGACCACCTCGCTGTCCACCAGGGTGTAGGAGAGGATCTCACTGATCTCCGTCAGGCCGGTGAGCACGCCCTTTCCATTGATGTCCCGCAGCCCCCGCTTGACCTCATATTTGGCATAGAGCGCAGGATCAATCTTTCCATTTTCCAGGCAGAGCTGCGCAAGGTGCTGCACCTGGGGCGCGATTTCTGTAAAACGTTGATCGGACAACCTTGTCCCTCCTTTGTTTGTTTTCACTTTTTTGAATATTCATACAGTTTGATTATAACAGATCCGTGAGGATCACGCCACTAAATAGACGGAATTTTCACATATTTCATAATTTTAAGAGATTACATTCAAAAATCTTTGATTTTCTTTTGATTCCGTCGTGTGGTTTTCTGCTTTGCATTTTTGCTTCTTTTTAGGGAGGTGTGGTTTTGTATGGAGCAAACATTCCATCCCCCCGATGAAAGAGCGGTCCGCTGTTGCGGCCCGTGGCCCGGTGGGCTATAATAACACGTGGATAGAAACCAGAAGGGATGTGGTGACGGTGATCCTCTGTGCCTCTGTAGACAACGCCCTCTTGGAGCTGGGGCTCTTTGAGGGGGAACAGCTGCTGCTGGCCACCGAAATTGGCTGCGATGGGACGCTAACCGCCGTGCAGTACGCGGTAGCGATCCGCTCGGTGCTGGCCTTTGGCCAGGAGCCCCAGGGTGACCTTGCCGGCGCCATCCTCTCATCGGTGGTTCCCTCCGTGACGGAAAAGCTCCGCCAAGCCCTGGCGCTTCTGACCGGCCGCCCCCCGCTGGTGGTGGGGCCGGGCATGCGCACGGGCCTGAACGTGCGGCTGGACAACATCTCCAGCGTGGGCGGGGACTTCATCTGCTGCTGCATCGGCGCCCTGGACCAGGCGCCTCCGCCGCTGGTGGTGGCAAACCTGGGCTGGGTGAGCACCTTCTCCGGGCTGGACCCCAGCGGTACCTTTGTGGGGCGCTCCATCCTGCCGGGGGTGGTGGCCTGCCGGGACATGCTTCACCAGGGGGCGGCGCAGCTGCCCTCGGTGGCCCTGGAGGGGGAGGCTCCCCTGTTGGGCCGCTCCACAGGGGAGGCCATCCGCTCCGGCCTGCTCCACGGCTACGGGGCCATGCTGGACGGCCTGGCCGCCCAATATGAGGAGCAGCTGGGGACCGGCGCCCAGTGGATCCTGACAGGGAGCAATGCCCCCCTGCTCAGGCCCTACTGTGGCCAGCGCTGGCGGCACCTGCCCCACCTGACGCTGCAGGGGCTGTGCCGGCTGTATCGGAAGAACGACCGATAGGGTTCTGTCCAAGATGCGTTGTATCCCCCTGGGGGAACGACAGCAAGGAGGAAAGAACAATGTCAAAACAAGCCAACCAAACCAAAGGTCTGGTCCAGACGGCCCTCATGGCCGCGCTGGTCGTGGTGGTCTCCTTTGTGCCCTTTTTGGGCTTTGTCCCGCTGGGGGTCATCAAGGCCACCACCGTACACATCCCCGTCATTCTCGGCGCGATCCTCCTGGGCCCCAAGGCCGGGGGCCTGCTGGGAGGCGTCTTTGGAGTGTGCAGCATTCTGAAGAATACCATGGAGCCCGCCCTGGTCTCCTTTGTGTTCAGCCCGCTGATCCCCGTGCCGGGCACCGACTCCGGCTCTTGGAAGGCCCTGGTGGTCTCCCTGGTGCCGCGGATCCTGGTGGGGGTCCTTGCGGGGCTGACCTATCAGGGCTTGGCCAAGGTGGACTCCAGGGGCTACCTGGCCTGCGGGGCCGCAGCGGCCGTGGGGTCGGCGGTCAACACCATCTTTGTCATGGGGCTCATCTACCTGCTC
The DNA here is from genome assembly GCA_904397835.1 of Candidatus Aristotella avistercoris. Taxonomy (GTDB): domain Bacteria; phylum Bacillota; class Clostridia; order Oscillospirales; family Ruminococcaceae; genus Aristotella; species Aristotella avistercoris. The sequence goes on from CAJFOV010000046.1 coordinate 80,114, forward strand.
TTTGGCCCGGCCTACGCCGCCGCACAGAGAATCCCCTTTGAGGCGCTGCTGGGGGTCATCCTCACGGTCATCGGCACCCAGGGCCTGGCGGAGATGGCGGTGGCCATCGTCCTGGTGGTGCTGGTGGGCCGCCCCCTGGCAAAATATCTGAGACGGTAGCGGCCCTTTGACCTTTGGGAGGACAACCATATCAATTTTGTTGGGAGGAAGCATTTGTGAACATTCGCATGGAGACGGCACAGGATTGGAGCCAGGTGGAGGCGCTGGTGCAGGAGGCCTTTGCCACGGCGGAGCACAGGGACGGCAACGAGCAGGACCTGGTGCGGGCCCTGCGGAACAGTGAGGCCTTTGTGCCGGAGCTCTCCCTGGTGGCGGAGGAGCAGGGCCAGCTTGTGGGCCACATCCTCTTCACCCGGGCCCAGATTGGCGGTGTGACCGGCCTGGTGCTGGCGCCGCTGGCGGTGCTGCCCACCCATCAGCGGCAAGGGGTGGGCTCCGCCCTGGTGCGGGAGGGACACCGCATCGCCCGGGCGCTGGGCTACCCCTACTGCTCCGTATTGGGGAGCGAGACCTACTACCCCCGCTTTGGCTATGTTCCGGCAACGTCCCTGGGGATCCAGGTGCCCGATGGCATCCCCCCGGCCAACTTTATGGCCATTCGCCTGCGGGAGGACGCCCCGCCCATCCAGGGGCCGGTGGTCTACGCCAAGGAGTTTGGCATGGAAGGGTAGCGCAAAAATAGGCTGGCCCCAGACCGACAGGTCTGGGGCCAGCCCTTTTGTTTTGCAGCGTTCCATAAAAAGACGGTCTTCCGGCGAGGCTGGGGGCCCGCCTTACAGCCCTTCCGGCGGGGTTGGAAGGACCAGGGGCCCGTGGGGCAGGGGGCGGCAGAGGTACACCTGCTCCCCCTGGGCCTGCAGCAGGTCAAAGGCCCGGGCAGCCTGGGCCTCCTGGGGGAAGAGGCCGAACACCGCCGAACCGCTGCCGCTCATGAGGGAACCCACTGCCCCCAACTCCAGGAGCCGCTCCTTGTACCGGGGGATGTCCGGCAGCTGGCACACCGCCTCCAGCTGGTTCCCCAGGCCCCGGGCCACCAGGGCCAGGTTCCCCTGTTCCATGCCCTCCCGGAGGAGGGGCGTGCTGGCACCAGGCGGGGTCCAGGTCAGCTGGTCATACCGGCGGAAGCTTGCGGCGGTATCCACCCCCTGCCGGGGTTTGACCAGGAGGATCCACCCCGTCTGCAGGGGGGGCAGGGGGGTGATCCGTTCCCCAATGCCCTCCACCAGGGCGGCGCCCCCGGTCAGGCAGAAGGGCACATCCGCCCCCAGGGAGGCCCCCAGCTGGCAGAGCTCCTCCAGAGGCAGGCCGGTGTCCAGCAGGACGTTGAGGCCGGCCAACACCCCGGCGGCGTCGGCGCTGCCCCCCGCCAGGCCCGCCTGCATGGGGATGCGCTTGGTCACTTGAATGGTCAGGCCCGCCGCCCGGCCGGTGTGGCGGAAAAACAGTTCCGCCGCCCGGTAGGCCAGGTTTCGCCCGTCGTTGGGCAGGCCGGGCAGGCCGCAGTCCAGGCGGATGCCCCCCGCCCCCTCCAGGGAGAGGCGCAGGGTGTCCTGCAGGCTCACCGCCTGCATCACCATCTCCAGCAGGTGGTAGCCGTCCGGCCGCACCCCCACCACGTTGAGCCCCAGGTTGATCTTACAGGGGGCCTGCACATAACATTCCCGCATGGAAATCCCTCCATCCCCCTCCCAGGTGGGAGCGGGGTTTTTCTCTATGATAACAGGTATGGGGCCTCGGTGCAAATGGCGGGGGAAAAGATGGCCCCCGGTGCATATCCTGCCGCCGGGGGGCCATACTCTCTCCAGAAGCAACAGCGAGGCAGACGGCAAAAGGAGGAGACAACCATGACAAACCGGCAGAAGCGATTGGATGTGGCCCTGATCATCGGGCTGGTGGTATCCCTGTTGACCATGGGGATCACCGGATTTGCCCAGGACTGCGGGGCGGTGCGCCAGGATGTGCTGCGCCTGCACGTGATCCCAAACTCCGACTCTTTGGACGACCAGGACCTGAAGCTGGCGGTGCGGGACCGGATTCTGCAGGAGACAGGGGAGCTGTTCCAGGATGCGGACAGCAAGGAGCAGGCCCAGGCCCTCTCCCAGGGGGCGCTGGACCGGATCCAGCAGGCGGCCAACGACGAGATCCAGAGCAGGGGCTACCCCTACCAGGCCCGGGTGGAGCTGGTGAACATGTACTTTGAGACCCGGGAGTACGAGAATTTCACCATGCCTGCCGGCTACTACGACGCGGTGCGGGTGACCATTGGGGCGGGCCGGGGCCACAACTGGTGGTGCGTGCTCTTCCCACCCCTGTGTGTGCCGGCGGCAGCCGAGGACCCGGAGGAGGCCTTCACCGGCCAGGAGCAGGAGGTGGTGACCCAGAGCCCCCAATTTGAGCCCCGGTTTAAAATTGTGGAGTGGTTCCAGGAGCTGTGGAGCTGGGGGCAGTCCCTCTTCGCCTAGGGCTGGGGATCCTTTGACCCCTCCCTGACATACCGGCGCTTGGGCTCCGGCGGCAGCACGTACAGCCACCGGGCGATGCGCACCTGGCAGACCGGGCAGATGGGGGTGGTGCTGCGGGCCCCGCAGTAGGGGCAGTCGTGGAGCAGGGGCCCGGGGGGCTGCCACTTCAGCAGGTTTTCAATGTAGTTGGAGACAGAGCGCCGGTCCGCCGCGGCCTGGCGCTGGGCCTTTTCCCACACCTCGTCCGAAAGGGTGATGGCATGTTTTCTCCGGTTCATTCGCTCTCCCCGCCCTCCTCTTCCTCCAGGTCGTGGAGGATCTCCATGACCTGGAGAAAATGGATCAACACCTGCCCGCAGGCCTTCCGCCGCTTGGGGGACATGGATTCCACCAGGGCGAGGCACTGGTTGATGGCCTGGGTGCTCTCCTCCTCTTGGCCCGCAAGGTCCGCCAGCCGGTACTGCTGGAGCAGGCCCATCAGGGTTTCAAGCTGGGTGACAAGGTCCTGTTTCAAGGGGATCCCTCCCATCTGGTTTGATTTGGCGCTCTGGAGCGCAGGCCCCAAGGGCCTCTTCCAGGGAGGAGAGAGCCCCCACGCACTGGCGCTGCTCCTCCCGGGTGAGGGGGTCCATAATGGCCCTGATCCGGGCCAGGTATGCCGCCGGGTCCACCGGCTCCCCCCTGGCCCGCAGGGTCCCGTACTCCACAGCCAGCCGGGCCAACTGGCCGGCGGCCAGATTCACACGGTTCATTGGATGCTCCTTCCGCCTGGAAAGGTCAGAGGCTTTTTATTTTTATCATAAACATAAAGAATCTATACGTCAATATTTTATATCATAAAAACTTGATTATCAATAAAATAGATATTTTGATAGACTTACTCCTAGAGGGGGTGAGGGCAGTTGAAGTTGCATAGACTGCGTGAATTGCGGCTCCAGCGCGGCGAGACACAGGAAGAAGTAGCAAGAGGAACCAACCTGTCAACGGGGAGATATCGCAACTATGAGCTGAATGTCAGTCATCCCGATTTGGAGACTCTCGTTGAGCTCGCCCAATATTTTGAAGTTTCTACGGACTATCTGCTCAATAAATCAGATCTTCCGTTCCCCGTGGAAGAGGGCGACCTAAAATTGATGGCCCTCATCAAGGGGGCCAGTCCGGAGAGCCAGGCGCTGCTCCGGGATCTCTCGCCCCAGGACTTGGAGCTGCTGCGCCTCATCCACGGCCTGCCCCAGGAGCACAAGGCCTATCTCCTCCAGATCCAGCCCTCCGATGTGGAGCTCATTCTGTATCTCAAGGGCCTGCCCGACACCCCGGTGCCCTATGTCATCTCCGACACCCTCATCGGCCTGCCCAAGAACACCAACCAGCAGGCCATCGCCCTGATCCGGGACTTTATCGAATTCGTCTACGAAAAATATGGCACATAAGCGGGGAACCGGCCAGAGGCCGGCACCCCGCATCTTCTTTTTGGAAGGGAGGCTTTGATGGCGGCCCATGCCATGGCCCCTCCACCCATCCCTCATCTTATCCATCAAAACGGCAGGCTGGGCGGGATCCCACGCCGGATCCAGGGGCGCCTCCCCCGGAGAAAAAGACGGCGCTCCGGCTGCAAAAAACCGGCAGAATGACCAGCCCTTTCCCATTGACAAGCCCTTTTCCCCAGGGTATACTGAACATATCGGCGAACCTTCGCCGGAATCTATATTGCCAAAGGCTGTGACGGGAACGAACCGAACCGCCATTCCGCCAAGAGAGGGGGCCGCCCCGGTGAAAGGTCCCTGCGGAAGAGGTTTGGAGGCCACTCCCCAGCATCCCGGCGAGGAGCCGGGGCGTCTCGCCCGCGTTAAGGGCACACAAGTGGCGGCAGTTCTGCCGCAATTTGGGTGGTACCACGGAAACGGCAGTCTCCGTCCCATGTTGGGACGGGGGCTTTTTTGTTTTCCCTCCCCCAGGGCTTGGGGATCACAGCAGGCACATCACGCAAAAAAGAGGAAAGGAAGAATCAAACCATGAAATGGACAGGCGTCAACGAACTGCGGGAGTCCTTCCTGAAGTTTTTTGAGAGCAAGGGCCACACCCGGCTGGAGAGCTTTTCCCTGGTGCCCCAGGATGACAACAGCCTCCTGCTCATCAACTCCGGCATGGCCCCCATGAAAAAGTATTTCCTGGGCATTGAGACCCCGCCCAACAAGCGGGTCACCACCTGCCAGAAGTGCATCCGCACCCCGGACATCGACCGGGTGGGCCACACCGCCCGCCACGGCACCTACTTTGAGATGCTGGGCAACTTCTCCTTTGGGGACTATTTTAAGGAGGAGGCCACCACCTGGGCCTGGGAGTTTTTGACCCAGGTGCTGGAGATCCCGGAGGGCCGGCTCTGGGTCTCCATCTACGAGGATGACGACGAGGCCTTTGAGATCTGGACCAAGCACCGGGGCCTGCCGCCGGAGCGGATTGTCCGCCTGGGCCGGGAGGACAACTTCTGGGAGCACGGCACCGGCCCTTGCGGCCCCTGCTCGGAGATCTACTTTGACCGCGGCCCGGAATATGGCTGCGGCAAACCCACCTGCGGCGTGGGCTGCGACTGCGACCGGTATGTTGAGATCTGGAACCTGGTGTTCACCCAGTTTGACAAGGACGAACAGGGCAACTACACCCCACTGGATCACCCCAACATCGACACCGGCATGGGCCTGGAGCGGCTGGCCTGCGTCATCCAGGGGGTCAACAACCTCTTTGAGGTGGATACGGTCCAGAATATTATGAAGCACATCTGCCGTCTCGCCAACGTGGAATACGGCAAGGATGAAAAGACGGACATCTCCCTGCGGGTCATCACCGACCACATCCGCTCCACCACCTTCATGGTGGGGGATGGCATCACCCCCCAGAACGAGGGCCGGGGCTACGTGCTGCGCCGCCTGCTGCGCCGGGCCGCCCGCCACGGCCGCATGCTGGGGATCAACGAGCCCTTCCTCTATCAGGTGGCCAGCACCGTCATTCAGGAGAACAAGTCCGCCTACCCGGAGCTGGCGGAGAATGAGGAGTATATCACCAAGGTCATCCGGGCCGAGGAGGAGCGCTTTGACAAGACCCTCAACCAGGGCATGGATCTGCTCATGGGCCTGATCGACCGGTTTGACGCGGGCACCTACGGCCACAAAGTGCTCAGCGGCCAGGATGCCTTCCGCCTGTACGACACCTTTGGCTTCCCCATCGACCTGACCAAGGAGATCATCGCCGAGCGGGGCCTGCAGGTGGACGAGGAGGAGTTCAAACACCTTATGGATGAGCAGCGCACCCGTGCCCGGGAGCGGCGCAAGGATGTCTCCGGCTGGGCCACTGACTCCCTGACCCTCAACCAGGCCCCCACCACCTTTGTGGGGTACGATAGCACCCAGTGTGCCGGCAAGATCCTGGGGATCTATGTGGACGGCGAGGAGGCGGAGAGCGTCGGCGAGGGCCAAAACGCTGTCCTCCTGCTGGATGCCACCACCTTCTACGCCGAGGGCGGCGGCCAGGTGGGGGACACCGGCCTGATCTCCAGCGGCAAGAGCTCCTTCCAGGTGGAAAATTGCACCAAGGACGGGGTGGGCCACTACCTCCACGCCGGTGTGGTGAAATCCGGCTTCTTCACCAAGGGGGAGGCGGTCAACGCCCAGGTGGATGAAAAGCGCCGCATGGCCATCACCCGCAACCACACCGCCTGCCATCTGCTCCAGGCGGCCCTGCGGGAGGTCCTGGGCACCCACGTGCACCAGGCAGGCTCCCTGGAGGATCCGGATCACTGCCGGTTTGACTTCTCCCACTTTGACGCCATGACCCCCAAGGAGATCATGCAGGTGGAGCAGCGGGTCAACGAGGTGATTCTGCAGAACCTGCCCGTCACCGTCCAGGAAATGCCCCTTGAGGAGGCCAAAAAGCTGGGAGCCATGGCCCTGTTTGGCGAAAAATACGGGGATGTGGTCCGGGTGGTCTCGGTGGAGGACTTTTCCACTGAGTTCTGCGGTGGCTGCCATGTGAAGAACACCGCCCAGATCGGCCTGTTTAAGATTGTGTCCGAGTCCTCTGTGGCCGCCGGGGTGCGCCGCATTGAGGCTGTCACCGGCGAGGGAGTCCTCAAGCTCATGAACGCCACCAACCTGCTGCTGGCCAAGGCCGCCGAGAACCTGAAGCTGGGCAATCCCCAGGAGCTGGTGGCCAAGACCGCCGCCCTGCTGGGTGAGCTCAAGGCCAAGGAGAAGGAGATCGACACCCTGACCCAGCGCATCGCCAGCATGCGGGTGGAGGAGCTGTTCAACAACTTTACCCCTGTGGGACCGGTGAACCTGATCTGCGCCTCCTTCACCGGGGTCAAGCCCGAGGCCCTGCGGGTCATGGGGGACCAGATCCGGGCCCGTGCCCCCAAGATGGTGGGGGTCGTCGCCTCCATCCAAGGGGAGAACAAGGCTTCCATCCTGGTGGCCTGTGGCCCCGAGGCGGTGAAGGCCGGGGTCCATGCCGGCAAACTGGTCAAGGAGATCTGTGCCCTGGCAGGAGGCAGCGGCGGCGGCCGGCCGGACAACGCCATGGGCGGCGCCACCCAGGTCTACAAGATCGACGAGGCCATGGGAAAAGTGCCTGAGATGATTGAAAAGATGCTCAAGGCCTAGTAAAATAGAGGGGATGGGGAGGGCCGCAGCCCTCCCGCCCCAAGTTCTTTGAAAGGCAGGTGTAACAGGTATGGATTGTCTCTTTTGCAGCATTGTGGCAGGGGAGGTGCCTTCCAAGAAGGTCTACGAGGACGATCAGATTCTGGCCTTCTATGACATCGATCCCCAGGCACCCGTCCATTTTTTGGTGATTCCCAAGGAACATATTGTATCCCCGGACGCGATTGATGAGAGCAACAGCGCCATTGTAGGTCATATCTATGCGGTGATTGCCAAGCTCTCCAAGGAGCTGGGCCTGGCCAAGGGCTACCGTGTGGTCTGCAACTGCGGGGAGGAGGGCGGCCAGACGGTGGATCATCTGCACTTCCACGTGCTGGCCAAGCGGAACCTTGCCTGGCCTCCCGGCTAAGGGGGCCGATTGATGGGAGGGGGCGCCCCCTCCAGAAGGTGGTGTGAGACGATGCAGCAAGCGTACTATGAACTTCAGGTGGCGGGCCTGACCCGCCAGCTGCCCCTGTGTCCCATCAGCGAGGAGCTGTCCATCGGGGCCTTTATCATGTTCTCAGATGTGGAACTGACGGTGGCCTGTGCCACGGCCCTGCTGGAGAAGTGCCAGGACTGGGACATTCTTTTGACGGCGGAGTCCAAGGGCATCCCCCTGGCCTATGAGATGGCCCGGCAGAGCGGGAAGAACTATATCCTCGCGCGCAAGAGCATCAAACTTTACATGCGGGACCCGGTGCAGGTGCAGGTGAAATCCATCACCACCGCCCGGGAACAGACCCTCTGCCTGGATCGGGACTCCCTGGATGCCCTCAAGGGCAAGCGGGTGCTGCTGGTGGATGACGTCATCAGCACGGGGGATTCCCTCCACGCCCTGGAGGAGCTGGTCCAGGCCGCCGGCGGAATTGTGGCCGGCAGGGCCGCCGTTCTGGCGGAGGGGGACGCCGCCCAGCGGGAGGACATTGTCTTTTTGGCGCCCCTGCCCCTGTTTCCCCGGAAATAGGGGAAACAGTCCAATTCTGAGAGGAAGCTGACCTATGAGACGACCGTTCTGGATCATCGGATGCGCCATTCTGGTGACCATGGCGGCCGTCTTTTCCTTCTCCCTGCCGCCCCTCCTGGTAGGGGGCGTGCTGTTGGCTCTGGGGCTGCTTCTCCTGCTGCCGCCCATCCGGTACAAGAGGATCCTGGTGGCGGCCTGCCTCTCCGGGGCCTTGGCTTGCTCGGTGGCCGGGCTCTACCTGTGGAACACGGTGGAACCCCTGGAGGACTTGGCGGGTCAGGGGATCACTGTCACCGGCGTGGTGCAGAAGCAGGAGCGCTACACCTCCGCCTGGGCCTACTGGGTCCGGGGGACCATCATCACCGACAGTGGGGAGGAGCAGGCCAATGTCACTGTCAAAGTCCTGGCCCGGGAGGGTCAGACGGTCCAGCCGGGAGATTGGGTTCAGGCCACCGGTGTGGCCCAGTGGAACCTGGAGGGCTCCTTTGCCAGCTACGCCTTCTCCAAAGGGGAGTTCCTCTCCCTCTGGCTGGAGGGGGAGCTGGAGCAGGCCCAGCCGGGGCCCCTTGTCTGGCAAACCTGGATTCCAACCCTGTGCCACAGGCTGCTGACTGCGGTGGACCTGGCCATCCCCAACGGGGAGGATGCCGCCGTGGTGCGCTCCATGGTCTTTGGGGACACCAGCGGCCTGACCCTCCACCAGCAGATTGTCCTGCGCCGGGCCGGCACCGTCCACTTCATTGCAGTCTCCGGCCTGCATGTGACGCTGGTGGGCGCCCTGTGTCTGGCCCTCTTTGGCCGGATTTTTCCCGGGCGGCGGCTGTCCAGGTTGGCCACTGTGGGCGGCATCTGGCTCTTTGTGGCTCTGGTGGGGTTTGCCCCATCGGCGGTGCGGGCCGGGTTTATGCTCAGCGTCCTCTATCTGGGGGAGCTCCTCTCCCAGCGGAACGATTCCCTCAACACCCTTGGCCTTGCCATGGCGGTGATGACCCTGTTCCAGCCCAACGTGGCGCTGGATGTGGGCTTTTGGATGAGTGTGGCGGCCACCGCCGGCCTCCTGCTCCTGAGCCGCCCCCTGGCAGACCTGCTGCTGCGCCGGTTCTTCCCCAAGGCGGGAAAGCGGCAGAAAAAGCTGGTATTTGACCTCTCTGTGGGAATCGGCGCGGTGATGGCAGTCTCCCCCATCACCCTGTATCAGTTTGGATATGTGACACCCCTCTCCCCGCTGGCCTCCCTGGTGGTTTCGCCCCTTTCACCCATTCTCCTGGCCACGGGGATCCTCACCGCGCTGCTGGGGCAGGTCCCCTTTCTGCTGCCCCTGGCCCGGATCACCGGTTGGGTGGCCGGGCTCTGCGGGAACCTGCTCTGTGGGGTGTCGGAGTGCTTTGCCCGCATCCCCTTCAGCGCCCTGAGCCTGGACCAGGTGGGCCGGTATTTTCTCCTCTGGCTGCCGGCGGTTCTGGCGGTGGGGGTGGTGCTGCTCTACCGGCGCAAGGGCAAGCTGTTGGCCTGCTGGGTCCTCCTTGGGACCATCGTGCTCATGGTCAGCGCCCTATTTCAGCAGATCCTCTACCAGGACACCCTTACCGTCTGGCTGCCCCAGGGTGGGGAGGCCCTTGTGATCCAGAAGGATGGGCGGTGCGCCGTGGTGGGTTCCTTCCAATCCCAGAGCGCGGGGGAATCCCTGGCACAGCAACTGGCCACCCAGGGCCTGACGGCGGACCTGGTGGTGGTCACCGATCCGGCGGGGGAGCGCCTCTGGGGGCTGATGCCCCTGCTTCAGGAGGTGGCGGTGGAACATCTGGTGCTGCCCCAGGAAAACAACCTGCAGGAGGCCATCGACCGGGAGATCCCCAAGGAACAGCAGACGCCGCTGCAGAACATGGACATTGTCCTCTTTGACCGGGTGACCCTGCAGGTCCGCCTGACGGGAGAGGAGGCCCAGGCCACCCTCCTTGGGGTCTGGCCCACCCTGGTCAAGAGCCAAGGATCCCCTCCGCCAGAGACGGGGGAGCCGCTGCTGATGGTGGGGGAGGAGAACAAGCTCTTCCAACGGGGAAACATGGCGGAGCGAACCTTTGGGATAACCCCGTCCGCCCAGGGCGGCTGGAACCTGCTGCTGCCCATTTTGTCATAGATAGAAGGAGAGACCCTATGCTGTACACATCCCTGGCAACCCTCCTGAAGGAGGCCCAACAGAACCCCTATCCGGTGTATCTGATCCACTCCGCCCAGAGCTACAAGCGGGAGGAGACGGCCAAACGCCTCATCTCCAAGGTCTACCACCCGGTGCTGGACGAGTTCAACTTCCAGCGCTTTGATGGGGGCAAGCTCTCTGCCCAGGCCCTCTCCGACGCGGTGGAGGCCCTGCCCATGATGATCGACCGCAAGTGCGTGGTGGTGGACTCCCTGGATGTGGAGGGCCTGCCGGCGGAGGAGTATAAAAAGCTCCGGGAGATTTTGGAGGATCTGCCGGAGACCTGTGTGCTGATCCTCACGGTGGACAGCAGCGACCTCAAAAAATCCAGCCGGTTCCAAAAACTGCGGGCCCTGGTGGAAAAGAAGGGGGCTGTGGTGGCCCTGGCAGACCCCAGAAGGAGCGATTGGCTCAAATTTGCCAAGGACCAGGGCAAAAAGCTGGGCTGTAATTTTGAAAAGGAGGCCCTGGAGCGGTTCTGCACCCTCTGCCCCCAGGACATGACCTCCATGGAGCAGGAGCTCAGAAAGCTGGCCCTCTACAGCGGCGGGGAACCGGTGACGGTGGAGATGGTGGAGAATCTGACCACCAAAAATGTCCAAGCCCGGGCCTTTGACCTGGCGGGGCACCTGCTGGCCCACCGGCCGGAGAAGGCTTTTGAGGGGCTCAAGGCCCTGCTGGACCAAAAGCAGGAGCCGGTAGCCATTCTCTCCGCCCTGGCCAGCACCTATGTGGACCTGTACCGGGCCAAGGTGGCCCGCCAGGGGGGCCTGGGGGAGCGGGAGCTGCTGGAGACCTTTGACTACAAGGGCAAGGAGTTCCGGGCAGAGAACGCCATGGGGAACCAGGGCCGCTACTCCCTGGAGATGCTCCGGGAGGCCCTGGAGATCCTGGCCAACTGTGACCTGCGCCTGAAGGGGGATCGCACCGAGGCGGCCACTGTTCTGGAGCAGGCCATGACCCAGCTGTTGCTGCTGCACTAGGAGGTGGCGATGCATGATCCATATCAAAGAGGCCATTGTGGTGGAGGGCAAGTATGACCACATGCGCCTGGCAGGCCTGGTGGACGCCCTGATTGTGGAGACAGGGGGCTTTGATATCTTCTCCCAGCGGGAAAAGCTCAATATGCTCCGGCGTCTGGCCAAGGCCAGGGGTCTGCTGATCCTCACCGATTCGGATACGGCGGGCTTTCGCATCCGCCGTTTTTTGACGGGGGCCATTGACCCCGCCCTCATCAAACACGCCTATATCCCCGACCTGCCGGGGAAGGAGCCCCGCAAGGCCGCCCCCTCCAAGGAGGGAAAGCTGGGGGTGGAGGGAGTCCCCAACGAGATCCTGCTCCGGGCTTTGGAGCAGGCGGGGGTCCTCTGCCGGGAGGATGACGCCCCGCCCCGACAGCAGATCACCAAGCTGGATCTGTTTCAAGCGGGGCTCTCCGGCCGGGACAACAGCGCCCAGCTGCGGGGGCAGCTTTTGAAGCGGTTGGAGCTGCCGGAACACCTGACCGCCAACGCCCTGCTGCCGGTGCTCAACGCCGTGTGCACCTATGAGGAGTTTCAGCAGCTGACCCAGGACTTGAAGATGTGCCAAACGACCTGAGGTATGGGAAGACCCGGGCATAGAAAAAGCACCTTGGAACTATGCGCCAAGGTGCTTTTTGCAATTGGATATGGCGGCCAACACGCCATCAAATGGATGGGTGGCTCAGAGGGAGGAATCCGCTTGGGCTATTGGACAGAGCGGTCTTTTTTACTCCGTGCACGCCAGAGAACAACACTGGTAGCGCCGCATCCGGCCAATACCAGGAAGGCGGGGAAGAGCAGAGCGCCGTCGCCTGTGCCAGGCGCAGGGGTATCGATTCCTCCAGGCTGCTGGATATCGCCATCCCCGTCAGGGTTCTCCTCATCGGGGGTGGTGGCAGGTTTCTCCTCCAGAGCGGCCAGAGCATTGTTGAGTGCCAGGGCTGCGCTGTCGATCTCTGCCTGTGCATCGTTCAGATTGAGTGCCAGAGCGGCGCTCAGGGCATCAGAGACGGCCTGGGCGGTGGACTGGGTGTATCTGCCCATATCAAGGCCTTGGGCCTGGGCAATGGCGGCGTTGAGGGCATCCCAATTGGTGCTCAGTTTCCACTGATACTGGATGGTGGTGTTGTTGTCCTCAGGATAGTTGGTGTCGGTGCCCATGGTCTCCACCAGGCGCAGGAGCCAACCGTTGAGCTGGGCCTTCATCTCCCCATCGATCAGTCCCTCTTCGCCAGGGTTTTCACCGTCTGCCGGGGTGCCCAGAAGCAGCTCCTCAACCATGGCGGGGATGTCGATGTTGATGCCAATGATGCCGCCGAAGGTGTTGACCTTAGCAATCAAATCGGCCACGGAGTAATCATCGCCGATGTTGTTCAGGCCACCCAAAAGCGCGACCAGGGCAATGGTGTCCTCTGTGTTCTCATTGAGCAGCTGAATGAGCGGCGTACGTCCCTCCATGGGCTTCCACTCGTGCTTGAGGGTGTCAAAACCAGCGGCGCCCAACAGCTGATTCAGGCGAACATGATCCAGTAGGGTATTCACACCGTTGCCCAGATGGCTGGCAGCCACCTGCAGCACCGTATCCAACAGCTGCCCATTGCGGACCTGCTCGGTGGCAGCCACAACCCAGTCAGGCTGTTGGCCGCTGTCCTGTCCGCCCAGATGGCTCTGGTAGATGTAGTTGACAAAGTCCAGCAGGGTCTTGTCCTCGGTGACCGTCAGGCCAACCAGTTCATCGACCAAATTGGCGATGATGCCATCCAGAACGGTGGTGTCCTTCAACAGAACGTTGAGATCCTCAAGAACTGGGTCCAGGGCCTCCTTCAGGGCATCAATGGGGATGGCAACCCAGATGCCGTCCTCGTTGGAGCCAGGGGCGCCGGTGCCATACCAAACCTTCAGGGCGGGGGAGTCCCCATTGGGGTCATAGTAGAGGGACAGCTCAGATTCCTCCGGGTTGCCCGCAGGGTCGGTGGGCAAGGTGGCCACCAGCAGGTCCACCGCCTGTTCCAGGGTCAGATCGCTGCCCAGCAAGGAGCCGATGAGGCTCTCCAGGACTGAACGCAAGCCGCCCTGCTCCAGGGCCTGCTGGTAAAAGTCGTGGAGGAAGCCGTTGAGGGTGGTGGTGAGCATATCCGCGCTGAAGCCATGCTCCTGTCCATAGGCGGTGATGTCGGGGATTTCTGTGGTCTCACCGGTGACAGGGCTGGTGTATTGGACAGGACCCACCCCCAGGTGGGTGGTTACCGCCAAGGATTCTGTGACAACCCCGTTATCGATGGTCCGGGTCAGTGTGCTGAACCGGGCGGGGGAGGGGTAGGTGACAACAGAGCCCGTCTCAATGTCATAGAGGGTGTTGCCCTCCTCGGTGGTCATGGAGGCAATGTCATTGGCGTGCATGTGGCCGGTGAAGACATAGTGCATGCCGGCGTTGGCAAAGTCACGGCTCAACTCCTCATAGCCGTTGACCAGGTACATGGGCAGGAGCTCCGGCTCCATCTCAAAGTGGGGTACCAGGCCGTGGTGTTCCATGCCGATGACCGTATCCCCCCGGTAGTTGGCCTGGGCAATCTGATCCAGCACCCACGCCTTCAGTTCCGGGCTGATGGCGCCGCTGGTCTCATGCTCATCGGCGCCGGATTCGGTGTTATCCCAGCTGTAGCGGGCAGAATCGATGGAGATGATGGTAAAGCCCTCTTTGGGCCGGGCCACGTAGGACAGCCCGCCCCCCTGTTTGCCATCAGCAGGGGTGAAGGTGGCAATGACTGTGGGATCGTTGAAGGTCAGATCCCCATAGATGCGCTTAAAGTCCTCCTGTGTGGTGCGGGTGGCAGGAACGGCGGGGGTATCCTGCTGGGTCCCCTCCCCTAGGGGGTTGAAGTTCATGCCGTTGGAGTTGTTCAGGTCATGGTTGCCGGGGGTGATGTAGATGTGCAGATCCGGCATCTCCTCCCGGAAGGCCTCCAGCTTGTCTGCCAGGGCCTGATGGCTCTCCCCCTCGCCATCTTTGGTCAGATCGCCGGTGATGAGCAGGACATCAGGGTCGTCCTGTGCGATCACATCCAACAGGGCATCCAGAAAGGTGTCGCTCTCTGCAAACATCTTCCGGTCGCTGTTCAAGTGGGTCTGAAAGTCCTGGGTGTCTGCAATGAGATCTGGGGAAAGATAGTGGGTGTCGGATAAGGTGGCAATTTTCAGGGTTTGGGTCTCCACTGCGGGAGCCTCCCCTGCACTGGCGGATAGAGCCTGTCCCGCCAGCAGGGAGACGGCCAAAACCGCCGCTGCACCCTTTCTGAGCCAGGTGTACATGTTTCTTCCTCCTTATGAATTGGTAAACATTTGGTGAAAAACACCTTGCACCAATGTTGTATCTCCATTATAGGTTGCAGGATGTTGCACAAGCTACCATTTTTAGGTCAGGCTTTGGTAAAATCTGCGTATCGGCCACGGTGTGGATTGGGCGATAAAATCAATATGAAAAAAGTCTGCTGATCCCCCTTGACAGGAACTAAAAAAGAGACTATATTAAACATACCAAAAGAATGTATAGGGGGCAGAACATTGGCGCGGAACAAACACCCTGAGGTGACCGTGGAGCGGATTTTGGATGCCGCCACCCGCCTGTTTCTGGAGAAGGGATATGACAACACCACCATCCAGGATATTGTGGATGAGCTGGGTGGCCTGACCAAGGGGGCGGTGTACCACCACTTTAAATCCAAAGAGGAGATCATGGACGCGGTGGGGGACCGGATGTTTTTTGCCAACAACCCCTTTGAGGCGGTGCGGGGCCGCAAGGATCTCAACGGGCTGCAGAAGCTGCGGGAGGTTGTGCACCTGCATCAGGGGGATGAATCCCGCACCAACATGACCGTCCAGGCCATCCCCATCATAAGGAATCCACAGCTTCTGGTGGGGATGATTGAATCCAACCGGCGCATCCTGACCCCCTACTATCTGCAGCTGTTGGAGGAGGGGAACCGGGACGGCTCCATACACACAGAATATGCCAAAGAGATTGCCGAACTCCTGCCGCTGCTCACCAGCCTGTGGCTGCTGCCGTCGGTATTCCCTGCCAGCAGGGAGGAGATGCGGCACAAGTTCTATTTCCTCGGCGACATGCTGGAGAAGATGGGGGTACCCTTGATGGATGACACCATCTACGCCCTGGTGGATGCGTTCTTTGACAAACTGCCGCAGGATTCCTAAAATTGCCGCAAGGCAATTTTATTTGCAAAGATACATTCGTTTGGCCGGTATGAAAATAGGCGCTGACAGGCGCCCAATTCTTTTGTCATTTTACATACCATTGTTCGGTATGATTATCTGTAAAAGGAGGATACCATGAGAGAACTTGCCATTGCCACGGACACACTGGCCAAGGCCTATTCCGGGAGGGAGGTGGTCAAGGGATGCCAGCTCTCTGTCCGGCGGGGGCAGGTCTATCTGCTCCTGGGTAAAAATGGTGCAGGCAAAACCACCCTCTTCAAGCTCCTGCTGGGCCTGTGCAGGCCCACCACTGGAACAGCTGCCATCCTGGGGATGGACAGCGTGAAAGACCGCACCAACATTCTCCGGCAGACCGGCCATCTCCTTGCGCCGCCTGTGTTCTATGAGCACCTGTCAGCCCGGGCCAACCTGATGATCCACCTGACCTATATGGACCTTGGAGATCAGGGGGTGGAGCCGGTGCTGCGTCAGGTGGGCTTGCCTGAAGTGGGAGAACAGCCTGTGGACACCTTCTCCCTGGGGATGCGTGGGCGGCCGGCCCTTGCCCGGGCCCTGGTGCACCGGCCGCAGGTGCTGCTGCTGGATGAGCCCACAGTGGGCCTGGACCCTGTTGCCATCCGAGAACTGTGGATCCTCCTGCGCCGGCTTGCAGACCAGGAGGGGGTGACGGTGCTTCTGTCCAGCCACATGCTCTCAGAGATCCGGCAGGTGGCAGACCGCATCGGTGTCATGGTCCAGGGCAGGCTCCTGCTCCAGGAGGATACCAGCACCCTCTGCCGGGATCACCCCCAGGATCTGGAAGAGATGCTCCTTGGAGCCCTGGAGGGAGGGATTCCCTGTGAATAGGCTTCTATCCCTGGAGATTCAAAAAAATCGCCTGGGGCCCTACCATATGGGGACCCTTGTCTGCGGCGTGGCCCTGCTGGCCTTCCAGTACCTTATGGCGGCCATCCCACACCTGGATCCAACGGAGACAGACCAGGTTCTCTTCTCCTCCTACGGTTTTCTCTTGGGCCTGGATCACCTTCTGGGGATGGCAGTGTTTGGAATTCTAGGGGGTGTGATGGGGGCAAGGGTTGTGGTTCAGGCATACAGCAGCAGGGGGAGGGAGCTGCTCTTTTCCCACCCTGTGGGCCGGAAAGAGATTCTGGGTGCAAAACTGCGGCTTATTTATGGATATCCCGCCGCCGCCATGCTCCTGTGGGGGACTGTGACAGGGGCGGTGTTCCTGCTCACCGAGGGCATCTTTCCCCTGTGTGCCGGTACCCTTGCGGCCAAGACGGTGTGGTGGGGCCTCTGCTCCCTCCTGTGCCACGTCCACATGGCCGGCGCCGTGGGGATTTTGGCAGCATGGATCGGCCTCTGCAAAAGGTCCGTGCCTGGGACCATTGTGGCCGCGGTTCTGCTGGCAATGTGCCTCTGCCAGGTACTCTCGTTGGGTTTGACCTGGCCGCTGGTGTATCCGGCAGTGCTGGGGGCTACCGCCGTGGGTGTGGCACTGGCTGTGAAGAACATGGGAAATCAAGTGGAACAGATGGAGGTGTAACCGATGACAGAAGGGAACCTTGACCGGGCTGTGGAGAACCTGGCCGGACACTTTGGGGCCCAGGTGAAAGCTTGGGCAGACAGATTGGAGCAGTGTGCGACCTGCGGCCCCAGGGAGGATCTTCAGATCCGTTTTGCCGTGGGAGAAGATTGCGCAGAGGCCGGTATGATCCCTTCAGCAGGGGCCAGGTCTCTGGTCCAGGGCGGCCATAGGATGCTTGCGCTGAGATGTACGGAGCCAATGACCATCGAACCGGAGGGGAGGAGACCATGAGACAGAAACTGTTTACCCGCAATTTTACCCTGCTGATTCTGGGGCAGATCAGCTCCCTCATGGGCAACTACACCCTGAAATTTGCCCTGTCCATGTATGTGCTGGAGCAGACCGGCTCGGCATCCATCTTTGCCGGGCTGTTGGCGCTGGCCATGCTCCCCACCATCCTCCTCTCCCCCTTTGGGGGGATCCTGGCCGACCGGGCAAACCGCCGCAACATCATGGTGGCACTGGACGGCCTCTCCGGCCTGGCGGTGCTCCTGGCCAGTTTTGCAATGTCCCTGGGGCAGGATCTCCTGGTGATCGGTGGGCTGCTGGTGGTTCTCTCCATCTTTGGCGCCTTTGAGTCCCCCACGGTGCAGGCCTGCATTCCGCAGATGCTCTCGGGGGACAATCTGGTCAAGGGAAATGCGGTGGTCAACCAGGTTGCCTCCATTGCCTCGCTGGTATCTCCCTTTTTGGGCAGCATCTTCTATGGAGTTTTTGGCATACGGCCGGTGTTCTATGGGGCGGTGGCCTGCTTCTTTGTGACGGCAGTGCTGGAGTGCCTGATCCAGCTGGAGGGCAACGGGCCCGGTAGATCCATGGGACTCTGGGCCACCGTGCGTGGGGATTTTTTGGCCAGCATCCGCTTTTTGTGCCGGGAGCAGCCGGGCATTCTGCGCCTGCTGCTGTTGGCCGCCCTGACCAGCCTCTTTGTGGCGGGCACGGCGGTGGTTGGCTTTCCCTTTTTGGTGCGTACGGTGCTGGGCCTCTCTGCAGAGCTGTACGGTGCGGCGGAAAGCGCCATGGGTGTCGCCTCCATTCTGGGCAGTCTATGGGTGGCGGTGCTGGCCCAAAAGCTGCGTCTGCGGGATCTCTCCACGGTGTTTGGGGCCTTTGGGCTGTGCTTGATTCCCTGCGGGGCGGCCTTTCTGCTACCACTGAATGGGTTTGCCCGCTACCTCGTTCTGCTGGTGATGTTCTGTGCCTGCCAGTTGGGGTGCAGCATTTTTTCCACCTATGCCATTACAGTGATCCAGGCCCGCACGCCGGAACATCTCATGGGCAAGGTCATGTCCTATGTGTTTACCCTCTCCATGTGCGCCCAACCCCTGGGGCAGCTGGTCTATGGGGCCCTCTTTGACCGGTTTGCATCCCAGGTGTATCTGGTGCTGCTCCCTACGGGGGCCATCCTGTGCGGGGTGGGGGTGCTGTCCCGCCGTTTTTTTGGAAAGCTGGAGCAGGAGGGCTATGGAACCGGAGACGGTGCTCCTGGGGGAGCTGCCGGAGCGTGAGAAAAATAGAACATGACGGCAAAGGACCGGCGGGAAAGATTTCCCGCCGGTCCTTCCGGTCTGTTGCCAGATGTAATCCTCATCAGTGGGAGGGGCGGCCCCTCCGCAGCCGTCCTGCAAGGTGGGCCAGCATGCCCAGAAGCACCAGGGCGCCTCCCACGACCCAGTAGATCCGGACCAGCCGGTTGGAGGTCCCATAGATCTCCAGCGCCCCCTGAAAGAAGCTCCCCACCGTGAGGGTGGCAATGCCGGAATGATACAGGTTGGTCGAAAGTCTGCCGGGCGCCAGGTGGGGCCCATAGATTGCCATGGCACAGAAGGGGAAGGTCCCGCCCGCCAGGGGGATAAGAAAAGCATAGACCATAAAATTGGAGTAGACCCCATGGCTGAATGTCTCATAGACGGCGCCCAACAGGGCGCAGAGGAGCCCCAGACACAGATACACAACCCCTGTCTTGGCCAGCTGCCGGCGCAGGGCGTCAAGTTCCGATGTAGACAATGTCGCTCACCCGCCTCTCCTGAATGGTGCGCCCGTTTGTGGTGGGGTTGTTGAGCACCTCCCCCATAAAGTACAGGGTGGAGGAACCTCCGCCGTCCAGGTTGTAGGCCGTCTGCACCCCCAACCCCTGGAGGAACTCCGCCAGCTGGTACAGGCTCAGGCCGGCGCTCTCCTGGGTGCGCCCGTCGGAGACCACAAAGAGATAGTGCAGCTCCCCCAGGACGCAGATGGCGGTGCGGGGGTTGCTGGCGGCGGCTTTGCCCACCTCCTCATCCTGGGAGACGGCGATCTGTCCGCCGGTCACAAGGGCAGGACCAAAGGAGAGCACCTGTTGGGCCCCGTCCTCCAACAGTTGTTGGGCGCTCACCTGCTCCTCTGAGATGATCCCAAAGGAGCCATTCCCATAGATCACCAGATCCTCCTGGCCCGGGGAGGCGGTGCTGCGGTAGAGCACCCCGTTGCGGATCACATAGCCCTCCTCCTGGGCGCCGTAATAGTCGCCATTGATGGCCAGGATGGCCCCGTTGCGCTGGGCCATCTCCGAGGTCCGCTCGGTGACGTTGCGCCCGTAGGCGTCCTGGGCCAGGGCCGTCCTGAGATACTGGGGAGAGGTCAAGGACACGTCCGCCACATAGATGCTGGTGTCATAGGCCCGGTACTGGGTGATGGCAATGGTGATGTTGCCGTCGCTGTAGGCGTTTTCCGATACAACCGCCTGGGAGGAGCCCGCATCCGCCAGGGACTGGCCCGCCTCCTCCTGGGAGGGGACAGTGGCGTATACCCTAGCAAGGACAAAGGTGTCCAGGGCCAAATAGAGGGTGAAGGCTGCCAGCAGAAGGCCGTGGCACACGGCCCAGGCATATCTCCTTTGGAACAAGCGCATAAAATTACTTCTGAAGGGTGCCTCCGTCGTCGGATTCCTGGCCGGTCCTGCAGGTATCCATCCACCTGGCCAGGGCAAACCCGGCGATAAAGCAGAGGATGGAGCCCACAAGGGCGGCGGTGCTCTCAAAGGAGGTGGGCAGAATCATCAGGGTGGAGGCGATCATAACCCCGATGACCAGACGGGACATCAGGGCGTATTTTTGTTCGAACAGCCAGTTGACCAGCCGGGCAGTGAGCAGGATGGTCACCAGCATCCCCGCAACCAGCGGGAGAATGACCCCAAAGTCCAGGGCCGCGATGCCTGCGGTCATGGGCTGGTAGAGACCCATAAAGATGAGCAGGGAGGAGGAGCTCAGTCCCGGAATGACCAGGCTCAGCCCCCAGACGAGCCCACAGAACACATACCACAGGGCGTTGGGCTCGATGGAAAAGCCGCTCCCCTGGCTCAGCAGTTGAAAGAGGAGGTATATTGCCGCCAGGGACAACACCAGGGGACTCCAGCTCTGTTTGGGCCCCCGCTCCTGGGAGGTTTTCATCAGGTCCGGCACGGTACCAAAGATCAGCCCTGCAAACAGCATGAGGGCAACGGAAGCGGCGGCATCAAAGAGGAGCTCCACCGCGTTGGCCAGCAGCACAAAGCCAATGGCTCCCCCAATGCCAAAGGGAATAAACAGCCGGTAGTAGGTCCGGAATCCCTTGACGGGATGGGCCAGCAGTGCCATCATGGGCTCGTAGATACCGAAGGCCACACAGAGCACCCCGCCGCTGATACCCGGCAATATGGCGCCGGTCCCCACCAGCATGCCTTGGCCACAGGGCAGAAGGAACTGCAGGAGCTTCTGGCTGCGCTTTGGCGTTTTATTCATAGTCAAATCACCTCGCTACAAGAATCAGGAGCCGCCCCGTGAGGCTACTCAGGAAACAGCATACCATCTTCCAGCGGGGTTTGACAAGATGTTGGCAAAATTTCAAGGGAGGCAGCAGGGCCCTTTCCAGCGGATTTCACCTGATAGAGCGGCCGGAGGAGAGGAAAATCCACGCCCCAGAGAGCATCCGGAGGGTGGGTGAGCTACCGCCTTCCACCCGGCTGACCGCCCATACCACCGGGTTGGCCGCCCATGCCGCCCATCCCAATGTCCCCGAAGGTGCTGTAGACCAGGCTGCTCATGGTGACAGTGGTCTCATAGGAGCCGGCCGTCAGGGTGTAGGTGCCGCCCTGAGCGAGGCCTGGACAGCTGATGAGGATGGAGTCGAAGGTGTTGTTGGCCCGCATCCGTGCCATGACCCGCAGCCAGAGCGCCCACGCCGACGCACAGCTGCATGTGGGCAATATTACGCTGGACAGTGTGAGCTTTGCCCTCTCCTCCCCCAGCGGGAGCTTCCGGCTGGCCAACAAGGAATACCAGATGATGGAGCTGCTCATGCGCAACCCCAAGAACCTGATTCCCACCGAGCGTTTTTTGGAGCGGATCTGGGGGTATGACAGCAACACGGAGATCAACGTGGTCTGGGTGTACATCTCCTATCTGCGCAAGAAGCTGGAGGCACTGGGGGCCAATATCCAGATCAAGGCCACACGGAATGTGGGATACTCCCTGGAGGAACGGGTATGATCAAGGGGCTGCGGATCAAACTGGTGGCGGCGTCCATGATCTCCCTGACCCTGGTGCTGGCGGTGATTATGGGAACGGTGAATCTCCTAAATTACAGGGAAATTTTGGACCAGGCCGACGCCACTCTAGCCATTCTCCAGGAGAACAACGGGACCTTCCCCAAGCGGGAGGAACCCCATGAGCCAGGCAAACCCGGCCAGATGCCCCTGTCTCCGGAACTGCCCTATGAGTCCCGCTACTTCTCGGTGGTGCTGTCATCGGACGGAGCGATCGTCTCTGTGGACACGGGGAAAATTGCTGCCGTTGACACGGAGACCGCTGCCCAGTTTGCGCAGACCGTCTACCAGAGCGGCAGAACCCAGGGCATGCTGGGGGACTACCGGTATGTGCGCCACACCCAGGGGGAGGAGATCCAGGTCATCTTTTTGGACTGCGGCAGGAGCCTTGCCACCTTCCGCACCTTCCTGCTGGCCAGCTGTGGCATCTCCCTCCTGGGGCTGTTGGCGGTGTTCGGGCTCATTCTCCTGCTCTCAAAGCGCATCATACGGCCCGTGTCCGAGAGCTACGAAAAGCAGAAGCGCTTTATCACCGATGCCGGCCATGAGATCAAGACCCCCGTCACCATCATCGATGCCGATGCGGCGGTGTTGGAGATGGACTTGGGGGAAAACGAGTGGCTCAGGGACATCCAGCAGCAGACCAAGCGCCTGGCCACCCTGACCAACGACCTGATCCTCCTGTCCAGAATGCAGGAGGACCGCAGCCAGCTGGCCATGATCCAACTGCCCTTTTCGGACCTGGTGCAGGAGACGGCCCAGGGTTTTCAAACCCTGGCAAAGACCCAGGGCAAGACCCTGGTGCTGCAGATCCAACCCATGCTCTCCCTCTGCGGGGATGAAAAGATGCTCCGCCAGCTGGTGTCCATCCTGCTGGACAACGCGGTGAAGTACGCCCTGCCGCAGGGCGATATCACCCTCACCCTGCAGAAACAGGCCAGGACTATCTGCCTGGCGGTGGAGAACCCGGCGGAGAATCTTTCACCGGAGCATCTGCAGCGCCTGTTTGACCGGTTTTACCGGGGGGATCCCTCCCGCAGTTCCCAGACTGGCGGGTATGGGCTGGGGCTCTCCATCGCTCAGGCCATTGTCCAGGCCCACCGGGGAAAAATCAGTGCGGCGGCTCAAAGTGAGGGGATGTTGCGCATCCAGGTGCAGCTGCCCATTGGCGGATAGGGCCAGGTGCTGGCAGGAGCCGCCGGTACCCGGAATAGACAAAAGAAAAGGGCGCCAGTTGTGGAAACTGGCGCCGGAAAAACCGTGGCATTATTGGAACAATGCATCCCGCTTCTGGAGGATCTCCTCCACAAGGGCGCAAGCTGGGCAGTCACAGTACTGTGCGCCGGCAGCCTTGATCTCCTGGGCATGGGCGGCAATCTGAGCAGCAGATTGGGCCCCAAAGTACTGTACCCCTTTGTCTGATTGGGCAAAGGCGATGAGATTGTCAATGGGCATAATGTCCGCCTGGAGTTCCTCCAGATATTTTTTGGTCTCATCCAGTTCCCCATCAGTGCCCACCGCACCCAGCCAGCGCTGAGCCGCGGCCTTTGTTTCGGCGCTGCAGGTGGGGGCGACGATCAATGCACGTGTCTTTTCCACAACTTCTTGTAAAACCCTTTGATTCATGATTCATACACTAACTTTCCAATCGGCTTTGTCCCCATTTTATCACGCTGGTACTGGAAACACAAGGTTGGATGATTCCCAATATGGCCTTCTATTCAAAGGAAAGGGCGGCAGACGAGATATTTCTCGCCTGCCGCCCTTTCCGTCAACAGGAGTACCACATCCCACAGGGTAATGGGCCGTTGGTGGGAGTGGGTATGTATCCAAAAGATCCAGGGGGATTAGATGCCAGCGCGCACCTCGTCAAATTCCTTCTGCATCTCCTGGCTGGGGGGAGCCGTCAGAAGGGAGACCACCACAATGCATAGGCAGGAGATCAAAAAGGCTGGCAGCAGCTCGTAGATATCCCACACACCGCCCAGAGGCCGGATGAGCAGGTTCCAGACAAAGACCATGACGCCGCCGCTGACCATACCAGCAATGGCGCCGGCACGGTTGATCCGCTTCCAGAACAGACTCAGGAGCATGAGGGGCCCAAAGGTGGCGCCAAAGCCCGCCCAGGCAAAGCTGACAATGGTGAAGATCACGCTGTTTTCATCCAAAGCGATGATGATTGCGGCAGCTGTGATGACCAGCAGGGTGATGCGGGAGACAGTCAAAACCTGCTTGTCCGTGGCCTTTTTGTGGAACAATCCCTGGAAGATGTTCTTAGAAAAGGCAGAGGCCGCAATGAGCAGATAGGAGTCAGAGGAGCTGATGGTGGCCGCAAGGATGCCAGCCATGACAAACCCTGCCAGCAGGGGCGGCAGCAGATTGGTGGCAAGAAGGATAAACACATTCTCCGCATCGGAGGAGGTGAGCAGAGCGGTGGGATACAGGGTCCGCCCCACCACACCGATGAACACGGCCACAACCAGGGAGATGATGACCCAGACGGTGGCAATACGGCGGGAGCGGGTCAGCTCATGCTCTGAGCGGATGGCCATAAAGCGCAGGAGCACCTGAGGCATGCCAAAGTAGCCCAGGCCCCATGCCACGTTGGAGACCATACTCAGCAGACTGTAGCTTTCGGCCTGCCCAAACTGGGGCACACCGTTTGCAGCTTGCTGCACCCCATCCACCGTAACAGGGGTGGCCACGCCGAAAAATTCGAAGAAGCCAGGGATGGATTTTGCATTGTCAATGACGGCCCCCAGGCCGCCAGCGGCAGCTGTGCCGGTGACAACAATGACAATGAGGGCCACAATCATCACAATGGCCTGCATAAAGTCAGAGGCGCTCTCCGCCAAAAATCCGCCGATGATGGTGTAGACCAGGACAAAGATGGCCCCCACAATCATCATGGGGATGTAATCCAGCCCAAACAGGGTGGAGAACAGTTTGCCGCAGGTGACCAGGCAGCTTGCGGCATAGACGGTGAAAAAGATCAGGATGAAAAAGGCCGCAATGGTCATAATGACCTTGTTCTTTTCATGAAACCGGTTGGAAAAGAATTCAGGCAGTGTAATGGCGTTGCCCGCCTTTTCACTGTAGCGGCGCAGCCGCTTTGATGTAATGAGCCAGTTGACATAGGTCCCGATGGCAAGTCCGATGGCGGTCCAGGCAGCGTCCGCAATGCCGCACCAGTACGCCACGCCAGGCAGCCCCATCAAAAGCCAGCCGGACATGTCCGACGCCTCGGCGCTCATGGCCGTCACCCAGGGACCCAAAGAGCGCCCCCCCAAAAAGTAGTCCTCAGAGCTCTTGTTTGCTCGCCTTGCGAATGCAACGCCGATGCCGATAACCGCGGCCATATAGATAACCATAGTGATCATAATTTGAACGGTATCGCCCATGTGCACCACACCTCCAAAATAAAAAATGACCGTATTATTATAACATAAAATAGGTCCGCAGGACCGATCCCTCTGACGTTACAATGTTCTCTCAGGCGTCCGCGACGAAAGCTCTTGCTTTCGGAGTGGAGA
>CAJFOV010000047.1 GCA_904397835.1 Candidatus Aristotella avistercoris
TCCGCGAGGAGGGCGTGGATAGAAATGTACCACTGCTATAGCCCTAAGACAGATATGGGGTCGCCCTCCGTGAGGAGGGCGTGGATAGAAATAGTGATGTTGAGATAGCCCTTTATGATTGCTTCGGTCGCCCTCCGTGAGGAGGGCGTGGATAGAAATATGAATCCGCAGGGGAGGCAACGTATATCCAACACTGGTCGCCCTCCGTGAGGAGGGCGTGGATAGAAATGATGACTATGCTGCTTACCTCCAACGTATCGGGGCGTCGCCCTCCGTGAGGAGGGCGTGGATAGAAATTCCGAACCATATGTGGCAAAGTATAGCAATACTGGTCGCCCTCCGTGAGGAGGGCGTGGATAGAAATGACCGGGGGCTTTTCCACTGGGGTAACAACCCATGCGTCGCCCTCCGTGAGGAGGGCGTGGATAGAAATTCGGGGATATTGTGCCATACGCATGGACAGATATGGTCGCCCTCCGTGAGGAGGGCGTGGATAGAAATAGGAGTATACGATGAGGATCATTAGAGACGGAGACCGTCGCCCTCCGTGAGGAGGGCGTGGATAGAAATGTTGAGCGCACCGGTATGAGTGCGGACGATGTGCGGTCGCCCTCCGTGAGGAGGGCGTGGATAGAAATGTATCCCGCAAAGAGGTGCAAGAGCGTGAATACTGTCGCCCTCCGTGAGGAGGGCGTGGATAGAAATATCACTGGCCAGGGCAAAGTAGCGCAGCCACGTGTCGTCGCCCTCCGCGAGGAGGGCGTGGATAGAAGTTGAAGCTCCCCGTGACCTCGTAAACCCAGGTATCATCTTTTTTGGAGATAAGATGATCCATATAGAGGTCTGCAGCTGCCGCAGGGATGATGCCTACTGGTTAAGCTGGGAGGCGATTGACATTTTTTCATACCACCAATATATTGAAGCTGATGCCATCCTTTGCAAGGAGAGCGTGAATCGGAATGGTATTATTGAGAAGATGATGCAGCCGATCAGGCAATTGGAGGGATGAAGAATGAAATGGGTGAATATCCTGTTGGATGTTGCATCGGCAATTTTGAGTGTCATTACGATTGTAGTGATCCTGAGGGACATGAAAGGGGATGACGAGTAAGAAAAAGGTTCTTATGGGGCGAGGACTCAATGAAATAGAAAGAGCAATCTGGCAGAAAGATCCCCTCTGTGGAGGGACTAATATACCCGTTCATGCTCAGCCGGTGGGACGCTGTTCCAAATGGAGAGCATGTGAATAGAAATGACGAGCAGCTGTCGGTTTATGCGCAGTGTCCGAGCCGCCCTCCGCGAAGGGGGCGTGGATAGAAATGCAAGCCGGTTGCGCCAGACTATGGGACAAGCGGGGGTCGCCCTCCGCGAGGAGGGCGTGGATAGAAATTGCTGCTCGTCGCGGACCGAGTGGTAGCTCGTGTCGTCGCTCTCCGCAAGGAGAGCGTGGATAGAAATCGGGAGTATGTGACCCCAGGCCGGTTCGACGCCTTCGTCGCCCTCCATGAGATGGGTGCGGATAGAAATGCGCCGGGGACGCCCACGCAGAAGATCGAGAGCACGTCGCCTCCCGAGAGGGGGCGTGGATAGAAATAATACCATCAACTTCCATAAGTCCATGCACGATATCACCCTCCGTGAGGAGGGTGCGGATAGAAACGAAACTGCCCCGGCCTACGATGCTGCCGCCAGCAAGGGTGTGGATAGAAATGGTGATGGTGTATTCTGTTCCCGCCGGCAAATCCGTCGCCCTCTGTGAGGAAGGGCGTGGGTAGAAAGCTCCGCCCCTGTGGAGCTGGGGGACAAAGGAAAAACCCGGACGCCAAATGACGTCCGGGTTCTATCTGTTGGATCGGATCAAAAAGGATTAGTTTGCCCGGGTGACTTTGTTCGACCGCAGGCAACGGGTGCAGGCGTGGATGTAGCGAGGGGAACCATCGACGATCGCCTTGACGCGCCGCACATTGGGTTTCCAAGTCCGGTTGCTTCTTCTATGAGAGTGGGAAACCTTAATTCCAAAAGTGACACCTTTTCCGCAGATATCGCATTTTGCCATGTTCTGCACCTCCTTCTGGGCATAAAAAGTAGATCAACAGCAATATCTTATCAGGTTTGCGGGAGAAAAGCAAGGGGGTCCGGGCAGAAAATGCAAAGAAACTTTGAATTTATTCCGCCGCCAGGAGGCCAAGGGTTGTATTTTCCCGGTGGGACCGATATAATGACAGGTAAGAAAACCACTGGAGACGGGCCGGGAAACGCAGATGGCGCCCTGGGATCCGCCCCCCTTTGATGGAGGAAGCTATGAGCGCCTTTGGCAACCTTTTTCAACTGCAGACCTTTTTTGCCCGGCTGCTGGTGCTGTTTTTGTGCATGCCCATCCATGAGTTTGCCCACGGCTATGTGGCCTACAAACTGGGGGACACCACCGCCCGGGACCAGGGACGGCTGACCCTCAATCCCTTTTATCACCTGGATTGGATGGGCGCCCTCTCCCTGTTGCTGCTGGGCATCGGCTGGGCAAGGCCGGTGTCGGTGGACTCCCGCTATTTTAAGCACCCCCGCCGGGATATGGCCCTCACTGCCGCCGCAGGCCCGGTGGCAAACCTGCTGCTGGGCTTTTTGCTCATGATTGTCTATAAGGCCCTGTTCTACTGGATCCTGGCCACGGGCAACTTTGGCAGCACGATCTATACCGTCCTGCAGGTGCTCAACATGATGGTGCAGCTGAACATCATGCTGGCGGCCTTCAATATCCTGCCCATTCCGCCCCTGGATGGCTCCCGGATTTTGGCGGGTTTTCTTCCACCCAGGGCGGCCTACACCTACCTGCGGTATGAGCAGCAGATCATGCTGGTCATGCTGGTGCTCCTGTTCTTTGGGGTGCTGGACACCCCCCTGATCTGGCTGCAGAACCTGCTGTGGAACGGGGTGGATCTGGCCACCGGCTTTGTGGACGGCATCTGCCGCAGCCTGTTGCTCTAGGAGGAAGGCATGGAACAGCTCTCCTTTCAGGTGGCGGACTATGAGGGTCCGCTGGATTTGCTCCTGCAGCTGGTGCAAAAGCACAAGCTGAACATTTATGACATCGAAATTTCAAAGCTGCTGGACCAATATCTGGAGCACATCCAGGTGATGCAGCAGGTGAACCTGGACCTGTCCAGCGAATTTTTGGAGATGGCCTCCCGGCTGGTGTACATCAAGACGGTGATGCTCCTGCCCCGCCACGAGGAGGAGGCAGAACAGATGCGCCGGGAGCTCACCGGCCAGCTGTTGGAGTACCAGGCCTGCCAGCAGGCGGCCCAGCTGCTGCGGGAGCGGGAGGGAGGCCTGGACCGGATCACCCGCCCGCCCATGGAGCTGGAGCGGGACCCCCTCTACGGCAATGTCCACCGGCCCCAGGAGCTGTGCAAAGCTTATCTGCAGGCGGTGGGCCGGGGCAAGCGCAGGCTGCCGCCGCCGGCCTCCACCTTTGCCCCCATTGTGACCCGGCGGGTGGTGTCTGTGCGCTCCCGGGTGATCTATGTGCTCAAGCGTCTGTACCAGCAGGAGCATGTCCCCTTTGAGGCCCTGTTCCAGGAGGGGGAGGATCGCTCCGAGCTGGTGGCCACCTTTTTGGCAGTGCTGGAGCTGATGAAGACGGGGCGGATTTTGCTGGACCAGCAGGAGATGCTGCACCTGGTCCCCGGTGGCGGCCGGGGAGAGGTGGAGTCCATGGAGCTTTCTGACCTGGTGGATGAATAGGGACGGGTGCACACGTCCAAGACTACAGTGAGCGGAGGAGGGCTGCAATGCTGCTCAACGAAAAATGTAAGGAGCTCCTGGCGGTACTCTTTGCCGCCGGGGAGCCCCTTCAGCAGGAGCGGGCTGCCCAGGCGGTGGGCATCGATGGCCCCACAGCAGGCAAGCTCCTGCAGCATGTGAAAGATTATTTGGAGGAGCTCCAGCTCCCCTTCACCCTCCTGCGGCTGGGGGACAGCTGGCAGCTGGCCACCCTGGAACAGTACGCCCCGGTGGTGCGCCAGGCCTTAGAGATCCGGCGGGGGACCCCCCTCTCCCAGGCGGCGCTGGAGGTGCTGGCCATTGTGGCCTACAACCAGCCGGTGACCAAGTCCTTTGTGGAACAGGTACGTGGGGTGGACTCCGCCAGCGTGGTCAACTCCCTGGTGGAGAAGGGGCTGCTGGAGGAGCAGGGCAGGCTGGAGATCCCGGGCCGGCCCATTGCCTATGGCACCAGCGCCCACTTTTTGCGGTGCTTCTCCCTAAATTCCCTGGCGGACCTGCCGCCGGTGGAGCAGTTTTTGGACCAGGAGGGGGACCAGTTGGAGCTGGAGACGGGGCCCGCCGGGGAGGACAAGCCCTTGCAGCCATAGCGGGCGGCATCTCGGGGAAAGGAGCGGATCATGGGCTGGTACATTCTATTGGGCCTGTTGGCTCTGATCCTTGTGCTGCTTTTGCTCCCCATCCGGGTGCTGGCCGTCTATGAGGGGGGCGCATGCCGGGTCTGGATCAGATATCTGTGGCTCCAGATCCCCCTGTATCCCAGGCCCCCCAAGGGAAAGAAACAGGGACAGAAAAAGAAGCGAGAGAAGACCCCACCCCCGGTAGAGGGGGAGAAAAAGCAGAAGAAGGTGCCCCTCTCCCAGACGGTGGAGATCATTCTATTGGCCATCCGCAGCGCTCTCAGACCCCTGGAGAAGCTGGCGGGGCGCATCCGATTTTCCGTCTGGCTGGAGCTTGTAATCTCCCAGGAGGAGGCCATGGACACGGCCCTGGGCTATGGGCGTGCCCACTGGACGGTGAGCGCGGCCTTTGCCGCCCTGTCCAACTTTTTCCGCATCCGGCTGCGCCGGGTATGGATCCGGCCGGATTTTCTCCGGCAGGAGGGGGATGCCTGGGCCAGGGTCCAGGTGGCGTTTGCGCCCTGGATGGTTTTGGCCGCCGCCCTGAGCTTTGGGTTCCATTTTATCAAGGACTTCCTTCAGCGGCAGAGCCGCCAAAACCCGCCGCCCAAGGCAGGTTCGCCCCCACCCAAGGGGCACGGCAAGGGGGACAGGCCCCCCCGCAGAGACAGCAGACCCGGCCCTGAGCCGGTGATTCCATCAGGAGGTAACAGCAGATGAGCAATCGATCCACATCCGAACTCATGGCCAGCTCCGTGGAGGAGCTCAAAAAGATCATTGATGTGAGCACCATCATCGGGGATCCCATCCAGGCGGGGGACACCACCTTGATCCCCGTTTGCAAGGTCAGCTTCGGCC
The DNA here is from genome assembly GCA_904397835.1 of Candidatus Aristotella avistercoris. Taxonomy (GTDB): domain Bacteria; phylum Bacillota; class Clostridia; order Oscillospirales; family Ruminococcaceae; genus Aristotella; species Aristotella avistercoris. The sequence continues at coordinate 5,259 of CAJFOV010000047.1, forward strand.
TGGCCGTGGGAGGCAGCGACCTGCCCGCCAAGACCACCCCCAAGGATCTCTACGGCGGGGGCAGCGGCGCCGGCGCCACCATCCAGCCCATCGCCTTTTTGTGCATCCAGAAGGATGGCCAGGTGCGCCTGCTCCAGCTGGCGGAGAAGGAGTCCAGCACTGCCGACCGGGTGGTGAACATGGTCCCGGAGGTGATGGACAAGGTTGGGGCCATCTTCTCCAAGAAAAAGGAGGAGCCCCAGAATCCGCCGGCGCCCACCCAGGCCCCCATCATCGAATAAGGGACAAAACCCCCCTCATACCTATTAGGGATGGATCCGCACCCCCAGGGGTGCAAAGGCAGGTGAGGGGTCATGATGAAGAAACTGCTGGCGGTGCTTACCGCCCTGACTTTTGGCCTCCTGGCGGCTGTGCCGGCGCAGGGGGCCTCTGAATCCTATTCCGCCAAGGCGGTGGTCCTGATGGAGGCCGCCTCCGGGCGGATTCTCTACGCCCAAAATGAGAACGAGCAGCTGCCCATGGCCAGCACCACCAAGATTATTACGGCCCTCATCGCCCTGGAGCAGCCCAACCTGGACGAATACTTTGTGGTGGATGAGCAGGCCATCCAGGTGGAGGGCACCTCCATGGGCCTGCAGGTGGGGGACCAGGTGACGCTGCGCACTCTGGCATGGGGGATGCTCCTCTCCTCGGGGAACGATGCGGCCAACGCCGCGGCAGTGCGCATCAGCGGCAGCATACCGGCCTTTGCCCAGCTGATGAACCAGCGGGTTCAGGAGCTGGGAGCCACCAACACCCATCTGGTGACCCCCTCTGGCCTGGATGACGAGGCACACTACACCACCGCCAAGGATCTGGCGCTCATTGCCCGGGGCGCCCTGCAGAACCCGGACTTTGCCGCCATCTGTTCCACCCGGAGTGTGGCGGTAACCTATGGAAACCCGCCCTACAAGCGGTATCTCTCCAACCACAACCGGCTGCTGTCCACCTACGAGGGGGCAAACGGGGTCAAGACGGGGTTCACCAAAAAGTCCGGCAGGTGCCTGGTCTCCTCTGCCGAGCGGGATGGGGTACAGCTCATCTGTGTGACCCTGGGGGCCAGCGACGACTGGAGCATCCACCGCCAGCTGCTGGACCAGGGGTTTGCACAGCTCACCGCCACGGCGGTGCCCATCTCCAGTGACTTGACAGTTCCTGTGACCAACTCCCCGGTGAGCCAGGTGAAGCTGGTGCCCCAGGAGACGCCGGTGGTGGCCCTCAAGGCGGGGGAGGAGGCCCGGGTGGTCTATGAACTGTCCTCACAGATGGAATATGCCCCTGTTCAGGAGGGACAGGTGCTGGGCAAGGCCAAAATTTACACGGGGGATCTGCTGTTGGCAGAGATCCCCCTGCTGGCGGATCGGGAGGCCCCCCAAAATCCCATGCCGCCGGAGCCAGAGCGAAACTTCTGGGGCCGCCTTTGGGACTGGATTGGGGGACTATTTACATAGGAGGGCCCTTATCCTTACGGCCAAGAGACCGGACACAGGCCTTTTGCGTTGCTGTTTTTTCCTGTGCCCCTGTGGTGGGTGGGAACCCCAAAAGGGCGGCTCCCCTTCTGGCTATGGGGTCTGTGGATCTAAGTTTCCTCCAGCCCGATGCTGGAGGAAGAGATCCCCCGATTTTGTCGGAGGTGGCTGGATGGGGACGGCGCAAATACCCATATGTGTCTGTACCTTGATGCGTTGAAGCCGGGAATGGGGAACAGAGAAATCTTGCCTGCACCAGGGCGGTCCCTATCCCACGCCTGAGGTGAAGAGAACAAAATGGCCAGGCCGGCCGGTTGGCTCCATCCAATTGCCGGATGGAGCAGGTAAGAAGGATACCTGTGGGGCAAGGTCCCCCACGTTGGGCCGGAAAAGGCCCAGATACCACCGTTGAGAAACAGAGGACCCCCTCCCTGTGGGAGGGCGAGAAGAAAGGAATTGGAACCATGGAAAAACAGGGAATTCGTATTCAAAAGGTGCTGTCTGAACACGGCGTTGCCTCCCGGCGCAAGGCGGAGGAGCTCATCCAGCGGGGGAAGGTCACCGTCAACGGCCATCCGGCCCAGCTGGGGCAGCGGATCGATCCCAAGCGGGATATTGTGGCCGTATCTGGGGAGCGGGTGTATCTGTCGGACAAGCAGAAGAAGTACTACATCATGCTCCACAAGCCCCGGGGATATGTGACCACCATGAGTGACGAGCAGGGCCGCCGGTGTGTCAAAGACCTGGTGACAGATGTTCCGGCCCGGGTGTACCCCGTGGGCCGGCTGGACCGCAACAGTGAGGGACTGCTGCTCATGACCAACGACGGGGCCTTTGCCAACGCCATCATGCATCCTTCCCACCACGTGTCCAAGACCTACCGGGTGACGGTGCGCCCGGATATCACCGAGGAACAGCTGGCAAAGCTGGCCCTGGGGGTGGAGATCGAGCCGGGGGTCATCACCGGTGAAGCGGTGGTGAAGGTTCTGACCAAGGAGCCGGGCCGGGTGGTGTTGCAGATGACCATCTATGAGGGCCACAACCGGCAGATCCGGCGCATGTGCGAGGCGGTGGGCCTGGAGGTGGTGCGGCTCAAACGCACCAGCGTGGGTCCGGTGAAACTTGGCATGCTCCCGCCGGGACGGTACCGGGAATTGACCCCTGCCGAGCTGACCGCCCTGCGCAACAGCATGCAGAAGAAGGGGGAGAGCCCTGTGCAAAAACCTGTCCCCAAACGCCCGGCCAGAGGACCCCGTACCCGGTAAAAATCCTGCCAAAACCGTGCGTAAAGGCCAAAAAGACACTTGTCAATTGGGCGGGAAATGTGTATAATAAATTGTGTTTACGATTGGTTCAAAAATTGACCGAGGTTCCTCTCTGTTTTGGATAAAAAAACAGAAAAACTTTGGCAGATGTTCCAATCGTCGGATGACTTCCTGTTGGAATCTTCCCCTTTCGCAGGGTGGAGGCAGATCAACAGTGGGGTTCCCCCGGCGGGAAATTTGGTAATTGCTCCCTAAGGCATGGCAACATGCTGTTTTTACAAACAATCCTAGAAACAAGCCGACAAACAAACACAGTTTTAGGAGGAAAGTTATCATGAGAAGATTCAATGTGACGGTCAATGGCAAAACCTATGACGTATCCGTGGATGAGAAGGCCCCCGGCGCTCCCGTGGTGACCCCGGCTGCTCCTGCTGCCCCGGCTCCCGCTGCTGCTCCGGCCCCTGCCGCTGCTCCTGCTCCGGCTGCCCCTGCTGCACCCGCTGCTGCTGCCCCTGCCGGTGGTGAGACCATCAGCTCTCCCATGCCTGGCACCATCCTGGATGTGTGTGTCTCCGCTGGCCAGCAGGTTGCTGAGGGCGATGTGCTCATCATGCTCGAGGCCATGAAGATGGAGAACGAGATCATGGCGCCCCATGACGGCACCGTCGTTTCTGTTCAGGTCAACAAGGGCGACACCGTGGATTCCGGCGATCCCCTGGTTGTGCTGGGCTAATAGAACCCCATACAATTGAATGATGTGGAAGGGGCCTCCCCAGACCGGTGCGGCTTGACCGGCCAAGGGGGGCGCCCCTCCTGTTTTCTGTGAGAGAAGGAGAGATCACATCCGTGCGGCGGATGCCGGCGGCGACCTGCGTGAGCGGGGGTGGTCTCTTCTTTCCACATCAGGACAAAATTCGAAAGGAGTGTAAATTATGGCTCATCCAGTTAGAATTACCGAGACGGTCCTGCGGGATGCCCACCAGTCCCTCATTGCCACACGCATGTCTATGGACGAGATGCGGCCCATCCTCAAGGCAATCGATGCGGTGGGCTTCTATTCCGCCGAAGTTTGGGGCGGGGCCACCTTTGACGCCTGCATCCGGTACTTGAATGAGGACCCCTGGGAGCGGCTGCGCATCATCCGCAAGGAGATGCCCAACACCAAGCTGCAGATGCTCTTCCGTGGGCAGAACATGCTGGGCTACCGCCACTATGCCGACGATGTGGTGGAGTATTTTGTGCAGAAGACTGTTGCCAACGGCATCGACATCCTGCGCATCTTTGATGCCCTCAACGACATCCGCAACCTGCAGACCGCCATCAAGGCCACCAAGAAGGAGGGGGCCCATCTGCAGGCTGCCATCAGCTACACCATCAGCCCCGTGCACAACATCGAATATTTTGTCCGCTATGCCAAACAGCTGGAGGACGCCGGGGCGGACTCCATCTGCATCAAGGATATGGCCGGTCTGCTCAAGCCCTATGTGGCCTACGACCTGGTCAAGGCCTTGAAGGAGAACGTGAAGATCCCCATCCAGCTCCACTCCCACTACACCTCCGGTATGGCGTCCATGGCCTGCCTGAAGGCCATCGAGGCCGGGGTGGATGGCATCGATACCGCCATGTCCCCCCTGGCCCTGGGTACCAGCCATCCGGCCACTGAGACCATGGTGGCCACTCTGGAGGGCACCGAGTACGACACCGGTCTGGACCTGCAGAAGCTCAATGTTCTGCGGGAGTACTTTGCAAAGCTGCGGGATAAGTACCTGGAGAGTGGGCTGCTCAACCCCAAAGTTTTGGGCGTGGATGCCAACACCCTGCTGTATCAGGTGCCTGGCGGCATGCTCTCCAACCTCCTGAGCCAGCTCAAGCAGGCCGGCAAGGAGGATCAGTTTGACGCGGTGCTCCAGGAGATCCCCAGAGTGCGGGCCGATGCGGGTTACCCGCCTCTGGTGACCCCCACCTCCCAGATTGTGGGCACCCAGGCGGTGTTCAACGTCATCACCGGCGGGCGGTACCGCATGGTCACCAAGGAGTTCAAGGGCCTGGTTCGGGGCGAGTACGGCAGAACGCCTGCTCCTATTGACCCCGCCTTCCGGGAGAAGATCATCGGCAAGAAGGAGCCCATCGACTGCCGTCCGGCAGACCTGCTGGAGCCGGAGCTGGCAAAGCTCAAGGCCGAGTTCCCCCAGGAGTACTACCAGCAGGAGGAGGATGTCCTCACCTATGCCCAGTTCCCCCAGGTTGCGCCCAAGTTCTTTGAGCAGCGCAAACAGCGCGGGTAACGGGAAGGCATGCAGATCCAAAGGCCCCAGGATTTTCCTGGGGCCTTCCCCGTTGTGGTCACTCAATAAGCATATTACAGCCGTTTCCGCGGGAGAAGCGGTACCACCAAAGGTTGGGGTTAGGCTGGCCTTTCGCAAATGTGCTTGCTAGTAGGGGCAAAGAGGCGGCATCCCCCTTTGGGCGGGGAGATGCAACAGAAAGCAATGTGGAGCAATGGCTTTGTGCCAGGGCCATTCCATGGGATCCGTTTCTTGCGGTGGATGGAGCGGGCGATTGGACGCCAACATTCGACAAAATGCAAGTTGCCAGGACCCGCGCCATGTGCTACAATCTAACAGATGCCCAAGGGCAATTCTATCATCAAAAGAGGCAAACAGGATGAAACGTGATCCATTACGAATCCAAGGGGCGCTCTACGGCGTCGCCATCGGGGATGCCCTGGGGCTGACGGTGGAGGGAATGACGGCCCAGGAGATCCAGAATACATATGGACAGCTGCGGGAGATTGTGGGCGGTGGCTGGCTCCGCAAACAGAGGGGGCAGGTGACAGACGACACCTATATGACCCTGTGTGTGGCAGCCGGTATTGCAGAAACCCCCCAATCCCCCTATGAAGGCATCGGCAGGCGGTTCATCGGCTGGTATCGGACCAACCCGCCGGAGATTGGCCGGTGCTGCGCCCTGGCCATCGGCAAGGCCCAGGAGCTGCTGGGGCAGGGGGTCCTGGAGAATGAAGCCTGGGAGCGGGGGGCCCTCTTTGCGCAGGAGCAACTGGGGAACCGGTGCGCCGGGAATGGAGCCCTCATGCGGGATGTGTACCCGGGCCTGTTCTATCCGGTGGAGATGGCCCAGCGGGTGGCGGAGCGACAGGGAAAGATGACCCACCGCGCCCTGGAGAGCACCTTTGCCTGCCGGCTGTACAGCAAGCTCATTGCGGTGCTGGCCTCGGGGGCAGGCAAGGAGGAGCTGGAGCTGTTGCTGGCCGATACTGCCTATGCCGACTGCCAGCAGCGGCTGCAGGAGGGGTTGGCCACCCCTTCGGGGTATGTGGTGGACACCCTCATGTGCGCCCTGGCCTGCGTCATGGACGCAGAATCCCCGGAGGAGGCCATTGTCCGGGCGGTAAATTTGGGGGGCGATGCAGACACCATCGGCGCTGTGGCCGGTGGGCTGGCTGGGGCCCTCTGGGGGTATGAGGAGCTGCCCCAGCGCTGGGTTCAAGCCCTGGACGGTTCCATTCGTGTGCTGCTGGACCAGGCGGTCCAGGCGGCGGTGGAACACACGGCTGGGGAGCCCGATCCCAAGGAGCGCACCCGCAGCAGCGCAGGCGCCCGGTAAGCGGATGAAAGCTGCCGTAGGATGAGAGGGGGCGTTGTATCTCCTCAAAAACCTCCGTTCATGTTAGGCAGATTTTGACAACTCCACCTTGATTTTGTTATAAAAGATAAATAAAACTGGGATGAAACTTTTAGTTTTAATAATTTTGCTGAAAAATCCCTTGACAAACGGGAATGGATCCGATACAATGAGGCTGATATCATCCCTAGATCTGGAGTGAAACCCATGCCGAATCCCACCGACGAGCTGTTGGAGCAGCTCTCCGACGAGGAGTTGATCCGCCGGATGAGAGGAGGCTCTCCCCAGGTATTTGGGACCTTGCTCAGACGGTACCTGCCCCTCATCCGCTCCTATGCCGGACGGTATGCCACGGCCCTGGAATCTCGGGAGGATCTGGTGCAGGAGGGTTCCATCGCGCTGATGGATGCAGCGGCCAGCTTTGACCCCCAGCGTGGGGTGCGGTTTGCTACCTATGCCAGCAGGTGCATCGCCCGAGGGGTGCAGAAGGCAGTGCTGCGCAACACCACTGCCAAGCGCCGGTCTATGGAGGGCTTTCTGCCCCTGGATGCTCTGGAGGAGCTCCAGGAACAGGGCGAATCGCCCGATGACGAGGTGATATCAAGGGAAAGCATCGCCCTTTTACAAGAAAAGATTGCAACTCTTTTGTCTGGTTTTGAACAGGAAGCGTTTCGATTGTATCTCAGCGGCTGCTCCTATCAGGAGATGGCCAACACCTTGCACACTTCAACAAAAGCTGTGGACAATGCCCTGCAACGTATTAGACGAAAGTTGCGGAATGCCCTGTAAGGGTTCTCCGCCAGTTCCCTTCTCCAGTTAGTCGGCCCAAAGGGCTGCTATAGATGCCTGACTCAAGCGAGCTCTGAGGATACACTCTCGGTTTCCATTGATGTGGGCAAATTTTAAGCGATAAGCGAGGTATTAGAAATGTACACAGACAAGGTATTGAAGTGCAAAGAGTGTGGCGCAGAGTTCGTGTTCACCGCTGGTGAGCAGGAGTTTTATGCTGAGAAGGGCTTTGTCAACGAGCCCCAGAGATGCAAGGCCTGCCGCGACGCCCGTAAGAATGGCCAGAAACCCGAGAGAGAGATGTACACCGCTGTGTGCGCTGCCTGCGGCCGTGAGGCACGGGTTCCCTTTAAGCCCCGTGAGGACCGTCCCGTCTACTGCAGCGAGTGCTTTGCCAAGATGAAGGAGCAGCAGCTGTAATCCGCATCGAACCATTCGGCGCCCCTTTGGGGGCGCCTTTCTTTTTTGCCGATGGATCTATGTTCTCTGGTTCTCTAGAAAGGCCCTCCCTTCTATCTTTGGCAGGATTGCAAGGGGTTTTATCCAGGCATGGGGAAAGTGAGCCCTTGAATCATAGAAAGATTCTGCGCTGCAATCTTCTGCCGGGACCGTTCAGATCTTCTCTCCCCGGAAGGTGAGGGGGACTTCGTTGTTTTTTGCCTCTCTGAAAGAGGGAAAGGACAGAAGGATGGGGACAAAGCCGTAGGCGCCAAAGACTCAGGGCGAATCGGCCAAGCTGTGATAAGCCAAAAACACCGGCCATCCATGGCCGGTGTTTTTGACGAAGAAAATCGAATGCTCCTATAGCGAGGAGCCCTCTGGCGGTGTCCCTATGCTCCATGGTCCTTGAGGTGCTCCAAATTGAAGGGGGTGTCCTCATAGACCACATAGTTGAGCCAGTTGGAGAAAAAGAGGTTGGCGTGGCTCCTCCAGCGGAAGATGGGGGAGCGGGAGGGATCGTTATCGGGGAAATAGTGATAGGGCAGCTGAATGGAAAGGCCCTGGTCCCGATCCCGAAAGTACTCGTTGGCCAGTGTGTCCCGATCGTATTCCCAGTGGCCGGTGACAAAGATCTGGCGGCAACCAGGGGTGGCCACGATATGGGGGCCGGCAATGGGGGAGGAGACCAAAGTGGTCAGCTCCGGCACAGCGTCAATATCCTCGGGGTGGATCCCCGTATGGCGGGAGTGGGGCACATAGAACAGTTCATCAAAACCCCGCACCAGTACATGGCGGGGATCCAGCACATAGTGGGGGAAAACACCGAACATCTTTTCGGGCAGCTGGTACTTGGGAATGCCATAGTGAAAGTAGAGCCCCGCTTGGGCGCCCCAACAGATGTGCAGGGTGGAGTAGACATGGCTTTTGCTCCACGCCATAATCTGACAGAGTTCTGGCCAGTAGTCCACCGCCTCAAAGGGCATCTGCTCAATGGGGGCTCCAGTGATGATCATGGCGTCAAACTTTTGATCCTGCACCTGGTCGAAGGTCTTATAGAATTTCAGCAGATGCTCCGCCGGTGTATTTTTGGATTGATGGGTGGAGACCTGCAGCAGCTCAATGTCCACCTGGATGGGTGTGTTGCCGATGACCCGCAGGAGCTGGGTCTCTGTCTCAATCTTTTTGGGCATAAGATTCAGAATCAAAACCCGTAGGGGCCGGATATCCTGGGACATGGCCCGCTCCTCATACATGACAAAGATGTTCTCTGACTCCAGGATTTTGGCTGCCGGCAGGGTGGATGGAATGTTGATGGGCATGGCTCGCCTCCTATATATAGAGAAGATAGACTGTTCTTAGTATAACATGGACAAGAAAGGGGAACAAGATTGGTTTACTTGTCCCATTGCAAATTGTGACAGCAAAGGATATAATAATAGTTACCACCGGTCTATATAACTGGTGAAGCTGCCAGAACCCTCATTTTCAAACTTTTTTGCAAAAAAAGTGTTGACAGGAGGGGTAGCCTGTGGTATTATAAATAAGCTGTCTTGCGGGACAGCGAACAGGACCTTGAAAATTGAACAACATCAAGCTTGAAAAACAAGCCCTTGAAATTGGTTTGAGTAATTCAAACGGAAAAGCGAAATAAGCTAAGCGAGTCTTAGTTTAGGACGGCGATTTAGA
>CAJFOV010000048.1 GCA_904397835.1 Candidatus Aristotella avistercoris
GACCCCCAACGGGATCTCTGTTGCAAGTTTTTCTGTGGCAATCAACCGCAACTACTCCTCCAAGAGTGGGGAGCGGCAGACTGACTTTATCAACATTGTTGCTTGGCGTCAAACGGCAGAATTTGTTTCCCGGTATTTCCACAAGGGCAACATGATTGCCCTGGATGGTTCCATCCAGACCCGGAATTACACCGACAAAAACGGAAACAAGCGCACCGCTTTTGAGGTGGTGGCGGAGAACGTCTCCTTCTGTGAGAGCAAGGCATCTCAAAATGCCGCTCCTCAGGAGGCAATGCCCTCCCCCGCTTCTGCGCCAGCAGTATCCTATTCCAGCGGCAGTGTGGACGATTTTGCAGAACTGGATACGGACGACGATCTCCCGTTCTGATCAGTTGAACGAACTTCGAGGGGGTAGCCCCCTCCATCCATTCCAAAAAGGAGGTTTGCCATTATGGAGAGAAATGATAGAGGCCGCGGCAGAAAAGGCAGAAAAAAAGTTTGTGCCTTCTGCGTGGATCGCGTTGAGAAGATCGACTACAAGGATGTACCCCGCCTGAGAAGATACATCAGCGAGAGAGCAAAGATTGTTCCCCGCCGTGTCACTGGCACCTGCGCCCGCCATCAGCGGGAGTTGACGGTTGCCATCAAGCGCGCCCGCCATCTGGCTCTGCTGCCCTACACCAGCGACTAATTGCGCTGTCAAAGAGACGGTATGCCCCATAGGGGCATACCGTTTTTGTTTTATTCTCTTTCTCTATCAGTGAAGCAACCTGGGGATGGATGGAATTGGGAAGTAACCCCAGAACCAAAAAATTGTGCCCTCAAGCAGTGTGATCAGGGCAAAGACTGCAGCACAGGCCCACCAATTGGGCAGTTTATTTTTGAGTGTTTTCCAATACATAGAAATCAGATATATCCGGCAGGCAAAAACTACAATGAAGAGCGGATTGGTACGCCAAGAGAGGAGGAAACACTCCAACCCATAGCTTACCACCAGGTAATAAATGCTGTCCAACAGCAGTGCTGCAAAACCGGAATGCTGTCTCCCCTTTTTAGTGTCCATGCAATCTCCCCCAAAGTTGGTTGTTTTAGTATAACACATCGAAAAGTTTTTGGGAAGAATCCTGGAGAAGTGTGATTCCCCAATACTCCGTTTTTCGTGAGGCCTTGATATCGAAAAGAATTTGCCAAAACATCCCGTTCGATTTGACAAATCATGCAGCACATGGTAGTCTAATTCTGGTTAATATTTGATCGAACCCCACTGTTTCCTGGAAGGGGTGGGGTAAAATATGGAAAAGAGGAGATTTTGTGGAACAGACCTATTGTGAAAAACAGACTTTGCCCGTTCTAGGGCAGACGGACGTGGTTGTGTTGGGCGGTGGCCCCTCTGGTGTGGTAACTGCGCTGGCGGCGGCCCGCCACGGCGCAAAAGTGGTTTTGATCGAGAAGAACTCCATCCTTGGCGGCCTTGCAACAGCAGGACATGTGTGCCTCTTTGAGCCCCTCTGTGACGGATATGGTCGCCAGGTCACCAGCGGCATGGTGGAGGAGATGTTCTTCCGTTCCATCCAGTACAGCTATAACACCCTGCCGGAGCGTTGGACCAAGGGTAAAATTGAAAAAAGCAACGAGATCGACACCAAGGAGTATATGGGGGGACAGGGCCGGTTTGCCACCCTGTTCAACATTCCCGCCTTCATGCTGGCCATGGAGGAGTCTCTGCAGGAGGCCGGCGTGGAAATCTGGTACGACACCCTCTTCTGTCAGCCTATCATGGAGGGAGAGGTCTGCCAGGGTGTCATTGTAGAGAACGCCTCTGGCCGCTCGGTGCTGGCCTGCCAGCAGCTCATTGACGCCACTGGCGCCTGCCTGGCATTCCATCGCGCAGGAGCGGACTGTGCCACCTACAAAAACCGCTTCACCTTTGAGTGCATGGACACCAACTTCCAGCGGATGCAGGCTGCCATTGATTCCGGCAACATGCAGAAAGCCATCTTCTGGCGCATCCTGGGCTGGAACCCGGTGGTCAGCGACCCCAACCAGGCCCATGAATTTGAAGGTTTGACCGCCCAGGATATCAATGAGTACCTCTATCTGAGCCACAAGGTTGCCCTGGATTTCCTCAAGGAGCAGGATTCCAGCTATGCCATCCTCTCCATGCCCACCATGGCGCAGATCCGCATGATTCGCCGCATCAAGGGCCTGTATGAGATGAAGCCTGAGGATGTGTTCCAGACCATGGAGGACTCCATTGGATGCGTTAGCGACTGGCGCAAGCCAGGGCCGGTCTATGAGGTGCCCTACCGCAGCCTCTTTGTCAAAGAGTTTTCCAACATGGCAGCTGTGGGCCGTAACCTGTCCGCCCAGGACGACACCTGGGATATCATGCGCTGCTACCCCGGCGCCATGACCACTGGCCAGGCCGCTGGCACCGCTGCAGCAATGGCTGTCAAACAGGGAATCGGTCTGCGGGATCTGCCTGTTGCTCAGCTGCAGGATGCCCTGCAAAAGGACGGGGTCATTCTGCATATCCCACAGAAATAGTCCTACTGGCACCAGGCCGATTGGTAGTTGCCCGTTTCTTTATCAAACGATTCCTCGCCCCAGCTGATCCTGCGGCGAGGAATCTATTTTTTGTTTTCACAGGATATTGCCCTCTCCCCCCTTGACCGGACAGGGAAATGGATGTATACTTTGGACAAGTTAGCTATAACTAACTTGTCCAAAGTTTTCTCTTCCCTATTAAAAAAGATTTCCCGGCCCTCTCTCCCACGACACCGGAGGGCCGTGGGATCTCACCATGAGTTTCCTTGGATCCGCTGCCCAGTCCAGGATTGTCTCTGGACTGGCCACCGTCCCCTTTTGAAAGGAGATCTGTGTATGCTGCTGGAAAAATACCTCATACAGCACTGTGCCCCTACGTTGGCCAATCTGAAGACGGCCAGCCTCTTTTCCCTCAACATTGCACCTGAAGCTCTGGAGGAGCAGCTCTTGATCTGGAACCAACGGCTACAGCAAAAGGGCCTGTTTTTGATGCTGCTGACCCAACTGGCAGGCCGTTCTTTGGTCTATGTCTGTCGGACCTCCCACCTGAGGAAAGATTTAGGCCAGCCCCAGGTAGCTCATTTTCTTTCCCAGTACGGCTACACCGGTACGGATGTGGATCAGGCTCTCGCCCACCTCAGAGAGCGGCTGCAAGAACAAAGTTCCTTCCCCCATGAGATCGGTGTCTTTTTGGGGTATCCCCTGGGGGACGTGGTGGGATTTATCTGCAATGGTGGAAAGAACTGCAAATGTGAGGGGCCTTGGAAGGTCTATTGTAATGAGCGCCAGGCCCTTCACCAATTTGCCCGCCTGCAAAAATGCAGGGAGGTCTATACCAAACTTTGGCAGCAGGGACGCAGCATTTGGCAGCTCACTGTAGCTGCCTAAGAATATAATCACTAGATAGAAATGAGGTTTTTTGAATGCGCAAAATAGCAGTTGTGTATTGGAGTGGAACCGGCAACACCCAAATCATGGCCAATTTGGTCGCTGAAGGCGCCAAGGAGGCAGGGGCGCAGGTCACCTTGTTCACTGCCGCTGAATTTCAGGCACAGCAGATGGATTCTTTTGACGCAGTCGCTTTTGGATGCCCATCCATGGGGGCGGAGCAGCTGGAGGAAACAGAATTTGAGCCCATGTTCACCAGTTGTGAGCACAAGCTCAGTGGCAAACAAATTGCTCTATTTGGATCCTACGGCTGGGGTGATGGGGCATGGATGCGCGCCTGGGAGGAGACCTGCCGCAGCGATGGCGCAGATCTTGTCTGTGAGAGCGTCATCTGCAACGAGGCCCCAGACACCTTGGAGCAGGAGGCCTGTAAGGCCATGGGACGAGCCTTGGTTTAGACACTCTATTTTACTTCAAATTACGGGAATGGAAACGACAGCGGCTCCCACATCTCAGCCAGAGAGCGATGGGCGCCGCTGTTCCATTGTTCTTTGGAACATCTGCCGTCACCTTTGCTGGCTGATATTCCAAATTTCATCTGTTATTTGAATTATCAGACATTCGGCACAGAGAACGTTGCAACATTTTGTGGAATCGCCTTTTCGGGGCTCTTAATATGTTATAATAACCTCATGATAACCTCACGGCGTTAGCCAATGCAAAAACAACGTTTTTCCATCTTCTATGTCCACTGTCCCTGGATTTCAAGGAGGAAAGAGCCCATGAAAAATGTTCTGATTCCCCGCCACGCCACAAAATATACTGTAGGAACGGTGGCCTTGGCCACCCTGCTCTGCTGTGCCTACTATCTGTGCAGCCAGGTACTGGCCCTCTCCTACTGGTGGGCAGCTCTGGCCAAGGTGACGCTCTTCTCCGCCCTCCCCCTCTGGAGCCTGCTGCACCAAAAGGGAACGCCAGGACTGCGGCCCTTCTTCTCCCTGCGTACCAGCTGCAAGGGGTTGGCGCTGGGCCTAATCTTCGGCCTGCTGGCGGCAGGGATCATCTTGGCAGGATTTGTTCTTGTGGGGCCCCTGCTGGATCAAGGCGCCATTGTCCAGGCCATTGTACAGACTGCCGGCGTCAACCGGTACACCTATCCCCTGCTGGCTCTCTATGTCTCCTTCGGGAACTCCTTTTTGGAGGAGTTTTTCTTCCGCGGCTTTCTGTTTCTCTCCCTACGGGAAGAAATTGGAGCGATCCCTGCACATGGAATCTCGGCGGGGCTCTTCTCCCTGTACCACATGAGCATGCTTGGCATCGCCCTCTCCCCCCTACTGGTGGCAGGGATGCTCCTGGCACTGTTTGTGGCAGGGCTGTTTTTTAACGTTCTGGACAGCCGCTCCGGCAACCTTCTGAACGCTTGGCTGGTGCACATTCTGGCGGATCTGGCCATTACAGGAATCGGATGCTATCTCTTTTGGTCGGCGCCACCCTTCTAAAAAACAGATAAAATAGAAAAGAGAAGGTCCAGGGACAATGTCCCTGGACCTTCTCTTTTGGATGTTAAAGACAGGTTGCCCTATACCTCACTCCGCCACAGGCCGTGGAGGTTACAGTAGGCGTAGACGCAATTGGGCTCCTCCCCCTGGGCCAGGGCAAAGTGCACCACCGGCGCGCCCTCCGGGGACAGATACTTCAATGCCTGTCCGCAGCAGGTCTCCAGCACCACCCAGGGGATCCAGTGTTCCTCTGTCATGGGATGGTGGGTGCTGCCCACCTCCACCGTCACAGTCTGTCCCTGGCGGTGAACCACCGGAACATGCTTCTCCAAGGCGGCATCTCTGGTGTTGGGCTGCAGTTTCTCCATGGGGATGTTGCAGCAGACCAGATGCCCTGGCCCCTGGGTATAGACGCTGACAATTTTCCCACAGCGGGGGCAGTGGTAAAGTTCCACATTCTGTTGCATGGTTTGGCACCTCTCTGTTCAGGATTTGGTCACCCTTATCCTGGACCAAAAGGGACTGATTTATGCTGGGGTGCGTCCATTGCTATCTCTTTTTTCAGAGGAGGTAAGGTTCAAAGAGAGATCCATTGCGCCAGATGTCCCATGGGAGGGTTGTGATTCCTCTGCCTCTTCAATGGCTTGGGCCAGTCGGCGGACCACCTCCGGAATCCGCTCCTCATGGAGAGAGGAGTAGTTGACCACCATGATATGGGGCACCATGCAGACCTCCCCCTCACAGTGCTGGGTCAAAAATGCCACACGGATGTTCTTCTGGGCGATGCGAGCAGCCAGTTCATTGTCACTGAGATGAGTTTTGATCCGCATGAGGAACTGGGTCCCCGCCTGCATGGTGTGAATCACCACCCGATCTTTGAGGGAGGAGGCCTGGATTTCCCGCAGGAAGGTTTTCCGCAGGTTTTGATAGTAGTGGACCAGGCGGTTGATATGCCGCTCCAGATAGCCGCCATTGATGAACTTTTCCAAAGTGCGCTGCTCAAAGCTGGAGACGGTGCAGGAGTAGAAACTCAGGGTCTGAACATACCGTTCCATGAGGCTCTCCGGCAGCACAATGTAGCTGATACGGATGGAGGGGGTCAGGGTTTTGGAGAAGGTGTTCATGTAGATCACCCGGTCCTGCCGGTCCAGACTGAAGAGGGTTGGCAGGGGCCTGCCGCCCACCCGAAATTCACAATCAAAATCGTCCTCCACGATGTATCGATTCTTTCCCCCGCTACACCATTGGAGCAGCTCCTTACGGCGCTGCAGGGACATGGCAGCGCCCATGGGAAACTGGTTGGAGGGGGATACATGCACCACACTGGCCCCGCTCTCCTCCAGCAGGGGAATTTGGATCCCCTGGGCATCTACGCTGACATGCCGCCAGTTGAGGCCATAGCTGCGGTAGGCCCGGTCGATGATGCTGTAACCGGGGTCCTCCACGGCATAGATTTGATCCCGCCCCAATAGGCGGATGAGGCGGCCGTAGAGATACTCCACACCGGCGCCAATGATAATACAATCGGGGGAGATGTTCATGCCCCGCATCTGATACAGATATTCCGCAATGGAGATCCGCAGACCCTCAATGCCGTTAAAGGGAACCGTTTTCAGCAGGCTGGCATCCCTGGCGGTGAGGACCTCCCGCATGAGTTTGGCCCAGGTAGCATAGGGGAAAAACTCATAGGGGGTCTTGTTGGCACAGAGATCTGCAAAGTACTCATGGTCTGTATATTTGGTGACAAAGGGTTTGCGCTGGCTGCTCTGGGACCTCTCCCCAGTCTGTGGGGTCACAAAATAGCCCCGCTTTTCCTCGGAGAGAAGATATCCCTCCAGCAACAGCTGGGCATAGGCGTTTTCTACTGTGATGACACTGACCCCGAGATTTCGCGCCAGGGCCCGCTTGGAGGGGAGCTTCTCCCCCGGCTGGAGCTTCCCGCTCTCAATGTCCCTTTTGATACAGGTATATAGGTATTCATACAAATTGGCTTTGCCCCGTTCTTCCAAGTTGTAGGTGAGCATAGAGGTTCCCCCTGAAGCAATCTGGTCTTAAAAATTTCGAATAAAATGGCTATTGTTATCATACCATAACTGGGTACAATAGGACTAGGGCCTGAACGATCTTGTGAAAAGGCCCAAAGAAATGGAGGATATCCCATGAGAATGAAGGATAAAGTGGCCATTGTGACCGCTTCCACCCGCGGCATCGGAGCCGCCATCGTGGAGGCCTTTGCCAAGGAGGGCGCAAAGGTTTACATGGCCGTGCGCAATCTGGACGCTGGCAAGGAGCGGGCGGATGCCCTCAATGCCAAGGGCTATCAGGTGGCCTGCGTCTACAACGATGCCACCAAAAAGGAGACCTACCAGTCCATGGTGGCAGAGGTGATCCAAAAAGAAGGCCGGGTGGATGTGCTGGTCAACAACTTTGGTACCTCCAACCCCAAGAAGGATCTGGACATCAAACATACCGAGTATGAGGAGTATATCCGCACCATTGACGCAAATCTGGCCAGCGTCTTCCTCGCAAGCCAGGCGGTGATCCCCCACATGGCCAAAAACGGGGGCGGCAGTATTGTCAACATCTCCTCCATCGGCGGCCTGGTGCCGGACATCTCTCAGATTGCCTATGGCACCAGCAAGGCGGCCATCAACTACCTGACCAAACTCATTGCCGTGCAGACCGCCCGGGACAACATCCGCTGCAACGCGGTGCTCCCCGGCATGACCGCCACCGACGCGGTACAGCAGAATCTTTCGGAAAACTTCAAGGAGTTCTTCCTCAAGCACACCCCCATCCGGCGCATGGGCACACCGGAGGACATTGCCAACACAGTGCTGTATTTTGCCTGTGACGATTCGGCCTACACCACCGGACAGATTGTGGATGTCTCCGGCGGCTTTGGCCTGCCCACCCCCATCTATGGCGATATGATCGCCATGAAGGACAGACGCTAACCCTCACCATAACCGAATATTTCCTTTCGGCAAAGGAGCCAGGCAGTTTGCCTGGCTCCTTTGCTCTTGTGACTTTGAAGCTGTCATTCCGCTGCTGAGCCGCCAGGAACAAGATTTACGCCTAAGAAAGGCTTTTGCCGAATGCGTCGGCCTCCAGGATAGCCTGGATGAAGGCCTCCTTCTGCATCTCATAGGGCACGCAGCTCCACTCCAGCGTCTGGGCAGCGCGATCTGCCAGGGCGGGCAGGTTCTTCTCCTCCAGGTCCAGATCCTTCAGGCAGACTGGCAGCCCCAGGGATTGGTTGAAACGGGCATAGCGCTCCCGCTCCTGATATTGTTTGTCATAGGTCAACAGGCAGAGCACACCAAAAGAGACCAGCTCCCCGTGGAGGTGACGCTCCACCCCTGGGATCACCGTGGATCCGTTGTAGAAGGCGTGGGCAAGGCTGCTGTTGTAATAGTCCTCCTCCTTGGTGACCGTCAGATTGGACACCAGGCCGGTGGTGATGATAATATCCAGGGCCACCTGCTCCAGGGCAAGGCTCGCCCGGCCGTTGCGGCAGTCCTCCAGGGCCTGGGGACCGTACTCCATCAGCGGGGAGGTGCAGGCCATGCTCAGCTGCTTGCCAAGGAGCACCGAGTGGTTCAAAGTCTTGCCCCGGGTGGAGAGGAGCACCTCCGGCTCCTTGGACAGGGCATCCCCGATCCCGGCCCACAGCAGGCGCTGGGGCGCCTCGGCAATGATCTTCGTGTTGATAAAGGTGTGCTCCGGCGGTGCGGGGGGATAGAAGTACTCCAGCATGGAGCCATCTGGCCGGTAGATCACCGACAGGGCCGTGCAGGCCGCACAGTTGGAGGCGATGGTGGGAAATGCAAACAGCGGCTTGTCCAGCCGGTCTGCCACCACCTTACAGGTGTCGATGGCCCGGCCGCCTCCGACAGCAAAAATCATATCGGCCCCGGCCACTGCCTCATGGCCGCAGAGGGCCTGCGCGTGCTCATAGGTGGAATTTCCGCCAAACCAGAGGAAGTCTGAGATGGTGACATCGGAACCGGCAATGCCCTCCAGCAGGGCCTCCTTCGCCTTGGACATGGCCGTCTTGCCGCCGATGACCACCGCCTTCTTTCCAAAGCGCCGGGTCACCCAGGGGATGGAGTGGTAACACGTCTCGCCCACGCTGTAGTTGGGCAGAAAGGTGTGAAGTGGACTCATGAAATCATTCTCCTTACAAAGATTTCCGGCGGGGCTCCGAAACACCGGCGGCCCCGCCTCATTGAATAATCTCTACTGCAGCTGGGCCTTGTGGTAGACCTTTTTGCCCTTGCGCAGAATCACGTGGCCCTTGTCAAAAGCCTGGGCTGGAACCTGTGCACCAATGTCGCTGACCTTCTCGTCATCCACCGAGATGCCGCCCTGCTGAATCAGGCGCTTGGCCTCCCCCTTGGAGGGGGCCAATTTTGTCTTGACCAACAGATCCGCCACAGAGATGGCGCCACCGGCCAGGTCCTCCTGGGAGAGGACGGTGGTGGGCATATTCTCCGCATCGGTTCCGGCGGAGAAGATGGCCTGGGCGGCCTTCAGGCTCTCGTCGGCGGCCTGCTGGCCGTGGACCATGCGGGTCACCTCATAGGCCAGAATCTCCTTGGCCCGGTTGAGCTCGCTGCCCTGCCAGGACTCCATGGCCTCGATCTCCTCAATGGGCAGGAAGGTCAGGAGCTTCAGGCAATTGATCACATCTCCGTCGTCCACGTTGCGCCAGTACTGGAAGAACTCGTAGGGGCTGGTCTTTTCGGCATCCAGCCAGACGGCGCCCTTCTCCGTCTTGCCCATCTTTTTGCCCTCTTTGGTGGTCAGCAGGGTGTAGGTCATGCCGCAGACCTCCTCCCCCTCCACCCGGCGCACCAGGTCGATGCCGCCCAGGATGTTGGACCACTGGTCGTCGCCGCCCATCTGCATGGTGCAGCCATAAGTCTGGTAGAGCTTGAGGAAATCATAGCTCTGCATAATCATGTAGTTGAACTCCAGGAAGGAGAGGCCCCGCTCCATACGGCTCTTAAAGCATTCCGCCGTGAGCATCCGATTGACGGAGAAGTGGACCCCCACCTCCCGGAGCATCTGGATGTAGTTGAGCTTGCACAGCCAGTCGCCGTTGCGGGCAAGGATGGCCCCGTCCTTTTCGTTGAAATCCAGGAACCGCTCCATCTGGCGGCGGAAACACTCAGAGTTGTAATCGATCTGTTCCGGGGTCAGCATCTTGCGCATGTCCGTCTTGCCGGTGGGGTCCCCCACCAGGGTGGTCCCAGTGCCCAGCAGGACAATGGGCCGGTGCCCGGCCTTCTGCAGGCGGGACATGGTGACCAGCTGCAAGAAGTGACCCACATGCAGGCTGTCCGCCGTGGCGTCAAAGCCGATGTAGAAGGTGACCTTCTCGTTTTCGAGCTTTTCTTTGATCTTCTCCTCATTGGTCATTTGGGCGATGAGCCCACGGCGCTTGAGTTCCTCAAAAATGGTCATGGTGTTCTGTTTCTCCTTTCATCCACTGTAATCCCACTGGCAGGTCAAAGGATACAAAAAGCCCTCTGCCTGCAGATGCAAGCAGAGGGCGAATCAAGCCGCGTTACCACCTCTGTTCACCGCCCCCTCACGGAAGGCGGCCTCAACGGGTACCAACATACCCTACCGCTGTAACGGGCGGACCCGGCACGGGCCTACTAGGCAAGGATGCTGTTCAGCTGGCGGCTCTGGGACGTATTCGGACAGCCTGCTGCGCCCCTTTCCACCAACCGGGGCTCTCTATGCCAGCGGCAGCTGCCTACTGGTTCCCTTCTCAGCCGTTGCTCCTATTATATGCAAAATTTGCCCAAATGTCAAGGGAGATTTTTGGCATCTCCTCCATTTTACGCTCCCTTGACCGGAAGGATACAGAGGATCCATGCCCCTATTCCTGGGCGTGCTCCAGCAGCTCCTGGGCGTTTTTTAGGGAGATCTCAGAGGCATCCCCCGTCATAATGCGGGCCAGTTCCCGCTTGCGGCCCTCAAAATCCAGGGGTTGCACCTGGGTGAAAGTGCGCCCATCCCGCACCTCCTTGTAGATGTAGAGGTGCTGGTCCCCAAAGGCGGCCACCTGGGCCAGGTGGGTGACCACAATCACCTGGCGGCTGCGGGACACCTCCTTGAGCTTGCGGCCAATCTTGCCGGCGGCCCGTCCGCTGACACCGGTGTCCACCTCATCAAAGATGGAGGTGGATACCTCATCCTGCTGGGAGATCACATTCTCCAACGAGAGCATGATGCGGGACAGCTCACCGCCGGAGGCAATCTTCTCCAGGGGTTTTGGCGCCTCTCCAGGGTTGGTGGAGATGAGGAACTCCACCGTATCCTGCCCCTTGGGCCCTAGGGTTCCCCGCCGCTGGGCCAGGGTCAGACGCACATGGGGCATCTCCAAAAAGGCCAGCTCCTGCTCCACCAGCTGCACCAGGCGTTTGCCCGCCTGAGCCCGCTTTTGGGAGAGGGCCTGGGCCAACTCCTGAGCCTGGGCCTGCAGGTCCTGCTCCTGTTTTTGCAGCCGCTGCAGGGTCTCATCGGAAAATTGGATCTGATCCAACTGCTGCTGGGCCCGCTCTTGGAAAGAGAGAATCTCCTCCACCGTGGGGCCATATTTGCGCTGCAGGCGGTGGATCTCATCCAACCGGTCCTCCATCTCCTCCAGGCGCTGGGGATCAAACTCCAGGGCCTCCATTTGGTCCCGCAGCTCCTCCTGGCAGTCCTGGAGCAGATAGGAAAACTCCTCCACCCGCTCCCGCCAGGGGGAGAGCGGCGTCAGATACGCCTGGAGCTGCTCCAGCAGGGCGGCAAACTCCTCCATCTGGCTGCGCAGGCCGGCGGATTCCTCCCCACCCTCCAGCAGCTCCCGGCATTGGGAGAGCAGCTCGGAGATATGCACAGCATTCTTCATCACCTTGCGCTGTTCCTGCAGCTCCTCCTCCTCGCCGGGGACCAGCTGGGCCTGCTGGATCTCATCAATCTGATACTGAAGCAGGTCCATGGTCTGGGCTTTTTGGGATTCGTCCACCTGCAGGCCCTCCATCTCCCGGTGGGTCCGCTGCAGGGCGTCGTAGACCTGGCGGTAGGCGGCCAGATCCTCCTGCAACTCCCCAAACCGGTCCACAAACTCCAGGTGCTGATCCCGGTCCAACAGCTGCTGGCTGTCGTGCTGCCCATGGATGTGGATCAGACCCCGGGTGGCCTCCCGCAGCAGAGCGGCGGTGGCCGGCTGACCGTTGATCTTGCAGACGCTCTTGCCGTCGGCGCGGATCTCCCGGCGGATGAGCAGAGGTTCCTCCTCCTCCAAATCAAAGCCCAGCTCCCGGATCTGCTGCCGGTGCTGAGGGGAGAGCTGCTCAAAGGTCGCAGCGACCACCGCCCGATCCTCCCCGCTGCGCACCAGATCCTTGGAGACCCGCTGCCCCAGGATGCTGTGGATGGCGTGGATCAGGATGGTTTTTCCCGCGCCGGTCTCCCCGGTAAAGACGTTCAAACCCTGGGCCAGCTCAATGGTGGCCTTTGAGATGACGGCAACGTTGTTGATGTATAGTTGAGAAAGCATCCCACTCTGCCTCCCTTCTGCCAAAAGAAAGCCGCTGCTACTTCTCCGCCAGAGCCTTGAGCTGGTTCATCAGCTCCTCGGCTGTCTCCTCGTCCCGCGTCAGGCTGAAGATGGTGTCATCTCCAGCGATGGTGCCCACCAGACCGCTCCAATGGATGGAGTCCAGGGCGGCGCAGGCGGCGTTGGCCATGCCGGTGTAGCACTTGATGACCACAATGTTCATGGCCCGGTCAATGCTCTTGACCGACTCCGAGAAGATGGCGTGGAACCGGAAGGACATGTCCGACAGGTCACTGGCGGCGCCGGTGGTGTAGCGGTACCCCCCCGTGCCGGACTGGGCCTTCACCAGCCGCAGCTCCTTGATGTCCCGGGAGACTGTGGCCTGGGTCACAGAGAAGCCGCTCTCATTGAGCAGGCGTTGCAGCTCCTCCTGGGTCTCCACCGCATGGTCGGCGATGATCTCCAAGATTTTTGCGTGCCGTTTGGACTTCATATTTTTACCTCCTGAATGCGATTTTATCGATCAATATTTCATAAAAATTCCGGTCATTGAAGGAGATAAAGGAGGCCGGCTTTTCAGAACGGACAATTTCCACCCAATCCTGGCTGGTAAAGGTGGCAACTTTGCGGCCATCCACCCGGATCTCCGCCTCGTCGGAATAGTTGATAAAGTGGGTGTGGATGCTGAGCTTTTTGTCCGCGGCAAACACCACAGACCGCGTAAAGAGGGACTGGGGACAGATGGGCGTCAGGATGATGGCGTCGAAGGCCGGATCCACCACCGGTCCCCCTGCCGACAGGGAGTAGGCCGTGGAACCGGTGGGTGTGGAAAAGATCAGCCCATCCGCCCGGTAGCTGCCCACCGAGCGCCCGCCGCACTCCACATCGATGTCCACCATGTGCTCCTTTTCCACCCGGGAGAACACAATGTCGTTGAGACCGGTAAAATGGATCTCGCTCCCGTTGGCCCGATGGAGAGTCCCCTTGAGAAGCATGCGGTCCTCCAGGGTGTATTCCCCCCGCATGAGACGTTCCAGCGGCTCCAGATCCCCAATGTCCACCTGGGCCAGAAAGCCCACCCGTCCAATGTTGATCCCGAGGATGGGCAGATGGTAGTGGATGGCATATTTTGCCCCGTGGATGATGGTGCCATCCCCGCCGATGGTGATGAGCAGGTCCATCTCGCCCATCACATGTTTGGCCGGCAGGAACTGGGCCGGAATTTCTCCCACCACCTGCTGTAGAGAGGGATCCAGAAAACACTGGGCCCCAAGGCCCTGGAGCTTTTCCACCACCTGATGCAGGTGAAGTATCGCCTGGTCCTTGCTGGTATTTAAGATGATATAGATCTTCATCGTGTCACAACCTCTTTGGTATGCTGCATGTTATGGGATCCCGCTACCCCAGCTGTTCGTGGGAGGCAGAGACCACCTGGGCGATCTGGCTGTCGTCCACGGTGCCGCCTGCGCCGCCCTTCTGCAGGTGGAGGAGGTACTCAATGTTCCCCTCCGGCCCCTTGATGGGGGAAAAATCCAGGCCCAAAATACCAAAGCCAGCATTCCCGGCAAAGTGGATCACCTTCTCCAGGACCTCCTGGTGGATCTCCGGCTCCCGGACCACGCCTTTTTTGCCCACCCGGCCCTTGCCCGCCTCAAACTGGGGCTTTACCAGGCAGACCCCATGGCCGTTCTCGGCCAACAGGGTGCGGACCACCGGCAGCACCAGGGTCAGGGAGATGAAGGAGACGTCCACACTGACAAAATCCACCGGCTCTGGCACCTGTTCCTCTGTCACATAGCGGATGTTGGTCCGCTCCAGATTCACCACCCTGGGGTCGTTGCGCAGCTTCCAGGCCAGCTGGCCATAGCCCACATCCACGGCATACACCTTTTTGGCCCCATTTTGGAGCATACAGTCCGTGAACCCTCCGGTGGAGGCGCCAATATCCATACAGCAGGCACCCTGCAGATCCAGGGCAAAACTGGCCATGGCCTTCTCCAGCTTCAGGCCGCCCCGGCTGACATATTTGAGGGTATCCCCCCGCAGCTCCACCTGGTCGGTGTCCTCAATATTCATCCCGGCCTTGTCGGCCTTTTGGTTGTTGACATAGATCTGCCCGGCCATGATCAGAGCCTTGGCCCGCTCCCGGGAGGGGGCCAGCCCCCGCTCTGTCACCGCCACATCCAGACGTATCTTCATGGGTTCCTCCTCTATTGACACCGCATCCATTGTTCGATGGAATCCGCATCCATCCCCAATTTTTTTAGGGCGTGGTCCACCTTGGCCTGGGGCACAAAGTGATTGTCCACCGCCCGCAGGTGGTACCTGCCCTGATAGCCCATGAGCAGCAGACGGCTGGCCAGATGTTCCCCGAGGCCGCCGTGCTGGATGCCCTCCTCCACCACATAGATCTCCGGATAGGAGGCCATCAGCTCGATCCATTCAGAGGGGATCGGGCAGATCTGGGTAAGCTTGAGCAGGGCAATGGACTCCCCTCTCTCCTCAAACCGCTGGGCCACCCGGCAGGCCTCCCCATAGAGGCGCCCATAGGTCACCAGCAGCTTTTTGGCGTCCTTCGGCCCAAAGAGGCCGTATTCCACCCCATCTGGCAGATATTTTGAGGGAATCGAAGGCTCGCTCCCCCGGGGGTAGCGCACCGCGCAGATACCCTCGTGGTGATAGATGGCCTCGTCCATACACTGGCAGAGCTCCCGGTAGTTGCTGGGGGAATAGATCACCATGTCCGGCACGTTGGAGAGCATGGCCACGTCAAATAGGCCCTGATGGGTCTCCCCATCGTCGCCCACCACGCCGGCCCGATCCAGGGCCAGCACCACGTGGCGCTTTTCGATGGAACCGTCGTGAATCACCTGGTCATAGATGCGCTGGGCAAAGGTGGAGTAGACCGCATAGACCGGCACCAGGCCGCTGGCTGCAAGGCCGGCAGAAAAGGTCATGGCGTGCTCCTCCGCAATGCCCACATCAAAAAAGCGGCCTTTGTTTTTCCACTCACTGGAGAAGTGGTGCAGGCCTGTGCCATATTTCATGGCGGCAGTCACGGCACAGATGCGCCCATCCTGCCTGGCCAGTTCACACAGGTGCTTGCCCATGACACAGGAAAAGCTGTCATCCGACGGGGTGTCAGGATTCCCTACCTCGGTATCAAAGCTGGACACGCCGTGGTAGGCGCCCGGATTCTTCTCCGCCAGAATATATCCCTTGCCTTTGATGGTCTGGACGTGGACCACCACCGGGTCCTGAATCTGCTGCACCCGCTGGAAAACCTGGATCAAGGCCTTCAGGTCGTGGCCATCCACTGGTCCAAAGTAGGAAAATCCCAAATCCTCAAAGATGGTGCTGTTATAAAACAGGTGTTTGATCACTGATTTGGAGTGGGAGGCCGCCTGCACCAGGGAGTCCCCCACCAGAGGGACATGCCGCAGGACCTTTTCCACCCCATCTTTGAAGTGGAAATAGGAGGAGGTGCTGCGGATACTGGACAGGTATTTGGTGAAGGCCCCCACATTTTTGGAGATGGACATGCCGTTGTCATTGAGGACCACCACAATCTTCTGCCCACTGCGGCCAGCGTTGTTCAACGCCTCATAGATCATGCCGTTGGTAAATGCCCCATCCCCCACCACTGCAATGGCCGTATTGCCATTGCCCTTTTGGGAGTTGGCCACCGCCATGCCCAGAGCCGCTGAGACCGAGTTGCCGGCGTGGCCGCCGATAAAGGCGTCATACTCACTTTCACTGCTGCGGGGGAACCCAGAGATGCCGTCCTCCTGCCGCAGGGTATAAAAGCGGCTGACCCGGCCGGTGAGAATCTTGTGGGTATAGGACTGGTGCCCCACATCCCAGACGATCTGATCCTCCGGCAGATGAAAGACCCGGTGCAGCGCCACTGTCAGCTCCACCGCCCCAAGGTTGGAGGCCAAATGTCCCCCGTTTTGGGCCACGGTCCCCATGAGGAGATGGCGGATCTCCTCACAAAGATATTCCAAATCCTCCTCCGGCAGGGCCTTCAGGTCCTGAGGGGAGTGGATCTTCTCCAACAGAATCGGTTGTTCCAAGATGTAACGCTCCTTTGGATGGAAAATGCCTTTTGCCCATCAGGCCACAGGCATGGCCATGGCCACCAGAATGCCCAACAGCGCCCCGCCAAGAACCTCCAAGGGTGTGTGGCCCAAAAATTCCTTAAGGGGCTTTGGGACGTCCGCCTTTTTGTCCTTTTCCGGGAGGGCTGGATTATCGAATGGATCCTCCTCCACCCCATCTTTGAGCACCGTCTTGATCCAGGCCTGCAGATCGCCCTTTTCCAAAAGGCTGTTCAAAACCTTGGCCTGTTCCCCCGCCGCACGGCGCACCCCTGTGGCGTCATACATCACAACGGCCGCCAAAGTCAGGGCCAGGGCAAACTCCGGGGAGGCAAAGCCCACTTTTTTTGCCATGGCAATGGCGATGGAGCAGACCAGGGCCGAGTGGGAGCTGGGCATACCGCCTGCCCCCACAAAGCGCTCCAAATTGAGCTTGTTGGTGGTCAGGTATGTGATAATGACCTTTAAAAGCTGGGCCGAAAACCAAGCAACGACCCCCACGTTGATCAGATAGTTGCTAAACAAAATTTGAAGTCCACCCATAGGGGACCTCCTCTCTCACGATTGACGCACCAGAAGATCGTCGGTCAATTGTTCCAAAAAGCTGCGGTCTCCCGGGAATGCCGCCAGCTGTTCCTTGGCCCGCTGTGCCAGCTGCGCCGCCTGTTCCCTGGCGGCCTGCAGGCCAAAGAGGGTCACATAGGTGGATTTGTGCTGCTGCACATCGCTGCCAACCGGCTTGCCCAGAAGGGCGGGATCTCCCACCTCATCCAAAATATCGTCCACAATCTGGAAGGCAAGTCCCAAATTGAGGGCAAAATCAGCCGCAGCTTGTTCCTGTGCCTGGGTCGCCCCACCGGCCAGGCACCCGAGTCCCGCTGCCGCCTGAAGAAGCGCCCCGGTCTTTCTTTTGTAATTCTGCTCCAACACCTGCCAGGAGACCCTGTGACCCTCACTGGCCAGGTCAATGATCTGGCCCCCCACCATACCTTGGTTGCCTGCACAGCGGCTCAGGAGGTGGATGCCCCGGCAGCAGATCTGGCTCCCCAGAAGGGACTGGGCCCAGGGGGAGGCGGCCGTTTCAAAGGCGCTGGTGAGCAGGGCATCCCCTGCCAGCAGGGCTGTGGCCTCTCCAAAGGCGATGTGGCAGGAGGGTTTGCCCCTGCGCAGGTCATCGTCATCCATACAGGGCAGGTCATCATGGATCAGAGAATAGGCGTGGACCATCTCCACGGCGCAGGCAAAGGGCATGGCCCGCTCCGGCTCTGCCCCGCACAGCCGGCAAAACTCCAGGGCCAAAATGGCCCGCACCCGCTTGCCCCCGCCCAGCAGGCTGTAGCGCATGGCCTGCACAACCTCCTGGCAGAGGGGTTCACCGGGGGGCAGGAGCTTGTCCAGCCACGCCTCCACGGCGGCACAATCTTCACGAATTTGACGCGTCATCTCCATGGGGCGGATCCTCCGTTTTGCTCATCAATTGTTCCACTTTCAGCTGGGCCGCATCCAGCTTCTTCTGACAGAAGGCGATGAGCTCTGTCCCCTCCTGAAACAGTTTGAGGCTCTCATCCAGCGGCTGCTTGCTCTGGAGCAAGGTGACAATCTCCTCCAGCCGCTCTGCGGCCTGTTCATAGGTCGTTCCCTTTTTCACGTTTGGTTCCTCCCTATTTTGCTCCAACTTGGTCCTCTGCGTTGGTCTCCAGCACCTGGGACAGTACCCATCCCCGGGCCAGGCGGGTGTTGATCTGCTCCCCGGGCCGCAGGGCGCTGGCATCGGTCAAAACCTCTGCACCCCGGCTGGTGATGGAATAGCCCTGGGATAGCAGCTTGAGCGGACTGATGGAATCCAGCAGAGCAGCGAACTTTTCCACCTGGCCCTGCTCCTGTTCCAGACGATGTTTCATCTGGATATGCAACAATTTTATCAAATTTTCCAATCTTTGTCCATTCTCCCGCGTATAAAAATTCACGTCCTGAAAACAGGGCAGCCCCTGTATATCCGCGAGGATGGTCCGGCGCCGCTGCAGGCCATTTGTCATGGCCAGGCACAACTGGCCATAGCAGTCCTCCAGGTAGGAGAGAAGATCCTCCCGCCGGGGAGCCACCAGCTCCGCCGCCGCAGATGGCGTGGGGGCGCGGCAATCGGCCACCAGGTCGCAGATGGTGTAATCGGTCTCATGGCCCACGCCGGAGAGAACCGGCGTTTGACAGCGGGCAATGGCCCGGGCCAAGACCTCCTCGTTGAAGGGCCACAGGTCCTCCAGGGACCCGCCACCCCTTGCGATGAGGATGACATCGCACCGGCCGCTCTCATCCAGTTCCTGCACAGCCTGGGCCAGGTCCGGCGCCGCGGCAGGGCCCTGCACCTGTGTGGGACGCAAAAGCACCCGCAGCCAGGGGCTTCGCCTGGAGAGGATGTTCAAAATATCCTGTAGAGCCGCCGCCCCGGCGGAGGTGATGACCCCCACCGTCTCCGGCACTGCCGGGAGCGGGCGCTTGCGGGCCTGGTCGAAGAGGCCCTCAGCGGCAAGGCGGGTCTTCATCTGCTCAAAGGCCAGGTACAGGGCCCCCACCCCATCTGGCTGCAGCGCATACCCATAGAGCTGATAGGTCCCATCCCGTTCAAAGAGGGAGACCTTGCCCCGGACCAGCACCGCCATGCCGTTCTCCGGCACAAAGGGGATCTGCCGGGCGTAGCTCTGGAACATGACAACCTTGACAGCCGCCTGGCCATCCTTCAGGGTAAAGTAATAGTGTCCGGTGCGGTAGTGGTTGGTGAAGTTGGAGATCTCCCCCCGGATGGTGATGTTCTCCAGCAGCGGCTGGGCGTCAAACACCGCCTTGACATACCGGTTCAGCTGGGAGACAGTGAGCACCTGGGGCTCTTCTACCCGCACAGCATTCCCTCCTCTGCAGCGGCCAGCAAGGCGATGCCCGCCGCGTTGTCCGCAGAAAATTCCCTGGGGGCAAAGTGCCCGCCAAAGGTCCGGGTTAGGTCGTCCCGGATGATGGAGTTGGACATGACCCCGCCACTGTAGAGCAGGGGCTGCTCCCCCCGCTCCTGCAACACCCTGCAGGTCATCTCACGCAGGGTACAGCGCACGGCATCCAGGCAGAAGCGGGCCACATGGGCCGGGCTCTCCCCCCGCTGGAGCAGGTTACGGCACTGGTTCTCCAGGCCGGAGAGGCAGCAATCCAACCCCTTCATGGTGGGATGGGGGTGATAGATCCGGTCACTCTGCAGGGCCAGCTCCTCCAACTTGGGACCGGCGGGAAAGGGCAATCCCATGAGCACCCCAACCCGGTCGATGGCCTGTCCCGCCTTCAAATCCAGAGAGCGGGCCACCAGCTCCACCTGAAAAGTTTGCCCCTTGGGCGTTACCTGTAGACACTCAGTGGTGCCGCCAGAGAGGTGAAAGGCCAAAAAAGGAGCCTTTTTCAGCGGCAAACAGTCCGCGCCATAGAGAGCGGCCATAATGTGCCCATCCTGGTGGGAAAACAGATGGATCGGGCAACCGTGGGAGCTGGCCACCGCCGTTCCCGTCCCCTTGCCCACCAAAAAGCAGGGCATGTAGGAGTCCTGTGCGTCCCTGGGCCGGGCGGAGGCCCCCACCGCTTTCAACTCCAGGTTCTCCACCCCATCAAAGAGGGCCTGGCACAGCTCCGGCAGCTGGCGCACATGGTGGAACACCGCCTCACTCTGTTTCAAACCGATGGCTCCCGCCTTCACCGGCAGGAGCTTCTTCTGTTGGCGCACCTCCCCCTGCTCCGGGAGATAGAGGGCCACAGAGGTGGTATAGTTGCTGGTATCAATGCCAAAGGTACAGCGCACACTGTCACCTCCCTCAAAAAGATAAATAGGCCACCTGCCGCCGCCAGGCAGACAGATGGCGCTGGTTTACTGTTTGGGATCGGCCTGCAACTCTGGGTTTGCCCGTACAAAGGAGCCTAGCACCCCGTTGACAAAGGCGCCCTCCTCCTCACCAGCAAAGGTCTTGGCCAACTCCACCGCCTCATTAATGGAGACGCTGGCAGGAATATCCTGCAGATATGTAATTTCGCAGACAGACAGGCGCAGCACCGCCAGCACCACTCTGGACAGGCGGCTGAGCTTCCACTTCTTGGAGTAGCTGGCAATCACCTGATCCAGCTCGTCCAAGTGGTCAAAGGCCGTTGAGGCCAGCCGCAGCGCAAAGGGATCCAGCTCAAGAGCGCGGCCCTCCACAGCGTTATCTATAATCTCCTGGATGGAACAATCCTGGAATGAGCGCTCAAATAGCAGCACAAAGGCCTGCTCCCTGGCTTCCCGTCGGTTCATCGATTTTATCCTCCATCTATTTTTCCAGCACAACAGCTGTTCAATCCTTTGGGTTCCTCCTCTGAGCCCCCTTTGGGGCAAAGAAAACCGCCCCCCAAATGAAGCCATGGCCTATGGGATCTCCCTGGCGCTGGCTTCAAGACTGGAGGGCCGGGCAAGCGATTCTATTCCAGCACAGGCTGCTCCTGTTCAAATACAATCCCTGCAATGTTCACATTGACCTTGGCAACGGTGATGCCGGTCATGTTCTGTACGGCCTCTTTCACCGCAGTTTGAATCTCCTCAGCGACCACGGGGATCTTTGCGCCATTTTTCAGATTGACGTTCAAGCTGATCTCCGCCACATCGTCAGTGATCTCCACCTCGATGGACTTGAGCACCCGCTTTTGGGTGAACAGATGCTTGATGTTGGAGGAGAATGTGGCCAATCCCGCAACGCCGTCGATCTCCTTGAGGGCATAGCTGGCGATGGTAGCCACCACCTCCTGGGAGATGCGCAAGCTGCCCACGGGCTGTTTGAACTCTGCCTTCTTCATGAAGAACGCCTCCTTATGATACAGAAATATCTTCTGTTCCATCTTGTATGCTATCATCCATTGGGGCCTGCCGTCAAGGCAGGCAACTGGGCCCAGATACGCCCAAGCATATAGTGTTATTATACCATAGGCTTTGGTCAGCCGCAAGCCTTCCTTCGGCAAGAAAGGCTTCTCATCCCCCTGAAAATACCCATCTTCCAGCGAAAGTCCCCATTGGCGGGAGAATGCATACCATCCTGCCTGATGCTGTGGCGCCGATGTCCCCCAAAACCTCTGCCACTAGTATATGCCAGAAAGGACCCGTCCATCTCAAATCTGCGCAAATTTTGCAAAAAGGACCCCACAGATCAAAATTTTTCCTCTTTGGCCCTCCCAGGACCGTCCTGCATCGGGGCATTGGATTGGGATGAGCTACATCGCCGCTTGCAATCCTCCAAAAATTCGACCTGGATCAGATTGGGACTTGCCCCCAGGATGCGAATCGTTTACAATAAAGGAGATAAAAGGTAGGTGCTTTTTTGTGGAACACATTGTCATATGGAACCCGACAGCGGGCAAAGAAAACGCGGCCAAAAAGCTGCTTCCTCTCCTGATCCACGCCTTTGCAGGCCGTCAGATTCCAGTGAAGCTGCTGGAAACCAAACACGCCGGCCATGCCATGGAATTGGCCCAGCAGGCGGCCCAACAAGGGGAGTCTGTCCGCCTCTACGCCTGCGGTGGGGATGGAACCCTCAACGAGGTGCTCCATGGCGCCTATCCCTACCCCAACGCCAGCGTGGCCTGTGTCCCCTGCGGAAGTGGGAACGATTTTTTGCGCAACTTTGGCACCCAGCAGGAGTTTTTGCAGTTTGATGACATGATTCTGGGGGACGCCATCCCCATTGACCTCATTCAGGTCAACCAAAATCAAATTGCGGCCAGTATCTGTTCCGCGGGTCTGGATGCCAAAGTGGCCTACGGCATCCCCAAGTTCCGGCACTTGCCCCTGTGCGGCGGAACAATGGCCTACGAACTCTCCATTCTCCAGTGCCTGTTCCAGCCCATGGGCAACCAGCTCACCTTGACGGTGGACGGAATCCGGCAGATCCAGGGCAACTACCTGCTGGCCTGTATCGGCAACGGCCAGTACTACGGCGGAGGCTACCGGGGCGCCCCCATGGCAGCGTTGGACGACGGAGTGCTGGAGCTGATCCTGGTCCGCAAGGTCTCCAGGGTGAAGGTGGCCTCCCTGCTGAGCAAGTACAAAAGAGGCGCCCACTTTCAAAATGGTCAGGTGGTGCCCTCCCTGCAAAAATATATGATCCATCTGTCTTTCAAGGAGCTGATCATTGACAGTCCCCGGCCCTTCATCTATACAGTGGACGGGGAGTGTGGCCCCGCCACCCATCTGGAGCTGAAGGTCTTGCCCCAAGCCGCCCGCTTCCTGCTGCCAAAGACGGTCCATCAGCGGTATTGGTCGCATTCCCAGGCAGGGCACTCCTTTGCCCCTGCAACATGATCCCCCTCTTTTCGTCATCCAAGCCATGGATGACGCCGTGATGGTTGCGAAGCCTGAGAGAAGGCTGTGGAACGGCTCCGGGCTTCCTTTGATTTGCACAGCTGACAGAACAAGTAAGGTTAGGCAATCAGGAGAATGTTCTTTTCCATAAGAACTACTCCTAAAATAAAACGAAAGAGGGTTTTGAGCAAATGAAACGATTCACCGCGATCCTTCTGGCACTGGTATTGGGGCTGGGACTGGCTGCATGCTCCAATCAAGGGACATCTCCTTCCTGGGAAGAACAGTATGAACAGGGGACCGGGCTCCTGTCCGAAGAGAAATATGATGAGGCCATCGATGCCTTTACTGCAGCCATCGAAGTTGACCCTGCTCATCCCGAGGTCTATGCGGCGCGGGGTGATGCCTACCGGCAGCTTGGAAAACTGGAAGAAGCAACCCAAGACTATGAAAAGGCGTTGGAGCTCAATGCAAACGACGGTGATACCGCCGTCAAGCTGGCAGATATCCTTGTGGAACAAGGAAAAATCGAGGAAGCGGCCGGTATCCTGGAAAATTTGGTTCAACAGTATCCGGACAATACCACATACAGTGAAAAACTGAATGAGATCCGTCAAACTGCTGGCACCCTGCCCCCCATCCCTGATGATGGCATCCAACGGGAGGTTGTAGAAATATCCAATGGGGATGAACTGACAGAACTGGTGGAACAGTCCTACACAGAAAGTTTAAGAAATTTGGAAATTCACCTTGGCGACGGGGACTACAATGTGAATTCTCTCTTTTTGATGAATGCAGAAAATGTGTCTTTCATCGGAACCGGCAAAACCCGCCTGGTCTCTACCTCTGGCATTGAGACCATTATTTCCATGTACAACTGTGACAATGTGCTCCTTTACGGTCTGGTGATGGGCCACGACCTGGATCCCATAGAGAGCTGCTCCACAGGTGTGGTAGAACTCCTTAGCAGCAAAAACATGAAAATTGTTGGCTGCGATATCTATGGCTGTGGTCTCCAGGGGATCAGCGCAGATAGCAGCAGTTTTACAGTAGATTCCAGCACCATCCGGGACTGCAGCCAACATGGGGTCCTCATCTATGCCAGCCAGGGCACCTTTGACAATTGTACTTTTAGCGGGAACTGTTATCAATACAGCAGCAACCCCGTCTTCCGCATCACTGATGCTGCAAGCGCCGTCACATTGAACAACTGCAGTATCCTGGACAATCCTGCTCAAGCCAAATATCTGCTGACTTCTGGCGCATCCGATTGGACAGAAAATAACACCATTGAGCGCGGGAACGCTTGGCAATAGATTGCCGGCTCCCTTTTGGCATCAACTTTTCCGAAGCAGAAGGGCCACCCCAAATGGGGTGGCCCTTTCTGAATTATTCTTCTTATTCTTCCAGGTCATAGGAACCTTCGGGGTTCCACAGGCTGTAATTGAGCACTCCCTGAGCTGCCAGGCCCTGGATCTGCTCCTGAATGTCAGCGGCGGTGTAAGTCTTACCGCTCTCCCCTGTGACTGTCTGGGAGGTGTAGGCCTGGAGGATGCCCCAATAGGTGTACGCCTCGCTGCCGGCCAAAGTTTTGATGGCCGCCATGGCCTGTTCCACCGTCTGGCCAGGCGTTGTCACCGGGTTTTCGATGGTGAAGGCATCGGAGGTGTAGCTGGTGCCAAACTGTTCCGGCACCAGGGAGACCATCACATATCCCCCTGACACGGCCAGCGGATCGCCGCCGTAGCTAGCACTGCTGTCTTCAAAGAGATCGGTGGCGTCCACCTTGAGCCAGACCTGAGCTCCCTGCTCCGCCAGACTGGTCCGCACGGAGGAGACAAACTCCGTGAGCACCTGCTGCCGGGTTTTGTTGTTGGACTCTGCACCATAGGTTGCGCTTTCGCTGCCGCCCATGGTGGGGAAAAAGACGCTGTCCAGCACCACATCTGTCACACCCATCTCCACCGCCTCATTGGCAAGGCTGGTGACATAAGCTTGAGCATCGGCGGAGTAGGGATTCAACCAGGAGCGCCCGCCCTGATCGGGGAAGTCGTCCAGCCAGGTCACATCGGTGTTGTTGTACTTGATGGGATAGGTGCTGCCCAGTCTGGTAGCCAGGTGATCTTGGAAGGCGTGGAGAATCCCCACCGGCCTGAGATTGGCGGCCTTTAGCTTCTCCGTAACTTCCGTCAGGGAGAAGGCATCCTCTGACTGGGCATTTGCCTGAGCCACCAGTTCCAGCTGAGATTGGTAGAGCACTGTGCCGTCATCAGCTTTGAGTTCAAAGACCACCGTGTTGATCTCCGTCCCCTCCAGAGACTGGATAAGCGTATCCAGCTGAGTCTCGTCCGCCAACACCGACTGAGGCACATAGATGCTGTGCAGCCCATTGTCTTCCACCTCCTGGGGTGGCTCCTCTGTGCTGGAGTTCCCCTCGTCAGAGGTGGAGGCATCCCCCTGGGATGGGGCCGATGGCTCGCTGGGCCGCGGGGTATTGCCGGTGATCAGGTCATAGATGGGCTGGTAGAGGGCCCACCCCAACATAAACAGTACCGCCAAAGCCGCAACGATGGCAACAACCTTGAGCGGGGAGACACGGGACTGAAATTTGCGCCCAAAGATGTTGTTGTAGCGCTTGATCTTATAGCCTTTCTTTCTACCCATGGCAATCCTCCCTCGCTAAATTGGCAGTTGATGGCCGGCCAAACCACAGATGGCAAGGGACAGCAGCCCCAGGTACAGCAGGGTGATGGGCAGGCCACGAAAAACCTTTGGGACATTGAGCAGCGCCAGGCGGTCTCTCCCCTCTGTGATCACCAGCAAGGCCATGGTATAGCCGGCCCCAGCGCCGATCCCCATTCCGATGGTGTTGAAAAAGGTCATATTCTCATGGGCCGCCAGAAGCAGCGTGCCCAAAACCACACAGCTGGAGGCAGAGATGATCAGTTCTCGCCCCACAGGAAAGAGCAACTTGGAAGCATATTTTTTGCTCAGCCAATAAAGGCTCAAATAGGTAACAGCGATACAGAGAATGAATAGAATGGAACGCATATAGCTGCGTGCCAGAGGGAACCGGAGCAACAGCCGGTTCACCAACCAGGATAAAATGGATGAAATCACCATCACCAATGTCAAGGTTGCCCCTAGACGCAGTACCTGGCTGGGAGGTTGTTTGATGAGGGTGCGCTCCGCTCCAAGTCCCTGGGTGAAGAGGGCGTTCTGCAAGAAGACGGCGCCAAGAGTCACCAAGAAGAATTGGGCCAATGCATCAATCATGTTTGGGCACCTCCCTTGCCGCTTCTTTCAAAAGTTTTTTGGGCACGCCGCCCCCCAGGCGCAGGACCAACCGGTGGAGAAGACGGGCGCCCACCGCCAAAAAGCCCACCAGCAGAAAGCCGGCGAAAGCCATCTGAAAACTGGAGATCCCGCTCAGGCCCATGGGCCGGCCCCACAAGGTTCCGGTACCAAAGAATTCCCGGATTCCGCCCACGATACAGGCCACCAAACCAAATCCAATGACATTGCATAGATTGCGCAGGAGGGTCTTGCCCAGGGCGGGCTTGCGCTCCTCCAGCATGTGGCTGCATCCGGCAAAGATCATGCTGCACGCCGGCAGCAGGGAGAAATAAATCCCCAAGGAGTCGGATATATATGGGGATAGGGGTTGGATGCCATAGTATGCCACAATCAAAAATAGGGATGCCACCACCGGAATTACCATCACCCTGGACCAATCTGGCAGAAACTTACGCAGAAAGAAGAGGACCAGGACCGTAGGCAGGTGGATCAGCAGCATGGCACAGAAGAGAGCAACCCCGTTCTGCAAAGACACGGCCGGAACAACAAGAAACGGCAGCGCCATGCCGCCCACCAGAACCGGGTTGTCGCTCAAAATGCCGCGGAATAGATTAGAGAGTCTTCTCTGGCTGCGAACGATCTTGAGATTGACCTTCACCGTGCTTCCTCCTTATCCAAGTGATGAGATCGGGCAACACCTCGCTGAATTTATCCAGGGTTGCCGAAAGGGCATTGACAATGAGTATGGCAAAGACTACACCCTGTTCCAGACCGCCAAAATAGCGGTAGAGCATGGTGAGCACCCCTGCCAAAACACCGTATAAAATCTGGGCCTGCCGGTGTTTGGGCGATGTCACCGGATCATTGATTAAAAAGACCGCCCCAAAGAACAGGGAGCCGGAGAACATCTCATAGGCAATGGATTCTGCCCAAGTCAGATTGGCCCTAGGGAAGAGCAAAGCCATCACTGCCACCACACCCAAAAAGGGAATGGCCACATTCCAACGTACCGTGCGCCGCACCAGCAAATAGAGCAGGCAGGCTGCAATGACTAGAATGTAGGTTGCACCCATAGGACCCTTAAAGTTCCCCAGAAGCATATCAATGGGGTCAATGATGGGCACGCCGCCCATCTTTAGGGCATAGGCAGGGCTCTCGGAGAGCTGGGCCGTCACATCTCCGAAGAGCTCCAACTCTGCCAGAGGAGTGGGGTAGCGCAGCACCTGGTTGGGCCAGGAGAGGGTGACAAAGGCAATTCCAGCGGCAGTGGGGTTAAAGATATTCTGCCCCACCCCGCCAAAGGGCTGCTTTGCAACTAGAATGCCAAATAGGACCGCCACTGCCACAGTGGTGTAGGAGATGGAGGCCGGCAGCAGCAGCGGCACCATCATGCCGGTAACAACGGAGGATAGATCCCGCACATTGAGCTTTTCCCGCCGCAGGAGAACCCCTGCGCAGTCGGCCGCAACGGCCACCAAAATTCCCCATACCCCCAGATAGAGGGCCCGTATGCCGTAGTAGAGGTAGGCCATGATGTACAGTGGCACCAGGGAGATGATCATATCCACCATCAGGGTGCGGTTGGTCTCACTGATGCGGATGTGCGGCGCACGCCGGACGGTGAGATTCATTGTTCACTTCCCCCTTCCCCCTGTATATACTTTTGTTTTTTTGCTTCAAATATGAGATAGGATAGCTCCAAGCGAGCCGGACAGACATAGCTGCAGGCGCCGCATCCGATACACCGCTGGACATGATACCGGTCCAACTGATAGTATCGGCCTTTTTTGATGTTGTGATACAGGTGGTAGGGAGAAATTCCCACTGGGCAGGCGTCAATGCACCGGCCACATCCGATGCAGGAAAAGTGTTGGTCTCTCTCATTCTCCCGCAGAGCCAGCAGCGCCCGGGTGGTGGGCCCTACCCGGAAGGTGTCCGGATCTGTGATGCAGACCCCCGTCATAGGGCCGCCGGCAATGATCCGTGTAGGATCATCCGCAAGGCCGCTGCGGTCAAAAATTTGGGAAGCGGTCATCCCCACCGTCACCTCATAGTTGCTGGGGGTGGCCACACAGTTGCCCGCCACCGTCAAAAAGCAGGTGGTCTGCACCCGATTTTCATACACGGCCCGGCTCAGGTGGATCAGGGCACAGACCCCAATGGGAAAGGGGGATTCTGCCGCTAGATCCAAGTTCAGATAGATCTCCGACGGATATCTGCCCTTAAGAGCCCAAACGGGAATATTCCCAATCTGTTTGGGAAGCGGTTTGCGCAGATCAAAAATTTCACGGTATACCACAAAGGCCATCTTCTCCGTGCCCAGGGCTTG
The DNA here is from genome assembly GCA_904397835.1 of Candidatus Aristotella avistercoris. Classification (GTDB taxonomy): domain Bacteria; phylum Bacillota; class Clostridia; order Oscillospirales; family Ruminococcaceae; genus Aristotella; species Aristotella avistercoris. The sequence goes on from CAJFOV010000048.1 coordinate 28,574, forward strand.
GGCGGCCAACCGCAGGCCTGCCGCGGCCTGCTCCGGATAGAAGACCATGGGGTTCATCTGGCTGGAAACATAGGGCTCGTCATCCAGGGCGTCCCCCAATACCGTCAGGAGTTTTTGGCCCTCCAGACCGTCCTGGAGCTTGCGCCAGAGGAAGACCCCATCCCGTTCATCCACAATCTGGGCCTGTTTTGCAATGTCAATGATCTCCTGGGGGGGAAGGGTCTCCCCCTCCTTGGCGGGCTTGCGCCCCTCAATATATTGAAACCCATCGGGTTTGACAAACCGCTTGGTTTCCCTTGAAAAGGCGGGTTCCTTGTTCTGCTGGAGCAGAACGCCGCCCTTGTGGCTGCGGGAAAACATGCTGCTTTTCTCCTTTCCAAATCCAAATTGACGGGAGGGCTCACTGTTGGAATTCAAACGCATCGGCTCCCAGGGGTTAAAGGTCCATCTGACCCAGAGCGATATGGACCGGCTCCACATCACCTATGACAGCGTGGACTATGCGGATGTGCGCACCCGCCAGGCAGTCAACCGTCTGCTGGAGCTGGCCAAAAACAGCACCGGCTTTGAACTGCCTGCCGCCAAGCTGCTCATTGAGGTCTACCCCGGCCAGGACGGTGGGTGCACCTTCTATTTCTCCCCGCTGGATGACGGCATCCACGGTCTGCTCTCTCCCCAGGGGGATGCCAGGCGCCCCATCATTTTGGAGCTCCCCACCTTTCATCGGGTGCTGGAGACGGCCTTCCGTGTGACCCGCCAGTTTCTCTCCGCCACCAGGCGCAGCGCCCTGTACACCAACCAGAACCAATACCGCCTACTGCTCTGGCCCCTTCCTCAACAGAAGGCGCCCTTGGAGCAGTTCTGCCAGGAGTATGGCACGCTGATCCCGGGCAAGTGGGCCTGTGCGTTCACCCAGGAACACTGGGCGCCCCTCTGGGAACAGGAGGCACTGGAGATCCTTTCGGCCTACTATTGAGCGCTCATGGCGCTGTTGCGCAGGTCCGCAACCGCCTTTCCATAGTCTTTCTGGGAGAATAGGGCCGAGCCTGCCACCAAAATGTTGGCGCCGTGGGCCGCGGCCACCTTGGCGGTCTCATTGGTGATACCGCCATCCACCTGCAGATCCACAGACAGGCCCCGGCTCAAAATCTCCTGGTGGAGCAGCTCCAGCTTGTCCATGGTCTCCGGCCGGAAGGACTGGCCGCCAAAGCCGGGCTCCACCGTCATCACCAGCACCATATCCACCTGGTCCAAATAGGGCAGCACCTGTTGGGCTGGGGTGCCGGGCTTGAGGGCGATGCCCACCTTGATGCCCTGGCGGCGGATGGCCTGGATGGTCTGCTGCGGGTCAGAATCGGACTCCAGATGAAAGGTCAGCAGGTCTGCACCGGCCTTTGCAAAGTCCTCCACATATTTGAGGGGCTCCCGGATCATGAGGTGCACATCAAACACCATATCGCTCACCCGGCGCAGGCATTTGATCACTGGCGCGCCAAAGGTCAGGTTGGGCACAAAGTTTGCATCCATCACATCCAGATGGAGCATATCCGCCCCGGCCTGCTCCATTGCCTGGGCCTGCTGGCCCATAAAGGCAAAGTCACAGGAGAGCATGGAAGGGGAAATCTGTATCATGGAAGAAAGACCTCCAGCCTGTCATTTTTTGAATTCCGCCGGCTTTTCCCGGGAAATTGTCTATTATGAATAGGAACCTATACATGATCCAGTATATTTTACACCAACGCCACCCACGGGTCAACCTTGCCACCTGGTGGTTTCAGGTTTTCTTCATAAATTCACATTTTCTTCTTCTTTTTCTCACGGTTCCTTCATGTTGTATCCAATCATTGGGAGAAAATTGCCCCATACTCCCTTCAAGCGAAAAAATTTCTAAACAGACAAAAACTGCCAGAAGCGGTCACCGGCAGCCCTTTTGAAACGCTTTTAAAACTGTATCGCCATCAGCAGTGGTGTAGGCTGTGGATGAATCCACTAGGTCACAGGAGCGGCGCAGGCAATCCGGCATATTCTCCACAAACCGCTTCGCCATCACGCAGGGCGGCTGAACCATGCCTCCTCGGATCCACTCCAGCAACGTTTGGGTGATGCCCGCCGCCGCAAAGTGAATCGCAAACTGGGTGGATTCCGCATCCGCTGGCAGCCCCTGCCCCAGATACCGCAGTAGGTTTTTCTGGCAGCGCAGGTAGTAGCTGCGGTAAAAGCTGTTGTACCCCTCCAGGGTCATGGCTTGCCGGTAAAAGGTTCGGCTACCCAACATCAGTTGCAGACAAACGCACCAACTCTCCTCCAAATTCCGGTTGACATCAAACAGCTCAAAGGCCAATCGGGTCTTCTCCAGGTGAACCCAGTCAATCAGGTCATAGAGATCTCGAAAGTACCGGTAAAAGGTCTGGCGGGACAGGCCGCTCTCCCCAATCACCTGAGAGGCACGGATTTGGGACAGCGGCTTGCGCTCCATCAACTGCTCCAGGGCCCTGGCAAATTGCGCTTGGGCGGATGTTTCCCCCATGGGTTCCCCCTCCTTTTGATCTGGATCATTGTGCAGACAGATGTGACAGAACATTAAAATTGTACCACAATTTGTGATATAACGTCAAATTTATGAATTGAGCACATCAAAAAACTGTGAGAAAATTGGAATGGAATCTCCAACGACATCACAGAAAGGAAGGGAAATCGATGTGCGGACAAATTGCATTGCAGGAGATTGATACCCAGCAGGAGCTGCTGGTGGATCTGGCCAAAAAGATCTGGGCCAACCCGGAGGTCGGCTACCAGGAGGTGAAGGCCAGTGAATGGACAGCCCAGGTGCTGGAGGAGGCGGGCTTTCAGGTGGAGCGGGGCTGCGCTGGTGTACCCACCTCGCTGCGGGCCGTCTGGGGCAGCGGCAAGCCGGTCGTCGGCTTTTTGGGGGAATATGACGCCCTGTACAACCTGAGCCAAACGGTCTCCATCCATCCGGAGCCCGTGGTGGAGGGGGCCCCTGGCCACGGCTGCGGCCACAACCTGATGGCCCCGGCCTGCGTGGGGGCGGTCATGGGACTGAAGCGGGAGATGCAGGCCCGCAACCTCCCCGGCACCCTCGTCTTCTACGGCTGCCCGGCGGAGGAGATGCTCACCGGCAAGGCCTTTATGGCCAGGGGCGGGGCCTTCCGGGAGTTGGACATTGCCTTCTCCTGGCACCCACTCCAGCGGGCAGATATGATGTCCATGGGCACCGCCTGCGGAATGAACAGTGCAAAATTCCACTTTAAAGGCAGGACCGCCCACGCCGGTGGCGACCCGGAAAACGGGCGCAGCGCCCTGGATGCCGCCCAGATTATGAACACCGCTGTGGAGTATCTGCGGGAACATGTGCCAGAGGGGGTGCGCATCCACTATGCCTTTACAGAGGTCCCCGGCTCCCCCAACGTGGTCCCAGAGAACGTGACCCTCTGGTACTATGTGCGGGCCCTGTCCCGGGAGGTGGTGGAGGAGGTATACCGCCGGGTTGTGCGGGCTGCAGAGGGGGCCGCCTGGGCCACGGAGACCCAGATGACCGTTGAATTTTTGGGCGGCTGTTATGAGACCCTCCAAAACCGGGTTCTGTTTGATCTGCTCCGGGAAGCTCAGCAGGAGCTGCCTGCCATCCAATGGACGCCCCAGGAGCTGGAGTTCGCCAAGGATCTGAATCAGAACAGCGCCAACTACAGCGCCATGGTGGCCCACGGGGCCATTGATGAGGACACCCAGATGGACAGCCGCATCTCGCCGGTACACTTCCAATCCCTCTATGGCTCCAACGATGTCAGCGAGGTACAGCACATCCTCCCTGCTGCCTTCTTTGGTACCGCCAGCAGCAACATCGGCGCCGCCGCCCACAGCTGGCAGATTGTGGCCTGTTCCGGCCACTCCATTGGCATGAAGGGGATGCTCCAAGGGGCCAAGATCATGGCCCTGGCCGCCTTAAAGGCCTTAGAAAACCCGGAGATCATTGCCCGGGCCAAGGAGGAGTTCCAGCAGCAGACCCATGGCCGCGCCTATGTCTGCCCCATCCCCGACGAGGTTCCGGTGCCTGGCACCTAAACCATCGGCTGCCGGTCGGCCATCCACCGCCTGGTGACGCAAGATCCCCTGTCGTGATGTTCCGTCGCGGCAGGGGATCTTTCATACGGCTGTTCTATTCTTCCGAGGTTGATCCCTTACCGGCCTGGTGTTCTGCCAAAAACACAGCGTACCTTCTGGTATCCTCCTGGCGCTTGTCGCTCCAAGCCTTGGCTGTGACACCGTAGTAGGCACTCTTATCCAGGGCAAATCCCAGCTCCATGGGGTCCGTCAAATTTGAGAGGATCCGATCCTTGGCCTCAGGGGTCTCAATGTTATTGAGGGTCCGGAGCACACCGTCGGCCACAGGGGCAAACAGGTTGATGGGCATGCCCACCCCCAATTCTCCCTCCCCCCACTTGCAGGCCCGGCGGGTTCCTGCACAGAGGACCGAAAGGTTCAAGTCGTTCTTCACAAAGGGACGGGCGGCCAGGTCGGAACAGACCCCCTGGTTGCCTGCCATCCCCAGGTGCTTTGGCACGCCGAAGAAGTGGACATATCCCTGGACAATCCGCATCACCTGGAAGGCGTTGGCCACCAAAATCACCAGATCTGCCTGCTCCAACTGATCCAGGGGACCCACCTCAATGCCGTGGATGTGCTGGGGGATCCGCACCACCTCGTCCTGGACCTGTTTTGCAATGGCCCGGCTGGCGTACAGGCCGCAGCCGTAGTACATCTCTCCAGAGGTGGTTGTGGGATCCTCCGGCTCCAGGCCCAGGGCCTCCCGGGCGCATCCGCACCCAAAATTGGACAGATCCGATTTCAGGCACTCCCCTTGGCTTGCCCGCATGACCATGTAGCAAAACCGGGTCCGATGCCGGAACTGGGGCAGCGGGGAATCCTGAAACTCCGCCCAGGTGTAAAGGAATCTCACACCCACCACCTGCCGCTGCAAATTCAGCGCCAGAGACAGCCGGCGCACACGCTGTTGTTCCAATGCGATCCCTCCTTCTTTGCGGATGACAGGGGCTAGTATGCCATCCGCTGCAAAAATTTCTTGGTGCGCTCATGCTGGGGATTGGCAAACAGCTGGGCGGGCGGCGCATCCTCCACAATGACCCCGCCGTCCATAAACAGCACCCGGTCGGCCACCTCCCGGGCAAATTTCATCTCGTGGGTCACCAGGATCATGGCCCGCTTGTGGTCACTGGCCAGGGCACGGATCACCTCCAGCACCTCCCCCACCAGTTCCGGGTCCAGGGAGGAGGTGGGCTCGTCAAACAGGATGCAGGCCGGATTCACCGCCATGGCCCGGGCAATGCCGATACGCTGCTGTTGGCCGCCGGAGAGGCGGGAGGGGTAGACATCGGCCTTCTCCTCCAGGCCCACCTTGCGCAGCAGCTCCATGGCCATCTCACGGGCCTGGTCTTTGGGGATCTTCTGTACCGTGGCCAGAGGTTCCATCACATTGCCCAGAGCCGTTCGGTTGCGGAACAGACAGTAGGTCTGGAAGACCATAGAGGTCTTCTTGCGCAGCTGGCGGACCTGCTCCCGGGTGTGCTGTTGTGCATCTACCCGGACGCCGTCGATCTCAATGATCCCCTGTTGGGGCTCCTCCAGATAGTTCAGGCAGCGCAGAAGGGTGGATTTTCCAGTGCCGGAGGGGCCGATGATGACCACCACCTCCCCGGCGGACACCTGCAGGTTTACTCCTTTGAGCACCTGCAGGTCCCCATAACTTTTGTGTAGATCAGTCACTTGGATCATAGGGTTACCCGCTCCTCCGTCTGTTGTTGCTGGACCTGCCACGCCTCATAGCGCTCCTGATCCTCCTGGCGCTTTTTGGTCCACAGCTCTGAATTTTTCCCATAGTGGACCCCCTGATCAATGGCAATTCCCAGGGCATCCGGACTGCTCAGGCGGTGGAGGATCTCCTCCTTGGCGTCGGGATATTCAATGCCGTTGAGGGTCTGGATCACCCCATCGGCCACGGGAAGAAAGCGGTTGATGGGCAGGCCCAGCCCCAACTCTCCCCTGCTCCACCGGCAGGCCCGGCGGGTTCCCGCACAGAGCACCGAAAGGTTCAGGTCATTTTTTACATAGGGGCGGGCGGCCAGGTCGGCACAGATCCCCTGGTTCCCCACGGTACACAGGTTTCTGGGGGGACCGTAACAGTAGGCATAACCCTGGACCACACGCATGGCCTGGAAAGCATCCAAAACCATCATCACAAGATCGGCATCCTGTAACTGCTCCAAAGGACCCATCTCGATGCCATAGATCTGTTGCGGGATGCGCAGCACCTCATCCTGAACCTGTTTGGCCACCGCCCGGCTCTGGTAGATCCCACAGCTGAAATAGATCTCCCCAGAATCGGTGGTGGGCTTGGGCGGGGTCAACCCCAGGGCCTCCCGGGCTCGGCCGCAGGTGCAGTGGTACTCCCGCGCCTTAAAGCAGGCGCCTTTGCTGGCCTGCAGGGTCATATAGCAGAAGCTGGTACGCCCCTGGTACTCTTCCAAGGACGAATCTTGGTACTCCGCCCAGGTGTATAAAAACTTAAGGCCCACCACCTGGCGTTCCAGCCCCAGGGCAGTGGAAAATTGATAGACTTGCTGTTGATACATGGTATTTCTCCCCCTTACATAAACCGGTTGGCCCGCTGCTCCAGCCGTTTTTGTAAAAAGTCAATGACCAGCACAATGCCCCAATAGACAAAGCCCACCGCCACATAGGACTCCAAATAGCGGTAGGAGAGGGTGGAGCCCAGCTTTGCACGGGCCAACAGCTCCACCACGCCGATGGTAAAGCCCATGGCCGTGCTCTTGATCATGTTGACAAAGGTGTTGCCAAAGGTGGGGATGGCCGTGACAATGGCCTGGGGCAGCACAATGTTCTTCATGGTTTGGAACTTGTTCATACCGATGGAGGTGGCCGCCTCAATCTGGCCCTTGTCCACCGACAGCAGGGCACCGCGGATATTCTCTGAAATAAAGGCAGCGGAGTTCATGGAGATGGTGATGATGAGGGTGGCCTCGGCAGAGATGGACCGCATGGGTACAATGATCTGGGGCAGACCATAATAGAACAAAAACAGCTGTGTGATGTAGGGGGTGGAGCGGTAAAAGGAGATATACACCCCCGCAAACTTGCGTAAGATCACAAAGCGGCTCTTTTTGAGGGCTGCCAGCACCCCGCCCAGCACAATGGAGATACAGAAGGCCAAAATCCCCAGGTAGAGGGTGTAGGGGATCTTTTGGATCAACCCCGGAAAGACGCTAAAAAAATATTCCAGATCAAAATCCAAGTTGTTCGTCCTCCTTCACAATGACGGCGATAAAAGGGAAAACCGGGCATCAAACGCATTTGGATGCCCGGTTTGGAAAGCAGTCCTGTTAGTTGGAACTGGAAGAGGAGTTCTGGCCTGCAACCTCCTCTGTGGCCTCACTGAAGGGGACGGTGATATCCCGCTCGAACCACTTTTCGGACAGAGCGGCCAGGGAGCCATCCTCCAACATCTCGGTGATGACGGAATTGAGTTTGTCCAGCACATCCTGGGGAACGTTCTTATTGACGGGGAACACGTTCTCCTCCACAATGATGGGGTCGCCAAACATCTTGTAGTCGTCGGCCTGGCCCTCCCGCTGCTGCTTTTCAAAGGCCAGGATGTTCCAGGGGAAGGCCTGGAAGCGGTCCAATTTCAGGTTCTCCAGCAGGGAGCCCTCTGTGAAGACCAGCTCAATGGGCTCCTCCCCCTCAGGCAGGGAGGCGTTGTAGTTGTTGAAGAACTCCGCCAGTTTGCCACCTGCATCGATGCAGACCTTCAAGCCGTGCAGATCCTCAATGGACTCATAGGGCTTGTCCTTCAGGCTCACCAGGAAGATCTCGTTGTAGCCGTAGGGAACAGTGAAGTTGTACTTATCCTTGATGGAGTCGCGGATGGTCTGCTGACCGGCCAAAATGTCGATCCGGTCGGCATCCATGGCCGCATACTGGGAGTCCGTACCGTCGATGTATTGGATGTCCGCCTTATAGCCGGCACGGTCGCAGATCTCCTCCCACAGGTCCACCACGAAACCGGCGGGCTGCTCATTCTCATCCAGGTAACCAAAGGGAACGGAGGTGCCCATGCCAATGCGCAGGGTCACCTGATCGTCACCAGATGTGCCGCTGCCAGACGTGCTGGAGCTGCCCTGATCGTTCCCGCATCCGGCAAACATGGCAAGGGTCATGCTGGCTGCGAGCAAACATGTCAACAATCTCTTTTTCATACAACTTCCTCCAAATATCACGTTTTTTGACCGTTTTAGGCCCAAAATTTATTATATCGAAAGGGTTCGATAACACAAATTGTTATTTTCGATCATTGGAAGAATTTGATTGTAAATTTCTATCGCCTTCCTGATATGGCGTGGATTTCTTTCAAGTCAACCTCAATAATGGCCAAATAAGATTGCGAAACTTTGTAGAATGTTTCAATTTGCTACAGGGCAATTCCTGTACAGATGGTGACACAAAATGGAAGCGTGCAAAAAAGCCGTGCAACCATGGTTGCACGGCTCTTCTGATATTCTCCTGGGAAAGGGCCGGCAAAAGCACCGGCCGCACCTCCCCTTTGCAAGGGCTTGGCCGCCTTAGTACATGCCGCCCATACCGCCCATGTTGGGATTGGCAGCGGCAGGAGTCTCCTCCTTCACATCGGCAACCAGGCTCTCGGTGGTGAGGACCATGGCAGCGACGGAAGCGGCGTTCTGCAGGGCGCTGCGGGTCACCTTGGTGGGATCCACGATGCCTGCATCGATCATGTCGCAGTAGACCTCGGTGGCAGCATTGAAGCCATAGCCAATCTTGCGGCTGCGGCGGATCTTATCAATGATCACGGAGCCATCCAGGCCGGCGTTGACGGCGATCTGGCGGGTGGGCTCCTCCAGGGCCTTCAGAACAATGCGGGCGCCGGTCTTCTCGTCCCCATCCAGGGTGGCGACCAGCTTCTCCACAGAGGAGATGGCGTTGATGAGTGCAGTGCCGCCGCCGGCGACAATGCCCTCCTCCACAGCGGCCTTGGTGGCAGCCAGGGCATCTTCGATGCGCAGCTTCTTCTCCTTCATCTCCACCTCGGTGGCAGCGCCAACGCGGATGACAGCCACACCGCCGGAGAGTTTGGCCAGACGCTCCTGGAGCTTCTCCCGATCAAAGTCGGAGGTGCAGGTGGCAATCTGGTTCTTGATCTGCTCTACTCTGGCCTTGACAGCCTCACTGGAGCCAGCGCCATCCACAATGATGGTGTTCTCCTTCTGGACCTTGACCTGTTTTGCACGGCCCAGCTGAGCGATGGTGGCATCCTTCAGTTCCAGACCCAGGTCGGAGCTGATGACCTCGCCGCCGGTGAGGATGGCGATATCCTGGAGCATCTCCTTGCGGCGGTCGCCAAAGGCAGGGGCCTTGACGGCAACACAGGTGAAGGTGCCGCGGAGTTTGTTCACCAGCAGGGTGGCCAGGGCCTCGCCCTCCACGTCCTCTGCGATGATGACCAGCTTCTTGCCGGCTTGGACGATCTGCTC
>CAJFOV010000049.1 GCA_904397835.1 Candidatus Aristotella avistercoris
ACCGGCGGCAGCGTCCGCCAGGTTCGCGGCAGTGTCAGGGATTCCGTCGTGGAGGAGCTTGAACCAGATTTTGGCGTGCTCCTTCTCGTTGTCGGCCGTGGCGGTAAAGAGGGCTGCAATCTGCTCGTATCCCTCTTTTTTGGCCTTGGAGGCGTAGTAGGTGTACTTGTTCCTGGCCTGGGACTCCCCAGCAAAGGCGGTCATCAGGTTTGCTTCGGTCTTGGTGCCCTTCAAGTTGCTCATGGCTGTTACCTCCCATAGATGTATTTTATTGTAGGAGCCGCCGGGCTCCATGGTTGTCCAATTCTCAGTCGGTGTTGAGGGAGGCTCTATTTGGCCCCGACCTCTTCCGTTCCAGCATAACACAAAGGCGGGAGGGCGTCAACCAGACATTGGAAAAGTCCCTTCAGGGTGCACATGGACAAGGGCGCCCCCTGGGGCGCCCCGATCAAACATGCTATTTGGAGAAGACAATCCGCTCGCTGTTGAACATTTTGGCCAGCAGGAACACGCCAAGGCCAGTGTAGACCAGGTTGCTCACCACCGCCACCAGGATGTTTGTAGTGGAAATCTCGAAGGAGAAGATGGCCACCATGCACTGCACACTGTTATACAGGGGGATCAGGTAGTAGTATAGGTCCGTCTGGGCGCCGCCGCCAAACATGGCGGTGATGCCCACAAACATGGCCACAACCATCAGAGGCATGACCAGCGTCTGGGCCTCCTTGATGGTCTTGGCAAAGGCGGAGATCAGGCTGATCATGGCCACCAGCACCAGCACCGTGGAGAGGATCACCACCCCCAGCATCAGGTAGTCGGTGACGCTGTAGACGGTGGCATCCAAGGAGTCGCTGGCCGCGCCCATGAGCTTGGGCAGGGAGAGGATGGTCCCCAAGGTGCTGGACAGGCCGCTGAGCAGGGCAATGATGGCCAGGGCCCCAATCTTGCCCATGGCCAGATGGCTGCGCTTCATGGGGGTCACCAGGAGGGTTGCAATGGTACCCCGCTCCTTCTCCCCGGAGATAGACTCCGGCGCCACAGACATGCAGCCGGAGAAGAGGAAGATCATCAGCAGCATGGGCAGCAGGGAGGAGAAGATACTCCCCACCGTGTCCTGCTCTGTGGCCAGGTCATAGACAGTATCTCCGCTGTTTAGATCAAACTTGTTGGACATCTGGGCCTCATACTGGTCCAGCAGCTGGACCATCATGGTGTAGGTGGCCTGGGAGTTGGTCCCCGCCGAGTTGTAGTACACCTGCACATTGGGTGCTGTCCCGCCGGAGGAGGAGTCGTAGGCGGCCACTGCCTGGTCAAAGTCCTCGGGGAAGACCATGAGCAGGTCCGCTTGCTGGTTACTGATCTCCTCCTGGACCTGGACCTCCTGCTCCGGGGTGATGTCCTCATAGCCGATGCCAGCCCCCTGGAGCAGGCCCTGGACAGAGGCGGGCATGTTGACCACGGAGATCTTGGCCTGATAGTCCTCCTCCACCCCGTACATGTCCGTCATGGCCGTGCCCATAAAGGTGTAGAGTACATAGATCAGCAGCCCGGGCAGCAGAATGGTGCTGAGCACCATGCGCCGGTCCCCAAAGAAGCGGGCCAGTTCCTTTTTAAAGATGGTCAAAATACTGTTCATTGGAGCTCACCTACCGTTTCCGCATAGATATCAAAGAAGCGGTCCTCCAGGGATTTCCCGGCACAGACAGCCTGCAGCGTATCGCACACAATCATTTTTCCATCGATGATGACCCCCACCCGGTCACAGATCTTTTCAATAAGGCTGAAGATGTGGGTGGAGACGATCACCGTCTTGCCCTGGCTCTTGAGCTCCAGGAGGAAGTCCGTGACCACCTTGGCCGTAAGGACATCCAGCCCGTTGGTGGGCTCGTCAAAGATGACCACCTTGGGGTCGTGGACCAGGGAGATCACCAGGGAGACCTTCTGCTTCATGCCGGTGGAGAGGTTCGCCACCTTCACCTCGGCAAACTGATCGATGCCGAACCGGTCAAAGAGGGCCTTTTTGCGCGCCTCCCGCTGCTCCTTTGGCACCTGGTGCAGGTCCGAGAAAAAGTCATACAGATAGTTGGGGGTGAAAAACTCCTCCAGCTTGAGTTCGCTGGTCAAAAAGCCAATCTTCCCCCGCACCTTGTCCGGCTCCCGCACCACGCTGGCGCCGTCCAAAATTGCGTCCCCCTCGTCCGGGCGGATCAGGGTGGCCAGCATCCGCAGCGTGGTGGTCTTGCCCGCCCCGTTGGGGCCCAGCAGGCCGAAGATCTCCCCCTCGTAGGCGGTAAAGGACAGATGATCCACCGCCACCTTGGTCCGGCTCTTGGTCTTTTCCAGCTTCTGCTGCTTGGCCGAGAGCTTGAAGGTCTTGCAGAGGCCCTGCGCTTGCAAAATCTCTTTCATCTATGTAACACACTCCTTTTGCGGCGCCCGCCGCTGGTATTGAGAACCCGACTTTTTTCAAAGAAAAAGCGCAACCATCCCACGCGGACGGCGCGCCCCAGGGTACCACCTGAATCTCCCCGGGCAAGCTGCCCCGTCTGGGGAGACCGTAGCCCCACGGTGTGAGTAAACCACACTTTCCCCCATCTGTCAAGGTAATAATCCATTTCTTTACAGGATCTTTACGCCCTCTGCCCCACACTGGCCGCGGAATTCTTTACGGAAGAACCTCCTGGGGCTGGCGCTCCCGGGCTGAATCCTGCGGGGGCTGTTCCCCCTGGCCCTGCTGCGGCTGGCAGTGGCGGCTGTAGGCCATGCCGCGGGCTATCATCAGCAGGGTGATCTGCCCCTCCAGAGGCAGCTGGGCGGCACGGTCCAACAGCTCCTCCAGCGGGTCCTGGCGGCGGCGACGCCTTGGTCCAATTCCCAACAGGATCCCTCCTTTTTTGCGTTCTAGGTGCATTATATCACACATTATTTTCATTGTAAATGAATTATTCCGGGATATTTTTGCATTGATAGAGCAATAAATCATTGACAACGCATTTCTTCAACAGTATAATGGAAGGGAGGTGATCACATGAATACTTTGGGGGAACGGCTCAATTACGCCCGCAAGCGCCGGGGATACACCCAGGAGGCCCTGGCCCGGGAGATCGGCGTCTCCCGGGGCGTTATCTTCAACTTGGAAAAGAACAAGACCCAGCCCCAGCAGATTGTGCTCAACGCCCTGTGCAGCACGTTGGATATCCGTCCCCAGTGGCTGCTGGAGGGCGAGGGGGAGATGCAGGACAGCCGGGAGGTCTCACAGAGCGCCAAAATCTTGGCCGAGCTGTACCAGGTGGCAAGCACCCTCTCCCCGCAGGAGCAGCTCTATCTGCTGGACATGGTCAAGGCCCTCAAGGAGCGGCTGGGAACTCGGGATGGCACCCCACCCCTGTGACCGGCGGCTCCAGTGGAAGAGGACCATCCGCCAGTCCCCCTTGAAAAAGCGCCAAAGGGGCCCGTCAGAAATTGGGGAAAAGGGGAAAATCCCCCGCCTCTGGCGGAATCCCCTTGAGGGGACGGCAGGAATCATGATAAGATAGAACAGAACGGCCAGCGGCCTGTCCCACGGCCGGACAGGCAAGGGTCACCCTGCAAAAGGAGGCTTCCCCCATGTTCCAGCCAGCACCCCCTATCTCGGTGGTCAAATTGGAGATCTTTGTGCCGCCCAGCCACTTCCCGGCCCTGCAGCAGGCGTTGCAGGAGGTGGATGCTGGCCACATCGGCGCCTATGACAGCTGCCTGTCCTACCAGGAGGTCCACTCCTGCTGGCGGCCCCTGCCAGGCGCCCACCCCTTTTTGGGGCAAGAGAACACCCTGAGCCAGGAGATAGAGTACAAGGTGGAGGTCTGCTGCAAGGTGGAACAACTGGATCAAACATTGCGGGCCATCCGCCGGGTGCACCCCTATGAGGAGCCGGTGGTCAACATCATCCCCCTCTGGGGGACGGGGCTGGATCTCACAGGCCTACAGCAGGACCCATCCCCCAACGGAGAAGGAGCGTAGAAAAGCCCATGGAACAACAGAAGAACAGCAACTGGTTTTTGATTTTAGGCATTGTGTTCATTGCCTTCAACCTCAGGGGGCCCATCACGGCGGTGGGGCCCCTGGTGCCCCAGATTCAGGAGGATCTGCTCATCTCCAGCAGTGTGGCGGGCATGCTCACCACCATCCCCCTGCTGTCCTTCGGGGCCTTTTCCACCCTGACCAGCCGGATCAGCAGCAGGCTGGGGCCTGGCCACACCATGACTCTGGGGCTCCTTCTCCTGGTGGCGGGGGTGCTCCTGCGCTCCTTTGCCGGCGTTGTGGGCCTCTTTGTGGGCACCGCCCTGCTGGGGGCGGGCATCGCCGTGGGGAATGTATTGGTGCCCAGCATGGTCAAGCTCCGCTTTCCGGCCAAGGTGGGGCTCATGACCAGCATCTACACCACCTGTATGGCCATCTTTGCCGGAGTGGGCTCCGGTACCAGCGCGCCACTGGCCAATGAGGTTGGGCTGGGCTGGCGGAACACGCTGGCCATCTGGCTGGGCCTGACTCTGGTGACCCTGGTGATCTGGCTGCCCCAGGCGGGACACCTCTCCCGGGCAGGCAGCGCCGCCTCCGGCGCCAACAGCGGGGAAAAGATCAGCCGTTCCCCCATGGCCTGGTGGCTGGCACTCTACATGGGCTCTCAATCCATGTTGTTCTACAGCATGGTGGCCTGGATGCCCACCATCCTGCTGAGCAAGGGGATCGATGGGGACACGGTGAGCCTGTTCTCCCTGCTGTACCAGTGGGTCAGCGTCCCCGCCTCCTTCTTCCTGCCCATTCTCGCGGCCAGGGCCAAGGACCAGCGCCCCCTGACCATGGGCATGACCTGCTTCTACCTGGTGGGAATGGTCATCTTCCTGGTGAGCAAGGATCCGGTGATCCTGGGCATCGCCACCTGCATCAACGCCCTGGGAGCTGGAGCGGGCATCAGCCTGTCCATGTGCATGATCTCCCTGCGGGCGGAGAACGCCAGTCAGGCCGCCCGCCTCTCTGGTATGGTCCAATCCCTGGGGTATCTGTTGGCCGCCTGCGGACCCTTTATTATGGGGGCCATCTTTGACGCCACCGCCTCCTGGACGGCGGCCCTGACATTCCTGCTGGTGGACCTGCTGGTGATGCTCTTTGCCGCCAGCAAGGCAGGAGCCAACCGGCACCTGTTCCCCCACCTGCAGCAGACGGCCCCCACCCCCAAACCGTGATCCATCGCAAATAGAACCGGGCCAGCCTGAAGGCTGGCTCGGTTCCGGAGGAACAAACCTTCCAGCCCCACTGGAAACGGTGGGAGTTATCATAACCTCACGGCGTTTGCCGATGCAAAAGCATGGCTTTTTCATCGGACGCCTGAGAGAACATTGTAACGTCAGAGGAATCGCCCTTTCAGGGCTTTTCTATGTTATAACAACCTTTGCCCTAACGGGCAAAGAACGTTTTAACTTTTCAAGGTATCGCCCCTTTGGGGCTTTTCTATGTTATAACAACCTTTGCCCTAACGGGCAAAGAACGTTTTAACTTTTCAAGGTATCGCCCCTTTGGGGCTTTTTTATGTTATAACAACCTCCATGCCTTCGGCATGGAGAACGTTGAAACATTTTAAGGAATCGGCCCTACGGGCCTATTTTTATGTTATAACAACCTCTCGGCATTGTCCGAAGCAAAGCTTCGGATGCCTGAGAGAACGTTGAAACATTTTAAGGAATCGGCTCTACGGGCCTATTTTTATGTTATAATACTCTGGTGAGCGGGCAGACCGTGGGGTCTGTTTCTGTCTGGCCAAGGCCCGACGGGACTGCTCCACAAATCCAACGGCGGCTTCCACCCATGGGGCTGCCGAATTTTATGAAATGGTGGGATCATATCCATGCGCCTACGCAGAAAACCCTGGGCCCGGCCAGAACTTGCCGCCAGCCCGTTTTTTATGGACCAGCCCAAGGAACTCCGGGGCCGGTGGCAGGAGTCCTTTGCCCAAAAACAGCCCCTCTACCTGGAGTTGGGTTGCGGCAAGGGCAGCTTTCTGGCCCAGCTGGCCCCCAAGAACCCCCAGAACAACTATCTGGGGGTAGATATTAAAAGCGAGGTGCTGGTGCTGGCCAAGCGCAATGCTGAGCGGGCCTATGAGGCGGCGGGCCTCCCCCTGGAGAACCTGCTGCTGACGGCCCAGAACATCGAGCTCATCGATGAGATTTTGAGCCCCCAGGACGTGGTGGAGCGCATCTATATCAATTTCTGCAACCCCTGGCCCCGGCCCAAGCACAACAAGCGCCGCCTGACCCATCCCAGGCAGCTGAAGAAGTACCAGACCTTTCTGCGCCCCGGCGGGGAGATCCACTTTAAGACCGATGACGACGGCCTGTTTGAGGACTCCATCCGCTACTTCCAGGAGTGCGGCTTTGCCATCACCTATCTGACAAGGGATCTGCACCAGTCCGATTGGCAAGGGAACATCCCCACGGAGCATGAGAACATGTTCTCCCAGGAGGGGATCCCCATCAAATTCCTGGTGGCCCGCTTTGATCCCCTGGCAGAGGCGCAAGCGCCCCAGGACACCGCCACTGTGGCACAGGCATAGCAAAAAGGAACCCGCAGGAGCGGGTTCCTTTTTTGATCCAATGGGTTATTGGGAGATTACTCCTTGTGGGCCACCACTTCGATCTCCACCATGCCATCCTTGGGCAGTTTTGCCACCTGGAAGGCTGCTCTGGCGGGGAAGGGCTCGGTGAAGTACTGGCCATAGACCTCGTTCATGGCGCCAAAGTCATCCATGCTCTTGAGGAACACGGTGGTCTTGACCACGTCCTTCAGGCTGAAACCGGCCTCCTCCAAAATGGCGGACAGGTTCAAAATGGCCTGCTTGGTCTGGGCGGTCACATCGCCGGCGAACTCGCCGGTGGCAGGGACCAGGCCCAGCTGACCGGAGACATACAGGAAATTCCCCGCCTGGATGGCCTGGGAGTAGGGGCCCAGTGCGGCGGGCGCGTTGCTGGTGTTGATGCTCTTGTTCATGTCAATTCCTCCTTATATCAGTCCAAAGAAGTCCCTCCTTGGATGCTGTGTTGGAACAGCCCCGGCAGAGCGGAGCCATGTCCGGCAGAGTCGCCGCCGGAAGCACCGGGCTCCGGCGGGATACAAAGGTATTATACCGCAAAACCACCCATTCGAAAAGGGACATCCCCTCCAAAGAATCCAACGCCATTCCTGCCATTCTGCCAAAAGGTGCTTTGGGCAGTTTTTTGCGCCGCTGCCCATTTTTTGTTGATAAATTGGCCCCCTTCCGATATAATGAAAGAAAATAAGACCCTGCCTGGAAGAAAGGATGAAGCCCTATGGCACTGGTGGATGTCATCAAATATGACGGGGGACCAGACATATTTGCCTGGAAATATCCCAACGACGAGCTGGGCACCTGGACCCAGCTGATTGTAGCCGAGACCCAGGAGGCCCTGCTCTTCAAGGGAGGCCAGGCCCTGGACCTGTTCGGCCCCGGCCGCCACACGCTGGAGACGGCAAATATCCCACTGCTCAACAAGATTGTCAACCTTCCCTTTGGCGGGGATTCCCCCTTTAAGGCGGAGGTTTGGTTTGTCAACAAGGTGGCCAGCCTGGATGTCAAATGGGGTACCCCCACACCGGTGCAGCTGCAGGATCCAAAGTATAAAATTGTGGTGCCCGTGCGCTCCTATGGCCAATTTGGTGTGCAGGTGGCGGACTCCCGCAAATTTTTGCTCAAGCTCATCGGCACCCTGCCGGTCTTCGACAAGGAGACCCTGGTGCGCTACTTCCGAGGCCTGTATCTGACCAAGGTCAAGGACGCCATCTCCTCCTACCTGGTTCACAAGAATGTGGGCATTCTGGAGATCAACGCCTATCTGGAGGAACTCTCTGGCTTCTTGCAGGAGCGGCTCGCCCCCACGCTGGAGGAATACGGCATCTCCCTGCTGAACTTTTTTGTCAATGACATCAGCGTTCCAGAGGATGACCCGGCGGTGGTCCAGCTCAAGGCTGCCCTGGCCAAACGGGCAGAGATGGATATTGTTGGCTACAACTACACCCAGGAGCGCACCTTCGACACCTTGGAAGGGGCAGCTACAAACCCCGGCTCTATGCAATCTGGCCTGCTGGGCGCGGGCCTTGGCCTTGGCATGGGCGCAGGCATGGGGGGCATGATGGGCGGCCAGTTTGCCAACCTCTCCCAGGCCATGAACCCCATGGAAGGAACCAAGCCCTGTCCGAAATGTAAATCGCCCATGCCCCAGAATGGCCGCTTCTGCAGCGTCTGCGGCTATGACACCCAGCAGGAGGATGGCGGTGATCGCCACACCATCACCTGCAGCAACTGCGGCCATCAGTATCCGGACACGGTCAAATTCTGCCCCCAGTGCGGTGAGGCCTACAACCCCTGCCCCTACTGCCGCGCGGACCTGCCGGAGGGCGCCACCACCTGTCCCCAGTGCGGCCGCCCGCTGCCCAAGCCCTGCCCCCACTGTGGAGCCCTCATTGAAAGTGAAGACGCCAAATTCTGTCCCCAGTGCGGTCAGCCTTTGACCCGCACCTGTCCCAACTGCCACACCCAGATCCAGGACGGCTGCAAGTTCTGCCCTGAGTGCGGCACCAAACTCACAGACTAAGCCTACCCGTCGGCCATCCAGAAAGGAAGGATCTGTATGAATGAAACGTTCCGGCGCAAGGTGCTGCCCTGTGCAGGCATTGGACTGCTGGTGATTCTGCTCACCATTGCGGGATATTTCCTCACGGGCAGGCCTGACCAGTGGGTAAATTTGGACTACTTCTCCCTGGGGTTTGTGCTTCTGTCGGAGGTGCTTCTCTTCTTTGTGGGGCTGCCTGCCACGTTGCTAAAGACCTCCCGCGGTAAGGTTCTTGCACGCTCTGGTGCCAACGGCATTCTGTTCCTCTATTGGCTTGTCACCTGCCTGTTGGGCTTTTTGGCCCGCCCCCTCTTCACCGTGGAGCGCACCCGGCTGTTTGTCCTGTGCAACCTGGCGGCCCTGATCGTGGCCCTGGTGGCTCTGGTGGTGTTCTTTGTGGTGTCCGGCCGGCTGGAGCGGCTGGAACATCCTGCTGAGCCCTCCCACTGGGTCCAGGAATGCCTGGGGCTCATTGCCTCTATGCAGGCCCAGAACAGCCAGCCCACCCTTCAGGAGCCCCTGCACCAGTTGGAGGAGGCCGCCCGGTATGCGGACCCCACCGCCACCTGCCCCCAGGATGCCCGCATCCACGGGGAGCTGGTGATTCTTCAGCAAAATCTGCTGCTTCCCGCCCAGGAAGTGGACCTGGTGGGAATTCAAGAACGGATTGTGACCCTGCTGGGGCTGTTCAAAGAGCGCGCAGCCGCCAGCAGTCAACAGAAGCGGGGAAAATATTGATCTGTCAAACGCCAGCCCCATTCGGGCACCCTCCATAAGGAAGGTGCCCGAATGATTTATATTTGGCTTCTTTCCGGTTTGTGGTGTCACAATCCGATGCTCGCTATACCCTATGGACTCAACATCGTAATTATATATTCGTGCACCGGCAAGTTTCATAACATAGCAATATCCGTTTTTATGTCGCTTCCAACTCTCTTATTGATTAGGGCAATATCTCAATTTCACTTTCATAATATTGTTCCTGAAAATGGACTGCTTCTGAAATTTTATTTTGATCGAGATTTAAGGCAATGCTCCATTCTTTTCTACAAAAAACCGGGCTGACACACAGTGCCAGCCCGGTCTCTTTTTTGAGGAAATCAGTTGTTCAGATAGGCCTGGTAAATCTCCAGGGAGAGCTGGGCCAGCATGGCCTCGTACCGGGCGGCGCCTCGGTTGGCCTGGTACTCCTCCGCCTGGCACTTGTTGCCGTTGTAGAAGAGGGTGAGCATATAGTCCCCCTTGGGAGTGTAGACGATGCCCACATCGTTGACCACCAGGTCGATGGTGCCTGTCTTGTGGGCCACGGGTACCCCAGTGAGATACTTGGGAATGCGGGAGTTGGTCTGGCAGAGCTTCATAATATCCAGCATCTGGCTGCTGGTCTCCTGGTCCACCCAGGCGCCCCGGTATAGGGCGTCCAACATGGCCATCATGTCCGCCACGGTGGTCTCATCGTTCTCCTGGGTCTGGCAGACAAAGAAGGGATCGTTGCGCCAGTCCTTCTGGATGGCCTGGCCAAAGGCCTGGGCCGTGGGTTCCTCCAGGCGCAGATATTCACACAGCAGCTTGCGGCAGGTCCAATCACACTTGGTGTCCTTCAAGCCCAGGGGCTCCAGGACGTTGCGGTAGATGTTCTCCCGTCCGGCCAGCTGGAACAAAAAGTCCGCGGCGGTGTTGTCGCTCAGCACCATCATCAGGTAGCAGTAGTCGTAGAGGGTGGGCATCAGGCCGTCCCGCAGGAAATAGAGGACCCCTGTGCCGGGAGATTTGATCTGGGGCCCCAGCTCATACCGGGTCTCCAGGGACAGCTCCCCCGCCTGCACCCGCCGGAAGATCTCCGCCAGGACAAAGATCTTAAAGGTGCTCGCCATGGGCATGTGTTCCGTCTCGTTGCAGACAAAGCTCTCCCCGGTGGCAAAGTCCCGGAATCCCACCGCCAGCTGGCCAGTGGTGGATGCGGCGTGGCGCGCGACAATCTCCTGCACTTGTTGGATGTTCATGGTTGATTCCT
The DNA here is from genome assembly GCA_904397835.1 of Candidatus Aristotella avistercoris. GTDB lineage: Bacteria > Bacillota > Clostridia > Oscillospirales > Ruminococcaceae > Aristotella > Aristotella avistercoris. The sequence goes on from CAJFOV010000049.1 coordinate 10,678, forward strand.
CCTTTATCTGGTTTGATCCCTAACAGATGTTGCCTTTGGGCGGATTCCCGCAGGCTCTTTCGGAGCGATTGAGATATTGCGTACAGGGTTACCCCTGCAGATAGGCCTGGTAGATCTCCAGGGAGAGCTGGGCCAGCATGGCCTCGTACCGGGCGGCGCCCCGGTTGGCCAGATATTCCTCCTCCTGGGCCCGGTTGCCGTTGTAGAAGAGGGTGAGCATGTAGTCCCCCTTGGGGGTATAGACAATGCCCACGTCGTTGATGATATGGTCCAAGGTCCCCGTCTTGTGGGCCACAGGCACCCCGGTGAGGTGCTTGGGGATGCGGGTGTTGGTCTGGCAGAGCTTCATAATATCCAGCATCTGGCTGCTGGTCTCCCGGTCCACCCAGGCGCCCCGGTAGAGGGCGTCCAACATGACCATCATATCCGCCACGGTGGTCTCATCGTTCTCCTGGGTCTGGCAGACAAAGTGGGGGGCATTGCGCCAATTCTTCTTCTTGGCCTGAGCAAAGGCCTGGGCGGAGGGCTCCTCCAACTGGAAGGCCTGGCACAACAGGGTGCGGCAGGGCCAGTCACACTTGGTGTCCTTCAAGCCCAAAGGCTCCAGGACGTTGTGGTAGATGTTTTCCCGTCCGGCCAGCTGGAACAGAAAGTCCGCAGAGGTGTTGTCGCTCAGAACCATCATCAGGTAGCAGTAGTCGTAGAGGGTGGGCATCAGACCGTCCCGCAAAAAATAGAGGATCCCAGAGCCAGGGGACTTGATGGCCGGCCCCAACTCATACCGTCCCTCCAGGGAGAGCTCCCCCGCCTGCACCCGCCGGAAGATCTCCGCCAGGACAAAGATCTTAAAGGTGCTTGCCATGGGCATGTGCTCTGTCTCGTGGTAGACAAAGCTCTCCCCGGTGGCAAAGTCCCGGAACCCCACCGCCAGCTGGCCAGTGGTGGATGCGGCGTGGCGCGCGACAATCTCTTTTACCTGCTGCATTTGCATGGCACTTTCTCCTTTGCAGTCCCATGAGTTGGGGCAGAAAGCCGGTCCACTGGGACCGGGCGTTCCGCCGCTGTTTCATTTTTAAAAGGATCAAAAAGTTGTAGGTTTAACAAAAACATTGCACCATTTATCCATAATATAAAACAATCTTACCCATCCGTCAAGAGGAATGAAACATAGATTTATTTTTTGTAGGGGGCAGGTAGAAGTACGGCGCCCGCCGCCAGCGTTCACCCTGAGCCAGGATCGGCCCTCACCACCTTGGGGAAAACGGGCCGCCCCCATCTTTGCCTGGGGAACAGGTGGAATTTGGGCCAGACAAGGGCATTGCCGCCAGCGTTCACCTTGGGCCAGGATGGGCCCTCACCGCCTTGAGGAAAGAGGGCCGTCCCATCTCTGCCTGGAAGACAGGTGGAATTTGGGCCGGACAAGGGCATTGCCGCCAGCGTTCACCCTGGGCCAGGATGGGCCCTCACCGCCTTGGGGAAAGGGGGCCGTCCCATCTCTGCCTGGAAGACAGGTGGAATTTGGGCCAGACAAGGGCATTGCCGCCAGCGTTCACCCTGGGCCAGGATGGGCCCCGCCGCCCCCTCTGGAACGTTGCCCCGCGGAGCAGAATGTGATATACTGGACAAAATTGTGAAAAAGAGGGGATCTGTCATGTCAAGAACCGCCGGAGCCTGCCTGCTGTGCGGGGCGGACCTGGTCTATTACCCGGAGAGCCGCCCTATGGAGTGCAGCATCTGCCACCGGACCTTTCCCAGCAACGCCTGCTGCCAGGAGGGGCACTTTGTGTGCGATGAATGCCACGAGGCCATGGGACTGAAGGCCATCCAGCAGTTCTGCACCGCCACCAAGGAGCAGGACCCCATCGCCATTCTCCAGCAGGTGATGGAGGACCCAGCCATCTACATGCACGGCCCGGAGCACCACGTGCTGGTGGGGGCCGCCCTGCTCACCGCCTATCACAATGTCACCGGGGCGCTGGACCTGCCCCGGGCCCTGGAGGAGATGTTCCAGCGGGGCAAGCAGGTGCCTGGGGGCGCCTGCGGCTTTTGGGGCTGCTGTGGGGCCGGGGTGAGCACCGGCATCTTTTGGAGCATCCTGACCCAGACCACACCCCTGAGCGGCAAAAGCTGGGGGGATTGCAACCGGATGACCGCCCGGAGCCTGCAGGCCATTGGGGAGATCGGAGGACCCCGGTGCTGCAAGCGCAACTCCTTCACCGCCGTCCTCACTGCAGTGCGGGCCTTGGAGGAGGAGATGGGGATCATCCTGCCGGTGGCCGGACCGGTGGTCTGTCATTTCCAGCGGGAGAACGCCCAGTGTCTGGGGCGGCGCTGCCCCTACAACCCTGGCCACTCCCGGCCGCAGCCATAGCCAGGGAATCGAAGAGAAGATCCCCCAGCCTCCTTTGACACAGTGCCCCAGGCGAATGGCCTGGGGCACTTGTTCGGTCCACCGGCAGAAAAGGACATCCTGTGGACGGCGGCAGAGGACCGGCGCGGCCCTTCGGGGAGAACTGGCGGCGCACAGTGGAGGCCGTTTTTTGTGGGTTGATTCCCCGCAGTTCACACCCCAGACGCCCCTGCCACGGGAACTGCCCGTATTTTTGTGAGGACACCGCCCTGCCAATCACAAGCGCCTGTCAAACGGGTGTTTGCACAGGGGTGAACCGTCCAGATAACCGGCCAGCGTCAGGTGTCGCTGGTCAAAGCTTTTTACAAAGGTTCCCTCCATTTGCCCCTGCCTCTACGGTTGCCACCTACTTTTGCCCTTTGCTCAACTGTCCAAAAGGCTGAAATAGAATGGGGCCCCAGGCGATTTGCCTGGGGCCCCTCTGGATCCACTCTATTTTGTCTTGGGGGATTGGCTCTGCCGGGCCTGGATCAGGCGCTCGCAGTCCTGCCAATCGCCGCCGGAGAAGCCATCCTTGGCCAGGGGAAGGGTCATGTTCCCCCGGAAGAGCAGCACCAGCAGGTGCTCCGTCTGGCGCAGGGCCACAATGTCCCGATAGTGGACCTTCCGCTGCCCGCCCTGGGAGGAGGTGATGACGATCTCGTCCCCCAGCTTCACCGTGGAGACAGGGACCTGGTCCGAACAGAGCACCTCCAGGCGATCCAGCTCCATCTGGATGGCCTTTTTCACCTTCCATCGGATGAGAATGAGGAGAAAGATCCCCCCAACGACGGCCGTGAGGCCTGCGACAGAGATGACATCATCCACCGCCAAATTCCACACCAGCCAAAAAATCCCCAGCCCCAACAGGGCCCAGGAGATGGCCTTTGGCATGCGCAGGGCAAGGGACCAATAGGCCCGCTGGTACTCCTCCACCACCTCTTTGGTGTATTTCAGTTCATTGGTCATGGGTGTTCCCTCTTTCTGTCATATTTTTCTGATCAAACGTTCAAAAGCGGCTATCGTCCCAGTTTTTCCCGGAGCAGGTACCGGCACCCCTGTAGGTTGCCCCGTTGGAACCCATATTTGGTCAGGGGGATGATCATCCCATCCCGCATCACCAGCACCAACAGCCGCTCCGTCTCGAAGTAGTCCACCAGCTGGCCGTAGGGGATTTGGTAAAAGCCTCCCCTGGGGGGAAAGATGGTGATGATGGAGCCCAGCTCCACCAGAACCGTGGGGGGCTGGTTGGGGAAGGCCTCCCTGACCGCGTCCACCCCCTGCTGGGCCGCGTTGGCCCGCTCCCGGTAAAAGAGGAAGATGCAGAGCCCGTCGGACAGGAGCAGGAACAGGGTGCCAAAGCGGATTCCCCCGCTCATGAGGGAGAGGAGCGCACTGACAGAGAGCAGCACAATGGCCACTGTCCACATGTTGCGCCTGCGCTGGTTGCAGTAGTCCCAAAAGCCGGTTTGGTACTCCCGCACAATCCCCTCTGTATAAACCGTTCGAACGATCACAATTTCTCCTCCAAAAAGGGCGCCGGATGGAATCCGATCCATCCGGCGCCCGCTCCCTTTGACCGGATGGTGCTACCGGCCACAGCAATTCTTATACTTTTTCCCGCTGCCGCAGGGGCAGGGGTCGTTGCGCCCAATCTTCTGTTTGCGCACCGGCTGCTTCTTGACGGTGCCGTCACTGCCAGCATTCTCCGCCATGGGCTTTGCCACCTGCTCCCGCTTGGGGGCCTCCCGGCGCACAGTGAGCACAAACAGGGAGCGCACCGTCTGTTCCCGGATGCTGTTGATCATCTCGTCAAACATCTCCGAGCCCTCCAGCCGGTACTCCACCGCAGGATCCCGCTGGGCGTAGGCCCGCAGGGTGATGCCCTTCTTCAGCTCCTCCATGGCGTCAATGTGGTCCATCCAGTGCAGGTCCACCTGCCGCAGCAGAACCACCCGCTCAAACTCCCGCATGAGGGGGCTGCCCAGCTCCTGCTCCTTTTGGGCATAGCGCTGGAAGGCGCGGTCCTTGAGCATCTGGGCGATCTCCTGGGGATCGGCCTTGGCCAGATCCTCCGGGTTCTCATAGTTGAAGTCCTCCGGCAGGGTGAGCCAGCCCAGATACTGGCCCCGCAGGCCCGCCAAATTCCACTCGTCGTGGGACACGCCCTCCGGCAGATAGAGGGCCACGGCGCTGTCAATGGTCTCTTCAATCATCTTGTGGATGCTGCCGGAGAGATCCTCCCCGTTGAGCACCTGATCCCGCTGGCTGTAGATGACCTTGCGCTGGGTGTTCATCACGTCGTCAAACTGCAGCACGTTCTTGCGGATGCCAAAGTTCCGGGCCTCCACCTTGCTCTGGGAGCTCTCGATGGTGTTGGTGAGGATCTTGGCCTCGATGGGGGTGTCCTCATCGATCTTCAGGGTGTCCATCATGGACTGGAGCCGGTCGCCGCCAAACAGGCGCATCAGGTCATCCTCCAGGGAGAGGTAGAACCGGGATTCGCCCGGATCCCCCTGACGGCCGGAGCGGCCCCGCAGCTGGTTGTCAATCCGGCGGGACTCGTGGCGCTCGGTACCGATGATAAACAGGCCGCCGGCGGCGCGGACCTGGTCCGCCTCCCCCTGGATCTCGGCCTTAAATTTCTCTTTGAGCTCCTGGTAGGTTTTGCGGGCCTCCAGAATCTCCGGGTCCTCGGTGGTGTAGTACTCGGAGGACTCGGTGATCAGCTCCTCAGGGATGCCCTGTTTGCGCATCTGGGCCTTGGCCAAAAACTCGGCGTTGCCCCCCAGCATGATGTCGGTGCCGCGGCCGGCCATGTTGGTGGCGATGGTGACGGCGCCGAATTTACCGGCCTGGGCGACGATCTCCGCCTCCTTTTCATGGTGTTTGGCGTTGAGGACCTCGTGCTTGATGCCCTTGCGTTTCAGGAGGCTGGAGAGCTTTTCGGACTTTTCAATGGACACGGTGCCCACCAGCACCGGCTGGCCCTTCTTGTGGCACTCCTCCACCTGCTGAATGACAGCGTTATACTTGCCATTTTCGGTCTTGTAGACCACGTCGTGGTGGTCCACCCGGATCACGGGCTTGTTGGTGGGGATCTCCACCACGTCCAGCTTGTAGATCTCCTGGAACTCCTGCTCCTCCGTCAGGGCGGTACCGGTCATGCCGGCCAGCTTTTTGTACATCCGGAAGTAGTTCTGGAAGGTGATGGTGGCCAGGGTCTTGCTCTCCCGCTCCACCTTGACCCCCTCCTTGGCCTCGATGGCCTGGTGCAGGCCCTCGCTGTACCGGCGGCCCATCATGAGGCGGCCGGTGAACTCGTCCACAATGATGATCTGGCCGTCCTTGACCACATACTCAATGTCCCGGCGCATGACTCCGTGGGCCTTGATGGCCTGGTTGATGTGGTGGAGGATGGTGGAGTTCTGGGGATCCATCAGGTTCTCCAGGTGGAAGTACTCCTCTGCCTTTTTGACGCCCGCCTGGGTGAGGGTGGCGGTGCGGGCCTTTTCATCCACAATATAGTCCCCGTCCACCAGGGCGTCGTTGTCCGCCTTCTCATCCGTCTCCCGGACCTTGGTCATCTTCAGGGTGCGGGCAAACCGGTCGGCCATGGTGTAGAGCTCGGTGGACTTGTCCCCCTGGCCGGAGATGATCAGAGGGGTCCTGGCCTCATCGATGAGGATGGAGTCCACCTCGTCCACAATGGCGTAGGCGTGGCCCCGCTGGACTTTGTTCTCCTTATAGATGACCATGTTGTCCCGCAGGTAGTCAAAGCCCATCTCATTGTTGGTGCCGTAGGTGATGTCGCAGGCGTAGGCCTCCCGCCGCTCCTTGTTGTCCTTCTCATGGATGATCAGGCCCACGGTCAGGCCCAGGAACTGGTAGACCTGGCCCATCCACTCGGAGTCACGCTTGGCCAGGTAGTCGTTGACGGTGACAATGTGCACCCCGTTGCCCGTCAGGGCGTTGAGGTAGGCTGGGAGGGTGGCCACCAGGGTCTTGCCCTCACCGGTCTTCATCTCGGCGATGCGGCCCTGGTGCAGGACGATGCCGCCGATGACCTGTACGGGGAAGTGCTTCATGCCCAGCACACGCCAGGCGGCCTCCCGGCAGGTGGCAAAGGCCTCGGGGAGGATGTCATCCACCGTCTCCCCGTTCTGCAGCCGCTCCTTGAGGGCGGGGGTCATCCCCTGGAGCTCCTCGTCGGTCATTTGAGAAAAGCGATCCTCCAGCGCCAACACCTGTTTGGCGATGGGGTCAATACGTTTGAGCTCCCGCTTGGAGTAGGAGCCAAACAGTTTGGTCATAATGGACAATATGGTCACCTCTATCGTGTCAATGGTTTCTATTTGCGACGGTTGTTGCCATGGGAACCGGCCCGCCCCAGGGACACATTGGGCAGACCTCCCCCATTTTCTATTTTTACTGTTTTATTGTAACCAGAAAGCCTCCCTTTGTCAAACAAACCCTGGAGAAATGGGGCGAAAAGGAGCTCTCATTTATTTAAAAAGCCTCTCGACAAAACGAGAGGCTTTGATCCTGCGTCCGCCCGTTTGTGAAACAAGCTTTCGCATTAAAAAATTTATGGATTTTTTACATCCTCTTTCTAGGACCGCATGGATAGGGGAAGCGCTTCAATGATCTGTTTGACCTGTTGCTGCAAGTCCTCATACTCCGCATCCAAAAAGAGACCGAAGCCCTGAGCCCTGCGCAGGTTTTTCCCCAAAAAAAGGATCCCCTCCCGGTCCATGGGGTAGTGGTCCAGACCGGCATACTTTTGGAAAAAGACACAGATCATTTGCCCCGTCTGGCAGTAGGACAGGGCCAGATCCTTGGTCTCCTGGGAGATCTCCTCGCCCTCCCCCTGGGCCTTTCCAATGGCTTGGAACTGCAGATAGGTGCCATAGATAAAGTCCCCCAGCCCTGTCTGTTCATTGAGGGGTGACAGGGGATTCTGGGCATAGGCGTTGATGAACTCTATCATCTCCGGCCCGTTTAAAAATTGGAACCAATCCAGATCCAGGTCGTTTTCCAGCAGGTACTGGGCGGTGTCAAGGATCTCCTGATACTGGTCCATGTAGTAGAGGGCCTGGTTCCCCCGCTCATAGTCCCTCTGGCGGCCGTAGCAGAAGAGGATGCCGGCCACCGCCAACACTACCGCCGCCAGGGCGATGACCCAGACCTTTTTGGGGAGCTGTTTCAGCTTTTCCATAAAAATTCCTCCCATCCCTCCGATCCATGAGAGCGGATCATCCTACAACGCCCCATGTATCCCATTTATTCTTTCACCTTCTTGAAAACCGCCTGCCAGACAGACGGTTCCCGTCATGCGAAATAGCCGCCCAACGATCTCTCGGCAAGGGGTCTACTGTTCTTCATCGGGCCGGTACAACAGGTGCTCGGGAATGACCCCCTCCAACCGCTGCTGGAGCAGTTGGAAATCCTCATCCAGAAAATAGCCATGGCCCAAAGAACGGGCGATATTCTGCCCCAGGCTGGCCACCTCCTTCGGATGATCCATGAAGCTGGAGATATCGATATACACCTTGAAGGCCGAACAAACCCGCCGTCCTGCCTGGCAGTATTCCATGGCCCGATCCAATTCCTCCTGGGGCACCGCAGCCCCCTCCTGGGAATAGGTTCCAATGCGCTGGAAATGCCGAATGGTCGAGCCGATGAGATTGTGCAAATCCTCAGAGACCCCCGATATGGACGCGTTGCTCGGCCCGTAGAACAGTTTCATCACCGCATCGTACTGATTGAGATATTGGAACCAGGTCAGATCCCCCTGGGGCAGCAGATATTCCCCGGTGGCAACCAGCTGCTCATAGACATGCATGGTGTGCATGGCCTGGTTGCCCCTGGTCAGATGGTCTTCCCGGACGCAACTGCGCACCAGGCACAGCACAAGCAGCAGTGCCAGCACCAGCAGCCATCTCGTTTTGCGGTCGGTTTTGGTTTCCATGTTTCCTACCTCCTCTCAGGCGGAGGGGTATCAGCCCATCCTTTTCCGATGGTGGAAAGGGGAGCCTTCAGAAGTCGTCGGTCTGTTCATCTCATCGCACGGCAAAACAAATAGTTCATGGGAATCACATCCATTTTTATGAGATATTTCAATTTTAATCTAGCATATTCCATTGTTTCTTTCAAGATATTAATAAAATTTTAGTCAAATATTTGTTTTAAAAGCAGTCAAATGATCGCCCACGTCACATTTTGCACCATAGATTCCCAGAGCGTAAGAGAACGCCTTGCGGTTTTCCCTGCCAGAAGGTATAATAAAGCCAGAATATCCCGCGGGGCGCCCCAGGCCCCCATCCCTCTTGTTTCGAGAAGCAAACCGAAAGGAGAAGCCATATGAACTATTCCCATGAAGTTGAGAGAATGTGCCCTCTCGCCCAGGGGCCCAACCACGGCCCGGCCCCCATCCCGGAGGAGGGCCGGTGGGTCAAATCCACCCAGATCAGCGATATTTCCGGCCTGTCCCACGGCATCGGCTGGTGCGCTCCCCAACAGGGGGCCTGCAAGCTGACCCTGAACGTCAAGGACGGCATCATCCAGGAGGCCCTGGTGGAGACCCTGGGCTGCTCCGGCATGACCCACTCCGCCGCCATGGCCGGGGAGATTCTGCCGGGCAAGACCATTTTGGAGGCCCTGAACACCGACCTGGTGTGCGACGCCATCAACGTGGCCATGCGGGAGATCTTCAAACAGCTGGTCTATGGCCGCACCCAGACCGCATTTTCGGAGGGCGGGCTGCCCATCGGCGCCAGCCTGGAGGACCTGGGCAAGGGCCTGCGCTCCCAGGTGGGCACCGTGTTCTCCACGGGCCTGAAGGGCGTGCGGTACCTGGAGCTGGCGGAGGGCTATATCCTCTCTGTGGCGGTGGATGAAAACGGGGAGGTCATCGGCTACAAGTTTGTCAAGGTTGGCAAGATGCTGGAGGACATCCGCCACGGCATGGATCCCAAGGAGGCCTTTGACAAGAACACCGGCACCTATGGCCGGTATGCAGAGGCCGCCAAGTACATCGACCCCCGTGAGGAGTAAGCCGGAAGAGGAGGAATCATGCACATGGTACAGTTTGAAGGTCAAGAGAGACGCATGCCCAAAATTGAGGCGTGCTTGAAGGAATACGGCCTTGGCTCCCTGGAGGAGGCCCGGGCCCTCTGCCTGGAAAAGGGCATCGATGTGGAGTCCATTGTCAAAGGGGTGCAGCCCATCGCCTTTGAAAACGCCGTCTGGGCCTACACCCTGGGGGTGGCCGTCGCCCTCAAGCTGGGCAAACGCAACGCCGCCGACGCCAGCGAGGCCATCGGCATCGGCCTGCAGGCCTTCTGCGTCCCCGGTTCGGTGGCCGAACAGCGCAAGGTGGGCCAGGGCCACGGGAACCTGGGGGCCATGCTCCTGCGGGAGGAGACAGGCTGCTTCTGCTTCTTGGCGGGACACGAGTCCTTTGCCGCGGCGGAGGGGGCCATCGGCATCGCCCGCACCGCCAACAAGGCCCGCAAAAAGCCCCTGCGGGTGATCCTCAACGGCCTGGGGAAGGATGCGGCCTATATCATCTCCCGCATCAACGGGTTCACCTATGTCCAGACCGATTACAACTTTGCCACCGGGGAACTCAACGTGGTGCGGGAGATCCCCTTCTCCAAGGGGGAGCGGGCCCAGATCAAGTGCTACGGGGCCAACGACGTCCAGGAGGGCGTGGCCATTATGCGCGCGGAGCAGGTGGATGTCTCCATCACCGGCAACTCCACCAACCCCACCCGGTTCCAGCACCTGGTGGCCGGTACCTATAAGAAGTGGTGCTATGAGAACGGGGTCAAGTACTTCTCCGTGGCCTCCGGCGGCGGCACCGGCCGGACCCTGCACCCGGACAACATGGGGGCAGGCCCTGCCTCCTATGGCCTGACCGACTCCATGGGCCGCATGCACGGGGACGCCCAGTTTGCAGGCTCCTCCAGCGTGCCCGCCCATGTGGAGATGATGGGCCTCATTGGCGCCGGCAACAACCCCATGGTGGGCATGACGGTGGCCTGTGCAGTGGCTGTGGCCGAGGCCCTGGGCAAATAGGGATTGTCCAACTCTTGCATTTCTTTTCTGTTACTGTGGGGGCCGCCCGGTTGGGCGGCCCCTTGTCATCTTCCGCCTGAGCGGCCCATAGGGAGCTTCGGAGGATGTGGATAGAAAGGCCAACATCGGCCAGATCCCCCATTTTGAGAAGGGGATCCGGCTCCGGCGGGCGGTCCCCTACCGGGATATCCGGCAGGAGCGGTGATCCCCTCGGACACCGGCATCTGGTGGGTATCCTGCTCTGTGGCAGCGGAGTATCCGTCTCGATTTTCTTTCTCAATGAATCAAATGATATTCCATATATGGTCCAAGGGTTTAAACCATTGGGCAAAGGAGGCAGCATATGGACACATGCAGAACACAGCGGCAATCCCTTGCGGCGGAATTTAAGGCGCTGCAGAGCTCCTTTGTGGCCCTGGGGGACGAGACGCGGCAGCAGATCTTTCTTGCGCTGCTGGAATATGAGGCAGTGGGCATGCGGGTGCCAGAGCTCACCAAGCGCACCTACCTCTCCCGGCCGGCCGTATCCCACCATCTGCGCATCCTCAAAGATGCCGGGCTGGTGAACGTTCACCGCCAGGGCACCATGAATTACTACTATGTGGACGCCAACCTGAGCAAATGGCGCCAGATCAAGGCGCTGGTGGACCATGTGTACCAGGTGGCGCAATATGCTGCCCAGGCCCATTACCCCCATTTGGAAGCGTAAGAAAGGGTGTTTTTTATGACAATGTTTCAGGCCATGGAGGCGCGCCACTCGGTGCGCAGCTATAAGGATACGCCCCTGGGGCCTCAGGTGATTGCAGCCCTGCAGGAGGAGATCGACGCCTGCAACCAGGAGGGGGATCTGCACATCCAGCTGGTGACCCACGAACCCAAGGCCTTTGACGGCTTAATGGCCCACTATGGCAAATTCTCCGGCGTACAGAACTACATCGCCCTCATTGGCAAAAGGGCCCCCGACCTGGACGAACGCCTGGGCTACTACGGAGAACGGCTGGTTCTGCTGGCACAGGCCCTGGGTCTCAACACCTGTTGGGTGGCCATGACCTTCAGCAAGGGGGCTGTCAAGGGCCGCTGCACCATTGCCCCGGACGAAAAGTTGGTGTGTGTCCTGTCCCTGGGCTATGGCACAACACAGGGCGTGGCCCACAAGAGCAAGCCCATGGAGGATCTCTGCCAGGTGGAGGGCGCCATGCCCGACTGGTTCCGCAGGGGCATGGAGGCAGCCATACTGGCCCCCACGGCCATGAACCAGCAGAAGTTTTTGATCACGCTCAAGGACAACACCGTCACGGCAAAGTCCTTGGGGGGCTTCTATTCCAAGGTGGATCTGGGGATCATCAAATATCACTTTGCAGTGGGGGCGGGGCACGAAAACTTCGTCTGGGCCAAGGGGTAAAGGTCCTCTGTGTCTTTTGCAGCCGCAATTTCAAGGAGGAGGGGTGCACAGTTGGTGCACCCCTCCTCTGTTTTGAAGTTGGCGGCCCCCTGCATGCTGGGCCATGGGACGGAGCGGCGCGCACTCAAGGCAACTCATCCTGCCTCGGAAAACCTGCCGCGGATTCCCCCCGCCTGACCCTGGCAATGCTTGATGGAAGTGACAGGGAATCCAATGGATGGGGCATCTGTCCTGGGATCCTGTTTGAACTCTTGAGAACAGATGGCGCCATGTGGAACAACGGAGGTGTGCGGCGTCTGTAGGAGCAGCCGGACAAGGTGATAAAAATGGATTGAATCCATGGTTGTCCTATGGTAAAATCAAGAAAACAGGGACTTGACCGCCCTCGGAAGAGCCTTCCGCGTGAAAGAAGATTGGACCGTTTGAGGAGTTCTTCGGCCTGGCCGCCCCTGTCCGCCGCTTGGGAAATCGTCCCCTCAGCGGCAACACACCAGGAGGATTTTCACGATGCACATGGCTGCCCCTTCCCTGGAGACAAGAGAAATTGCCCGCTCCTGTGGCCGTTTTCAACGGGATGCCACAGGTTTCACGCGCTCTTTTTGATGCCCTGCCCCTCTCCCGCCCATCCGGCGGATGGAGCGGGGTCTTTTGTTTCCTTGTTGAACGACTTTCGGCAGCAAGCTCTGGCGGTGCAGACGGCACTGTTTGATGGAGAAATGGAGGGATCAGGATGTATCGGGTCAGGTATCAGATTGGCAGTTTGGGCGGTTGGATGGAGGTACCCCAGGCTGCACAGGCCATCTACCACGGCGATCTGCCAGCGCTGCAAGCCCTGCATCAGGCGGGGCTGGACCTAAACGAGGCCCTTCCTCTGGGGAGTTTTTCCACGGCCCTCCCCTTGGAAGTGGCCGTCTACTGCAACCAGTTGGAGATCACACGCTGGTTGCTGGACCATGGGGCCCAGCCTCAGAGCGCGGCACAGCCCCTGCTGCTGGCCGCTGCACGCAATGGTTCGCCGGAACTGGTCCGTCTCTTTCTGTGGCAGGCGGGGGCCATGGATTCCAGCCAACGGGAACGTCTCTATGAGGAGATCCAGGCTGGCGACCTACCGGACAATGTCCAAGTCCTGGATCAAGCCGGCATCCCTGTGGCCCGATATGGTGGAGCGGCCTTCCGCGCTGCGGTGGCCAATGGGCAGATGGACCTGGTGCAGGTGATGATTCAACGGGGCGTGGATCTCAACCACCACCGGCCGGCTCCGGAGTTTCCCTTTGGCTCCACCCCGGTCATTGAGGCCGCCCGCTACGACGACTTTCCTCTGGTGCAACTTCTGGTGGAGCACGGGGCGGATGTCACCATCCCGGATCAATACGGTGAGCGGCCCTACATCCTGGCTGTACAGAATCAAAACCAGGAGATGGCCGCCTATCTCAAGGCCTTGGAGCCGGCAGCTTGGCACGACCAGCAGGAGCGCGAGAGGCAGCTGCGGCCCTACTGCCTGCCGGAATCTATGGCGCAGCAGTTGAAAGATGGGCCCCTGTATCTGGAGTTCCCTGGATTTGGACCCATCCAGTGGGCCAGATTCCACACATACACGGATCTGCAGGAGTTCCTGTGGCAGGGGCAGCCCTTTCTGTCTCTTTTGGCGGACCTGGATGGGTATGGCAACCTGCTGTTGGCCTGGAACCCTGGCGATCATCAGCTGTGGTATGGCGATATAGAAGAGGGGGTCTTTTATCCCCTGGCCACCTGGGAGTCATTTCTCACCCAGCCGGGCGTCTATTTCAACCGCCTGGTCACAGATGAATTGGGGGCATAGCATTCAAAAGGATCCATCACCTTAGAGAGGAGAAAAACTGCATGGAACTGCGTGAACAATTGGAACGGATGCGCCGCAACAGCATCGCCCTGACCATTGGGGGGCAGGAGGACTACCGGACGGGGGGAACCCGCTTTGGCGGCCGGCCGGACCTGCCGCCGGACTTTGTCTGGCCCAAGTTTGAGGGATACGGCATCAGCGACGTGTGGCGGGCCCGCCCCCTGGCTTTTTTGGCCCAGTTTGACTGTGGGGAGCTGGCCCAATATGACCGGGAGCACCTGCTGCCGGACCACGGGGTCCTGTCCTTCTTCTATGAGATGGACGCCGAGCCCTGGGGCTATGACCCGGCCCACCGGGGCGGCGGCAGGGTCTTTTGGTTTGAGGACCCCCACGCCCTGGCGCTGGGGGCGTTCCCGGAGGATCTGGATGCAGAGTTTCGGCTGCCCATGCTCCGCATCCAAATGGAGGCGGAGCCCTCCCTGCCCGAGTGGGAGGACTTTGCCCAAAACTGGCCCCAGGAGGACTGGGACCAGTTTGAGGAGGAGCGGGTTCTACTGGGGGTGGAGGTGCCGGAAAATCGCTCCAAACTCCTGGGCTGGCCGGACACCATCCAGGGCAGCATGGCGCTGGAGTGCGAACTGGTGACCCAGGGATATGACATGGGCCACGGGCTGCCGGAAATTTCCCAGGAGGCGCTGCGCCAGGCACAGCAGACCGCGCTGGAGCGGTGGCAGCTCCTGTTCCAGCTGGACACGGTGGCGGAGGGCGGGTTCACCCTCATGTTTGGGGACTGCGGCCGCATCTACTTCTATCTGCCAAAGGAGGATCTGCTCCAGCGCCGGTTTGACCGGGCCTGGGTGATCCTGCAGTGCTGCTGACAGGCGGCCCCTACAGAGGTGGAAACAGGTGGATCAGATGACTTGGAACTTTGAAACATCTGGCCTGGATGGCCAGTGCGATCTGTTTGGCGTGAACATCTTCCAACACCCCTGGCACAGAACCGGGGAGGTGGCCCACGTCCTGGATCCCCACTATGGGCAGCCCCGCGTCTTACCGGTGTACCAGGTGGTGCTCCAGGGCAGGGCCCAACGCTTTGCCGCCGGGGAGTTTTCCAACGGCGTGTGGGGCTTCTATCTACCGGCGCGGCCGTAAGGAAGCGTACAGTGATAAAAAGGAGGAACCTGCCATGACCCTGTTGGAGCAGTGCCAGCTCTGGCACGAAGCGGACGAACATCAAAAGATTGTGGATGCTCTAGAGGGGATCCCCACAGATGCCTGCACCCCGGAGATTGACCTGGAACTGGCGCGGGCCTACAACAACCTGGCAAACCCAGAGGAGCCCCAGGGCCGGGCGCTGCTCAAACGGGCCATTGCGCGGATGGCTCCCCACCGGGACACTCTGGAGGGGGACTACAGCTGGAACTTCCGCATGGGGTATGCCTACTACTATCTGGACCAGGAGGGGCCCGCCCTGGCGCATTTCCAGCGGGCGCTGACACTGCACCCTGGCGATGACCCCAAGTACAACACTGCTGCAGAGATCCGGGAGCTGATTGACGACTGTCGCCGCAGGCTCTCCCTGCCCCGGTTTGAAACGACCTTTCGGGAGCGGACGATGCAGGCATGGCAGGCCTTTGTCAGAGAAGAAAAGGACCTGCGCCGCATCATGGATGAGGACAAGGACCACCAGCGGGGCGAGGAACTGATTGCCCTCTGCAGACTGGCCCTCAACATAGCCTTTGACGATCTCTCCTTTGAGCTGGGCTTCAATGGAGAAAAGTATGAGCTGATCCTCACACCGGAGGGAGACCGGGTGAAACTCTTTGAGATGGTCTACTTCCAGCGCCAGGCTCCCGCTTCCCTGGCGGAACAGTGGAACATTCTGGTGGGCAGGCGGCCTGCTGCCGGTTTTACCATCGGTTTTGGTGGATGGGAAGTCTCCGCCCAGGATGTGACCTGCCAGATCGAAAAATTGGATGAGGGGCATGTGGGCCTGATCCTCTACTGTGAAAAGCTCCTCCCCCTGCTCCAGAAGAAGGAGAACCAGGCCTGGTGGATGCTCCTTACCCTCACCGACCAGGTGTTGGGGGAGATCCCCCACATGGCCTATGTGGATTCCTTCGACGTGGCGCACACCCCTTTAAAGGAGTCCTGCCTCTCCATGACGGCACTGCCCCGGGCCCTGGAGGAGATGGGCCTGGCCCTCAATCTGGATCCCCAGGCCTATCTGAACAGCAGCTACACCGGTTATCAGCTGCAGCCCCAGGAGAACCCGGAATGCGGCCGTCGGGAGGATGTATATATCGGCGTCACCCGCTGCACCCCCTTGCTTGAGGAATATTACAGCGGTGATCGGGAGAACATGGATCTCCTCCACCGGGATGGGGCGGCCGCCGGCTTCCTCTGCTATCCTTTGGATCCCTTCACGGGCCAGACGCGGGGCAAGGACATTCTAGATTTTCGGGAGGCGCTGGAACAGGCTATTTTGCAGACAGCCGGTGCAGAGAGTGTCACTTTCCTGGGCGGTGCCACAGGTCTTGCCTGTGGATACCTGGACTTTGTGGCCTGGGATCTCATGGCTGTTCTGGAGGCAGCCCAGGCATTTTTGCAAAAGAGCCCGCTGCAGTGGGCCAGCTTCCAGACCTTCCGGCAGGAGGCACAGCCTGTCACGCTGCTGGACCGCAGACAAAAGGACACGCCGCACACGCCGGCAAGGCGTGCGGCGTTTCACTGATCCCTCACTTGAAGAGATTCCGCCACCGGGCGGATTGGACAGCCCCATGGGGCCATTTGAATTGACTGTTATGAGGAGGAATTTCCCATGAACCAGGCGCAGCAGAACGCGGCCATGCAGGCCATGATCCAATGGCTCAGCCACCCCCAGGAGCTGGGCAAGGCCCCGGCCAAAATCCAGTGCGCCGGCACCTTTGAACGATACGGAATGCGCTACTACCTCTTTCAATATAAGAAGAGCACCCTGGGCAAGTGGCTGCTGGGGGTCTGTGGCGGCTACGAGGGGGACAGCCTGGAGCACTGTGGACACATCTTCAGCGAGATGCAGGAGTACGACCCCGCCACCGCCGTGGAACAGGCCACCGCTATGGTGGAGATGATCCGCGCCTACTGGATGGAGCAGGCCAAGCAGGCCGAGGAGCACAAGGAGCACGCTGGGACCTTCCTGGGGTTTGTCCTTCTGTCCGATGCCAGTTGGGACAGGGGCCAACTGATCCGAGACCTCAAGGAGTCCTGGGGGCTGGATGCCGAGGAGGACGGCCAGGAGGACCGGGAGGACGCCCTGGTGTTCTCTGTGGGGGAGATGATGGCCGCCCTGAGCCTCATGCCCGCCCCCATCCCCGATGGGGAGGCCCAAGAGAACGCAAAAAACAACTACATGTGGCCCCAGGCGGTTCCAGTGGCCCAGGCCCACAGGGCCCACATCATGGTGGCGGTGCTGGGCAAGGGTGGGACGCCTTTGGAGCGGGGCAAACTCTTTGTCAAGTTGGTCGCCTCCTGCTGCCGGCAGAAAAATGCCACCGGCGTCTACACCAGCGGCACCGTCTTTGAACCCCGGTTCTATGAGGGGATGTCCGGTATGTTGCAGGAGGGGGAGCTGCCCATCTTCAATTGGATCTGGTTCGGCCTCTACCGGAGCGATAAGGGAGTGTGCGGCTACACCGACGGCCTAAAGGCCTTTGGCAAGGATGAGCTGGAGGTGTTGGACGCCGACGCCCAGCCGGTCCAGGTGCGGGACTTTATGGCCAGCCTTGCCTCCTACCTGCTGGAGTGCGACGTGACCCTACAGGATGGGGAGACCATCGGCTTTTCCCAGGAGGATAAGCACGCCATCACCCGCAGCCAGGGGGTTGCCCTGCCGGGGATGACCCTAAAAATTGCCTATTGAGCCATCCGCTTCAAAAAACAGGGCCACTGGGAACGGGTGCCGGCCAAACGCCGCTGGTTTCCCTGTCACCCCGTCCCATATGGCCCTGTTGTTATCACGGTACACCCGCCCTTATCACACCGCCTGGGAGAAATTCTTTGTGCAAGGTCATGACCATACCTACGACCCCAGGTGGGGGACTTGGCCATCTCTGTGCGGATGGCCCATACCATAGAAGATAGAAGGAGGTAATTTGAATGGGACTTGATCTCTACGCCGGGCCCTTGACCCGGTACTACACCCACAATTGGAAGACTGTCGTGCAGCAGTGGGCCGAGGAAAACGGCTTCGGCTTCCAGCGCATCACCCCCAACGGAGCGGAGGATGTGGAGGAGGAGGAATCCCCCGAGAAGATCCAGTCCTTTGTGACGTGGTGGCAGAGCCAGGTTCTGAATGCCCTCTCCCAGCCGGGGCAGACGCCCTACGCACCCTGGCCGGAGGACAACGAGCGCCCCTACTTCACCGACAAACCCGACTGGGACGCCTTGGGCGCTATGCTGCTGGTGGGGGCCTGCCACGTCTACGGGGAGCCGGTGCCGCCCACGGTGGAGAAAAATTGGGACTACACCACCCACCCCCTCATTGAGCGCCTATCCCAGGACCAGGAGCGGGTGTGGTCCCTGTTCCGGGGAGCCTCCTGGTGGCTCCCACTGCCGGACGCCATCCTATTCCAGGGTCTTATCCCCACGGAGGATCGGGTGATCATGGGCACCACCACCGGCCTGCGCTGGGAGCTGGAAAAGCTCAACGACATGGCCTGGCAGGCGGATGAAGAGACCATCCTCAGCTGGAGCCGGACGGAGGGTTATCCTGTGGAGGGCCAGGTGGGCCCCGGCGGGGTGTTCACCAAGGCGGATATCCCGGAACAGGCCCAATATGACACCCAGTCCCTGGCAAAGTTCGCCTTTTCCATCTTCTACCGCGCCCTTCTGTTCGCCGAAGAACACCGGACACCCATTCTCATGGACTATTAAACCGGCGGCCCATTGAGCGGCCTTGTGACGCCGCAGGGCTCCACCGAACCGCCAAACTGCAGAAAGAAGGAGGCATCCCTATGAACGACGAGACCCCATTGAACACCTCTGGCTTTGAAGCCATTGCCCAGGCCACCAAGAACCTCTATCCCGGCCAGGAAGGGCTCTACTACGGCACCATTGTCCCCTACGCCCTGGGGGGCGGCGATCCCCTGGATGGGGTGGAGGTCTGGGAGAGCAGCCGCGGCCTCCCCCACTGGCACTATGTCACCTACGGATTCACCGAGCTGTATGAGAAGGAGAGCGAGGATCCCCAGGAGAGCGGCTACGGCTTTGAGCTTACCTTCCGCCTGGCCCGGGGGCCGGAGACGCAGCCCCCCACCTGGCCCATCGGCCTGCTGCAAAATCTGGCCCGGTATGTCTTTGCCAGCGGCAACCGGTTCGGCCCCGGCCATCACATGAGCTGCAACGGTCCCATTGCCCTGGACTCTGGCACCCGCCTCACGGCCCTGGGCTTTCGCATGGATCCGGAGCTGGGGGAGCTGGACACCCCCAACGGCCACCTGATCTTTCTCCAGGCGGTGGGGCTGACGGAGGATGAGATGGACGCCATGATGTGCTGGAACGGCACTGCCTTCCTCCGGGAGATGGAGGGGCACATCCCCCTGTGCGTCACCTGCCTGGACCGGCCCTCCCTCATGGAGGAGGCCTCCTTCCGCCAGGTGTGGCAGGCCGGTATGGAGCGGGATGGCTCCTCCACCAGCTTCCTCTATGTGCAGGAGTTGGAGACCCGGCTGGAGCAGGATCGGGGCTGGCTGCGCCTGGGGGTGGGCCACGGCCGGATTTTGACCAACATGCTCCTTGCCCGCGTGGGCAAGGGCCGCGCCCTGTACCTCCAGGGCAAGGGGGCGGCCGTCTTCTCTCCCGGCTCCATGGCCAAGGCCGCCCTGGAGGATGGGGTCCTCTCCATCGCCATACCCCCTGAGGCCCTGCCGGAGCTGTGCGCCGCCCTCCAGGGCCACAAGGGCATCTATCCCCTATCGGAATTGCCCCTGACGGTGGAGCTGGTTCCCACAACAATCACCGACCGGGATGGAAAGGTGCTGGAGGCGCTCCAGTAGACAGGGCGCAGCAAAAGTGGGCCCTACGATCCACAGGGTATGCAGCAGCACCGCAATGTTTTGCCCTTGGGACAAATCTGGAAACTGATGTTAGGCGGCGGGGCGGTTCTCCGCCGCCGGAGAGAAGGGAGCGGGAAGCATGAGTATCCTATCGGCCATTGCCCGGACCCTGCTGCGCAAGGAGATGCGCGACAGGGCGGCGCAAAAGAAAGCGCCCGGCCAGGGGGAACAGGAGGAGCGGGAGCAGCGCTTTGCCATCCGGAATTCCCAGGTTGGGATAGAGGTTGTCTGCAGCGGGGACTGGAAAAACACCAAGGCCCCTAATTTGGATCTTCAACTGTGGTCAGACCGGCTGGGGCTCTATCTGAGCGCCTTTGGATATGAGGCGGAGCCGGTCCGGTGGAGCGGAGGGCCCAAGTGGCTTTTTGCCCATCAAAACCGGCAGCTCCTGAAGATGCGGCAGAACGTCAAGGCCCTCCAGGGGTGGGAAAAACAGGAGGACGATGAAAAAATCGTATTCCGCGCCCTGTACCAGGCGGACCACAAGAACACCACCTTCCTCTATGACTTCTGCCTGGTGGGATTCAAGAAAAAGGAGAAGTACCTCTGGCTGCTGCTCAACGGCCTGCCGGAGCGGGTGCGCCAAAACAGGCATGTCCTGGATCAGATTGCAAAGGACCTTGTCTGCCACGACCCGGACGTGGAGAAGACTGCCACGGGCGGCGGCCCCTCCCTGGCGGAACAGGTGGGGCGGGCCCTCGGCCTGCCCTATGAGATTCTGCCGCCCCAGACCTTGGAAAACGCCCTGGATGAAATCTGGCAGACTGCGGCGCAGCCCGGCATTCAGCCGCTGCTGCTGATCCCGGATTCGTGTTTTCTCCACGCGGCGGCGCTGCCCCAGTATCCTCTTCCAGATGCGCAGGGGTGGCCGGATCCGATGGGCCTGCTGCAGCAGCGGCTGGACGGGATCAAAGAGGGCTTTATGGGCAGCGAGGAGGACATGGCCCTTTGGCAGGAGATCACCGCCCAGGGGGACGAAAGGGGGACACCCCAGGAGAACGGAGGCCTGTATGTCCCCTGGCAGACGGTGCAGGAGGCCGGCGGGCTGCTGCTTCTGCGGATCCCCGGCCAGCAGCCGTGGGATATCTTCCGCCGGATCCCCTTTGGCGGCTTTAACGCCTGCCCCGACAACCTGGAGCAGATGGCCGTCTCAAAATATTGGTATGAGGGGTATGGCGCGCGCCCCATGATGCTGGGCATGGACACCCTGCAGTTTTATGTGGAGCGCCCGCCAAGGGGGGCGCAGGCCCATCCCCTGGCCCTTGAGATGTTCGGGTTCTGTGAGGATCTGATCCTCCAGGGGGCGGAATCGGTGGCCGCCCTGGAACAGACGGTCCGGGGATCCAACCATTGGTTTTTCTGGTGGGATTGATGGCACGATCCACGGCAAAATAGAGCGGAGCAGGAAGATGAGCGGTGAGAAGTTCCAACAGGACTTTACAGACAAGCTTACTCCCCCTGGACCTGTAACGCCTCCCCCCGCACCATAAATAAAGCCAGATCAAGGGAAAGCGGCCCTGCACCAGGCAGGGCCGCTTTTTTGAGGTCCTCCTCCAACGGAGGGTTGGGTTCTATTCCGCCAGATCGGTGACATACCCCACAGAGAGGCGTCCCCCGGCGGCCTGGGCCACAGCCTTTGCCCCCTCGGGACCAAAGGCGCCGCAGAGCTCCACCCGGTGGATCTGCCCCTCGTCGGCAATCTCCCTGGCCAGGCGGCAGGCCTCCTCCAGGCTGCCCACCCCATAGATCTGGCTCAGGCAGAGGGGGCTCTCAAAGCGCGCCTGATTGGCCTGGGGTGTATAGTCCTGCGACAGGATGAGAAAGACAAAGCGAAACTGTTCCATATCTTATGTCTCCTTTTTCGATGGCTGCCCCTCTGTCCCAGTATCCGGGCGCTCTTTTTCCCTTCCAAAGCCAAGCGGCTGTCTTTTACCGGCGGGCCTTCCACAGGTCCAGGAGGGCCATCAGCTCTGAGGTCCGGTTTTCTATGTCGCTGTGATCCCCGTTGACCAGGCGGACCTGGTGGGTCAGGGCCCGGCAGAGGGGTATGTTGTGGGGCAGCACCTCGTCCTGGCGGCTGCAGAGGATATGGGCCATGGGGTTCCGCACCGGGCAGCTCTCCTGCCGGTAGTCCTGCAGATAGGACCGGGGAATGGCGGAGTGGGTGATGATCTCACACCCGTTGGGGTTGAGGCAGGGGCTGGTGAGGATACAGGGCAGGAGGAACCGCAGGCTCAGCTGGTTGGCAAACCAGCCCCCCAGGCTCTGGCCCACCAGGAGCACCGGTTCCCGTGTGCGCTGGATCACCGCCGCCAGCGCCGCCAAAATCTGCCCCGGCGGCTGCTGGAGGTAGTCCAGCTGGGGGGAGATGAGCTGCTCCCCCTGGCAGATGCCCTGCAGGGCCTGGAAGTTCTTGTTGTCGGCAACCCCCATAAATCCATGAATGTTGAGGATCAAAACGGTCATCTCCTTATCTCTCGGTGACGTTGTCCCATGTCCACCCCGCCTGTGCCGTTGGCCAAACTGGAATCCGGCGCGGCGAGCTCCTTTGCCCCAGCTGATCCCTCTGTGAATTCCTAGCCGTTATGCACCTGTACCTGGCACTGGCCCATGGTGTGCAGCGCCTCCCGGTGGGCCTGGGGGGTGACTCCGGCACAGCAGGCCCCATCCACCACCACTGGCACCTGGGGCAAAAAGGTCTTGCAGAGCAGGGCGTTGGACACCACGCAGATGTCTGTGCACAGGCCCACCAGCTCCACCTGGTCCAGGCCGTCATACCGGCCGTCGGCCAGATCCCGGGCCAGGGCGCTGGAACCAAAGGTCTCCTTCTCGTAGACGGTGTGCCGCCACGGGTCCACCACCGCCAGCAGCTCCGGGCAGAACTGCCACCCCCAGGTGCCCCGGACGCAGTGGGGCACCGGCAGGAACTTGCCCTCCTGGGTCTCAAGATAGTTCTCCCCGTGGGTGTCCAGGGTGAAGGCAAGGAGCCCTCCCTGCTCCAGATGTTGGGACACCTTCCGGCAGACCTTTGGGACGATGCTCACCGCCTCCGGCGTTCCCAACGCGCCGGTGATAAAGTCGTTCTGCATGTCCACCACCAACAGGAGTTTCCCCATTGCGCCATCCTCCTCTCTCAAAAAAGCCAGATGCCTCTTACAAAACCAGGACCATGTCGTACCAGACGGCGCCCCCGTGGACAGAGGCGGAGATCCCCCGGTTCTCAAAGCCAAACCGGGCGTAGAAGGGGATCTTCTCCCGTTTGCAGGTGAGGATCACCCGCCGGCGGCCCTGGATGCGGCTCTCCTCCACCAGGCGGCTCAGCAGTGCCCCGCCGATCCCCTGCCCCTGGGCATCCGGATGGACGGCCAGGTCAAAGATCATCTGGTTCTCCCCCAAGGGGTCGTGGCCCGAATCCGGCGCAAAGAGATCGTCCGCAATGGCCATGGCGTTGCTGACACAGCCGTTGACCATCCCCACAATCCGGTCCCCCTGCTGTGCAACAAAGAAGCTGCCTGCAAAAGCGGCGATGCGGTAGCGCAGGGCCTCCTCACTGGCGGCCTCCTGGGGCGGGAAGCAGGCACGCTCCACCTGCAGCAGCGCAGGAAGATCCTGAGGCAGCGGGGGACGTATGACACAGTTCATCAAATCTGTCTCCTTCTTTCACAGTGGTAGTATGACGGCGGGGTTCACCGGGTTCCTCCGGCGGCCCTTGCCGCCAGGATCCCCGTGTTCCAGGCCCAATGAAGGTTGTAGCCGCCGCAGTCTCCCACTGCGTCCAGCAGTTCCCCAGTGAGATACAGCCCCGGCCGCAGGCGGGACTCCATGGTGCGGGGGTCCACCTCCTCCAGCGAGATCCCTCCGCCGGTGACCTGGGCCTGATCCCAGCCCAGGGTACCGCTGACCTGCATGCGCCAGTCCTTGAGGGTGGCGGCGATGTCCCTCACCTCTCGATCCCGCAGGGCGGCCACCGGCTGTGCCAGGGAGGCAAAGCCCAGGGATTTGAGCAGCGCCAGGCCCACCCGCTTTGGCACAGTCCCCAGGAGCAGCTCCTCCAATGTTTGGTATCGGCCTTGATGCAGCCGCTCCCGCAGCAGGGCAAGCACTCCTTCCAGCGGGAGATCCGGCAGCAGATCCAGGGAGATGACCCCCCGCCCGGCTGCCTGGGGCAGCAGGCAGGAGAGCTGGAACAAGGGGATGCCCGACAGGCCATAGTCGGTGAACTGGATCTCACCCGTCTCTGCTCCCAGCAGCTGCTCCCCTGCCAGGAGGGAGGCCCTGCCCTGGGCTCGCTGGCCCTTCAGGCCATGGAAAACCTGTTCCTTGCCCTTGAGGGGCACCAGGCAGGGGTAGAGGGGATTGACTTTGTGACCCATTGCCCGGGCCAGGCCATAGCCGGAGCCGTCGCTCCCAAGTTTGGGGGCCGCCCGGCCTCCGGTGGCCAGAATCACCCGCCGGGCCGGAAGGACCTCCCCTGTGTCCAGGTGCAGCAGGAACTTCCCATCTGCCCAGCGCAGGTGCTGGACGGTACAGCCGGTGCGCAGCTGCACCCCCGCCTGCCCCAACTCCAGGCGCAGCACGTCCAACACCATGGATGCCTGGTTGCACAGGGGGTACAGCCGCCCTGACTCCTGGCGGCAGAGGAGGCCCGACTCCCGGAAAAACGCCAAGGTCTGTTCCACTGGCATCTCCTCCAAACATGCGGCCAGGGCGCTGGGGTTCTGGCTGTGGTAGTGACAGGGGGCGATCGCCTCATTCCCCAGGTTGCACCGGCCATTCCCGGTGGAGAGGAGCTTTTTCCCCACCCGGTCCTGCTTCTCCAGGGCCACCATCTCCCCGGCGAACCCCTCCCGAAAGAGGGTCAAAGCTGCCGCCAGGCCACTGGCGCCCATGCCCACAATGGCCACCTGGGGTATTTGGCCTTTGGATCTTCCCATGGAGCCGCCTCCTTCCCATCCGATTGGTCTGACCCTATTCTAGCATAAAAAACGGTCCATGGCCATGTCCCCTTGGAGGGCCGTTCTCCCGCCAGTTAATTTCATTTATTAAAATTTCATTTCATTTTGACAAAAGGTAGGGCAAATCTTCTCCCTGCCCCGCCGCTAGATGTTCTTGCCTTTGGTCCCCAGCCCATGCTACCATAGAGAAAAGAATAGAAATCCAGCGGGAGCCCCGGCTCCCCGACACAGAAAGGTGGTCCGCTTATGAACTTGTTACAGGAGGCCAAGGCCCTGGAGCCCCAGTTGATCCAGTGGCGCAGAGCCCTGCACCAGATGCCGGAGATCGGCCTGAACCTGCCCAAAACCAGCGCCTATGTCCAGGAACAGCTCAAAGGAATGGGCATCCCCTTCCAGCTCTATGGCCATGGGTCCGCCATTGTGGCCACCGTGGGCCAGGGGGAGCGGGTCATCGCCCTGCGGGCGGACATGGATGCCCTGGCGGTCCCTGAGGAGACGGGTCTGCCCTATGCCTCCAAAAATGGCAACATGCACGCCTGCGGCCACGACGGCCACACCACCATGCTTCTGGGTGCGGCCCAGCTGCTGAAGGCCCACGAGGGGGAACTCAAGGGAACGGTCAAACTCTTCTTCCAACATGGGGAGGAGATCTGTGAAGGCGCCCCGGAGATGATTCAGGAAGGGGCCCTCACCGACCACCATGTCCAATGCATGTATGCCCTCCACGGCCAGCCCAACACCCAATATCCCAGCGGCACCGTCCTGGTCAGCGACGGGAACATGATGGCCTCTGCAGACTTCTTTGACATCCGGGTCAAGGGCAAGGGCTGCCACGGCGCCATGCCAGAGAGCGGCGTGGACCCAGTGGTCATCGCCGCCCAGGTGATCCAGGCCATCCAGACCATGATGGCCCGGGAGATCTCCTCCCAGGAGTCCGCTGTGCTGAGCCTGTGCAGCCTGCGCAGCCGCACCGCCGATGAGGAGCAGTACCAGAAGGTCTACAACGTCATCCCCAACTGTGTGGAGATCGCCGGAACCCTGCGCACCCTCAACAGCGACGTACAGCAGTACATCCTCGCCCGCATGGAGGAGATTGTCACCGGTATCTGCAGCACCGCCCGGGCCACCGGGGAACTGAAGGTCAAGCACGTGGCCCCTGTCCTGCACAACCCCAAGGCCAACGCTCAGGAGCTCTACGAGAGCGCATGCAAAGTCCTGGGGGAGGATCAGGTGGTCTACTGCAACAAGCCATCCATGGGTTCAGAGGATGCGGCCTACTTCCTGCAGGAGGTGCCGGGGAACTATTTCAATCTGGTGTCCTACGCCCCCATCGACGGGGCAGTACATCCCCTGCACAACTCCAAGTTCTGCTTGGATGAGCACGCCCTGCACCACGGCGTGGCCGTTTTGGTCCAGGGGGCCATGGATTGGCTGGAGAAAGGAGAGTAGCCTCCTTTGGCATGTAAGGGGGACGGTCCACAATAGATGGGCTGTTCCCTTTTTGACCAGCTCTCCCATATCATCAACCGCAGCCGGTCATCGGGTCAAAAAAGGAAGCTATGGCCGGAGCGCAGCATAACAAAGAAGGGGGCATCGCTCCCGCTGTTGCCGCCTCCTTTCCTTCCAACTGAGATGGATATGGGCGCGGTCTGTCTCCGTCCCCATACCGATCCAGAAAAATTGAAAAAGGGGCTTGTAATCTCTAAAGTCCTGTGCTATACTATATAAGCAGTCAAATTTAGATTGCACCATATCGCGGGGTGGAGCAGTTCGGTAGCTCGTCGGGCTCATAACCCGAAGGTCGTAGGTTCAAATCCTTCCCCCGCAACCACCAGACTGAGTCTGGACGCAATTCGCGTCTGGACTCTTTTCTTTTTGTCCGGGCAGGGTGCTCGCGCCGGAAACGGCATCTAAAGTGTCCACCCCTTCCATATGGACTGGTCATGATAAATGGCCAGTCCATTTTTACATTTATACAAGGATATGCGCTATTTCCCATAAAAGGCCACTATAGCGTTCTTGGAGCCTTTTCTACCCAGGGGCAAAATCAAAGTTTTGTAGGAGATAAAGCGGGGCTTCCAACTGTTTTTCAGGCGGAGGCCCATTTTTGACTTTTCTATAACGGTTTACTTCTGGCCAGTTTCCAATGATTTATCACCCCCTTCAAACTGCTTTGACGGTAGCCAAGGCGTCCGTAGCCCCGTGCACCATTGGTTGGGCCCGAATCAGGTTGATTTTATTTTCTGCATATGATAGTATAAATAGGAATATCCAGAGAATTTTTGGTGAAAGAATGGGGTTGAATCGCCGTGTGCGCCGCCCTTCACATGGTGGCTTAACCAGCCAATAGGTGGGCTGCATATCCTTAGAAAAAGGAGGGGGTTCCACTGTGAAGCAAGATTTCACTTTAGTCGCTCAAGAATATATTAAGGAGCGGGAGAGCTGTTCGTTCAATGCTCTGGTGCTGGATGGATATCTGGAGGATCTGCTCCGCAGGTGCCGTCCGGGGAGGTGCTTGGACTACGGTGCGGGCATTGGCACCGTCAGCAAGATGGCAGCAGCAGCAGGGCTGGATGTCACCGCTTTTGAACCGGATCCATCCATGTTCAAATTGCTTCAGGCAAATCTTCAGGGCGAGCATGTGACCCTCACCGCCTGCCAGGCCCAGCTTAAGGGCAACTATGATGTCATCCTTTCCATTAACATGCTGGACTATGTGGACGATCTCGCCGGAATGCTCTCCTATTACTACAGCATTTTGAATTGTACGGGGCAGTTGATCCTATCGGTTCCCCATCCAATGAAGGATCTGGGAGACTGGGTAAAAGTGAGAAGCGGGACCCGGTGGGACTACCACTACTACCGGCTGGACGGCTATCTAGAGGAAAGAGTGTGCGACAAACCGAGAGAAAATGTCAACGGGGACGTGGTTCAATCCGGGGTCCGTTCCTATCACAGGACCATCTCTACCTACTATAATGCCATCCTTCAGGCTGGCTTTACCGTCACCCGCCTGGGGGAACCTGGTGTTTCGCCTAGGGCCAAGGATTACCCCGTTATCCAGCAAAAGGCCTCACGCATCCCCTATTTTCTGGTTTTTGTGTGCAAAAAGGGGTGATAACATGCGCCGTGATGAGCTATTTCGGGACCGCCCCTATGAGGGAAGGTTCCGTTTTGATGAAAACACAGCCGCTGTCTTTGAGGATATGCTGCTCCGCAGCGTTCCCCTGTACCAAACCATGCAGGAACTCACCGTGGACCTTGCAGTGCGGTTTGCAAAGCCCGGTACGATCATTTATGACTTGGGCTGTTCCAAGGGGACCCTCTGCCGGTTGTTGCGTCAGTCCATCCCAGACCTGTCTATTGGCATTGTGGGTGTGGATTGCTCCGCCCCCATGATTCAGGGGGCCATGGACCTAACCCCTACTGGGGAAAAAGACAACATCACCTTTTTACAGGAGGATGTGACACAGACCTCCTTTGTGCGCGCCGGCGTCATTGTTGCGTGCCTGACCCTCCAGTTTCTTTCCCTCCAGGAGCGGGAAGCGCTGGTGCAGCGGATATATGGTTGTCTTCGCCCAGGCGGGGCCATGATTCTCTTTGAGAAAACAGAACACGAAGATCCCCTGTTGCGCCAGCTGGAGGTGGAGGTGTACTATAACCTGAAGGCTAGGAACGGCTACTCCCAACAGGAGATCCTGGGCAAACGGGAGGCGCTGAAAGGGGTCCTTCTTCCGCTGTCCGACGAGCAAAACCAGTCTCTTCTGCAACAGGCCGGTTTTTCTCTGGTGAGTATGATTTTTAAATGGATGAACTTTTCCGGTTATCTGGCAGTCAAACAAGGGGACCATCTGTGGGGCGATGGGATATGAATGTAATTCTAATTGCGGGGCTGGGCCCTGCTCTGATGGAGACAGAGGATCTTGCAGGCAGTCTCTATGACCAGGACCGCCCAGAAATCCGCCGCCAATATGACATCGGCGGCAGGGATTGCACACCAGAGCGCCTGATCTACCAATCGCGCGGGAGATCGATTCCCTTGTTGCGTCCCCGGCCCAAGCTGCGGGAGACAGACTACATCTCAGAGACCCTGAAAAGCATTCTTTCTGCGGAGGGTATTCCCTTTCACTTTATCCCAATTCGCCAGATCTGGGCCAATCAGGCGCCAGATACCCGCGGCTTGGAGGGGGAGAGCATCGTCTGTTTGTCCACAACCTTTATGTGGAACGAGAGAATGCTGGACCACGCCATCTCCTGGGTTTTCCGGCATTTGCATTGCCGCTACCTGGTGGTTGGGGGACAGTACGGCGTACTCAAACAGGAGTACCTTCTACAGCACTGGGGCGCTCCCAACCTCTTCCTCCAGACCGGGGAGGCCGAGCTCTCCCTGGTTCCTCTCATTCGAGCTCTCCAGACAGGCGGGGATGAAAAGGAACTTTTGGCCATCCCCAACCTCCTATCTATAAGGGATTCCGGCACCTTGCTGCGCACCGCAACGGAGGATTTTGATTTTCGATCGGTCCCTCGGGTTCGCTTTTGTGGGCAGAGCGGCTATATCCCTTATATGTCGATGCGGGGCTGCCCCTACCGCTGCAAGTTCTGCGCCCTGCGGGAGTGTACGCCAAAATGGCAGTATCAAACCGCGGAGCGAATCTTTGCAGATTGGCAGGCCTATGCGAAGGAAAACGACGCCAACCACTTTTCCATCAACGACTCCACTTTTTTTATTCCCTATCACAAAATTCCCCGGCTGCTGGAACTGCTCAAGGGCAGCGGATTTACCTGGGACGCAAATGCCCGGGCCGATACGCCCTTTGACGCCAGCAGCGTAAAGGCATTGGAGGAAGCTGGTTGTACAGCGCTCTTTTTTGGCTTTGAGTCCATGTGCAGCGCGACACTGGAAAAAATGGACAAGCGAACCACTCCGGCAGATAACCGGCGCATCAACCGTCTCTTTGCCAACAGCGCCATCACCACCAAAATGTCCTTTATCGTTGGGTTCCCCGGGGAAACCCCTGAGGATTTCGCCCAGACCCAATCCTACCTGGTTCATGAGCATGTGGGACGCTACAGCCTCTATGTGTTTGAATATGAGGGGGATATCCTGCCCATTGGAAAGGAAAAAGACAAATACCAGCTAGAACTTCTGCCTGAGCGTGGTGGCTACCACTGGGCCCACGCAGGGGAGCACTGGCGGCACTGCGGCATGGATTCTGACACGGCGCGGCTGCTGCGGGCCCAAACAATTCGCCTAACCCGCACCCACCCCCACTCCATGGCGGTATACCGCACCTGGCAGGACGCTTACGCCTGGCCTTTTGTCCCAGATCTGGATAAAGAACAGAACCTGCGCATCGAAAAGCTCCTGGACCAGCTGGTGTTCGCACCGGTAGACGCCGGGGCTGCCTTTGAGGAGGAAGTCCACCGCATTCTCCAAGAGCTGGAGACCTTTCATGTTGTTCTGGGTCAGTGACAGGAGGGATCACCGTTGCAAAAGGAACCATTGTTTCAGATGGATTTTTCGAAACCGGTTTCCGTCCAGGGCCGTGTTCAATCTATTCGTGACCTGGGCCATCTAAAATTTTTTACCCTACAGAACCAGCAGGACGAATGGAATGTGGTATATGAGGGGAGTTGCCGCATCAAGCGCGGAGATCACCTCAATGTCCAAGGCAATATGAAACAGATCCAGGGCCGTTGGGAGCTGCAGGCCAGCCAGGTCTCCTTTTTGGGCCATCGAAACCCCAGGGGAGAGATGGCAAACTACTTTTCCACCCCGCGCCTCAGAGCCCTCTTCGCCCGTTCCCATGCCCTAGAGGCTATCCATCGGTACTTTATGGACCATCGTTTTCTACAGGTTCATTCCCCTTCTATTGTGAGCGACTGGGTGAACGGCCAGACGGGCTCATTTTCTATGGATTTCTATGGCAAGCCCATGAACTTGACCATCAGCAACATGATGTATCATGAGATCATGATGATCAACGGCTTCACCCGGATTTATGAAATTGCCAAAATTTTCCGGCAAGAGCACCCAAGTTCCATTCATCGTTTGGCGGAATTCACCATTGTCGACATTGGCCTGGCCTACTGCAGCAGGCGGGAGATGATGGCGGTAGTGGAGGGCATGATCTGCGCCATTTATGAAGCGCTGGCCCAGCTGCAGCTGCCCGGCTTTGTGCCGCAGGCTACGTTTGAGACCATCACTTTTGATGATCTTGTAAAGCAAGCAGGATGTCCCCAGTTCACTGGCGCCCAATTCCCCAAAAGGGTCCGTCAATATCTCCAGGAGCACTATGACAGCTTTGTGTGGGTCACTGGCTTTCCAGAGGACAAGCGGCCCTTCTTTGTGCGCAGTACAGAAGGTGTCTGTGCTGATTACCAACTCTGGTACCAGGGGGCAATCTACCTGGCTGCCGGCGGCGAGCGTGAAACCGACCTGACGCGCATTCAAGAAAAAATTGCTGCCGAAGGCAAGAATGTGACTAGCTACCAGGAGATTTTGCGCTTCTTTGAGACCAGCGTGCCGCCCATGTGCGGCATCGGTATGGGATTGGAGCGCTTTTTGGCCACGGTGATTCCCCAAACCCATGTGGCGGACTATATCGCCTTTCCGCGGTACCAGAATCACTGCACGCCATAACCTGCGGCGGAATCTGGCTGTAGCCAAGTTTGCACCTTTCCTCGCCCTGCTGCAACGCTCCACCACTTTTGATAGGTGGGCGCGCCAATAAGGGCAGCTGGGTGCTCCCGTTGTTCAGCCAGGCTGCGGCCGTAGGCCATAGATAGAACGATTCGCTCCCGAGGGGGGCTTTCTAGGGGGTGTCACCGTTTATGATTTTGACCGGTCCGCAAATTTGCCGGGAGGTCTCACAAAACCGGATTCATATTGAACCCTTTGATCCGCAGTGTGTCAATCCCAACAGCTATAACTACCACCTTTCGGATACGCTCATCCATGTCACAAGCCTGGATCTAGATGACAACAATCGCAGCATCGGCGACGTGATCCGCATTCCCCCCGAGGGGCTTGTGCTTGTTCCCGGTGAATTGTACCTGGGCAGCACGGTAGAAAAGATTGGGAGCGAGTTTTACACCACCTCCCTCATTGGACGCAGTTCCATGGGGCGTTTGGGGCTGTTTCTGCAGATTTCTGCCAATTTGGGGCATCAGACCATTTTTCATCAGTGGACTTTGGAGATCCGGTGCTGCCTCCCCTTACAGGTGTTCCCCAACCAGGTCATCGGGCAGGTAAGTTTTTGGGAGCCGGTGGGTGAGCGGCGCAACTATGAAGGGTTCTATGGGACACGCAATGAGCCCACCCCATCGAAAGGAGTGGAACGGTTGTGATTTTAACCGGCAATGAGATTGAAAAACAACAGCAGGCAGGTCTAATCACCATTGAGCCTTTTTTCCAGGAGTTTATCAACCCCAACAGCTACGACCTGCGCCTGGGCAATCAGCTGCTCATCTACGATGAGGAGGTGCTCTCTCCCCGGAAAGAGAACCGCTACCACCTGGAAACCATTCCTGAGAGCGGTTATGTCCTCAAGAAGAACCACTTCTATCTGGGCTCCAGCATGGAGAAGATTGGGAGCACCCGCTTTGTCCCCCTCATCCACGCCAAATCTGGCGTGGCCCGCCTCGGACTGTTTGTTCATATCACGGCCGACTTGATTGACATTGGTTCCATCGGCAACATCACCTTCCAGCTATATCCCACTTTGGATATTCGCGTTTATCCGGAGATGCGGATGGGACAGGTGTCCTTTTGGACGGTAAAGGGAGAGATTGAACTGTACCATGGCAAATATCAGGGTTCACAGGGACCCCAACCTTCCAAGAGTTATTTAAGTTTTGCCGGGGACGAAAAAAGGGGGACAGCCTTTTGATGTCTGGCGATAATTTTTAATTTTTCTTGACTTTGTCAGGCATTAGGAATACCCTAAAACTATAACGGGCGGCAGCGCAAGTGTGGGGGACCACCCCCTGGGAGGGACATGCCCCCGCCGCCTTTCTCCGCATGAATTTCCCATTGGGACCGGTTGGAACGGCCCCAATGGTGTGTCAGAGTATATTCAAGAAAGTGAGATTGGACTATGGAAAGATTGTACATTGGCAAGATCAAAGACCATCTGGACACAGAGGTCAAGCTCCAGGGCTTTGTGGACACCTTCCGTGACAGCAAGGCCATGGCTTTTATTGTGCTTAAGGATATAACGGGCAAGGTGCAGATCACCATTGAAAAAGCGAACCATCCGGAGTTGCTGGACCTTCTTCCACAGATCACGCCCGACTCTGTTCTCACGGTTTTGGGCGTTCCAAAAGCCAGCGAATATGTCAAGCTCAACGGGGTGGAGGTAATCCCCACATCCATTGTGCTGGAGTCTGTGGCAGCCCCCCTGCCTATCCATCGGGAGGCCATTCCGGCCACCCGTAAGAAGGCCGCTGTGGAACGCTCCGCCATCGACCTGCGTCTTGACTACCGCTGGATTGATCTGCGTACCGATCGGAACCAGCTTATCTTTAAGGCACAGACGGAGTTTGTCCGTGCCATGCGGGAATTTCTGTTGGAACGGAACTTCTTGGAGATCCACACCCCCAAGCTCATTGCTGCCGCCAGTGAGAGCGGTGCGGATGTCTTTGAGGTCCAGTATTTTGACCGCAACGCCTACCTAGCCCAAAGCCCGCAGTTTTATAAACAGATGGCCATGGCCGCCGGTTTTGAGCGTATCTTCGAGACTGGCCCCGTCTTCCGGGCTGAGAAGTCCTTCACAAGCAAGCACACCACGGAGTTCAGCGGCTTTGACCTGGAGTTCAGCTATATCACCTCCTTCCATGATGTGATGAAAATGGAGGAGGATTTGCTCACCGATGCCCTCGCCCATGTCAAAGAGAAGTATGGGGAGCAGATCAAAGAAACCTTCGGCTTGGAAGTGGTGGTTCCCACCAAGCCTTTCCCGGTGGTTACTTTGGCGGAGTTGTATGCCGGCTTGGAGGCGGAATTTGGATATAAGGTGGAGGAATCGGAAAAGGGTGATTTGACCACGGAAGCTGAAAAATTGAGCTATGAGTGGGTCAAAAAGCACTACAACCACGAGTTTCTCTTCATCACCGACTACAGCGCGGAAAAGCGGGCATTCTACCACATGCGGGATGAAAATGGCGTTCCCCAAGGCTATGATTTGATCTGGCGCGGGGTCGAAATCACCACTGGCGCCCAGCGTGAACACCGATATGAGGTGCTGAAAAAGCAGGCTGAGGAAAAGGGCTTGGCAGAGGATGTCAAGTTCTACCTGGAGTTTTTCAAATATGGCTGCCCGCCCCACGGCGGTTTCGGCTTGGGCATTGATCGCTTGACGATGCTCCTTGTGGGGCTGCACATCAATGAGGCCATGTTCCTCTTCCGTAGCCCCAAGCGCCTGACTCCGTAATTGGTTCTGCCGGTCCCCAATCTGCTGGATGACCGACAACAAGGCGCTCCGTACAGGCCCCGTTTCTTAGGGGAGACGTGCAAAATAGAATAACCAGACAGCAAAAAAAGAACAGGTATAAACCCTTCAAAAGAAGTTTTACCTGTTCTTTTTATATCCTGTGCGATGGAATTCCTTTGGTTGAAACAGGGGAATCCGTCGCGATCTCAAAAATTTATACCGTACGGATATGCGCATGTCCCTTTCCAAGACGGCGGCAATGCTGGAAAAGCCAGACATGGCAGGCGCCATCAACGCTTTTGGCCGCCCAAAAGAGGCCTGGTGAAGATATTTCTCAGCCGTCAGCACACAGAACAGCAAAATGAGCGGTGACATCCCGCTGCAGCACGGTGAACAGTTGCGGAAAATAGGCTCCTCACAAAATGGTTGGGGCGTAGGAAAGCGGCCATCCATCCAGCCAGTTTTTCCCCGATCTGTGCCCCGCTTGCGCCCACACATGCAACATCCAACACAACTGGATTTTACTGCGCTAGCCGCTCCCTTGATCTGCCTTGGAATTGCCCCCTCTCCTCTGGCATCGGATGGAAAAAGATGTTATAATGGCAGAGATCCATGGGGGTGGGACAGGTAGATCTCAGTTTTTCAACCCAAAGAGGAGGAAATCATCTATGAGAATCCATTACCGTGCCAAAGGGGCCCGCGCTGCGCTCCCAGCTCTGGTGATGATTGGCATTGTTATGCTCATCGGGGTGTTTCTGCTGGTTTTTGGCATCCGGGATACCCTGCAGGCCCACCAACAGGCCCAGGGATACGAAGAGACACAGGGCCGGCTGGTCAACTATACTCTGGCCAACGAGGCGGAGTATGACCCAGTCCGCAACCGCCACACCTCTGCCACCTACTATTTGACCTATCTGTATACCGTGGATGGCGAGACCTATACTGTCACCACCGACTACAGCACCGGCTCGGTGCCGGAGATCGGCTCCACCCGGGAGATCCTCTACAATCCGGATGATCCAGGCCAGGCCCAGCTGAAAGGACTCACCGGGAACACCTTTCTGCTGTTTATGGGCGCCTTCTTCTTTGTCATTCCCCTGTTCATGCTCATTCTCATTCTCTCCCCCAAGGAGGAGAAAAAGAAGGCCCCCAGGGTAAATGGTCAGAGCCTTGCCTGCGGCCTAATTTTCTTCTTCCTGGGCCTGGGAGCAATTTGGATGGCGGCTGGGGAGTTCTCCTGGAGGGCCATCTGGGCACTCTACACCCGCTCCTTTAACCTGTTTCTTCTGATTCCCCTGTTGATGACTGGGGTGGGGGTGTTCCTGGTGGTTGCAAATCTGCTTCCCACAAAAAAATCGGAGGGTGAGGAACCCTCTGATCTCTTCGAAGATCCTTAACAGCCGCAGGAGCATTTTCTCCTGTGGAAAAGCCGCCAGCTCCGGCGGCTTTTTCCATTTAGAACATCACCTGGTGGAGGATAACCAGATGCTATGCACGCCTTGCTTCCGGTTCTTTGGCCCGGATGCACCGGGTCTCTGGGGAAAGCGTCTCGAGCAGCGGCAAGCGGTCCTGATTTTTCTCCTAAGGGAGCGGTCGATTCCAATTTTGATCCCACAAGAAGCAACAAGGGTGGAAAGCCGTGGCTTTCCACCCTTGTTTTGGAAGCACCTTGTTAGATAACCTTAAACCGTTTCCACCGGCCGCTGGCAAAGCGGATGACAAAGGCGACGTCCCGCACAATCCAATCGGCAAACATCGCCAACCACACCCCCAGCAACCCCAGGCCCAGCCCCCAGGAGTCCGCCAACACATAGCTCATGCCAATGCGGCAGATGAACATGGACAGCAGTGAGACGGTCATGGTGAACACCACATCCCCAGAGGCCCGCAGGGCGTTGGGCAGGGTGAAGGACAGGGGCCAAAAGAGCATAACAAATACTGCGCAGTACCGCAGCACCTCTACAGACATCTCTGTAGCTGCAGCACTTAGATTGAACAGGGAGACCAACGGCTCTGCGGAGAGGAAGAGGATAATACACATGGTTCCCATGGAGAGATAGGTCATCTTCATGAGTTTCTTGGTATATGCCACCGCCTGATCCACCTGTCCAGCACCCATACTCTGACCCACCACTGTGATCATGGCAAGGCCGATGGCCTGTCCAGGGACATTGATGACCCCAGCGATGCTGTTGGAGATGGCGTTGGCGGCCACAGCGTTGGTACCAAAGGTGGTGATGAGGCTCAGCACCAAAAGTTTCCCCACCTGGAACAGACCATTTTCCAATCCATTGGGGATGCCTATGGTCAATATCCGGCGCACCACGCTGCCCTTGAGCGCAAAGTGGAGCAGCCCTTCGATCCGCAGGGGGTTGGTGGGGCGTTGAAGAAGATAGATAATAAACACCGCTGCCACAATACGGGAGGTAAGGGTACCAATGCCTGCACCCAACGCCCCCATATCAAACCCATAAATGAGAATCGCATTGACCACAATGTTGACGATATTGACAATCAGAGAGTTAAACATGGAAACTTTGCTGTTGCCCATGGCCCGGAACAGGGCCGCCCCTGCATTGTAGATGGCCATAAAGGGATAGGCCAGGGCCGTGGAGAGGAAGTACTCCAGAGCGCTGTCCATCACCGCCGGCTCAATGCTGCCAAAGACCAGGCGCAGAATATGCTGCCGCAGCACCAGAGCCAGCACCATCAAGGCGGTGGAGAAGATTGCCACCGTATAGATCAGTTGCTTGGCTGCCCCCTGGGCATTCTGGTGTTCCCGCCGGCCCAGGTATTGGGAGACAATCACCGTGCCTCCGGTGGAGAGGGCCGCAAAGATCTGGATCAACAGGTTGTTGATGTTGTCCACCAGGGACACGCCCGACACCGCCGCCTCTCCAGCTGTGGTGACCATGACTGTATCGGCCATACCCACGCTCATGAGCAAAAATTGCTCAATGACCAGGGGGATGATGAGGCGCACCAATGCCTTGCGGTCAAAAAGGGGTTCACTGGCCTGTTCCTGTCGTGTGACTGCCGCTGTTTCCATCCAAACACACACCTTTCTGCCCCCTCTGCCACCTTCTCTAAGGAAAGGAAATGGCCAAGGAGGCAATATCATTCATTGATAGGAACATCAAGGAGGGTCCGCAGGACCCGCTCCTCCGGATGCTTCCATATTCCCTCAAACATCCAACGCTTTGCCTCAGGCAGCGTTGTAAAGGTTATCATATTATAGCACACCGTGGGAATCTCCGTCCCACTCTTTTGCAATCTTTTGAAAAATATTTTCGCATTTCTCCTGACCACCGGCTAATTTTTTCAGAATGTTTCACACTGTAGCTCGAAAATAGCCCTCCCCTTTTAGAAGTGTTGTAGAACTTTTTGGAAAATTCTCCTTCACCCCCCTTGACAGCACTCCAGGGTGTCATATAATTGATATATCAATAGTTGATATGTCATAAGAGGGAGTGATCACGTGGAACGCACCTTGCACATGCAGCTCTACCGTGCATTTCACGCCCAGCGCAGCTATCTCAGGCCCCATTTGACAGAATTGGGCCTGGGGCCTGGGCAGCCAAAATTCTTGGGCTACCTGCTGCGGAATGGGCCCTGCACCCAAAAGGACTTGGCCGCCTACTTTGAGGTGGATCCTGCTGCCGTCAGCCGCATGCTGGATGCCCTGGAGCGGGGCGGCTTTTTGACCCGCCAAGCGCGGGAAAAGGACCGGCGGGCCGGCCAAGTTCAGCTGACCGCCAAAGGTGAGGCAGCCTATTTGGCCTGGCAGGAAGGGTGCCGCCAGATGGAGCAGGTGATGCTCCAGGGCTTCACCCAACAGGAGCGGGAACAGTTCAGTGACTATTTGGCCCGGGCTTACCAGAACATCCGGACCCAGCGGGAAAGGGGGTGAGGGCATGCAGGATCTCAAACACATCTTCGGCTACCTGGGGCCCTACCGCATGGACATCGCCCTGGGCAGTTTCTTCGTATTGGTGGAGACGGTCTTCGAGCTGGTGATCCCCGTGCTCATGGCTGACATCATCGATGTGGGGGTTGCCAACGGGGACATGGACTACATCCTCCACCAGGGGGTCTATATGGGTCTCTGCGCCCTGCTCTCCCTGGCCACAGGGCTGCTCTATGCCCGCTTTGCCGCCCG
This sequence comes from Candidatus Aristotella avistercoris, assembly GCA_904397835.1. Lineage (GTDB taxonomy): Bacteria > Bacillota > Clostridia > Oscillospirales > Ruminococcaceae > Aristotella > Aristotella avistercoris. The sequence goes on from CAJFOV010000049.1 coordinate 49,013, forward strand.
GGCCTCCTATGGGCTGGGTGCACGGCTGCGCCAGGGGCAGTATGAAAAGCTGCAGCAGTTTGCCTTCTCCAACCTGGACCGGTTTGAGACCTCCTCTCTGGTGACCAGGCTGACCACCGATGTCACCGTGGTACAGAACGCCATCAACGCCGGCCTGCGGCCCCTGGTGCGCAGCCCAGTGATGCTGGTTATGGGGGTGGGGCTCTCCTTTATGATGAACGCCCAGCTCTCCCTGATCTTCTTTGTGTGCGCGCCAGTGCTGGCGGTGATCCTTGTGTGGGTGCTGCGGAAGATTGCCCCCATGTACAGCCGCCTACAGCGGGCCATGGACCGGCTCAACAACGTGGTGCAGGAGGATCTCAACGCCATCCGGGCAGTGAAGGCCTTTGTCCGGGGGGAATATGAGGAGGAAAAGTTCCACCAGGTGAACCGGGAGCTCCAGGAGACCACCCAGCGGACCTTCCACTACGCGGTGCTCAACCGCCCCGCCTTTCAGCTGACCCTCTACACCGCCACGGTGCTTATCATGTGGTTTGGCGGCAACCTGATCCTACAGGGCCGCATGCAGGTGGGGGAACTCACCGGCTTTTTGAGCTATGTCCTCCAGGTGTTCAACTCCCTGATGCTCATCTCCAACGTGTTCCTGCAGCTGACCCGCTCGTTGGCCAGCGCCCAGCGGATCAACCAGGTGCTCCAGGAGGAGCCGGATCTCACCAGCGCCCCCGACGCCGTCAAGGAGATCCCCGATGGCAGCATCCAGTTCCAGGATGTCTCCTTCCAATATGGGGAGCACGCCCAGGAGTATGCCCTCTCCCATGTGAATTTGAACATCCCCTCCGGCCAGACGGTGGGGATCCTGGGAGGCACCGGGTCGGCCAAGAGCACCCTGGTACAGCTGATCCCCCGGCTGTACGACGTGACCCAAGGCCGGGTCCTGGTAGGGGGCCGGGACGTACGGGAGTACGACCTGCGGGCCCTGCGGGACGCAGTGGGCATCGTGCTGCAAAAGAACGTCCTCTTCTCCGGCACGGTGCGGGAGAACCTGCAGTGGGGGGATTCCACGGCGGATGACGAGACCCTCTGGCAGGCCTGTGAGGTTGCCTGCGCCGACGAGTTCCTGCGCCGCATGCCCAAGGGCCTGGACGCCGACCTGGGCCAGGGGGGCGTCAACGTCTCCGGCGGCCAGAAGCAGCGGCTGTGTATCGCCCGCACCCTGTTAAAGCGGCCCAAGGTGCTGATCTTTGACGACTCCACCAGCGCCGTGGACACGGCCACCGAGGGGCGCATCCGCGCCGCTCTGGCCAACATGACCGGGGTGACCAAGATCATCATCGCCCAGCGGGTCACCTCGGTGATGCACACCGACCAGATCATCCTGCTGGAGGACGGCAAAATCCACGCGGTGGGCACCCACCAGCAGCTGCTGGCCGCGGACCCCATCTATCAGGAGATCTACACATCCCAGATGAAAGGAGAGGATGACCATGGCACGGCAGCTGAGCGGTAAGCGGCCCAAGGACCTCAAGTTCACCCTCCACGCCCTGCTCTCCTACATGGGCCGGCACAAGGTGCTGCTCCTGCTGGTGGCGGTGCTGGTGGCGGTGAGCGCCATTGCAAACCTCATGGGCACCTACATGATCCGCCCCATTGTCAACACCCTGGCCGGCGGGGACTATGGGGCCCTGGTCCGGGGGGTTCTCATCACGGCGGGGATCTACCTGACAGGGGTGCTGTGCTCCTACGGCTACACCCAGACCATGGTCAAGGCGGCCCAGCAGGTCCTCTACGACATCCGCCGGGATCTGTTTGCCCACCTGCAGACCCTGCCGTTGGAATTCTTTGATTCCCAGCGCCACGGGGACGTCATGAGCTACTTCACCAACGATGTGGAGACCATCTCCGACGCCATGAACAACAGCTTTGTCATGGTGATCCAGAGCTTTATCCAGGTGGTGGGGACCCTGACCATCCTTTTCATATTGAATTGGCGCCTGTCCCTGGTGGTGCTGGTGTGCTACGGGCTCATGTTCTGGTACATCCGCTACAGCGGCTCCCGCAGCAAGATGTACTACTCCCGCCAGCAGGCGTGCCTGGGGGACCTGGACGGCTATGTGGAGGAGATGGTCAACGGCCAGAAGGTTATCAAGGTCTTCAACCATGAGGGGGAGAACCTGCAGGCCTTCCAGGAGAAGAATGAGAGCCTGCGCAAGGCCGGCACCGGCGCCCAGAGCTACGCCTCCACCATGGTGCCGGCGGTGGTGAGCATCTCCTACATCAACTACGCCATTGTGGCGGTGCTGGGGGGCATCATGGCCCTGCAGGGGCTCACCGACGTGGGGAGCCTTGCCAGCTACCTGGTCTTTGTCCGCCAGGCGGCCATGCCCATCAACCAGTTCACCATGCAGGGCAACTTCCTGTTGGCGGCTCTGGCGGGAGCGGAGCGGGTGTTCCAGGTGATGCAGCTGGAGCCGGAGGTGGACGAGGGGCAGATCGACCTGGTCCACGTGCAAAAGCAGGCGGATGGCACCCTTGCCCCCTGCGGGGAGAAGACCGGCGCCTGGGCCTGGCACCGGCCCGACGGCACCCTGGTGCCTCTGCGGGGGGAGGTCTCCTTCCGGGATGTGGCCTTTGCCTATGAGAGCGGCCATCCCATCCTCAAAGGGATCACCCTGACGGCCAAGGCCGGCCAGAAGGTGGCCCTGGTGGGCTCCACCGGGGCGGGCAAGACCACCATCACCAACCTCATCAACCGGTTCTATGACATTCAAAAGGGGGCCATTATCTACGACGGGCTGGACATCCGGGAGATCCGCAAGGACGCCCTGCGCCAGTCCCTGGGGATTGTGCTTCAGGACACTCACCTGTTCACCGGCACCATTGCCGATAACATCCGCTTTGGCAAGCTGGACGCCACCCAGGAGGAGGTGGAACAGGCGGCAAAGATCGCCAACGCCGACTCCTTTATCCGTCGCTTGCCCCAGGGCTATCAGACCATGGTCACATCCGACGGGGCAAATCTCTCCCAGGGGCAGCGGCAGCTGCTGGCCATTGCCCGGGCCGCTGTTGCGGACCCGCCGGTGCTGATTTTGGATGAGGCCACCTCCTCCATTGACACCCGCACCGAGGCCCTCATTGAAAAAGGCATGGACCAGCTCATGGAGGGGCGCACCGTCTTTGTCATTGCCCACCGGCTCTCCACCGTGCGCAACGCGGACCTGATTTTGGTCCTGGAACACGGGGAGATTGTGGAGCGGGGCAACCACCAGGAGCTCCTGGCCCAAAAGGGGGAGTACTACCAGCTCTACCACGGCATGTTCGAGCTCAGTTAAATCTAATGCCAAAAGCAGCAGGCCGCCGGACCTTCTCGGTCCGGCGGCCTTTCTATTGCAATTTCTTGTTGAGATGGACCCCCAGGGAAACACGCCAACATTACAGCAGCGTCTGCTCCCCCAGTTCATAGAGGAGATCGTCCATCTCCACCGTTGTCAATTTTTCCCGCAGGCCCAGCAGCAGGGCGCTGTCCCGCCGGCGCCGGGGATACAGCTCGCTGTGCCCGCCCAGGCGCAGCAGCCGCTGGGCGTCCGTCAGCTCCAGTGGAAACCCAAAGCACAGGGCCAGGAGCTTATCCCGCCCCGGGGCCTTGCTGCCGGCAAAGATCTGGTAGCCATAGATCTGGTTCAGGCCCGAGCGGTGGATCACCTCTCCCTTGTTCACCTGATAGGTCTCCAGGAGCTGCTGCAGATATTGGGCCAGGGGCATCTCCAGCAGCTCCCCCTGGTTTTCCTGCAGGTACTCCTCCAGGGAACACCCGTCGCTCTGGAGCATGACCATGAGTTCCTGGGTACGTTTTTCCATACAAAACTCCCCCTTTTTCTCCCAAAATTGCTTCCTTTTATCATATCATGGTATAATGTTTTCCACAAGGAGGGGATGACCATGGATTGGCAGGCACGCTATGAGGTGCAGCAGACCCTGAGCGAGAGCTTTAAAGGGGCCACCTTTCAGGCCTTGGACCGGCAGAACGGCCAGACGGTGCTTCTGCGGGTGCTCTACCGCAGCACCGGGGAGCTCTATGAGACTTTGAAGGGCCAGTCCAGCCGGTATCTGCCCAGGATCTATGGGGTGTTTCCAGATGGAGAGGACACCATTGTGGCGGAGGAATTCCTCCAAGGGGACACCCTTCAGCAGCGCCTGGAACGGGAACCCCCCCTCACTGCCGGGGAGGCCACCGGCCTGTTCCTGGCCTTCTGCCTGGGGCTCCGGGAGGTCCACGCCCTGGGGATCATCCACCGGGATCTCAAGCCCGCCAACCTCTTTCTGCGGGCGGAGGGCGGGGTTGCCCTCATCGACTTTGACGCCGCCCGCCGCCCCCGCCGGGAACTGAGCCGGGATACCGTCTACATGGGCACCCAGGGCTATGCGCCGCCGGAACAGTACGGCTTTGCCCAGACGGACGTGCGCTCCGACATCTACTCCCTGGGGGTGGTGGGCAAGGAGCTCTGCGGCGGCGACACCGGCCACCCCCTCTGGCCGGTTCTGGAGCGGTGCACCGCCTTTGACCCTGCGGGACGCTATGGCAACATGGATCAGGTTCTACAGGCCCTGGCGGTACGGGGGCTGTACCATGCCGGTCAAGGTGCACAGCCACTCCCACTCGTGGGGAATCCCCCTGCAAAGGGCGGAAAGTCCGCAATGTCCCCAGGAACCCGCAGATTTCTGATTGCCGCGCCCTTTCTCCTGATGGCCCTTGTCATCCTCCTGGTCCGGCAGCCCTTTGAGGTGACGCTGGGGGACTGGGTCCTCTCCAAGGCGGTCTACCTCTTTCTGGTGCTCTATCCCGGCTGTTTCGCTGTGAATGTTCGCCACGTGCGGCAGCGCCTGCCCCTGCTGCGCTCCAAGGGGATCTGGGTTCGGGCGGCTGGGGTCCTCCTCTATGCCCTGCTGTATCTGGTGCTGCTCATCGCCCTGAACACCCTGGCCCACAGTCTCTACTCCCCCCAGGCCCAGGCAATTTTGGCCGCTGGTTAAGCTGGCAGCGAAATACTTCTACCTCCAAACGCGCTATGATGGATGTGACCGTTTCAGACATCCTTCGTCTGAAAATACGTTTCATCAACGAGGAAGAAAAGAGGGAGAATCCATCATGGCAAGTGAAACCAAAAAGCCCATCTACAAGAAGTGGTGGTTCTGGCTGATTGTTGTTTTGGTGTTGGCCGCCATCGGCGTTGGAGCCGGGGCAGGCGGCAGCCAGGGCGGATCTGGAGGCGGAACGACCAGCTCCTCCAGCGCCCCGGAGCCGGCAGCCATTCCGATCACCGCCACCGAGCTGCTCCAGACCTATGAAGACAATGGCGTGGCAGCGGACAGCCAGTACAAGGACCAGATCCTGGAGGTCACCGGTTCTGTCGGCACCATCAGCACCGATATTGCCGACCAGATCTATGTGACGCTGGAGGATGAACGTAACCCCTATGCCATCATCTCTGTCCAGTGCTATTTCGATGACGATCAGACGGACACCCTGGCCAGCCTGAGCGCCGGGGACACGGTGACCATCCGCGGCCGCTGCACTGGTAAACCCCTCAATGTCTTTTTGGAGGATTGCACTTTGGCCGCCCAATAGGGGCATGCGTTCCATCAAAATCTGTTCAAGGGACCTCAGCATTTGAAAGCTGAGGTCCCTTTTCCCTTTGAGAATTGGGCGCTACCCAGTAAAGCGTCCAGTGGGATCGCTGTATTTCTATCGAAAAAATCAATCATTCCCCCTTCACTTTTTAAATTACTCAAAAATCCAATCGTATTTTTATTAGTATTCACAAGAAACTCCCCCTTGTACCCGGATAAGATTTGTGATATTATACAAGCAGATGGGTGGTTGCCTCCCATTTATTTTGGTGTACGGCCTGTGATGATTGTGGGGCATGTAAAAGAGATTGTTGTTTTTTTCACAAAATGCACAAATACCCATCGCTGCCGCGTTGTATTCCCTGCAGCCTGTGGCTGATGCAAATAATGCCGGATGGGGCATTTGGGCCCCATCTCTGATTCAGAAAGGATGGTTTTGTTATGGATCTTCTCAAGGAAGCAAAAGCATTGGAGCCCCAGCTTGTCGAGTGGCGCCGGGCGCTGCACCAAATTCCGGAGATCGGCCTGAACCTGCCTCAGACCTCTGCCTTTGTACAGGAAGAGCTGAAAAAGATGGACATCCCCTTTAAGACCTACTGCAACGGCAATGCCATTGTTGCCACCGTAGGCAAAGGTGATAAGGTAATCGCCCTGCGCGGCGACATGGATGCTCTGGCCATCCCTGAGGAGACGGGCCTGCCCTTTGCCTCCAAGAACGGCAACATGCACGCCTGCGGCCACGATTCCCACACCGCCATGCTGCTGACTGCTGCAAAGCTGCTGAAAGCCCACGAGTCTGAGCTCAAAGGTACCGTCAAGCTCCTGTTCCAGCCCGCTGAGGAGACCTTTGAGGGCGCTCCCGCCATGATCAAAGAGGGCGTGCTGGAGGAGCACAACATCCAGGGTATTTTCGCGCTGCACAATGAGCCCATGACCCAGTTCAACAACGGTGATATCATCGTTGCAGTACCTCCCATGATGGCCTCTGGCGATTTCTTTGACATCCGCATCAAAGGCAAGGGCTGCCACGGCGCCATGCCCGAGAGTGGTGTGGACCCGGTGACCATCGCCGCCGAAGTGATCCATGCCATCCAGACCATGGTGGCCAGAGAGGTCTCCTCTCAGGAGTCTGCAGTGGTCTCCCTCTGCTCCATCCGCAGCCGTACCGCCGATGAGGAGCAGTTCCAGAAGGTCTACAACGTCATCCCCAACTGTGTGGAGATCGCCGGCACCGTGCGTACTCTCAACAGCGATGTGCAGAAATACGTGCTGGCCCGCCTGCAGGAGATTGTGGAGGGTGTCTGCAAGACCGCCCGTGCAGAGGGCACCTGCACCATCAAGCCGGTTGCGCCCCTGCTGGTCAACGACGCCAAGATGGTGGAGGGCTTCCGCAAATCCGCCCTCAAACTCTTCCCCGCCGAGGAGATCAAGGACCAGGAGCGTCCTGCCATGGGTTCCGAGGACGCCGCCTTCTTCCAGGAGAAGATCCCCGGCTGCTACTTCTATCTGATCACCCTGCAGGAGATCGACGGGTCGGTGCATCCGCTGCACAACTCCAGATTCTCCGTCAATGAGTCGGTCCTCTACCGTGGCCCCGCCGCTATGGTGCAGGCCGCCATGGATTGGCTCGCAGAATAAGCCAAATAGGAGGGGGCCGCAAGGCCCCCTTTTCTCCGTGCCTGAAAGGACATTTCCGCCATTGAACTTTGGCTTGTATGTCTGTTCCCCTTAAAATTGCCAGCCCCAGGCCCCCATGGGCGCCTGTTGATCTTACATCATAAATGGCTCTATCCAAGCAAAGAAAGGAAGAAGAAGTTATGGATCTCGCAAAAGAAGCACAAGGCATCCAGGAACAACTCGTCAAATGGCGCAGGGATCTGCACCAGATCCCTGAGGTGGGCATGAAGGTGCCCAACACCAGCGCCTACATTCAGGCACAGCTCAAAGAGATGGACATTCCCTTTGAGACCTACTGCGACAACTGTGCCATTGTGGCCACCATCGGCAAGGGCGGCAAGGTCATCGCCTTGCGCTCTGATATGGACGCCCTGGCCATCCCTGAGGAGACGGGCCTGCCCTTCGCCTCCAAGAACGGCAACATGCACGCCTGCGGCCACGACACCCACGCCACCATGCTCCTGGGCGCTGCAAAACTCCTGAAGGCCCATGAGGCGGAGCTCCCTGGCACGGTGAAGCTCTTCTGGCAGCCCGCTGAGGAGACCTTTGAGGGCGCCAAGGCCATGCTGGCTGCCGGCGTTTTGGAGGAGCACAAGCCCACCGCCATTCTCAACATGCACAACCAGCCCAACACCGATTTCCCGGCGGGGACCATCCTGGTTTCTGACGGCGGCATCATGGCCTCCGGCGACTTCTTTGACATCCGCGTCAAGGGCAAGGGCTGCCACGGCGCCATGCCCGAGAGCGGCGTGGACCCGGTGACCATCGCCGCCCAGGTGATCCACGCCATCCAGACCATGGTGGCCCGGGAGATCTCCTCCCAGGAGTCCGCAGTGGTCTCCATCTGCTCCATCCGCAGCCGTACCGCCGACGAGGAGCAGTATCAGAAGGTCTACAACGTCATCCCCAACTGCGTGGAGATGGCCGGCACCATCCGCACGTTGAACAAGGATGTGCGGGAATATGTGGTCAAACGCCTGGGAGAGATTGTGGAGGGTGTCTGCAAGACTGCCCGCGCCGAGGGCACCTGCGACATCAAGCCTGTGGCCCCTGTGCTCTACAACTCCAAGGAGTATGCCGACAAGGTGGAGGCCACTGCCCGCAAACTCTTTGGGGATCAGTGGGTGGTCCACTACAACAAGCCCACCATGGCTTCTGAGGACGCTGCCTTCTTCCTGGATCTGCTGCCGGGCAACTATGTGAACATTGTGGCCCCCAAGGCCTGCTCCGACGGCAAGGTCTATCCCCTGCACAACTCCCACTTCTGCTTTGATGAGGATGTGCTCTACCGTGGCTCCGCCCTGTTTGCCCAGAGCGCCTTTGATTGGCTGGCTGAGTAGCAAACTGAGTGAAACACACGGCGTTCCTCCAGGCACCTGTTTTTCAAACTTTTTCAACCACACAGAGGGACCCGCTGGATCCATCGGGTAGGTGGGTCCCTTTTCACACAGACATAAGACAAAGGAGGCACTTTTTATGAATCTGTTGGATGAAGCAAAATCTTTTTCTGAGCAAATTTCCAAGTGGTACCGGGATCTGCACCAGATGCCGGAGATCGGCATGAACCTGCCCAAGACCAGCGCCTATGTCCAGGAGCAGCTCAAGGAGATGGGCATCCCCTTCCAGACCTACTGTGACGGCAACGCCATTGTGGCCACCCTGGGCAAGGGGGACAAGGCCATCGCCCTGCGGGCGGATATGGATGCCCTGGCCATCCCTGAGGAGACTGGCCTGCCTTTTGCCTCCAAAAATGGCAACATGCATGCCTGCGGCCACGATGGCCACACCAGCATCCTGCTGGGCACTGCAAAACTCCTGAAGGCCCACGAGGCGGAACTGAAGGGCACCGTGAAGCTCTTCTTCCAGCCCGCCGAGGAGACCTTTGAGGGCGCCCCCGCCATGATTGAGGCTGGTGTTCTCAAGGATCATCCGGTCCAGGCCTTTTTGGCGGAGCACGGCCTCGCCAACGCCAGCGTTCCCAACGGCCATGTGGTGTTGGGTGTGGGCGGCATTGCTGCCTCCGGCGACTTCTTTGACATCCGGGTCAAGGGCAAGGGCTGCCACGGCGCCATGCCCGAGAGCGGCGTGGATCCGGTGACCATCGCTGCTGAAGTGATCCATGCCATCCAGACCATGATCGCCCGGGAGGTCTCCTCTCAGGAGTCCGCCATTGTGAGCGTCTGCTCCATCCGCAGCCGCACCGCTGATGAGGAGCAGTACCAGAAGGTCTACAACGTCATCCCCAACTGTGTGGAGATGGCCGGTACCATCCGCACTTTGAACAACGACGTGCGGGAGTACGTGGTCAAACGCCTGGGCGAGATTGTGGAGGGGATCTGCAAGACTGCCCACGCCGAGGGCACTTGTGAGGTACGTCCCGTGGCCCCTGTGCTGATGAATGCCCAGGCCAATGTGGAGCTCTTTGAGAAGTCCGCCAAAAAGCTGCTGCCGGAGGATCACATTCACTATCTGGAGCGGGCCTCCATGGGCTCTGAGGATGCAGCTTTCTTCCAGAACCTGGTGCCTGGCTGCTACTTCAACTTCTCCAATTACCTGCCCATCGATGGCAAGGTCTATCCTCTGCACAACACCCACTATGCTGACAACGAGGAAAATCTGCCCATCGGTGCAGCCCTCATGGCCCAAGGCGCCATGGATTGGCTGGAGGAGGGCAAATAACATTCCCTCTTGAACTCCTGAGAAAAATGACAAAATCTCCCGTGGACTGTGCCACGGGAGATTTTTATTTGGTCTTGTCTTACAACATTTTGAGGCGGGTTCGAAAACGATCCCCTCCGGTCAAGGGACAATACAGCGTGGGAATGGATGCTAACTCCTATGAAAAGCATGGCCTACACCACCTTTGGAGAGGGACCATTTTTCTTTCTACATACAGCAATATACTTCAAGTATATTTTTAATATATTTTTTCAAAAATTGGTGTCCATCCACCTTTTATCCCCATATCCACAGGAGGAGGGATCCTCCCACATACAAAGAGAGCCCCTGCCCGGCGCTGCCGGATCAGAGGCTCTCCAAAAATGAAACGAATGCTAGTCCACAGGCAGCTCAAACTGCTCCCGGTCGTACTCCGTCAGGCTGACGGCGCCGGTCTCTGTCACCAGAACCATATCCTCCACTCGCATATAGCACTCCCCAGGGAACCACATCTTGGGCTCCGAGCAGAACACCATGCCGGGCTGCAGGACAAAGTCCACAAACTTGTTCATCCAGGGCATCTCATGGACATCGATGCCAATCTGGTGGCCGATGACCCCCTTCTCCTTGTTGGTCATAAACTCCCCAAACCCAAGGCGGGTCACCTCTGCCCGGACCATTCCATCAATGTCCTTGATGTTGGTTTTGCCGGGCACCAGGTCTGCAATCATTTTACATTGGGCCGCCTGGAGGGCCTTGTAGCCCTCCCGCACCCGCTCCGGCGCCTTGCCGCAGTAGAAGGAGCGGCCAAAATCGGAACAATAGCCGTTGAGTACATAGCCAAAGTCAAAGGCCACCGAACTGCCAAGACCCAGGGGCATGTCCATGGGGTGGCCCATGAGATCCTGAGCGGTGGGATGCCCTGTCTTGGTAAAGAGGGCGCCGGGGCCAAAGGCCAGATCCTGGGCGCCACCCTGACGGCCCAGATCCACCAGCAGCTGCTGCACATCATTGGGGGTGATGCCAGGTTTGAGCCGGGCCACCACTTTGCCCATGATCTCATCGGTCAGGGCCGCAGCCTGTTTGAGCAGGCCGATCTCCTTGTCATCTTTATACCGGCGCAGCTCCTCCACCAGGGTCTCCCCCGGCTGGGATGTAAAGCTGGGGTTGATCTCCTTGAGGAGGTCCGCCATCCAGGGACCGCAGCAATCTCCCAGGGCGAATCGTTTCCCATGGAGATGGCCCCGCATCCGCTGGGCGAAGAAGTCCAGATAGACGCTCTCCACCGGGACCGGCGCCTGGGCCAGATCCCGCTCCCGCCAGGGGACGCAGAAGATCCGGCACTCCCCCTGGCAGGGGATATAGAGCAGGCAGTCCGGCACATTCAGGGCCTCAATGCTGGGGGCTCCCCGCTGATTCTTGGTCTCCGCCGTGCGCTGGAAGGGCATGTGGGCCATGTCCAGCAGATAGGCAAAGCTCGCCCCGGTGGCAAGGAGCATACCGTCCAGCTCCTGTTTTGCCAAACTGGCCTGCAGGGCGCCAATGCGCTTTTCACTGTATGTCATGTCTTTGCCCTCCTTACCGGTTGGAGCGGCGGATCCGCTCCACCATCTCCCAATCCAGCCGCTTACAAAAGGCAGTGAGCAGGGTGATGGTGTCCGCCACGTCCTTGCGGTGGAGCACCGCCCGGTGGGAGTGGATGGAACGGGCCGGGATGGAGATGGTCATATTCAGCACGCCATTGAAGAGCTTGTGGATGGAGCCGCTGTCAGTGCCGCCCTTGAGGAAAATGTCGTGAGTATAGCTCAAGCCCAACTCCTCGCAGATCTGCTCCATGGTGTACACCAGCTCCCGGTTGCAGATGACCGAACCGTCCATCAGGCACAGGGTGACGCCGGTGCCCAGGGGCGTGCCATACTTAGAGCCTGGCACATCGCTGGCCAAGGTGCAGTCCAGGGCGATGGCAATATCCGGATGGACCATATAGCCAGCCGTCTGAGCGCCCCGCAGGCCAACCTCCTCCTGAACGGTGCCCACGGCGTACACATCCGCCTGATGCTCCACGCCTTTGAGGTTGCGCACCACCGCCGTGGCAATGGCCGCGCCGATGCGGTCATCCCAGGCCTTGCCCATGAGGTAGTTGGGGTTGTTCATGACCCGGAACTGGGTGCGGGGAGTGATGGTATCTCCCACCCGGATTCCCAGGGCCTTGACCTCGTCCGCGTCATTGACCCCCAGGTCAATGAACAGGTCCTCCAGCTCCTTGACCTTGGCCCGCTCCTCTGCGGGCATGCCATGGGGCGGGGGAGAGCTGATGACACCCACATACTCCCGGCCATCCCGGGTGGTGATGGTGACCTCCTGGGCCAGCAGCAGATGGGGCCACATGCCGCCCACATTGATCACGCGGATAAAACCGTTGTCCTCAATCTTTTTGACCAGGAAGCCCACCTCGTCCAGGTGTCCGAACAGGGCAACGCTGGGGCCCTCTCCCTTGCCCTTTTTACAGCCAATGATGCTGCCAAGGTTGTCGTAGTCGATGGTGTCCGCCGCATCCTTCAGATACTCCGCCATGACCCGGCTGGCGCCCTTCTCGTGGCCACAGATGCCGTTGGCCTCAGAGAACCGCTTGAGCATCTCCACATCCAAGTCACCGTACGGATCCGTTGGCAGGTTCTTTTTTTCCTGCATTTGCAATCTCTTCCTTTCTCATTTGTTTATGACCATCCCACAAATTTAGGAAATTGGCGCCGATGATCAAGAGCGCGCCAATGTACGCATACAGAGAAATTGCCTGGTGGAACACCGCCAGGGAGATAATCAGAGTATAGACATTCTGGATATAGGTGTAGGGGGAGAGGCGAGAGGCCTCCGCCTTGCGGTAGGCCAAGTTCAAAAATAGTTGGCCTACACAGACCCCCAGGCCCATGCCCACCATATACAAGAAGTCCTGCTTGGAACACAGGCCCGCCCCTTCTATGGCCACCTCTTTGATGAGGTACACCGGCAGGGCGCAGATGGCGGACAGGGCGCAGTAGGCAAATACCACGGTATAGGGGTGGGCTGCATCCTTCAGCTTACGCACCACGCAGTAAGCCGCCCCGCCAAAGGCCGCGCCCAAAATGGCAAACAGGCAGAAAGGATCTGTAAGCAGCGCCGGGGAGGGCCGCACCGTCACCAACACACCCACAAAGCACACCAATACCACCAGGTACTGCACCCGGCTCACCTTCTCCTTGAGCCAAAGGGCAGCCGTAATGATGGTAAAGATGGCAGATGTGGAGGTGAGCACCGTCAGCTCGAAGAGGGGCCTCTTGCTGAAGGTGGTGGCCACCACCACAAAAAGGGTGGATAAAAAGCCAAAGATGGCCCGGCAGGCCAACAGCTTTGGCTTTTCCCCTAGAAAACTGATGCGGGTCCGCAGCAAAATCAATCCAAAGACTACCACGCCCACCATGTTGTGGACAAACATTTTTTCAAACACGCCCACACGGTCTCCCAAAGCATTGGAGAAGGCCTGATTTAGGGCAAATCCCAGGGAAGAGATCAAAATATACAGGACACCCAACAGGAAATCCTTATTTTCTTTGAGCCCCGCAAATCCAGATCTCATTTTGCCGCTCACTGATGAATTCAGCTCCGTCCTTTGTAATGTAGGCAACATCCTCCTGGCCGATGCGGCCCCGGTCCAGATAGAGGTTTGCATCAATGGTCAGGACCAGGCCTTCCTCCAGCAATCCCTCGCTGGAACCGCCAGGTTTGCGCCGGGCCATGCTGACGCCTCCATCATGGGCGGCCCTGCCAACCTGATGGCCAAAAGAATATTTGAATTCTGGATAGCCCTGTTCAATCAGGCCGTCTCTGGCAGCCCGGTCCGGCTGCCAGCCCTGGTTGCCGGGTTTCATGAGGGCCACGCCCTTGTCAATGGCCCTGTGGAGGTTCTCCAGGTGGTCCTTATAGACCTGGGGCACATCTGTCTCCCCATCCTTGAGCAGATAGTAGGTGCGCTGAATGTCCGAGCAGTAGCCCTTGACCTTGACGCCAAAGTCCAGGTTGATGAGATCCCCCTTCTCCGCCTTGCGGTCCCCAGGTCCTGCATGGCCAATGACCGGGTTGGGGCCAATAAACACCCCGGGGTTCTGGGCGTGATCCCAGGCATCCTCCACCCCATAGAAGGCGATGCGCTCCTGACAGAAGTTATAGATGTCCCTTTGGGACACCCCCTCCTGGATAAAGTCGGCCACCTCCCGCAGGATCTTCTCTGTCACGGCGGTGGCCTCTCGGATGCGGCTGATCTCCTCCGGGGTCTTGCGGCCCCGGAGCTTGCCGATGATCTTTTCCGCGGAAATGATCTCCCCGGCAAAACCGCATTTCTGGAATAACTCCATCAGGTACAGGTACATGCCGTGGGTCAGGCCATCAGCCGCCACATCCCGGGAGTAGTTGAGTGCGATGGTCTTGGGAGAAAGGCGCTGCATCATGGCCAAAAAGCCGGATTCAAAGTCCAGGCCATAGTTGACCACCTCATCATAGGTACCAGTCTGTTCCAGGCCCACATTGTCCAGCTGGCTAGCCAGGGCAATGCTTTGGCCCTCTTTGGTGAGGAAGACACAGGTCATGCCGCCAAAGTCCACTGGGCTGATGAGCTGGAGCACCGGGTCATTGTTCATAATGGTCTCCCGGGCAATGATCAGCCACAGATCCACGCCCTCCTCCTTGACAATGTCACAGGCCTGGCGCATCTTTTCTTGATACAGGCTCATACCGCTGTTTCCCCCTTCAGCACACGGTCACAGGTTGCATAATGGTTTTCTCCCACCAACTCCAATTTGGGCGCGTGTTTGCTGCACGCTGGGGTGGCATAGGGACACCGGCTGGCGAAAGAACAGGCATCATCTGGCGTATTGATGGGGCTAGGGATATCCCCTTTGAGCTCAATGATCTTGCGGCTCTTCTGCACCACTGGGTCAGGGATGGGAATGGCCGAGATCAGTGCCTGGGTGTAGGGGTGGGCCGGCATCTCATACAAGTTGTCTGAGGGAGCCAGTTCCACCATGCTGCCCAGGTACATAACGCCGACCCGGTCGCTGATGTACTTCACCAGGGACAGGTTATGGGAAATAAAGATTAACGTCAGGCCAAATTCTTCCTGGAGGTTCTTCAGCAGGTTGATAACCTGGGCCTGAATGGACACGTCCAGGGCACTGGTGGGCTCGTCGCAGATGATGACCTCTGGGCGTACCGCCAAGGCTCTGGCAATACCAATACGCTGGCGCTGTCCGCCGGAAAACTCATGAGGGAAGCGGTCCGCATGCTCCCGATTCAGGCCAACCATCAGCAACAGCCGGTCAATAAACTGGTCCTGAGCGGCCCTGTCTCCCTTGTGGATATCATGGTTGAGCATTCCCTCCCGGATGATCTCCCGCACCGTCATACGGGGATCCAGGGAAGAATAGGGGTCCTGGAAGATCATCTGGACCTCTTTGGCATACTTGTGGGCCTGCTCCTTGTTCATGGCAAAGATGTCCTGGCCCTTGTAGAGCACCTTGCCGCTGGTAGCGGTATACAGGCGCTTGATGGTACGGCCCAAGGTGGTCTTTCCGCAGCCAGATTCACCCACAATCCCCACCGTCTCCCCCTTGTGGATGGTCAGGGAGACGTTGTTCACCGCCTTAAGGGTGTTGTGCTTATCCAATGTGAAGTACCTGCAGAGATTTTGGATCTCAAAGAGCACTTCCTTTTTTTCGCCGCTCATAGCTTCACCTCCCAACCCATCTTTTCACGGGTTGCCTTTGCCTCGTCATCCATCAGGAAGCAGGCACAGGTATGGCCGGGTTCTACCTCCCGGTCCTCAGGCGCCTGCTGGCGGCAGATGCGCATGGCATACTTGCACCGAGCACTAAAGGCACAGCCCGGGGACGGGTTCAATGCATCAGGGGGCGTTCCGCCGATGTAGGTCAACTTCGTGTTATGGGAGGCATCCAGCCGGGGGATGGACTCCAACAGCCCTCTGGTGTAGGGGTGGGCGGGGTGATAGAAGATCTGATCTGACGTGCCAGACTCCACCAGTTTGCCCGCGTACATGACGGCGATCCGGTCCGCATTGGCCGCCACGACTCCCAGGTCGTGGGTGATGAGGACGATGGAACAGCCGACCTCCTCCTTGAGTTTGGCCAGCAGATCCATAATCTGGGCCTGAATGGTCACATCCAGGGCGGTGGTAGGCTCATCCGCAATGAGAAGTTTGGGCTTACAAGCCAGGGCAATGGCAATCATCACACGCTGGCGCATGCCGCCGGACAGGTTGTGGATGTACTGGTGGTACCGCTTTTCCGGGTTGTTGATGCCCACCTGGGTCAACAGTTCCAAAGCCTTGGTTTTGGCCTCGGCTTTGCTCACCTTTTGATGGCGCAGGATGCTCTCGGTAATCTGCTTGCCGATCTTCATGGTGGGGTTCAGAGAGGTCATGGCGTCCTGAAAAATGATGCCAATCTGGGAGCCTCGGATGTTCTGCATCTGTTTGTCGTTGTAGTTGGTGATATCCTTGCCCTCAAAAATGATCTGGCCGCTCTTAAACACACAGGGAGTGAGCTTGAGCACCGACTGCATGGTGACGCTCTTGCCGCTGCCCGACTCGCCCACAATGGCCAGTACCTCTTTGCGGTGCAGGTCAAAACTTGTGTTGCGTACAGCCTGGACTTCCCCGTTATAGGTATGAAAACTGATGGACAGGTTTTTCACCTGCAATAATTCTTCCATAATATGTGCCTGCCTTCCCGCTTATTTGCGCAGTTTGGGATCCACCGCATCCCGCAGGCCGTCACCGATGAGCTGCAGGGACAGCATCAGCAAGCTGATGACGATGGAGGGGATGATGAGCTGATAGGGATAGTTTTGCATCTCCTGGATCCCCGTGGAGATCAGCTGGCCCAAGCTGGTGAGGGGCGCGGAGAGACCGATGCCCAAAAAGCTCAGGTATGCTTCAGAGAAGATGGCGTTGGGAATGGCCATAGACAGGGACACAATGATGATGCCCATGCAGTTTGGGATCAGGTGTTTGAGCATAATCCGGATGGGCTTGGTGTCCAAGTTACGGGCCGCCAGCACATAGTCCTCATTTTTCAGGGTGAGAATCTGGCTGCGCACCATGCGCGCCATAGATAACCAGCCTGTCAAAGTTAGGGCCGCCATAATGGGGAACAGGCCCGAGCCAAAGATCATCATGATGATGATGACATAGATCAGGTAGGGAATGGAGTCCAGAATATCCACCGCCCGCATGATGATCACGTCCACCATGCCGCCAAAGTAACCGCTGACACAGCCCACCAGGATGCCGATGATGGCCTGAACCACGGCGGCCACAAAGCCGATGATCAGGGAGTAGCGGGTGCCCACCCAGACGCGGGCCCACAGGTCGCGGCCCAGGGTATCAATGCCAAACCAGTGCTCTGAATCAGGGCCCAGGGCCTCACGGCCCCCTTCCGCCAGCTTTTGAGAGACGGCGCCCACGTCTGTGCTCTGATAGTTGTACTGGCACACCATGGGGCCAACAATGGCCATGATCACCAGAATCGCCAGAACCACCACGCTGAACATGGCTACTTTATTGGAGAAAAACCGGCGCGCCACATCCTTGGCGTAGGAGAGCTGGGGGCGGGAGATGTGCTCCGCCTCCGCTTGGTCGGCGCCGACGTGTTCGTATAATTCCAGCTTCGTCAAATCAGCCATTCTTGTTCCCTCCCAGACGGATGCGGGGGTCCACAACACCGTACAAAATATCAATCACAAAGTTGATGGTGACCAGGAATACGCCATAGAATATGGTCAGGCCCATGATCAGCGAGTAGTCCTGGGTATTGATGGATTCCACAAAGTAGTTGCCAAGGCCCGGTATGGCAAAGATGCTCTCTACCACGAAGGAGCCCATTAGGAGCGATGCCGTGGTGGGGCCAAGGATCGACAGCAGCGGCAGCAGGGAGTTGCGCACCTCATGGCTGAAGATGATCTGCCGCTTCTTCAAGCCCTTGGAGCGGGCGGTTTTGACAAAGTCGCTGTCAATGACCTCCAGCATGCTGGTACGCATAAATCGTGAGAACCTTGCAATCGTTGGCAGCGCCAAGGCGATGGTAGGCAGAATGGTGTGAGCAAAGGAGGTGTACCGCGCCACCGGGAAGATGGGGAACACAATGGCCAACACATACTGCAAGAGGGATGCCACCACAAAGCTGGGGATGGAGATACCGATGATGGCGATGATGATGGATATGTAGTCCAGGGGTTTTTTCCGGTTAAGAGCCGCCAGGATGCCCAGTCCAATGCCCACGACCGTGGCGGTGATCAACGCCCGCAGCCCCAGATCCAGGGACTGGGGGAACGCGCCGGCGATGATGTCCACGACAGCTCTGCCGCGGTAATAGACGGAGATGCCCAAATCCCCGTGGAGCAGATTCCCCATATAGGAGAGGTACTGCTGCCAGACAGGTTTGTCGTAGCCATACAGCTCATGAAGCTGCTGGCGCATTTGCTCGGTGTACTCCGGGCCGGAAAACGGATCACCTGGGATGAATTTGATGGCAAAGAACACCACCGTGCACAGCACCAAGATGGTGAGCACGCTGATGATCAGGCGCTTGACAATATATTTGGCCATGACTTCACCGCTTTCCTATTATTCAACCATTTTGAAGACATCGTGGTCTTCCATGAGATACTCAAGTTTGCCGTCCTCTTTGAAGCAGACGGTCTCCTCCCGCATGACCCACAGTTCGTCGTCCTCCCACTCTGGGACGCTGACCTTGGTGTTCAGTTCCAGGGCATAGCAGGTGTTGGGGTACAGGGGATACTCACCTGTTCCGCCCACCGGGCCATCCTTATAGAACAGCCCAATGCAGGGCCCGGCCGCATGGCCGTGGACGCCAATGGGATGGGTATACAGATGAGGCCGCAGGCCCTCATTTTTGGCCTGCTCCACGGATTTCACCAAAATTTCATCTCCGGTGCGGCCCGTGATGCAGTTCTCCGCCACAATATCCATGAAACGCAGGGTGTTTTGGAAGGCCTTCTGGAGATAGACCGGGGGCTCGGTCTCACCGGCACGGGGCACATAGAAGATCCGCTGGGTATCGGTGCACAGGCCCAGATACTTCAGGCCAAAGTCGCAGTGGAGCATGTCCCCAGGGAGAATCACTTCGTCCCGGACCCGTCCGCCGGGGCAGCCCTTGCGCTGCAGATCCACCGTGGGGGTAAACCAGCACTCCAGGCCCTGCTCGCTCACCGCCTCCATCAACGCCCACTCCACATCGCAGGTGGTGGTGACGCCGGGGGTAATGACCTTGGAGGAGAAGCACTCCTCAATGATCTCCTTGGCCAACTGGTTGACGGCGCGGTACCGCACCAGCTCCTGGCGGTTGCGGGTCTGGAGCCAGTCGGTGACAATGTGCTCGGCGCTGATCACTTTGGCCATAATCTCTGGAGTCATGGCCCGGGCAAACATATCATAAAGGCTCTTGGACAGGCCGTCAGCGAACTGGTTCGTCTCGCTGTAGTCCAGAGCAATATTCTCGGGGTTGAGCCGTTCAATGGTCTCTCGGAGCAGTTCCATCCGGTCCTTCGGGGGCGCCCAGGGGATGACGGTGTACATGTTGTCGAAATCCCGGTCGTTGCCCAGGCAGTAGCGCTCCACCTTGCCCTCAGGGGTACGGTAAAAAATCAGGCAGGAGAGGCGCCGGGCGTAGCGGCACATCATGGGTACCATGGAGAGGTAGACCGGGTCTTCGTTGTACTCACGGTTCATGACCACCCACATTGAGATATTCTGACGTTGCATCAGTTGGGGCAGCAGATCATCCAGGCGCTGGCGCAGGGCGTTGTCAAAGAGTTCCGCCTGCTGTTTGATGGACAAGACTTTACGCATGTTTTACACTCCTTTTTCAGAACGGCAAGATATATGGGTCTGCCGCCCGGGAACCCCGGGCGGCAGACAGGGTAGGCATCTGCCGTTACCGGCAGAGCGATTGGTTCCTTGCTAGAGCAGAGCCAAGCCCCATTAGGCTTTGTCGCCGAAGACATAGTCCAAATCGGCGCCAGTCATGTTGCGGTTGATACCGGTGAAACCATCCGCCAGGCACCAGCCCGCCTGTGTGAAGTACAGGGGAATCACGGGGCCGTTGTTGAGCAGGAAGTTTTCCATTGCAACCAGGTCCTCGGTACGCTGTGCGTCATCGGTGGTGGCCCAGGAGTCCGCCAGAATAGCGGCATACTCATCGTTGTGCCACCGCATAAAGGTATCGGCATACAGTCCCTCGCCGTCAAACACCTTCAGGAAGGTGCTGGCATCGTCCACATCGGGGCCAGAACCGGCCATGCAGAAGTCATAGCGGTAGCCCTCGCGCAGAGTGGACCAGAAGGTGGCAGAGGGGATGGTGTCGATCTCGATCTTAATACCGATCTGGCTGCAGACATCCTGGACATACTGGCCAGCGGTCTGCCGGTCGGCGGCATCGCTGACCACCAGGGTGAAGGTGGGCATCTCCTCCAGTGTGACACCCAGCTCTTCCAGGGCAGCGTCCAGCTTCTCCTGGGCTTTGGTCAGATCTGCCTTGATCTCAAAGGGGGAATCGATGGTGACATCCGCATCGCCCTTCTTGCCGCTGGCGCCGTTGTAGCCGGTGGCGGTGTTGGGTACAAATTCCACAGTGGGCTCATAGACGCCGTCGTAGACGGAGTTCACAAAGTCCTCACGGTCGATGCAGTAGGAGACTGCCTCAATGAAATTGCGGTTGGCCAGGTATCTAGCGGTATCGTCGGTCTGGCCGTCGGTGGTGAACTGGATGTAGAAGTTGGAGCCGTCCTCATAGTAGATCATGCCCTCATCTTCAAAATCCCGGAACATGTTCTCGGGCACATCCAGCATGTCGATCTCGCCGTTGCGGTACATATTGACCTGGGTGGTCTCCTCTTTCACGGTGTAGATCTCCACACGGTCAAAGTTGACCCGCTCAGCGTTCCAGTAGTCCGGGTTGGGCTCCAGAACCATGACGTTGTTGGGCTGCCACTCCTTGAGCAGGAAGGGCCCGTTCATAACCTCAGGAACGGTCTGGTAATAGGCGTCGCCCTGCTCCTCATACTTATCGGTGCGCACCACAGACATGGCAGAGGTGGCAAAGACCTCCATCATAAAGGGCACATTGTAGTTGAGGGTGACCTCCAGGGTCTTGTCGTCAATGGCTCTGGCATTGGCCTGGCCGTCCACATTGAAGTAGTCGGTGAACTGAGCCATGGGGGTTGCCCGCTGGATCAGCAGGTTCCAGGAATCCACAAAATCTTGTGCAGTGATGGGGGTGCCGTCAGTCCAGGAGACATCCCGCAGGTGGAAGGTGTAGGTCAGACCATCATCAGAAATCTCCCACTTTTCCGCAATGGCGGGTTCAATCTCCCCGTTGTAGCGGCGGACCAAGCCCTCAAAGATGGCGCCGGTTACGTTGGTAATCCAGGTGCCGTTACCTAGCTGGGGGTCCAAGGAGGTGGGCTCTGTCATGGTGGCAAAGCGGAACACCTTTTCGCCATCTGCTGTGCCGCTGCTGCTGCCAGAGGGGGAGCATCCTGCGAACGCAGTGAGCGCCATCATGGCCGCCATCGCAATGGCCAGCACTTTTTTCATTCGTTTCATTCTTCTCAGTCCCTTCATTTTATATCGCAAAAAGCGCCTCTGCTGCTCCCAGGTGCAACCGAAGATGCTTTTTCCTTCATTTTTGGGGGCCTTCGCTTTACCACTATGATGTGGTGGCGTGTATTAATGTATCTACATTACATCACGGCGTAGGACTTGTCAATATATCTTTTTGTCTTTTTTCATACTTTTGTCATAATTGTGGTTTTCGCTGAAGAAGACAGAGAAATAATTCATATTTTTCATGGGATCTTTGTGTAGATTTCCACAGAATTCTCCCCTATACTATATTTGTAGCGCTTTTTTGAGGTTTTATGATATTTGCTTTAATTTCAATTTTTGTATAAAGGAGAAATTTCTATGAAAAAACCCTTGGATCGCTTTTTAAGCTATGTGGCCTTTGACACCCAATCCCAGCCGGGGCAGGAACAGGTGCCCAGCACCCCCAATCAGTTCCAATTGGCCAAAGCATTATGCAAGGAACTGTCCTCCATTGGTGCACAAAATGTGGAACTCACCGACCACTGCCACGTCTATGCCACTTTACCCGCCAACCGGGAGGGCATCCCTGCCGTGGGTTTTATCGCCCACATGGACACCTCTCCCGCCATCAGTGGAAAGAACATCAAACCCCGGGTGGTGGAAAACTACGACGGCGGGGACATTCTTCTCAATGAGGAGACCGGCTGCACCCTGCGTATTGAGGAGTTCCCTGAACTCAAACGCTACAAGGGCTGGAGCCTGGTGGTCACCGATGGCACCACCCTCCTTGGCTCCGACGACAAGGCCGGCATCACTGAAATTATGGGCATGCTGGAGTACTATGCAGAGCACCCGGAGCTCCCTCACGGGGACATCTGTGTGGGCTTTACCCCAGATGAGGAGATCGGCCGGGGCACTGATTACTTTGATATTCCCCGCTTTGGGGCAAAACTGGCCTACACAGTGGATGGGGCGGATCTGGGCAAGATCAGCTTTGAGAATCTGAACTCCGCCGAGGCCCGTATCCAGGTCACTGGCAGCGCCATTCACCCTGGCCGGGGCAAAAATAAGCTGAAAAACGCCATCCTCATGGCCATCGAGCTGCAAAACATGCTTCCCCCTGCTGAGACACCCAGTCACACTGAGGGTTATGAGGGCTTCTATCACCTGACCGACTTCCAGGGAACTGTGGACAGCGCAACGCTGGTCTATAAGGTGAGCGATTTTGATCAGGACAAATTCCAGGCCCGCAAAGACCGGCTCCAGGCCATTTGTGACTACCTCAACGGCGTCTATGGCACAGGCTCCTTCGTACTGGCTGTCAAAGATACCATGCGGAACATGCGCCAAGCCATTGAGCCCCACTTTGAACTGGTGGAATATGCCATGGCGGCCATGCGGGACATCGGTGTGGAACCAGAACTGATGCCCTGCCGCGGCGGCACCGATGGCGTGCGTCTATCCTTTATGGGGTTGCCCTGCCCGAACCTGAACACTGGCAGCCACAACTGCCACGGCCGGTTTGAGTGCGTACCGGTGGAATCCTTGGAAAAGATCACCGAGATGCTGGTGGCCCTTGTGGCGCGGTTCGCCAAAGGCGGCACTGCCCAATGAGCGGGGCCGCTATCCACACGGCCATCCCCAGACAGGCCAGCAGCGGAGATATTTTGGGGTTGATCCGGGACCGATATCCTCAGCTGAGCCACACGCAAAAGCGCATTGCCGACTACATCCTCCAGCAGCCGGAAGACGCCTGTTTTGCCTCCCTCAAAGAGCTGACAGGGGCTGTGGGAGTCACAGAGGTCACCATGGTGAATTTTGCCCGCCGTCTGGGGATCGACGGCTTTTCAGGCCTGAAGCGGGAGCTCCAGGCCTACATCCGTCAACGTTTGTCTCCCAATGAAAAAATTACCCGTGCCATTGAGGATGTTCGCTCGAGTGGCAAGAGCGAGGTCTACTCCGCCTTTCAGAACAATGAGTTGGCAGCTCTGTCTGGCACCTATGGGGCTCTGTCAGAGGAGCAGGTTCACCAGGCGGTGAACCTGCTCAAGGATGCGCAGCACATCTTTTTACTGGGGTACGATGTCTCCCTGCCGGTGGTGCAGTTTTTGCGCCTGCGCCTGCACTACCTGGGGTACCACGCCACCCAGCTGAATCTTGCCGACCGCAGTCAGCTGCTGCTGGCCCTGACTCAGGCCGAACCGGAGGATCTGTTTGTCATGATCTCCTTTCCCAATCATGCGCCAGAGATGGCCCGGACGGCACTGTATCTCCACCAGAGACAGATTCCTCTCCTGGCCATCACCGACCAGCTGACCGCCCCCATCGCCGTGTATGCCACCCAGACCATCGCCTGCTCCACGGGCGACCTGCTGTTTTACAATACCATCACGGCTCCCATCTCTTTGGTGAATCTTCTCTGCGCCTTTTTGGCCATGGGAACCCCTGCCCATCTCCATGAGACACGTCTGGCGGTGGAGCAGGCTTATGCCAGCATCTTTGACACAGAGCCTGTGGCGTCTCCATCTTCAGGCCCCCCAAAGACAGCCAAACATAGTTAAGGCAGCAAAGTTTGCCCACATCATTTTGCGCCCGCTCCTCTTCCATGGAGCGGGCGCTGTTTTTGTACCAATTGTATCGTTCTACGCCCCACATCCAAAGACATGGCGCCCGGCGCGCGCTGCAGCAGAGGAGGGGTGGTAGAAAACAACAGGGGCACCCCCCCTTCCCCATGGCAAACCCAGCATATTCTACATGATGGTACAATAAGCTAGGTGGAAAGGATCTTACAACGCACGCAGGGTCTATCAATATATGAGTGGGGAAGACATTTGTTAAAAAATGCACAATCTTTTGGCAAAATTACAAAATAAATCTTGCAAATTTTCCGAAAAGTTCTTATACTGGTAGCAAACAGGCCATGGATTTTCTCTGGAACACCGCAAAATTTCTGCCGTTTCCTCACCCATCCATGCAACACACCTTGTTTTTCTGAAAGAAAACGTACTGGAAAGGAGTACCCGCAATGACCAAAAACCCCAACATTCTCAACTGGCTGGAGGAAGTCAAAACTCTGGTCAAACCCGCCCAGGTGGTTTGGATTGACGGCTCCCAGGAGCAGATCGACCAGCTGCGGGCTGAGGCCTGCAGCACCGGTGAGATGCGTAAACTCAACCAGGAAAAGCTCCCCGACTGCTACCTGCACAACTCTGCTTTGAACGATGTTGCCCGGGTGGAGGATCGCACCTTCATCTGCACCCGCAACAGAGAGGACGCCGGCCCCACCAACAACTGGATGGATCCCAAGGAGGCCTATGCCATGGCGGGCAAGCTCTTTGATGGTTCCTACCAGGGCAAGACCATGTATGTGATCCCCTACTCCATGGGACCGCTGGATTCCCCCTTCTCCAAGGTGGGCATTGAGGTGACCGACTCCATCTATGTGGTGCTGAGCATGGAGATCATGACCCGGGTGGGCACCGCTGTGCTGGAACACTTTGGCGACACCTCCAACGACTTTGTCCGGGGCCTTCATGCCAAGGCGGATCTGGATGCGGAGAAGCGCTACATCCTCCACTTTCCGGAGGATAACACCATCTGGTCGGTGAACTCCGGCTATGGCGGCAACGTCCTGCTGGGCAAAAAGTGCTTTGCGCTGCGCTTGGCCTCCTATCAGGGCAAAAATGAGGGCTGGATGGCGGAGCATATGCTTATTCTGGGCATTGAGAACCCCCAGGGGGAGACCAAATATGTGGCTGCAGCCTTCCCGTCCGCCTGTGGCAAGACCAACCTGGCCATGCTCATTCCCCCTGAGGTCTTCCGGGAGAAGGGCTACAAAGCTTGGTGCGTAGGCGACGATATTGCATGGATCCGCATCGGTCCCGATGGCCGGCTGTGGGCCATCAATCCGGAGAACGGCTTCTTCGGCGTGGCCCCTGGCACCAACGCCAAGAGCAACCCCAATGCCCTGGCCACCACCCAGAAGGGGACCATCTTCACCAATGTGGCCCTGAATTTGGACGACAACACCGTCTGGTGGGAGGGGCTGGACAAGAACCCGCCCAAACACGCCCTCAACTGGAAGCAGGAGCCTTGGGACGGCACCACCTCCACTGAGAAGGGCGCCCACCCCAACAGCCGCTTCACCGCCCCGGCCCAAAATTGCCCCTGCATCAGCAAGGAGTTCCAGAACCCCAACGGCGTGCCCCTGTCTGCCATTATTTTCGGCGGACGCCGGGCCAAGACCGCGCCCCTGGTCTACCAGTCCAGGGACTGGGAGCACGGGGTCTTTGTGGGCTCAGTGATGGCCTCTGAGACCACCGCCGCCGCCACCGGCGCCGTAGGTGTGGTCCGCCGGGATCCCATGGCCATGCTGCCCTTCTGCGGCTACCACATGGGAGACTACTTCCAGCACTGGTTGGATATGGGTAAAAAGCTGGGGGATAAGGCTCCTAAGATTTTCAATGTCAACTGGTTCCGGGTGGATGATGAGGGCCACTTCATCTGGCCCGGCTTTGGCGACAATCTGCGGGTGCTCCTGTGGATTCTGGACCGGTGTGAAGGCAAGGCTGGCGCCGTGGAGACCGCCATCGGTTATGAGCCCCGGCCTGAGGACATCGATCTGGAGGGCCTGGATCTGACCCAAGAGACCCTCCAGGGCCTGTTGGATGTGGACCGGGATCTCTGGAAGGAGGATGCAGCCAACATCCGTGCCTTCTATGAGAAGTTTGGCGACCGGCTGCCCAAGGAACTGGCCCACCAGCTGGATATTTTGGATGCCAACCTGAACAAATAGAACTGCTCTGTCAGGTCTTTGTGCCTGGCCCCACCAGGGCCCCCACACAGAAGATTTTCTGTGTGGGGGCCCTCTGTTGCAAAAGATCCCTCAGCATCTTTGGAGAGAACAAAAGAATTGGGGAAATCCGTGTGGCCAATCCACCAACGGCGTTGACTCTCCCGAAAAGAGGCGTTTTCCGCGCGGACGCCTGAGAGAACGTTGAAACATTTTATGGAATCGCCCCTACGGGCCTATTTTTTATGTTATAACAACCTTTGTCCCATGGGCAAAGAACGTTTTAACTTTTCGAGGAATCGCCCCTTTGGGGCTTTTTTATGTTATAACAACCTCTCGGCGTTCCCCGATGCAAAAACTCTGTTTTTCCATCGGACGCCTG
>CAJFOV010000050.1 GCA_904397835.1 Candidatus Aristotella avistercoris
CCGCCGCTCCAACAATTTCCCCATGAGGCCTCTCAACTGGCTTTCTCCTTATGAGTTCACTGTCCAATATGTTTGACAAACCTACATTCTTACCATATTGGCTCAAAAACTCCAAATCAGGCTGGCCCCAACCACATGCACCGGGCCAGATCCACCCGTCCATCCGGTAAAAAGGGGACGCCCTCCACCAACAGCAGCCGCCGCTGGTTCCAGGATCCGCCAAAGGCCTCCTCCTTTGCCAGTTCCCCCCGGCAGTTCAGCACCCGGTGGCAGGGGACCGCTCGGCCGTAGGGGTTGTTTTTCAGGGCCGTTCCCACCGCCCGGGCGGCCCTGGGATGGCCGCACAACAGGGCAATCTGCCCGTAGGTGCACACCGATCCAGGTGGAATCTGCTGCACCATATGATAGATCTCCTCCGAAAAGACCACTGTCATCACCTTGCCTTTCTCCCATGGCCCTGTTATACTCAGAAAAAAGGAGGTCTGTCCCATGCCAAACCCCATCTATCTGGTTAGCGCCTGTCTGGCGGGGCAAAAGTGCCGCTATGACGGCCGCGCCAACACCCATCCCCTTTGCCAAGCGCTGGTCCAACAGGGCCTTGCCGTCCCCATCTGTCCGGAGTGCGACGGGGGCTTGCCCATACCCCGGGATCCGGCGGAGCGCCAGGGGGATCTGGTTGTCACCTGCCGGGGGCGGGATGTGACCCAGGCCTACCACAGGGGGGCCCTGGCCGCCCTTGAGACCGCCCAACGCCTGGGCATCACAAGAGCCATCCTCAAGGCTAAGAGCCCCTCCTGTGGGAGTAGCTTGATCTATGACGGTACCTTTCAGCGCCGCTTGATCTCCGGGGAGGGGGTCACCTGCTCCCTGCTGCGGCGTAACGGCATCCAGGTCTGTTCTGAGCTGGAGCTGGACTGCCCGCCTTGGGGCTAGTAGCCCAGATCCTCCCCCACCAGGATGATCTTGATCCGGTTGGGGATCCGCTGATAGCTGGAAACCAGGTAGCCAGAGCAAATCCGCGCCGGGCTGCTGCATCCGCTGGCCATGGGCGGATACTTTTCCCCGCCGGCAAGGCTTGCACAGTAGCCTTTTTTAGCACAGAAGGTGTCACAACCCAGCCGGCGGCAGTTGGCCGGGGCTGCAACGGTTTTGACCCGATAGATGGCTTGCTGCAGATCACCCACAATTTTATTCACGCCGACAACCATGATGACCTGTCTGGGGCCGCTGAGAATGTGACCAATGCGGGTGTTCATGCCATCCACATTGTACAGCTCCCCCGCCTCGGTGACAGCGTTGCTGCTGCACAGGAAGGTGTCCACCAGGTGAGTGTCCTCCTGGACCTTTTGGCTCTCCTCAGGGGTCATATTGGGGGTGTAGCGGTTGATAAATTGATACCGGCCGCTGCCCAAATGGTCAATGACGCCGCACTCAAACAGGCTCATAGAGCCCCCTACGGCAACAGTGGCGCCCTCTGGAATCCAGGTGGACAGCAGGGGGACCACCTCCTCCTTGTGGGCGACATACTCCACCTGCATGTTGTTTTTGCGCAGGTTTTCCATGGTTCGCTGAACCTGCATGTCGTAAACTGCAGTACAATACTGGTCCATTGTTCCTCTCTCCTTTTTGCCCATGTTATATTGGAGGGGATCCGCCCCTCCTCCAGCTCTCTCCCCGTGGGAGGGGCTTTTTCCTTTTTTACGGGGTGCCAAGGAGCTCTGCCAGCTGCTCCAGATCCTTTACAACCGCAACAGCGCCGGCCTGACGCAGCTCCGCCTCATCCCCAAAGCCGTATAGGACACCAACGCAGTCCATACCCACCTGGGCAGCACCCAACACATCAAATTTGCGGTCCCCCACCATCAGCGCCGCGCCCGGGTCCACCTGGGGGTGCCGCGCCAGGCCATAGGAGAGGACCTGCACCTTGGTGGAACGGCTCATATCCAGGCTGGCCCCATAGATGCCGGTGAAATAGCCTGCAATGCTGTGCTGATCCAATATCTGTTCCACCATCTCCTGGGGTTTGGAGGAGGCCACAAACAGCGCCCTGCCCTGTTCGTCCATCCGGCGTAAAAAATCCTTCACCCCCGGATAGAGGGTGTTCTTCCACACGCCCTCCCGCCGGTAGTAGGCCCGGTAGTACTCCACCGCCTGCTGGGCCTGTTGGAGGGAGAAGTGATAGAACTCCCGAAAAGAGTCCGTCAGCGGCGGTCCAATGAAGCAACGCAGGCTGGCCGGATCCTCCACAGCAATGCCAAACTGCTGGAGAGCCAGCTGAACCCCTCGGGTGATCCCTATCTGGGAGTCCACCAGGGTTCCATCCAAATCCAGCCAGATGGTGCGATAGTCCTTCATCACAGCGCCTCCCTCGCGTGTTCTGTTTTTATTATAGCAGACTCCCTTGGGAAAACAAGCGTGCTGTCCCCGGTTCTTGCACCTTACAATTTGGGATATTTCAGATCATCCCACACCCGCTTCCAGGGGACCCGGCCTAGGGCATTGAGCCCGTCCAGAGCCAGCAGAAATAAAAGGGGCACATAGGTCAGCAGATCCCCCGGATGGGCAGGGGCCAACAGATGGAACAAAAAGAGCCCTGCCATACCGGCCCGCAGGCTTCCCAACAGATTCCAACCGGGGCGGTATGCCCCCCAGGCCAGGGACACCCAGAGCAAAAATAGAAGATCGATCTGAATGCCCTGGCAGAGGTACTCCAACACCCCATAATAGGTCGTGCCTGGCGTAATAAACTGGGTGAGCAGGCCCAAACGCATAACGCTTCCTCTGGTTTGTGTCAGGCCATAGGTACCATCCCCCCAGGTACTTGCGGCCTTTCCAGTCCAGTAGGTTATCAGGCCGGTTCCGCCCAGCTGATCCAGCCGCGCCTTTAGGCCGGCGCTGGCTGCCTGCACCTTTTCCTGCTGGGTGGGCAGCGTCAAAATCTCAGCCACCGACTCCTCCTCAAGGCCCTGCTCCTGGAGTCCCGCCAACAGATAGACCCTGATGGGGGGATCCTGTTCCCCCACCCAAGCCCCTTGGGAACGGAACATTCCCTGTACCATCCAAGTCAGCAGCACCATTGGGACCAACGCTCCAGCCATCATGCTCCAAGCCTCAGCAACAACCAGTTGCCCGACCCTGTGTAGGACCAAATACAACAACAGCGCCACCAGGAGGACAACCACACTCCCCTTCAGGCAGGTTCCCATTCCCAACAGGACCCCCGCTCCAAAGCGGCTCAAGGTGCATCCCCTGCCCTGCCACTGGCCCCCGTAGACCAACAGCGTCATGGCCCCTAGAATCAGAGGCATCACTGCCAGATCGGGGGAAAAGACACTGCCCACCAGATAATAGGGCAAAAAGAGCACACTGATCGCCCCAGCCAGAAGGGCGACCTTTCCGTTCCACAACTTTTTACACAGCAAAAAGAGCAGTACCACGCTCAGGTTTACCGCCACAATGTTCAAACATACCCCTGCAAACAGGGGAACCGATCCCCAAATGGTCTGAACGAGCTGATAGATGCGGGCCAATACCGCCATCCAAGTCCGTTGGCCGGGGGTACAAGCATTCAGAACCGCTTGATCCACTGTTCCCTGCTGAATCCACTGGAGCGCCCCGTGGTGGAGCTGTTCCAGAGCGCCAGTGGGTTGGGCCATGAGCAGGCCGCCCAGAATGAGCTGCAGCGCCGTGAACCCCACCAGAAGTAGGCCAAAGGCCCCATACAAAAAACTGGGTCTGACATGGAATAGGCACCGCTGCAACACCCAGCGCATGGCCAACACGGCCAAAAGGAGGATAACCGCCACTGCCATGGCCACCAGGCAGTTGCCCATCCTTGTCAAAACCACGTTCCAAAAGATCCAGCCAAAGAGCGCAAAAAAGCTCAGACAGAGGATTCTATTGGCGCCCAATCTTGTCATTGGCTCACCTTCCCAATTCTTAGTTGCCCCATTGCAACATGCAATCCCCTAATTTTTCTGCGTGGGCGGTCTTTTTTTGGCTGGGATCTGGTTGCCCTTTTCATCCACCCACACCACCTGCTGCAAGGTCCGTTCAAAATTTTGGCGCACCAGATACAGATACTCCTGCCGGAGCCGTTGTTGCTCAGCCAATTCCAGCTCCGTCAGGCCCTGATGTTTCGCTTTGTATGCCAGTTCATTGATCCGTTGAATCTTCTTTTGATCCATGCTATTTTTCACCTTCCCCTGGAGATTTCTTTTTAGTATACTGAATTTTCTGCCCAAGTTCAAGGATCCCATGGAAAGGATGGGGGTACCATATGCAAGGAATGCCGTACCCGCTCTATTGAAACACCTGCCCTCAAATGTCCTCTGCATCCTTGGGTGAGATCGGACAGCGCATAGATGGGGATCCGCACCACACCTCTTCCGCCCCATTTAGGGCCATAAGAAATTCCCCAAAAATGTTTGTCCATCAAAGGCCAGCTCTAGGCTGGAACCGCCGCCATTGAGCCATTGAAATCAAATATGGTAGTGGTGTTTCGGGAAGTAAAAAAGCGGGGACAGGCAGGCGCCTGTCCCCACTTGGTTTGATGGATTAGAAAATCGAGAAATTCGCAACCAAAGTGACAAACACAATGGAAACGGTAGAGAGCAGTTTGATCAGAATGTTGATGGAGGGACCACTGGTGTCTTTGAAGGGATCGCCCACAGTGTCGCCCACCACAGCAGCCTTGTGGCAATCGGAGCCTTTGCCGCCATGGTGACCGCCCTCAATGTATTTCTTGGCGTTATCCCATGCACCACCGGCGTTGGACATCATGATGGCCAACACAAAGCCAGTGATGGTGGAACCGGCCAACATACCAGCCACACCATTGACGCCCAGGATCAGGCCCACCACAACAGGCACAACAATGGCCAGCAGAGAAGGAGGGATCATCTCTTTCTGAGCGGAACGGGTGCACATATCGACGCAGCGCTCATAGTCCGGCTTTCCGGTGCCGTCCATAATGCCCTTGATCTCCTTGAACTGACGGCGAACCTCCACCACGATGCTCTGAGCAGCGCGGCCCACCGAGCTCATGGTCATTGCAGCGAACACAAAGGGCAGCACAGCACCCACGAACAGGCCGATCAAAACGGTGGGAGACAGAACAGACAGATCAAACGCAAAGTCGGGCTTGATCACCCGCACCTGCTCGATATAAGCAGCGATCAGGGCCAGAGCAGTCAGAGCAGCAGAACCGATGGCAAAGCCCTTTCCGGTGGCAGCAGTGGTGTTGCCCAGGGAGTCCAGCGCATCGGTGCGCTCACGGACCTCCTCGCCCAGGCCGGCCATCTCGGCGATACCGCCGGCGTTGTCAGCCACAGGGCCATAGGCATCGGTAGCCAGGGTGATACCCAAGGTGGAGAGCATGGCCACAGCAGACAGACCAATACCGTACAGACCGGCATTGTAGTTTGCTGCACCGCCGGAGAGGAAGAAGCTGGCCAGAATGGAGATTGCAATGATGATGACGGGGATCGCAGTGGACATCATCCCCAGGGAGATGCCGCCGATCACAATGGTGGCAGGGCCAGTTTCAGAGGTTTCTGCCAGGTTGCGGGTGGGCTTGTAGGTATCAGAGGTATAATACTCGGTGAAGTAACCCACAAGGATGCCGGCCAGCAGGCCAGAGAGAATGGCAAAATACAGCCCGATCTGGTCCATACCAAAGACCGCACGGATCAGGAAGAAAGCCGCCACAGCCACCAGGATGCCGCTGATATAGGTGCCCCGGCGAAGAGCAGAGAGCAGGCTGCGCTGGGATGCGTTCTCCTTGGTGCTGACAAAGAAAGAGCCGATGATAGAGGCAAAGATACCGATGGCAGACAGAGCGATGGGCACTGCCATGCCGCCGAAGCCAAAGCCAGCGGAGACAGCCAGCGCACAGGCGGACAGTCTGGCGCCAGCATAGGACTCGTACAGGTCGGCGCCCATGCCAGCCACGTCGCCCACGTTGTCGCCCACGTTATCGGCGATAACGGCGGGGTTACGGGGGTCATCCTCAGGAATGCCAGCCTCAACCTTACCAACCAGGTCGGCTCCCACGTCTGCGGCCTTGGTGAAGATTCCGCCGCCCACGCGGGCAAACAGTGCCATGGCAGATGCGCCCATGCCAAAGGTCAGCATAGCAGAGGCAATCTGCTGCGCCTGGATGGCAGGATCCAAATCCCGGAACCAGAAGCGCAGGAAGTAATACCAGATGGACATGTCCAAGCAGCCCAGACCGACCACCACAAAGCCCATAACAGAGCCGGCAGAAAAGGCCACGCGCAGGCCTTTGTTCAGGCTGTGCTCTGCAGCATTGGCGGTGCGGGAGTTGGCTGCCGTAGCGATCTTCATACCGAAGAATCCAGACAGGGCGGAGAACACGCCACCGGTCAGGAAGGCCACGGGAGTAAACTGGTTGACATACCCCATAAATGCCAACACCGCCATGATGATCACCATGACAACAAAAAATTTGGCCACGCCCTTATACTGGCGTTTGAGGTAAGCATTTGCGCCCGTGCGGATATGCTGGGCGATTTCTTTCATGCGGTCGTTGCCCTCACTCTCGCGCAGAACTCTGCGTGCCATAATCAGGCTAAACAGCAGAGCCGCTGCGGCGCCAATGGGGCCCAACAAAAACAGGAAATCTTCCATTCTTTTTGTTCCTCCTCTTTCCTTTTCCAACACTGGCACTGCCTCTCCATTCCAAAATAGCAGGCCAGTTTCCAAAATGCACATCTATTTTAACTCATTCTTTACAACTTGTCCACATCTTTTCTAAAAAAATACCCAAAGTCAAGAAATCTGCAGTTTCCCCCATGGTAGGCCCAAAATTACTCTAATTTTTCTTCATATATTTTATGATTTTTCGTAAGATTCATCAAATTTCGACAATTCTATCCCTGAACTTCAGTCCTGCCACATGGTATGTACGAAAGGGCGCTCCCATCCGGGAAGCTCCCCCTCCCCTCTATCCCCAAGCAAAACAAAGGAAAAGGGCCAGGGCAGTACCCTGACCCAATGGATGTTTTTTGAAAGGCCATTGCTCCTTTTTTATCAAGTCGTTCACTTTTTCCGTATCTTTTCCCGTCGAGCGGAGGCTGGCTTAAAGTAGCAATTATAATCCACCAGCTCCTCCAGTGGCTTGCGCTCCTTTGAGGGAATCTCTTGGGTCAGGGGATAGCCCAGCGCAACCACCATACGCACCCGCTTTGTGGTGGGGATGGAGAGGGTCTTTTTGAGTTTCCGTTCATTGAACCACCCCAAAATGCAGCTGCCCAGGCCACAGTCTGTGGCGGCAAGGCAAAGGTACGCCACTGCAATCCCCAGATTTGTCTGGGTGAATTCATAATTTTTACACAGGCCCCCCACCCGGGAGGTCAAATTCTCTGCACCTTCCAGCAGCAGGACAAAAGCTGCTGCCTGGGCAGCAAATTGATTGATCCCATTGGCCACATCCGTCAAACAGTTGGCCACGATTTCCACTTTTTCTGCCTCATCGACAACAAGAAAGTGCCAGGACTGGCTGTTACCAGAGGAAGGGGCCAACCGCGTCGCCTGTAGGCAATAGTCAATCTTCTGCCTAGGCACCGGCTCCGGCCGGTAGTTCCGGCAACTGTAGCGGCGCTGGGCCAACTCCAAAAAATCCATGGGCACTTCTCCCCTCTCTCGATTGTACACTTTGACAGGTACATTGGGTCGCGGAGATATGACCGGAGCACCCAGGTCGATTTTTCGATCCCAGGGCTGTGAATGGGCCAAAGGATTCCCCTCCACGCCAAAGTTCCATTTCCCACCGCACGATGGCATTTATATTATAACATAAAAAAGCCCATAGGGGCGATACCTTGAAAAGTTAAAACGTTCTTTGCCCGACAGGGCAAAGGTTGTTATAACATAAAAGAAGGCCCGCAGGGCCTATTCCTTGAAAAGTTACAACGTTCTCTCAGGCGTCCGCTGGAAAAGCGCTGCTTTTGCAGCGGCTAACGCTGTGAGGTTGTTATAACATAAAAGAAGGCTCGCGAGAGCCAGTCCCTTGAAAAGTTACAACGTTCTTTGCCCACTAGGGCAAAGGTTGTTATAACATAAAAGAAGGCTCGTGAGAGCCGATCTCTTAAAATGTTTCAACGTTCTCTCATGCGTCCGATGGAAAAGCTTTGCTTTTGCATCGGTTAATGCCGTGAGGTTGTTATAACATAAAAATAGGCCCGAAGGGCCTTTTCCTTGAAATGTTTCAACGTTCTCCATGCCTCCGGCATGGAGGTTGTTATAACATAAAAATAGGCCCGCAGGGCCAATTTCTATGTTATAATGAAAACAACATGTTTACGGCAGCACCCTGGAGGGCGGGCTCGGGGAGGACAGCCGGCCTTTCCAGGGGGTACATATCATGCCAGGCTGTGGCCTGGCATCCAGCTGCTGGCGATAACGGGGTTGGCGCCGGCATGAGACGCCGGCCCCTAAAGGGGATGGGGAAGATGAACTTACACTATCGACCAGGGATGCGGGTTGCCAAAACCGGTGTGGCGGTTTTTCTGGGAGCCATGCTGCTGCACTGGTGGACCTACTTCAATGCCTTTTATGCCTGCATTGCCTCGGTGATCTGCATGCAGTCGGATGTGGGCACCACCTTTCGCTCCGGTCTGGCGCGGACCAAAGGGACGGCCATTGGTGCAGTCTTGGCGGTTCTGTTGGCCATGGGACGGGATGTTCTGATGCCTTATGTGGATCTTACGCCGGTATTTGCTCTGATCGGCGTGGTGGGTGCTCTAGTGATCTGCAACATGCTGGGCCTCAAGAGCAGCTGCAGCATCAGCTGCGTCGTCTGCTTGAGTATTCTGTTGGTGGAGCGGGAGTTCACCCCCGTTCTCTTCGGGTTGATCCGTCTGTTTGAGACGGTGGTTGGCATTGCCATCGCCATCTTTGTCAACCAGCTGTTGGACGTGATCCCCCTCTTCCGGCGGGACCGCCACCAGAAGGAGGACCCCCACCACGAGGTGGGCGAATAGGAATTTCAACATCTATTGGGCATCTATTGTGCCGTTGAGCGTCCTTTTGGCCTCCGAGGGAGATCCGCTGGTACTTAGGGGAGGCGGCTGTGTAAGATTCGCAGCCTGCCTCTGTTCCTCCCGCACCGCTGATCCCTCTTTGCCGTTCGCCTGTGCCCATGCTCCCGATTTTGGAAACAAGGGCCCGCTTGCGCTGTGTTTGGACCGGCTGTGGTACCCCCTGGCCGGTCCATCTTCTTCCTTTCCGGTCATAGGGCAGAGCCGGTCCCTCTGTCTCTCTTCTGTGGAACAGAGACATTGCCATCACCGCGGCTCATGCCCTGCGCCTCATTTGAAACCAAACAAAGGTGGTGTCTTTACCATGAACGAATTGAATATACAGCTGCAACTGCTGAAGATGCAGCTCCTGCGCTACCCCCAGGCCCAGGCCCAGGATCTGTTCAAGCTCCTCTATCAGCAGGAGTTTGGATGCGGGCACCTGTTGACGGACCCTGACGCCGCTCTGATACGCTTGCAGGAGGAGGCCCTGGGAGCCCCCTCTGTACCGCACCCGATGGAGCCCATTGGAAACGGGCTGTGCCGGCTCCATCTCTCCCTGGTTCGCAGGGGAAAATTGCGGGGAGAAACCCTCACCCAAATGTTCGCCCTCTCTGCCCAGCAAACACGAGGTACCACAGAGAGATTTTTACATCGGGTTTCCCAGTTGGAGGAACTCTGCCAAGGGGGAGCACTCCCCCTCTCCCCCCTGGATGTTCGAGCTCTGACCGATCAATGGATACAGGATGGAATGCCCATTCCACGCCACAGCGACTCCTTCCGCACCGCCTACCAGCCTGCCTACCGGGTGGTGGAGGAGCGGTTTGTCCCCTTTCTTCCCCTGTTTGAGCAGCTGGACCACCTGCTCCAGAGCCGCGGCCGGGTCCTGCTGGCTATCGATGGGAACTGTGCCGCAGGCAAGAGCACCCTGGCCGCCATGCTCCGGCAGGTCTACCGGGGGACAGTGATCCCCATGGATCATTTCTTTCTCCGTCCCGAGCAGCGCACACCTCAGCGGCTGGCAGCCCCTGGGGGCAATGTGGACTATGAGCGGTTTGCACGGGAGGTGCTCTCCCCCCTGAAGGAGGGACGCCCCTTCTCCTACCGGCCCTATGACTGTGGTGTGCAGCAGCTGGGTTCGCCCGTCCTGGTGGAACCCCATCCGCTGACAGTAGTGGAAGGTTCCTACAGCCTGCACCCCACCCTGGCCGCTGCCTATGACTGCAGCGTCTTTCTGCGGGTGGCTCCAGCAGAGCAGCTCCAGCGGATCCTCCTGCGCAACGGGCCGGAGATGGCCAAACGCTTCCAGAGCCAGTGGATCCCCATGGAGGAGCGGTATTTTGAGGCCTTCTCCATCCCGCTGCAGTGCGACCTGGTCTTTGACACCGGGACGGCGCTCCAGATCCGCTGAGGGATTGCCCGCTTTTTATACCCAGATCGGGCCTGCTTTTTATACGCCAAAAAGGGGCATGGATTTGATCCATGCCCCTTACCTTTGCCCCTTTTTATGCGTCAGTCATCACCAAAAAGGTCCAGTCATATCCATCCAGGGTTAGGGAGAACACATATCCGTTGTTGACAAAGATCTCCGTATGGTCGGTGCCATCCCAGACGTCGGTCTCCTCACCGGTGAGCTTGACCCCGTCCAGCACATCAATCACGTCCAACTCATCGCTCCCTGGGCAGGCACTCATCACCGTTGCCACCATGGAGTTGACAAACAGATCGCTGCTCATGCTGCTGTCTGACAGGTCTGCCGAACACATGACGGAACTCATTTTACCGGCGGCGTTGTCCTCAAAGGCGGCGATGGTGATTCCCTCCCCCAGATCTGCCACATAGCCGGTCTCATCACTCAATTGGGAGGTGTACCAATCGCCGATGGGGGTGCCGTCTGTCTGGCTGTTGAAGGCGGTGCGGAACTCATCCACGCTCACCTGCATCAGATCCGTAGCCCCGCTCTGGTTGGAACTCTCCCCAGAGGAGGAATCCTCAGAACTGGAGGAGTCCCCTTGGACGGCGCTGGACTGTTGGGAGGACTGGGAACTGCCGCTCCCCTCATCGTCTCCACAGGCGGCCATGCCCAGGCAGAGTACCACTGCCAACAGGGCAACAAGCAACTTTTTCATTTCTTCTTCTCTCCTTTTTGTCACAAAATTGATCTCACAGGACATCTCCTGTGTGCTGCACAATTCCATTCCAAGGGATAACCATGGTCTGCGATCTACAAATTTTGTCACATTTTCTTCTATTTTAGCAGATTCTTGCCACTGATACTAGCCCTATCTTGTGGGAAAAATACAATCTAGATTTGGTAATTTGACGCAAAAATTCCAGCTGTTCCCCAGGGACACAAAAACATAGGGAGGGCCAGCCGACCCTCCCCTATTTTATCTCGACCTGTTGAGTGGAAAAACTACACGGCAAAGATCATCAAACTCCATGTATCAGCATCGATTTCCATGGAGAAGTAATATCCTTCCAGCTCGAAGAACTCCTTATGGTCCGTGCCCAGCCAAACGTCAGTCTGTCCGTCCAGGAGCTTTAGGCCCTCCAGCACTTCGCCCATCTGGGCATTGTCCAAGTCTGGGCAGGCCGCATACAAGGTGGCTAGAATGGTCTCTCCAAAGGCATTGTTGTTTGCATCGCGCTCCTCCCAATCCAGTTGGCAGGTGGCATAGCGCAGGCCCTGCTGCCCCTTGTCCTCCGATAGAATCACCAGAATTCCTCCGCCAAGATCCGCCAAATAGGAAGTTCCGCTATCCTGAGCGCTGGTAAACCAATCTTCAATGGGGGCCTCGGTGGCAATGGAGTTAAATGCCTCCTGGAATGCAGCGGCACTGGTGGGGAGCAGGGGCTCCCCTTGGGCGCTGCTGATATTCTGATTGGAGTCGCCGCCCTCAGCATCCACAGGTTCCATCCAGATATACCAAGCATCTTCATTGGCAGAAGATTGGTAATTGAACTCCCCTTCATCGAAAGAAGACCTGGTGCTGTTGGATTTGGAAAGGTCCAGCCGGTTTACAATGTCGCTGCTCTTGGCCAAATCCAACGTCTGTGCCCCGGTACTGACCATGGAGCGAGCCGTCTCAAGAAAGAAATCGGTGTCATAGCTGTTCCAGCTCATGTCCAGCAGGCAGGCAAGGGACGCAATTTTCTGATGTTCCTGATCCTTATGAGCAAACAGGTACACCCCGTTGCTGAAGCTGTAGATGTAGGCAGTCTGGCCGTCGCTCTCGGTGGTTGTCCAGTCACCGATTTTCTCGTTTTCATTTTCCACCGTCTCATTGAACTTGGTGCGAAATTCCTCCGCTGTCAGGTTGAAAAGAACTGTGCCGTCCTCCATTTTGACAACGGGCTCCACCTGTGGCTCCTGGGATTCCTGGGATGTCCCGTTGTTGCCGCAGGCTCCAAGGGCCAGGCAAAGCGCCATCGCCAGCAGCAGGGACAGTCCTTTTGAAAGCGTGCGTTTCATGATTTTTCTCCTCTCCTGTTGTACAGATTCTTCCTGGGATTTCGCCCTTCCATTTGCTATAATATCATAAAATATAAAAATATTTCATATTAAATCTATGGAACTTTGCCACCTCTTATTGGCAAAGTTCTAATGTCTGATTCTTTATCCACATTCTCTTAGAAGATACAAAAAGGGGGGAGCGTTTTCCAACGCTCCCCCCTTGGGACATGACCTATTCGATGGACTTCATGGATTCCACCATGTCGATCTTTTTGAGATGGAAGTGCATGACAAAGTTGACCAGGAAGGTGAACACCATGGTCAGCAGAGCCGCCCAGAGGAAGCTCAGGGGCTCAATGGAGCGGCTGAACATCACCTGGTCCACCTCCGCGGTGAGCACCACAAACCGGTGCAGCGCAACGCCCATGACCAGACCAACCAGAATTCCCAGTATCATAGAGAAGATGCTCTCCCGGTAGATGTAGGAGGAGACCTCCCGGTCATAGAAGCCAAGCACTTTGATGGTGGCCAGCTCCCGGATGCGCTCGTTGATGTTGATATTTGTTAGATTGTACAGCACCACGACGGCCAGCGCCCCGGCACAGGCGATGAGCAGCAGAATGATGGCGTCAAAGCTGCCCATCATCGTCTCAAAACTGGCCCGTGTATCGGAGCTGAAAGAGACTTGCAGGACATTGTCCAACTCGAGAAGGGTGCGGGAGAGCTGATCCTCATTCTCCTCAGTGTCCTGCGTCATGGCGCCCAAAATGGAGTTGTAGAAGGGATCCTGACCAAAGACTTCCTTGTATAGGGTGGGAGTCATGTAGGCAAAATTCATGGCGTAGTTCTCCGACAGCCCCAGAACGGTTACTTGTACCGGCGAACTCCCACTGCCAACAGTCAGCGTGATGGTATCCCCCACCTCCACATTCAGCAGCTGGCCCAGCTTTTCATTGATGATGATGCCGTTGTCGCTGAGGGTCAACGGCGCACCGGACTGGCGCTCATGCAGGTGGATAAAGGTCTCCAAGTTCTCTGGGAGCTGGGGCACAGTCAGATAGATCTCCTGCTGGGCCGCATCCCCGGCCTGGGCATAGAGGGACTCCTGCCGCACCAAGGCGGTGTCTTCCACCAGGCTGTTGGCATCGATGGCGCTTTGGGCCTCCAACACCTGGCTGTCCGTGGCCTCATCACTGACCACAACGGAGAAATCATAGGCGAAGATTTCCCCATACTGTTTGTTGACAACGGAGCCGATGGAATCCTTCAATCCAAAGCCGGCCAACATCAGAGCAGTACAGCCGGCGATGCCCACCACCGTGAGGAACACCCGGCCCTTGTAGCGCAGGATGTTGCGCACTGTCACCTTGGTCATAAAGCTCATCCGCCGCCAGAGCCAGGGCAGGCGTTCCAGGAACACCCGCTTGCCGTTCTTGGGGGGCTTGGGCCGCATGAGGGTGGCTGGCTGGGCCGTCAGCTCCTTGCGGCAGGCAAAATAGGCCGAGACCGTGGTACACAAAACGGCCACCACCGTACATGCCGCAATATAGTCCCAGCGGTAGGGAGCGATGAGATCCGGCAGGTGGTACATCATCGATTGATAGATACTATAAATAATATAGGGCAGCAGTTTCATACCGATGGCCAGCCCCACCGCTGAACCAAGCAGACTGGCGGCCGCAGCATACCACAGGTATTTACTGATAATGCTACTTGCGTTGTATCCCAACGCCTTCATGGTGCCGATCTGGGTACGCTCCTCCTCCACCATGCGGGTCATGGTGGTCAAGCAGATGAGTGCTGCCACCAGGATAAAGAACACTGGGAACACCTTGGCGACGGCATCCACCCGCTCAGCATCCTGGGCAAAGTTCCCGTAGTCCGGGTTGGAGGTGCGGTCCTGCACATACCACTGGGGCACCTTCACCTTTTGGAGCTGTTCCTCGGCATCGTCCACCTGGGCCTGGGCGTCATCCAGCTGGGCCTGGGCATCCGCCTTCTCGGTGTAGAAGGTGCTCCAGCCGTCATCAATCTCCTGCTGGCCCGCTATCAATTCCTCCCTGGAGTCCTCCAGCTGCTGTTCTCCCTGGGCCCGCTCGTTGTCCAAGGTGGTCTGACCCTGGACCAGCTCTTCATAGCCGCTGTCCAGTTCGGTCTTGGCGGCGTCCAATTGGGTTTTGGTGTCGGCCAGGGTCTGCTCGGTGGCCTCCAGGGCCGCCCAACCGTCGTCAATCTCCTGCTGGCCCTGGTCCAACAGCGTCTTGGACTCGTCCAGCTGGGTCTTGGCCTCATCCAGGGTACCTTGCTGGCTCTGAAGCTCCTGGTCAATAAGGCCTTTGATCATGCTTTTCACAAAAGAGGGCTCCATGGTCAGGTACTGTTCAAAGGCAGAGACCAGGGTGGGTTCCATCTCCCGGACAATCTCCAGGGCCTGCTGCACCTCCTGGGGATAGGGCTCTGCGGCCGCCTGGTGCTCATAGTCCCCCACCACCTTGGTCAACAGAGCCAGGGAGTTTACCCCCTGCTCATAGGCGGCAAGGCCATCCTCATACTCCTGCCAGCCGGCGTCCAGCTGGGCCTGGGCGTCCCGCAGCTCCTGTTCCGCCTGGGGCCGCTGGGCCTCAAACTCCCGCAGGCCCTCCTCATACTGGGCAAGACCGTCCTCATATTGAGCCAGGCCCTCCCGGTACTCGGCCCAGCCGTCGTCAATCTCCTGCTGGCCCTGCTGAATCTGGGTTTGAAACTCCTGCACTCCGGTACGGTAGGCCTGCCATCCCTCATCCAGGGTTGTTTGGGCGTCCCGCAGATCCTGCTCCGCCTGGCCAAACTGTTCGTCAAACTCCGCCTGGCCGTCAGCCAGCTCCTGTTTGCCCTCGTCCAGCTCGGTCTGGGCCTGCTCCATAATCTCGTCATAGCGCTCCTGCTCCCGCACGTCGCCCACGGCCTCATACTCCTGTTGGCGGGTCGAAATAAAGTCCTCATATTCCTGGGAGAAGGGGTCCAGGTCCACGTCCCCAAAGCGGATGTAGACCTCCGTGTAGGCCTCCAGGATAAAGTCCGTCTGGGGAACCATGATAAAGCTGTTGACACCGCCGTTGCCGATCTGGCTGGTTCCCCGATCGATGGAGATATAGAGGGGCGACTCCACAATGCCCACAATGGTGTAGGTATCGGTGGACAGGTAGTCATCCACCGCGCTGTCGCTGCTGCCAGGGGCCAATGTGATGGTTTGGCCAACCTGGAAAAAATCAGGGGTGTATACAGATTGCTCCACCACGCACTCCCCGGACCGCTCCGGCATGCGCCCCTCCTTGAGGACGGGTTTGTTGACGGCATCCTCGCTGTCCAAGGTATCCAGATCCAGGCCATAGACCCGAATCACTTTGCTCTCATCCTCCCCCAGCAGGAAGTCGGAGGAGTAGGCGGGCACCACGGTGGCGTTCTCGTCCACCGCCTGGATGGCCTGGATATCCTTGTCCACAAAGCCCAAGGTGGAGACGATCTTTAGATCCATCAGGTTCTGGTTGTCAAAATATTGGGCGGCAGTTTCCTTCATATCCGGGCAGGCGGCCTTGATCCCTGCAAAAAAGCCGGTGCCCAGGGCCACAATGGCCAAAATGGAGAGGAAGCGGTTCTTGCTCTGGCGGATGGAGCGCAGGATCTCCTTCTTTTGTGCTTTCATCTCCACCACCTACCATTCGATCTGTTCCACCGGGGTGGGGTGCTCGTTGCAGTACATCTCTTGGACCTTACTGCTCTTCATGCGGATGACCCGGTCCGCCATGGGGGTGATGGCCGAGTTGTGGGTGATGACCACCACAGTGATGTTCTTTTGCCGGCAGGTGTCCTGCAGGAGCTTGAGGACCGTCTTGCCAGTGTTGTAGTCCAAGGCGCCAGTGGGTTCGTCGCACAGCAGGAGCTTGGGCTGTTTTGCCAGGGCACGGGCGATGGAGACCCGCTGCTGCTCCCCACCGGAGAGCTGGGCCGGAAAGTTGTTGAGCCGGTCCCCCAGCCCTACCTGCTCCAGCACCGTGCGGGCATCCAGCGGGTCCTTGCAGATCTGAGCAGCCAGCTCCACATTCTCCAGGGCAGTCAGGTTCTGTACCAGGTTGTAGAACTGGAATACAAACCCGATGTCATACCGACGGTAGGTGGTGAGCTGTTTGGCGTTGAATTTGCTGATATCCACCCCATCCACCAGGACCTTGCCGCCGTCACACACATCCATGCCCCCCAAAATGTTCAGCACGGTGGTCTTGCCAGCGCCACTGGCGCCAACAATGACGGCAAACTCCCCCTTTTCAATCTGGAAGTTGACCCCGTCGGAGGCGGTGATGGTCACCTCGCCCATTTGGTAGCGCTTGTACACCTCTTGGAACTCCACAAAACTGCTCATCTTGCTGCGACCCTCCATTGTTCTATCATGTAAAAGAAATTATACCGGCGGAATTTGACCTGTGTTCTCCTCAAATGTTACAAAATTATAAGAAAAATGTAAAGAAGCTTTCAACCGTTTTCTTTTGACATTTATTCCCTATTTCCAGGAGATCGGAACAAAGGGGGTCGCCTCGGCTGAGGCGGCCCCACAACAGATGGAAAAAATATTCAATTACAGACAGGCCCGATAGATGGCCAGAACATCCTCTGCCCCCAGGGAGACAAAGGCGTTCTCGTACAGGGCAGGGGTGGCAGCCTTCTGGGCCATCTCCTCCAGATGCTCCTCCCCGATGCCCACCGCTCTCAACGTGCGGGGCAGGCCCAGGCTGTCAAAGAGGAAGGTCTCTGTGGCCTGGATGGCCCTCTGGGCGATCTCCTCCTGGGGCAGGGCCGGGTCAACACCAAAGACATTGACCCCGTACTCCACAAACTTTGGCAGGGTGCTCTCCTGGAGCACATGGCGCATCCAGGCGGGCGTCAGGATGGCCAGGCCCACCCCGTGAGTGATGTCATAGTAGGCGCTGAGCTGGTGCTCCATGCTGTGCACACTCCAGGCGGTGCCCTTGCCGTAGGCCAGCAGTTCGTTGATGGCAAGGCTCGCGGTCCACATCAGGTTGGCCCGGGCCTCATAGTCCTCTGGCTTTGCCAGGGCAATGGGTCCAAAGTGCACACAGGTCTTCATGAGGGCCTCGGACATGCGGTCCTGGAGATAGGCCTCCTCCCGGGCAAAGTACCCCTCCACCAGGTGGGAAAAGATGTCCGCCGTGCCGGCGGCCGTCTGGTTCCGGGGCACCGTGTAGGTGTAGGTGGGGTCCAGAATGGACGCCGTGGGCCGCATCACGTCATATTTGAGGGGCAGCTTGTCGTTGGTCTCTAGGTTGCTGATGACCGCGGTGCGGTCCATCTCCGAGCCGGTGGCCGCCAGCGTCACCACCGAAAAGATGGGCAAAGCCTGTGTCACCGGGGCCTTTTGGAGCACCAGATCCCACGCGTCCCCGTCATAGTAGACCGCGGCGGCAATGGCCTTTGCACAGTCGATGGCGCTGCCGCCGCCTACAGCCAGCACCGCCTGCAGGCCCTTCTCCCTGCAGAGTTGGGCGCCCCGG
Source organism: Candidatus Aristotella avistercoris (assembly GCA_904397835.1). Lineage (GTDB taxonomy): Bacteria > Bacillota > Clostridia > Oscillospirales > Ruminococcaceae > Aristotella > Aristotella avistercoris. Next base: position 18,042 of record CAJFOV010000050.1, read on the forward strand.
TTGACCGAGGTGACCCGGGGATTGGGCTCCACCCCGCCGAGTTCCTCCACCTGGATCCTAGCCTGGGCCAGCAGATCCTTGACCTGGTCGTACAGACCGCTGCGGCGGATGCTGTTGCCGCCGTAGACCAGCAGCACCTTTTGGACGCCCACCTTCTGGATGGCCCCCGGCAGGGCAGACAGCTGCCCCTTGCCAAAGTAGATCTCCGTGCCAATGTCATAGTGAAAATTCAGCATGGGAATGCACTCCTTTTCTCTTTATCAACGGACAAATACCGCCATTTCCCGGAGCCTTTGCCCCAGGGGATGGTATCACTGGTATCGAATTTTGAATCAATCTTGGTTCAGCAGGGCATCCTTCATACGGTTCAGGCAGTCCTCCAGAATGCTGCGGGGGCAGGCGGCGTTGATCCGCTCAAAGCCGGTGCCCGCCTCGCCAAAGATATAGCCCTCGTCCAGGGCCACCTTGGCCTTGTTGAGCATCAGGTCCTCCAGCTTCTTGCCGTCCTTGCAGTAGGCGCTCAGATCCACCCAGATGAGGTAGGTGCCCTGGGGGTCGGCCATGCGAGCCTCGGGCAGGTTCTTTTGGAAGAACTCCTTGGCAAAGGCCATGTTGCCATCGATGTAGCCGTTGACCTGGTTGAGCCAGTCCTCGCTCTCCTCGTAGGCAGCGATCATGGCCGTGACGGCAAAGGCATTGGGCGCACCCACCGAATAGGTGTCAGAAATGCGCTTGAGCCAGGCCTTCTGATACTCCTTGTTGGGGATGACAATGTTGCTCAGCTGTATGCCCGCCAGGTTGAAGGTCTTGCTGGGGGCGGTGCAGACCACGATGCGGTCCTTGTAATCGGGGGCCACCTTCAGCAGGGGATGGTGCTGCACTCCCTTGCGGGTCAGGTCAAAATGGATCTCATCGGAGATGATCCACTTGTCATACTTCTTGGCGATATCCACCACCTGGCGCAGCTCCTCCACGGTCCAAACCCGGCCCACCGGGTTGTGGGGGCTGCAGAGGATCAGGCCCTTGTTGTTGGGATCTGCCAGCTTCTTGTCCAGATCCGCAAAGTCCATGGTGTAGGCCCCATTCTCATAGTGCAGGGGGTTGTCCACAATCTTGCGGCCCGTGGCCTCGATTTTTGCCATAAAGGGATAGTAGACCGGCCGCTGGATGACAACGCCGTCCCCCGCCTGGGTGAGGATCTCCAGCAGGAAGGCCACCGCAGGCACCACGCCGGGGCTGAAGAACACATCCTCAGGATCCACCTCCCATTGGAAGCGCTTTTGGAACCAGTGCTGGATGACCGCCTTGCACTCCGGGGTGTCATACAGGGAGTAGCCGAAGATCCCATGATCCACCCGCTTGTGCAGGGCCTCGATGATGGCCGGGGCGCAGCGGAAATCCATATCCGCCACCCACAGGGGCAGGGCATCCGCCGGGGCTCCGTTGGGCATGGCATCCCATTTGACACTGCCTGTCCCCTTGCGGTCAATCAGTTGGTCCAGGTTCATTTTTTCTGTCTCCATGGTAGACATCCTCCCTCACATTTGTTGATTTGTTTGAAACATCGGGTCTGTTCATTTATTTAAGCAGCTTAACTATCATCAGTCTAACGCAGCTTTCCTCCACTGTCAAGCTTTTTCAAAAGGGCCGGTTATTTTTTGGGGATCTCGCTGAAATCCGCCCGGCTGCATTCGATATCCTGCACAAAGGATTGGTTGATCCGCCGCTGGATGTTCAGGTAGGTCTGCAGCTCCTCCTGGGTGAATCCCTCCAAATTTTGAAAGTTGCGCTGGTAACAGACCTGGTCAAACTCCTCGTGGTTCTGGTAGATGATCCAACCGTGTTCCGTCAGGTTCAGATAGAACTCCCGGTTATTTTGGACGTTCTTGGTCTGGGAGATCCAGCCCTTCTCCCGGAGCTTGCGCACCAGTTGGGAACAGGCGCTGGGGGTCTTGTTCATGCGGCTGGCCAGGGCGGTGACGGTGATCCCCGGGTTCTTCCCCACCATTTGGATCACATGGGACTCGGCCTGGTACAGCACATCCTGCCCATACCGGTGGGGGAAGGAGTCATACTCCCGCATCAGCTGGCAGGCCTCATCCAGCGCATCCAACATCTCACAAAACAGGGCATAGCGTGTCTTTTCCATGATCTTATCTCCCCCAAGGGGGAGCTCCTTTCTACGGGGTCCAAGCAAAAGCTTCCTTTTGTTTAGCATATACCAATCCTACTGATTTTTCAACTCATTGTCTATCCTCCGTGGACTGGCACCGATACAAAAGGGGGACCGGATGACGCCCATCCGGCCCCCCAAAATATGGGATCTTTCAGCTATTCCTCGCCCTCTTTGAGCAGGCCCACCACAGCGGCCAATCTGGGGCCAGCGTTGATGGCGATGCAGGCCCCCACCGGATAGACACCCTCTGGCGGGCGGCCCACCTTCTTCTCCAGAAGCGCGGCCAGCTCATGGCCCGGCGCCTCCTCCTTGCCATGGAGGACGGTGTAGGGGGCGCTCAAATCCCCATGGGCCAGGTACTGATCTCGGATCCGCTGCACCACGTTCCGGTCCCCCCGCACCTTTTCCACAATGGTCATATCCCCCTTGTGGATGCGGATGATGGGGCGCAGGCCCAGCACCTCTCCCACAAAGGCGGCGGCACAGTTGATCCGGCCGGAGCGCTTGGCATACTCCAGGGTGTAGGGTGCAAAGTAGACCACCACCCGCTGGGCCTGATCTTCCATCCACTGGGCCAGCTCCTGGGCAGAGGCTCCGGCCTCCTTTTTGCGGCCCATCTCCAACAGGGCCTGGCCGTACATGAAGGTGTAGCCCAGGGAATCCACCACATAGATGTGGAACTGTTCCCGGGCATCGGGATGTTCCTCAAAGAACATCTCCATGGCCATATTGGCCGCCTGGAACATGTTGGAGCCCTTGGAGTTGATGGTCACATGGACAATGTCCGTGTAGCCCGCCTGATAGATCTCCTCATAGTACTGGAGAAACTGCACATTGGTCACATGGGAGGTGCTGGGCAGCTCCTTGGCCTGGGCCAGGCGGTCATAGAACTCCCAGCAGGTGAAATCCACCCGTTCATAGTAGCCCTGCCCATCGATGGTGATGGGGATGGGAATAATCTGAATGTCATAGCGGTCCGCCAGTTCCTGGGGCAGGTCACAGGCGGAATCGGTCAACAGTTTGATCTTCTGCATCTTGTGTTCCTCCTCAAATCCTCTCGATCTCTACTGGTCCTCCGGCCAGTGGTACTTGGTCAAATCACCCTTCCACTGCAGGGTGGGGAAGTCCCACTGCCGCAGCACCTCATACACCCCGATGGCCACGGTGTTGGACAGGTTCAAACTCCTGGCCTCCGCCCGCATGGGCAGGCGTACGCACTCCTTGGGGTGCTGTGCCAGCAGTTCCTCTGGCAGGCCCCGATCCTCCCGGCCAAAGACCAGGTAGCTGTTGTCCGGGTACTGCACCTGGCAGTAGGTGTTGCGGCCCTTGGTGGTGAAGTAGAAGAAGGGGCCTGTGTTCCTCTCACAGAAGGCCTCCCAGCTCTCATAGTAGGTGATGTCCAGCAGGTGCCAGTAGTCCAGCCCAGCCCTTTTGAGCTTTTTGTCATCCAGGACAAAGCCCATGGGGCCCACCAGGTGGAGCTTTGCCCCGGTTGCCGCACAGGTGCGGGCAACATTCCCCGTGTTTTGGGGAATCTGGGGGCAGACCAGCACAATGTTTAGCGTTGCCATAAACCTTTTCTATCTCCCGGTTTTCTGCCATCTTCCATGGGGCGGTCCCGCAGAGGGAAAACGGCAAATTTTGAAAAAATCATAACACCTGTTACATTTTCTCATGTTCTATTAAACTATACCCCGAGGGAAAGGTCAAGGACTTTCAAAAATTTCCCTGCCAAACGGCGGTTCTCACGTCCATTGGGATGTGCCCGGGCCCATTCCGTGGTATAATCGTCTCGCAGCGCTGGCCAGAACAGGACTTTGGGCGCCTGAAAAAAGATGGCTCCCCCAGTGCAGATTTCCATATCCTTCCATGGAAAAATGGATGATTTGAGACCGGCGCGCCGCTGCACCATGCCGCCCCGACGGGGCTGTGAAAAGGAGACTGCCAACCATGTGGATTTTTCTATTGATTCTTCTGCTGCTCTTTGCCCTCTACCTCTTTTTGATCTGGCCAGCCCGGCCAACCCCGGTCCAGCGGGCGCCCTTTTTGTACCGGTACTGCGCCCACCGGGGATACTACACCCAGGACCAGTCGGTGCCGGAGAACTCCCTGCCGGCCTTTCAGCGGGCCGTGGAGGCGGGCTATGGCATTGAACTGGATCTGCAGCTGACCAAGGATGGCCAGGTGGCGGTGTTCCACGATGACGGCCTTCTGCGCATGTGCCGGGTGGACAAGCCCCTGGGGGCCTGCACCTTTGGGGAGCTGCAGACCTATCCCCTGGCCAGCACGGAGGAGCGGATCCCCCTCTTCACCCAGGTGCTGGCCCTGGTGGACGGGCAGGTCCCCCTCATTGTGGAACTCAAATCCACCCGGGACTACGCCGCCCTCTGTCAGGCGGCCTGCCAGCTGCTGGACAGCTATGAGGGTGATTTTTGCGTGGAGTCCTTTGACCCGCGGATTGTGGCCTGGCTGCGGAAGAACCGGCCCCACTATATGCGGGGGCAGCTGTGTGAAAACTACCGCAAGGACCCCAACTGTAACTTCCCCCTGCCGGCAAAATTGGCGGGGAGCTACCTGCTCTCCAACCTGTTGACCCGCCCCCACTTTATTGCCTACCACTACCCCGACCGCCGGAACCTGAGCTTTCGTCTCTGCCGGGCTCTGGGGGCGTTTCCTGTGGCCTGGACCTTGCGGCCGGCGGACTGGCCCTCCCAGCCGGAGCAGGGATTTGACTGCCTGATTTTTGAACATGACGCGCCGCCGGTGCGCTACGCCAAGGGGGCCCGCTAACTGTCCTGAACCCACGGACAGGAAGGGAGGTTGTGCTGATCGGGCTTGCCTGACCGAAAGCCTTGGCAGAATTTTTGTTTCCAACATCGTAGGCGAACCCTCTGTTTTGTCTACAAATTTGGAACTCTTTCACATTTGCGGCGGCTTTTGACTTGTAAATCCACAGCAATTATTATAAAATGGAACCAGATTGGTACGCTGTACCGCGCAATCCCATATGAGATTTGACAGAAAGGGTGTATCGCAATGGTATCCTATCACAAAAAATCTTTGGAGGACGTATCGGTCCAGGGCAAGCGGGTCCTGGTGCGCTGCGACTTTAACGTGCCCCTGAAGGACGGGGTTATCACCAACGACAAGCGGATCGTCTCCTCCCTGCCCACCATCCAGTATCTGGTGGACCATGGGGCAAGGGTGATCCTCTGTTCCCACCTGGGGCGGCCCAAGGGTGAGGTCAAGGCCGAGTATTCCCTGGCCCCTGTGGCAGAGCGCCTCTCCCAACTGCTGGGACAGGAGGTGAAGATGGCCAAGGACGTGGTTGGTCCCAACGCCAAGGCCATGGCCCAGGCCCTGCAGGATGGGCAGGTGATGCTGCTGGAGAACGTGCGCTTCCACAAGGAGGAGACCAAAAATGACCCGGCTTTTGCCAAGGAGCTGGCGAGCCTTGCCGAGCTCTTTGTCAACGACGCCTTTGGCACGGCCCACCGGGCCCACGCCTCCACCGCTGGAGTGGCCGACTACCTGCCTGCCGTGTGCGGCTACCTGATCCAGCGGGAGATCGGCATCATGGGCAAGGCCCTCACCGACCCGGCCCGTCCCTTTGTGGCCATTTTGGGGGGCGCCAAGGTCTCTGACAAGATCGGTGTCATCCAGAACCTGCTGGAAAAGGTGGACACCCTCATTGTGGGCGGCGGCATGGCCTACACCTTTTTGAAGGCCAAGGGCTGTTCCATCGGCTCCTCCCTGTGTGAGGAGGACAAGTTGGAGCTGGCGTCCCAGCTCATGGAGAAGGCGGCGGCCCGCGGAGTCCGCTTCCTCCTGCCGGTGGACCACCTGGCGGGGGACAAATTCGACCCGGACTGCCAGGTTCAGGCCGTGGATGGGCAGAATATCCCCGACGGCTGGATGGGCATGGACATCGGCCCCAAGACTGTGGCCCTCTTCTCCCAGGCCATCCAGGGAGCGGGCACGGTGATCTGGAACGGGCCCATGGGGGTCTTTGAGTTCCCCGCCTTCAGCCAGGGCACCCTGCAGGTGGCAAAGGCCGTGGCGGATTCGGGCGCCATCTCCATCATCGGCGGCGGGGATTCGGCCTCTGCCGTGGTAAACCTGGGCTTTGAGGACAAGATGACCCACATCTCCACCGGCGGCGGAGCCTCCCTGGAGTTTTTGGAGGGTCTGGACCTGCCGGGCATCGCCTGCCTGGACGACAAATAGAGAATCACCTGTGGCAGGGGGAGCGGCCTCCTCCTGCCCTGTTTTTGCCGGCCAAGGCCGGATCAGAAAGGAGAACAGCCATGAACAAGCAATTGCGCAGGGCGGTCATCGCCGGGAACTGGAAGATGAACTGCAACACCCGGGAGACTGCCGCCCTTCTGGAGGATTTGAAACCTCTGGTGGCCAACGCCGGCTGCCAGGTGGTGGTGGGGGTGCCCTTCACCGACCTGTCCACGGCCCTGGAGCACACCGCCGGCAGCAACATCCATGTGGGGGCACAGAACTGCCACTGGGCCCAGAGCGGGGCCTTCACCGGGGAGATCAGCGCCGGGATGCTCACCGAGCTGGGGGTGGAGTATGTGATCCTGGGCCATTCGGAGCGCCGGCAGTACTTTGGTGAGACGGATGCCACGGTGAATCAGCGCCTGCGGGCCGCTCTGGATGGGGGTCTCAAGGTGATCCTCTGTGTGGGGGAGCTGCTCCAGCAGCGGGAGCAGGGCATCACCGGGGAGATCGTTGCCCAGCAGGTGAAAGTGGCCCTGCAGGGGGTCTCCGCCCAGGAGATGCAGAAGATCATCATCGCCTATGAGCCCGTGTGGGCCATCGGCACCGGCCGCACCGCCACGGCGGACCAGGCCAACGAGGTCTGCGGCCTGATCCGCTCGGTGGTGGCCTCCCTGTATGACGCCCACCTGGCCCAGGGCCTCACCATCCAATACGGTGGATCCATGAACGCCAAAAACTGCAGAGAGCTCCTGAGCAAGGAGCACGTGGATGGGGGCCTCATTGGCGGGGCCTCCCTGAAGGCGGCGGACTTTGCCACCATCGTCCAGGCCGCCACCGAGGGCTAGAGAGGGGGATCGCCCATGACCAAGCCGCTTGTTTTGATGATTTTGGACGGGTTCGGATACCGGGAAGATCCCCAGGGCAACGCCATTGCCGCGGCCAACACCCCCAACCTGGACCGGATCTTTGCCCAGAACCCCACCACGCTGCTGGGCTGCTCCGGGCCGGATGTGGGCCTGCCCCAGGGGCAGATGGGCAACTCCGAGGTGGGCCACACCAACATGGGGGCCGGGCGCATTGTCTACCAGGAGCTGACCCGCATCACCCGGGCCATCCAGAGCGGGGAATTCTACCAAAACCCTGTCCTCTGCCAGGTGGTGGACCACTGTCTGGCCCATCACACCGCCCTGCACCTCATGGGCCTTCTGTCGGACGGCGGGGTCCACAGCCACCTGGACCACCTGGCAGGGCTGCTGCACCTTGCCCGCCAGCGGGGGCTCCAGAAGGTCTACCTCCACTGCTTTTTGGACGGGCGGGATGTCTCCCCCACCTCCGGCAGCGGCTACCTGGCCCAGGCCCAGGATCTGCTGAACAAAGAGGGGGTGGGCCAGATCGCCACCGTCTGCGGCCGGTACTACGCCATGGACCGGGACCGGCGCTGGGATCGGGTCCAGCGGGCCTACAATGCCCTGGTTCTGGGGGAGGGGGAGTCCTGTGAGGACCCGGCTGCCAGGGTACAGGCCCTGTATGAGGCCGGAACCACCGATGAATTTATCCCCCCTCTCTGCTGCTGTGAGGGGGGCAGGGTGCAGCCCCAGGACGGGGTGGTCTTCTTCAACTTCCGGCCTGACCGGGCCCGGGAGCTGACCCGCGCCCTGGTGGACCCGGATTTTGACGGCTTTGACCGTCCCTTGGGCTGCTTCCCCCTGAAGTATGTCTGCATGACCCAGTATGACGCGGCCATGCCCAATGTCCAGGTGGCCTTTCCACCCCAGCAGCTGCACAACACCCTGGGGGAATATCTCTCCAAGGCGGGCAAGCGCCAGCTGCGCATCGCTGAGACGGAGAAGTATGCCCACGTCACCTTCTTCTTCAACGGCGGGGTGGAGGACCTCTCCCCCGGGGAGGACCGGGTGCTCATCCCCTCCCCCAAGGTTGCCACCTACGACCAAAAGCCGGAGATGAGCGCCTACGAGGTGGCCGCAGAGGCCGTCAAGCGGGTGGAGAGCGGGGCCTACGACGTCATCATCCTCAACTTTGCCAACTGCGATATGGTGGGCCACACCGGTGACTTCCCGGCCACGGTGAAGGCGGTGGAGGCAGTGGACGCCTGTGCAGGCCAGGTCATTGACGCGGTGCTAAAGGCCGGAGGCGGGGTGTTCCTGACGGCGGACCACGGCAACGCGGATCAGATGCTGGATGAGGACGGCGAACCCTTCACCGCCCACACCACCAACCCGGTCATCTTTGCCAGCATCGGCATCCCCGGCGCCCTGCGGACAGGGGGCCGCCTTGCGGACATTGCCCCCACCATGCTCCAGGTGCTGGGTCTGCCCCAGCCGGCAGAGATGGAGGGCGCCAGTTTATTTGTGGCCGAATCGTAAATTTTGTTTTTTTCCGACAAAGGGCTACTCTTTTGGATTCAAAAAGTGTATAATCAGGATAAGGATGGGGAGAATCCTAACAGCATCTTTTCCCATCAGAGCCAGATCAGAACAAAGGAGGAAAAGACATGAAGGATGTCAAATGGATTGTTTCATTGGTTGCCCTGCTTGCGGTGGTGGTTGGTGCCCTGACCGCTGTTGTCCTGTTCCTGCGCCGCAGAAATGACTGCGATTGCTGCTATGAGGATGCCATGGATGAGGATGACATGCTGGCGGACCCTGATATGGATTTGGAGGACTTCTCCACCCAGGAGGCCCCTGCTGCTCAGGAGGAGGCCCCCTCTGAGATCCCTGTGGAGAGCGCCGAAGGGGAGAACAACTAGCGGTGTGACAGGGCGGAGGGAACTCCCCCGCCTTTGAACAGAGAGAAGGAGCGAACCCTGGCCAACAGGTCATGGTTCGCTCCTTTTTTCGTTGTGTTAAAATCCCGGCGGCCCGCTCCAGGGAAAGGATTGGGGGAACCCCCCTTACTCCTGCTGCAGCCGCTGGACCAGATCCAGATCCGGGGTCACAATGGCGGTCTGGTACCGGTCATAGGTGACCATGCCGGGCTTTGCACCGGGGATCTTTTTGACATTTTTGATGTAGGTGTAGTCCACCGGCACCAGGGAGGAGTCCCTGGCCTTGGAGTTGGCTGCGGCGATGATGGCCGCCTGCTCCAGGGAGCGGTTGGGGATTTCCTCCTGCCCCTGGGTCAGCAGAATGGTGTGGGAACCGGGGATCTTCTGGGTGTGAAACCACAGGTCGTAGTTGCGGCTCTCCCGCATGGTCAGGCGGTCATTCTGCAGGTTGTTCCGGCCGGAGAGGACCACAAACCCGTCGTCGGTGACATACCGGTGGGGCGGGAGCCGCTCCGGCTTTTTGCTCTGGTTCCCCCGGCTACGCACATAGCCCTGCTGGGCCAGCTCCTGGCGGATGGCAGTGAGCTCCCGCTCGTTGGTGGTGCGGGTGACGCTGTCAAAGACCGAGTCCAGGTATTCCAGCTCCTGCTCCCCCTCCTGGATGAGCTTGCGGAGCATCTTTTCTGCCGTATCCGCCTTTTTATACTCGCTGTAATACTTTTGGGCATTTTGTGCCGGCGTCAGGCGGGGATCCAGGGGGATCTCCACCTCGGGCAGCTCCTCCTCATAGAAGTTCTGCACCCGGGCAACCCTGTCCCCCTTCTGCAGGGCGTAGAGGTTGGCGTTGAGCAGATCCCCACAGATGCGCAGGTGCTCCCGGTCCGCCGACTGCTCCAGCTCCTGGCGCTGGACGGCAAGTTTGCGGGCAATGCGCTCGGTGGCGTTGACCAGGAGTTTGAGCAGGTCGTGGGAGCGCTGCTTCATCCGCTCCACCTGGCCCTGCTCCCGGTAGAAGGCGTCCAGCAGCTGGCTGTACCCCTCGTAGGGGCGGGTGATCCGGGCTGTGCCGTACTGGTGGATCTCCAAAAAGGCTAGGTCCTTGGGCCTGCCATCCAGGTCCAACACCATGGTGGGATGCCCGGGCTTTCCATTGGCCACATCCACCACCCAGCCCAGGGCGAAGGCCAGCCGGTCCTGCTGATCCGCCGTCAGGTCCTGGGCACCCAGGTCCTGCCCCCGGGTGGCAAAGTGGGCCACCTCCCGGGCCACAATGGGGGAGATGCCCTGGATGCCTGCCACCAGGGCCTTGGACAGCTCTCCCCGGCCCGCCTGGCAGATCTGCTGGGCCAGCTCCCGGGAGGTGTGTTCCCGGGGATCCAGCTTGTCCTGGCTGGGGGGCAGCTGATAGGTCATGCCGGGGAGCATCTGGCGCACCGAGGACATGGTGGCATCCACCCGTTTGATGGCGTCGATGATCCGCCCGTCCGGCCCCACCAGGGCCACATTGCTGTGGCGGCCCATGATCTCTGTGACCAGGCGGTTGATGACCCGGTCCCCCAGCTCGTTGATGCACTCAAATTCCAGGGAGAGGATCCGGTCCAGCCCCTGCTGCCGGACCTCCACCAGCCTGCCGGCGGACAGGTGCTTGCGCAGCAGCATACAGAACATGGGGGGCTGGGCCGGGTTCTCCAGCTTCATCTGGGTGAAGTGAATCCGGGCGCTGTTGGCCGAGGCGGACAGCAGCAGCTTGTGGCTGCCAGCCCGCCCCCGGAAGGTCACCACCAGTTCCTCCCGGGAGGGCTGGTAGATCCGGTCCACCTTTGTGCCCAAAAGGGTCTGGCGGATCTCCTGGGCGATCCCGCTGAGATAAATTCCATCCAATGCCACCTGTCTGTTCCTCCTTCTTGGGGGCAGACCCCCAGCCTGTCTGGTTTGGGCCGGTCAACGGCCCCCTGTTACGCTACTTTGCCCAGTGGAAGGGCTCTCCGCTGCAGCGGGCCACCCAGGTCTGGGGCACCAGCTCCTGGATCCAACGGGCCAGGGGGGCGCAGACCACCTGTTCGGTGGAGAAGTGGCCTGCATCCACCAGGCCCATGCCCATGTGGGCCGCCTGCAAAAATTGATCGTGTTTGACATCGGCAGTCACCAGGCACTGGGCCCCCAGCTGCCGGGCCTGCTCCAAAAAGTCCCCGCCGGAGCCGCCCACCACGGCCACCGTGCGCACCGGCTGGGCGCTCTCCACATACTGCACCCCGCCGCAGCCCAGCCGTTCCTTGGCCAGCTGAGCCAGCTGGGCCACAGTGGTGGGCTGGGCCGTGTCGCCCATGCGGCCCAGGGAGGCCTTGCCCACCTCCGTCTCCACCACGGGGCCAAAGTGGCGCACATCCTCCAGGCCCAGGGTGCGGGCCAGGTGGTAGTTGACCCCCTGGGGGGCCTTGTCCAGGTTGGTGTGGGCGGAGATGACCGAGAGCCCCCTGCGGATGATCTGATAGACAATCTGATCACAGGTGACTCGCTTGAGGGGGGTGAAGATCACCGGGTGGTGGGTCACAATCAGGTTGGCGCCCCTCTCCTGCGCCTCCTGAAGAACGCTGTCCGTCACATCCAGGGCCACCAGGATCTTCTCCACCTGCTGGTGGGGATCCCCCACCAGCAGGCCGCAGTTGTCCCAGGGCTCCTCGATGCCAAAGGGTGCAAACCGGTGGATGTGTTCATAGACCTGCTGTACCGTTGCCATTGCAAACGCCTCCTTGTTCCCTGTCTGTTCCTTCCTCCGCCAGATCCCGCAGTTGGGCTGCCAGCGCCAGGGCCTGCTGGGCCTCTGCCGTCTGTCCGCCCTGGGCCAGCCCCCGCCCCCGATGCTCCTGAACCTTTGCCAGGTGCAGCAGCAGCTGGATCGCGTTGCTGTCCCGATGTTCCGGCAGCCGCCCTGCCAGCGCTTCCAGGGGGGTCAGGGTGCGCTGCACCCCGTCCCACCGGGCCGCCATAGCGGTGTAGAGGTGCCCCCCATCCTCTAGGGCCCGCTCCTGAAGGACGGCAAAGCCCCGCTGCGCCAGGTACTGCCGCAGGGCCTGGGGCTTGCTCATGGGTTGGAGCACCAGGTGGACCTGGGGGCTTTGGACCCAGGGGGCCCCCTCCAGAATTTCGGCCATCAGGTCCCCGCCCATGCCGGCCAGGACCACCCCATCGATCCCCTGATCCTGCAGGCCCGTGAGCCCGTCGGTGAGCACCAGCTCCACCCGGTCCAACAGTCCCCGCCGGGCCAGGGTCTCCCTGGCCCGGCTCAGGGGGCCGGTCCGCAGGTCGCAGGCGATGCCCCGCTGGGCCTTGCCCGACTCCACCAGGGCGGCAATGAGATACCCGTGGTCACATCCCACGTCCGCCACACAGGACCGGGGGACCATCAGTTCCGCCACAGCCTGGAGCCGTGGGCTCAAATTGCCCTTTCCCATGGGGGTCCTCCCTCTCTGTCTAGAATTGGCGGTGCAGCCCCCGCCAGGCCTCTGCCCCAAATCCACTGTTTTGGAGCAAAAGAGGGACCGAAGGCTCCTGCCTGCGGCCCCTGATGTTCCTATTATACCCGCCCTGCTGGGAGATTGCAAATCCTGCTTCCCCCATCTCTCCAGCTGTTGTGTAGATCGCCCGCCCCATGGAGAACCGGATAAGACATCATCGCCTCCTCGGTCTTGATTCCGCACACGCATCTGTGTTCTTTGGAGGAAAGCGGCCTCTTGTGCCATGGACCTGCCGGTCCCTTCCCCAGTGGGTGGGGTGCTACCCTGCCGCCTTCCAATCTGGATACCAATAAATATCCCCCGGCGAAGCCGGGGGTTTTGCCCAGACGGGTGAAACCCTGGAATACTAGCGCACGCGTCACGTCGCGTTGGTA
>CAJFOV010000051.1 GCA_904397835.1 Candidatus Aristotella avistercoris
AGATGAAAAAGTCCGTAAAATAGGCAAAAATTAAGCACCGCAACCTTGATACGCTTTGTATCAAAATTGCGGTGCTTTTGGTGGAGATGAGGGGAATCGAACCCCTGTCCGAAAATCCGTCCACACAAACTTCTCCGGGTGCAGGCTGTCTTTTGCATTCCCTCACTGCTGCGCCGGCAGTCAGGCTAAGCAGCTTGGTATCCTCTCATCCATTTGACGGGTCGAGGAACCCCCGCCAAATGTTCACCACTCATCGACGCCCAAACCCTGACCGTGGTCCTTCAGGGCAGGACGGCAGCCTTAATTAGGCTGCGTAAGCCAAATTATCTTCAGCGTTTGTATTTAGGTTTCAGGTTTTATAGAGGTCCTGAACCTCTACCCGCTATTCATGCTTCAGAATCCCCGTCGAAACCTTTACATCCCCATGGGGCAGGGGAATGGTACCCCTGGATCTTTTATTATATCAGGGTTCAGAGGAAAAATCCACTCTATTCATGGGATTTTTCCTTCATGGCCCGGTCAATATCCCGGCTGGCAGCCCGCTTGGCCAGATCCTGCCGCTTGTCGTAGAGTTTTTTACCCCGGCAGAGCCCCAGCTGGACCTTGACTTTGGAGTTTTTAAAATATAGGGACAGGGGGATCAGCGTGAGCCCCTGCTGCTGTTTGAGCAGGCCAAAGAGGCGCAAAATCTCCTTTTTGTGCAGCAGCAGCTTGCGCGGGCGCATGGGATCACGGTTGAAGATGTTGCCCTGCTCATAGGGGCTGATGTGCATGTTGCGCACATAGATCTCTCCGTGGTCGATGTCGCACCAGCTGTCCTTTAGGTTGACTGCCCCCTGACGCAGGGATTTGACCTCCGTGCCGGCCAGGCAGATGCCGGCCTCAAAGCTGTCCTCCACAAAGTAGTCGTGGCGGGCCTTGCGGTTGACGGCAATGGTTTTGGTGGATGCTTGCGGCATGGGGGGAAACCTCCTTTCAGGATATGGCGGCCCATTCAACTGAGATTACAAAATTTCGCTGCGCCCCTCCAGCGCCCGGTAAAGGGTGACCTCGTCGGCATACTCCAGATTGCCGCCCACAGGGATACCATAGGCCAGCCGTGTGACCTTCAGGTGCTCCATGGGTTTCAGAAGCCGGGCGATGTAGGCGGCAGTGGCCTCACCATCCACAGTGGGATTGGTAGCCATGATCACCTCTTTGACCTCCGGAGAACTCACCCGCTGCAGCAGCTCACGGATGTGCAAATCCTCCGGCCGAACCCCGTCAAAGGGGGAGATGAGCCCATGGAGCACATGGTATACCCCGTGATACTCCTTGGTCCGCTCAAAGGCCAGCACATCTTGGGGAGTCTCCACCACACAGATGGTGGAGTGGTCCCGGTTGGGATCCGAACAGATGGAACAGGTCTCCTGGTCGGTGAGGGTCTGGCAGATGGAACATTTTTTGATCTTGGCATGGGCCTCCAAAATGGCTTGGGCAAACTCCTCCGCCTGAGCTTGTGGCAGATTGAGCACATGGAAGGCCAGGCGCTGCGCCGTCTTTTTCCCAATGCCGGGCAGGCGTTCAAACTGCTCAATCAGTTTGGTCAGCGGCAGTACACGGTATTCCATCTTGTTTAAAACATGCCGGGCAGGGGCAGCTTGCCGGTGATCTTTTCCATGGCCTCGTTGCTGGTGTCCTCCACTTTGCGGATGACCTCATTGACCGCCGCGGCAATCAGATCCTCCAGCATCTCCAGGTCCTCGGGGTCCACAATCTCTGGGGCCAGCTTGATGGATTTGAGCTCCTTTTTCCCGCTCATGACCACCTCCACAACGCCGCCTCCGGCGGTGGCAGTGTACTCCTGTTCCTCCAGGACAGCCTTGGTCTGTTCCATCTGTTCCTGCATCTTTTGGGCCTGGCGGAGCATGCTCTGCATGTTTCCAGGTCCGCCGCCAAATCCCTGTGGCAATCTTGCTTTCATGGTGTAACGCCTCCTATTTTGACGATAGATAATCAGCGGACTGTGGGCCCGCTGTGCTCAGTTGTTAGTGATGTGCACGGGCACACCTGCGTCCTTCACCGTCTGAATCACCTGATCCAGTGGATCCGGTTGTTTTTGGGGATCAATCTGATACTTTTCCCGGTCAAAAGGACCAATCCGGTGCTTTTGACCCGTGACATAGATGATGGCCTGATGTAAACTCAGGCGGGCGGACTTGTCCGTGCGGATCAGTTCCCGGAACAGGTCGTCCGGGCTATCAATGAGGACAAAATCCTGCACCGCGTAGGCCTGTGCCCGATAGAGGGCGCCATAGAGGGGAGGGTTGGTGGTCTTTAACCGCTCCAGAACCTCTGCCCAGCCAGTGAAGGGCACTGCGTGCTCCAGATCCGCCCGATCCAGGGAGGACGGGCCCTCCTTAGCCGGTGTCGGAGAAGCGGCTGCTGTGTCGGATGGGGAGGGGGTACTCTGTGCCAACTGTTCCATCCCGGGTGCAGCGGTGCCAGTTCTGGCGGGGATGCCCTGCCGCACCTGGGCCTCCAGCCGCTCAATTCTGGCCAGAAGGGCCTCCTGGGTGTTTTCCAGCTGGGGAGAACACATTTTGACCAGGGCGATCTCCAGTTCGATGGTGCCCTGCACATTGCGGTTGATGGCCGCCAGAGTCTCCTGCAGAACACTCATGATATACAAAATGGTGGGCAGGCTGTACTTTTGTGCCAAATTCTGATATTCCTGCAGCTCCTCCGGGGCGCAGGGGATCAGATCCGCCGGATCCGGCACCGCTTTGGCCACCATCAAATTGCGGTAAAGGGTGGTCATCTGTTGGCAGATGCGGGTGGGGTCCGCCGTGCCCTCGTTGAGGCTGCGCAGCTGCTCCAATGCCTGGGGCAGGTTGTGCTCCAGGACTGCATGGGCCATGGAGAAGAGCAGGTCGTTGCGGGCGATGCCGCTGGCGGAGGTGACAGTTTCCACCGTGATGCACTGGGCGTAGGAGCTGCACAGATCCAGCAGGGAGATGGCATCCCGCATGCCACCCTCCGAAAGGCGGGCAATGAGCAGGGCGGCCTGGGGCTCCAGGGAGAAGCCCTCCCGTTCAGCAATCTTTTGCAGGTTCTCTGCAATCTCCTCGCTGTGCAGGCGGCGAAAGTCAAACCGCTGGCAGCGGGAGACAATGGTGGCCGGGATCTTGTGGGCCTCTGTAGTGGCCAGAATGAAGATCACATGCTCCGGCGGCTCCTCCATGATCTTTAGCAGGGCGTTGAAGGCGCCGATGCTGAGCATGTGGGCCTCGTCAATGATGTACACTCGGTATTTGACCACCGCAGGGGTGAAGACCGCCTCCTCCCGCAGGTCGCGGATGTTGTCCACCCCGTTGTTGCTGGCAGCATCAATCTCCACCACGTCCAGGATGGAGCCGTCATCGATGCCCTGGCAGACCTCACAGACACCACAGGGGTCCCCATCCTTCACATGGGGGCAGTTGACCGCTTTGGCCAGAATTTTGGAGATGGTGGTTTTACCCGTGCCTCTGGAGCCGGTGAACAGGTAGGCGTGTGCCACCCGGTGCTCCTCCACGGAGTTGCGCAGGGTGGTGATGACATGCTCCTGACCCACCACATCGGAGAAGGTCCTTGGCCGGTATTTGCGGTAGAGCGCCTGATACAAACAATCACCTCCAGAGGGAAGGGAAACCTACAAAAAAAGTGCAAAACGGAAAGACGAATACCAACCGCCGTCTCGTACCGCCCTGCACGAATCTAGAAGGAGCAGAACCGTGTGCGCTCGGTCACACGGACATACAGGTTACCTGCGGCGCCCAGAACGATCCGCTTAATGCTGCTCGGTTCCCCGCCTGACATGGTTCACGGTGCACTGTCGCACAGGACCCGCACATCCGCGTGACGGAACCCACACGCGGCCCTGCTCCAGAATGCTTGGTCACACCAAGCTAATATATTATAGTATATTTTTGACGTCCTGGCAAGAGGAAACCACACTTTCTTTTTTGCCCCTCTTACCGGTTGTAAATCTCACAATATTTTACATGGACTTTACGCAAATCCTCTTTTTCTTCTGGAACAAAACCGATATACTAATGTAGATAAAAGAAAATGAAGAAGGTGTGTGACCATGAAATATGCGGTTGTAGACTTGGGATCCAACACCATCCGGCTGTCCCTGTACAGCACGAAGGAGAGTGGGGAGTTTCAACTGCTGTTTTCCGCCAAGGAGATGGCGGGTCTTGCAAGCTATATCCATAAGGGAGTCCTCTCCAAGGAGGGCATTCTGCGGGCTTGCGGCGTGCTGACCAACTTCAAAAATGTCCTGGGTCAATTTGGCATCCAGGAGATGCACGTCTTTGCCACAGCGCCGCTGCGGAATATCCGCAATACGGATGAGGCGGTACAAGCCATTCAAAAGCGCACAGGGGTCAATGTGGAGGTCCTTTCTGGAGTGGATGAGGCGGAGCTGGGCTACTATGGCGCTCTACTCACTTGTCAGTTTACCAATGGAGCTATGTTTGACATTGGCGGCGGCAGCACCGAGGTTCTTCAGGTGCGGGATGGCCACATCTGCCGGGCGGAGAGCTTTCCCATTGGATCCCTGGTACTGTTCAACCAGTCGGTATCCAAAATTTGGCCCAAGCGCAAAGAGATGGCCCAGATGCAGGAAAAGATCCAGGAGGTGCTCCGGCAGCTGGATTTTCCGGAAGAACCGATGGAGTATGTTTGCGGCATCGGTGGAACAGCCCGTGCTGTGTTAAAACTGATCAACCGTTCCTATGAATATCCAAGGGACAATCGAATCATCTCGCTTGGGGAGCTGCAAGAGATGTCCAATCTGCTGACCGAGCGCAAGCGGGAGGCGCGGGATTTGATTTTGGAATGCTGCCCTGACCGGCTCCATGTGATCATCCCAGGCATTCTGTGGATGAATACCCTGTGCAAAAAGCTCAGTCAGGAAAAGATCTGGATCAGCAAATATGGCGTCAGGGAGGGGTACCTATGTCACAAACTGATAAGGCCCGGGATTTGACCTATACCCAAAACCGGGAGCTGAGCTGGCTGAAATTCAACATGCGGGTACTCCAGGAGGCCCAGGATGTGACGGTGCCTCTTATGGAGCGGCTGCGTTTTATTTCCATCTTCACCAGCAATTTGGATGAGTTCTTCATGGTGCGGGTGGGCAGCCTTTACGACCTCTCCCAGGTCACGCCAAAGGTCCGGGACAACAAGAGCGGCAAGACCCCCGCCCAGCAGCTGGAACTGATCTTCCAAGCGGTGCGGCCCATGATCCAGTACCGGGACCGGATCTATTTGGATCTGTGCAAAGATTTGGAGAAGAAGGGGGTGCAGGACATCCCCTATGACCAGCTGCAGAACCGGGATAAAACCTATGTGCAGGACTACTACAAAAACTACATCCGTCCGCTGCTCTCCCCACAGATCATCGACCGCAGCCATCCGTTTCCTCACCTGAAAAACAAGGCGCTGTACGCCGCCGCCCTGCTGCGGGACAAGGATAAGGAGCTTTTGGGCATTGTAGGGGTGCCGGAATCTGTGCCGCCCATTCTCTTTCTGCCAGGGGATCACGCCAAATTTGTGCGCACGGAGACCATCCTCCAGGCACACCTGAAAAAGATTTTTAAGATCTACCACGTGACTCAGCAGAGCATCATCTCTGTCACCCGCAATGCGGATATCAGCTATGACGAGGAGAAGTTCGACGAGGACTCCCCGGATGTTTTGGAGCACATGTCCAAGCTCCTGCGCCAGCGGGAGCGGCTGGTTCCGGTTCGGCTGGAGATGCAGGGGGAGGCCGAGCAACTCAAGCTCCTTCTGGAGGAAAAGCTCAAACTCTCCCAGGCCCAGACCTATGTGTGCCAGTGTCCCCTAAACCTGAAGTATGTCTATCAGGTGACGGCCTGTGACAAATCCCTGTTCTACCCACCCCATGAGCCTGCCTATCCCGCCTATCTGGACCGGGGTCAACCGCTGTGGGATCAGTTCTTGCAGCAGGATACCCTGCTCTTCTACCCCTATGAGAGCATGCAGCCCTTTTTGGATCTGCTCAAGCAGTCAGCGGTGGATCCGAAAGTCCTCTCCATTCAGATCACCATCTACCGGCTGGCCTCCAATTCGGCGGTGGCGAAGGCCCTGTGTACCGCGGCGGAGCACGGCAAGGCCGTCACCGTCTTGGTGGAGCTACGGGCACGGTTTGATGAACAGAACAACATCAACTGGGCCCAGGAGCTGGAGGAGGCCGGTTGCAAGATCATCTATGGGGCGGATGGATTCAAGTGCCATTCCAAAATCTGCCTGATCACCCGACGGGGGAAGGGTGACAAGTTAAATTACTTGACACAGGTGGGGACGGGCAATTACAACGAAAAAACAGCAGCGCTCTACACGGATTTTAGCCTTTTGACCTCAGATCCAGTCATTGCAGAGGACGCGGTGAACTTTTTCCAAAATATGCTTCTGGGGGATCTCTACGGCACCTATCAGAAACTTTTGGTTGCGCCTGCCTCCATGAAGGAGACTCTGCTGCGCCTGATTGACGGCGAGATCGCACGGGGCAATAAAGGCCATATTATCATCAAATGCAACTCCCTGACCGAGCGGGACCTCATTGACCAGCTGGCTCGGGCCTCCCAGGCGGGGGTCAAGGTGGAACTGATCGTGCGGGGAATCTGCTGTCTGTTGCCCGGCATCGCCGGCAGAACGGACAACATCACCGTCACCAGCATTGTGGGCCGGTTTTTGGAACATTCCCGGGTCTACTGTTTTGGCGATGGGGAACTGCGGCAGATGTACATCTCCTCTGCGGACCTGATGACCCGCAACCAGACCCGGCGGGTGGAGATCGCCTGCCCTGTGGAGAGCGGCCCCATCAAACAGTGGCTCAGCGGGTATTTGGACCTGCTGCTGCGGGACAATGTCAAAGCCCGCAGACTGCTCCCCACTGGGGACTACATCGATGTGTACACACCGGGGGCGGAGCGTATCTCCGCCCAGGAATACTTTTTCCACCACCTGCCGGAGCGCGCACCCGTCCGGAGTGGGAAATCCAAGTGGAAACAGCTCTTCCATCGGGGACGTCCCCACATATAGCGGCAAGTGTAGATCGTTGCGGCGGAACGGGGCCCCTTTGGTGTGAATTAACTTTTGTCGGTTCCTCCCTCGCTGCCTATGAGATTTGACCTCTGAATGGATCGCCCTCCACAGCGTTGCTGTGGAGGGCGATCGTTTGAGAATTCAAAACTGGACGGAGAGGGGAGGGCCCCCATGCCTATGGTAAGAATCTGGCGCAGAGGCATGGGAAAACCTTCAACGGAGGATCCAAAAAATCAATGAGTCTGCACCCATTGATCGAAAAAACAAATTGGCGGTTCTCGGTTGGCACTGGTACAATGGGAAAAAAGATCAGCTGGTGAGGCAGGATCTGTGGGGGGTCATCCTCTCCCGTTCCTGATCCAATGCAAGGGATGGATACCCGCAGGAGCTGCCGTTTCACCATGGGAGGGATGTTACAATGGATCATCAGGAGATTGATCTGGCGGTCAAACGTCTGTCATGCGCCTTGGACCTCAAGCGACGGGCGGTGGGTGTGCGTTTTTTGTTCAGCCGGGAGGAGTATGATGCCTCCCCGGCGTCGGCTTTTGTAGGCAAGACCCCATACTGCTGCCTGGTGCGCATCTGTATGAGTGGCTATGCCCGCAAGGCCAACCTGGACAACTTC
Organism: Candidatus Aristotella avistercoris; assembly: GCA_904397835.1. Taxonomy (GTDB): domain Bacteria; phylum Bacillota; class Clostridia; order Oscillospirales; family Ruminococcaceae; genus Aristotella; species Aristotella avistercoris. The sequence goes on from CAJFOV010000051.1 coordinate 7,724, forward strand.
GGCTGTCTGTCTGCGGCCAGGGCGTTTGGCATGGTGGATCCCCCACAGGATTGGCTCTCCGGCCGATCCTATGCCCAAAAGGGGATGTACCGGAACCTGGGAACGGCCAAAAAGGTGGTCAACAACACCACCTGTGTCCACCAAAAGGCCTATGGCATCGAGGTCATGCCCGTGGAACTGTTTGAGGAGGAACCCCATGTGGTGATCCTTGCCACAACTCCCTACAATATGATGCGCTTGGTGCAGGGCTACACCTACATGTTCGGCACCTACAGCAACTATAAGATCATTGGAAACCAGGCCCTCTGTTCCGAATGCACCGCCTATCCCTTTGAAAGCAACAATGTGAACCTGTCGGTCATGTGCTCCGGAACCCGCTATATGGCAGGGTGGGGCAAGGACGAGATGGGCATGGGGATCCCCTACCACCTGTTCCCACAGATGGTGGAAGGGCTCTGGCGGACCATGGACGTCATGGAAAAAGATGCGGATAAGGAGCGGATCCTGGTGCGGGCGCGGGAGATGGGCTTTGCGGATGTGGAGCTGCACCTGGGGCAGAACTATTTTACCGGTCAATATCTCAAATAGAGCAACAGAAAAGACAGGAGAGAATCTCTCCTGTCTTTTTCTGTCAAATGGGGCAGATACCTTTTTACAACAAAGGCTTGTAAAACTGCCCTTTCCAAATGTTTCAACTATCTCTAAGCGGAAAGGCATAGAGGCTGTTATTCCACAATCATGTGGGTGCAAAAGTAGTTGAGCAGGGCGCTGTAGGCCGCCCTTCCAAAGTGCAGGCCGTCGCCGGAGTCATACAGGGGGTTCAGTGCGTTGTTGGACCCTTTGAGTACAGAGGAGGGGTCCAAAAAGTACACATCCTTCTCGTCGGCAAGGTCCTTGAGCTCCTGGTTGTACTGGTCAATCTTTGTGTTGGAGTATCTGGTGTCCATGGCAAAGCTCTCCGATACCGGCAGAATTGCCTGGATAATGAGGATGCTGTCGGGGGAGGCCTCCTTGAGCTGGTCGATCAGCTCGCCATAGGCCCGCATGAACTCACTTTCGGACAGGTAGGCAATGCCGTTGATGCCAAAGGCGACGATCATGCGCTTGGGCTGGGTCTTGGCCACCGCCTGGGCAAGGGTGTAGGTGTTGCCGTCCGGCAGCTTGACAAAGGCCTTGGTCAGGGCGGTCTCATGGCTCAGGCCATCCTCAGCAAAGACCCGGTTGGTGGGGATAAAATCATATCCGGCAAGGCCGTTGGTGCGGGAGTCCCCAATAAAATAGGTCTCTTTGAGATACTCCTCCTCGGTGGGAAGCTCCGGTGGCTCCTGAAGCGCAATCTGCGAGCGCTCCTCTTCAATGCTGGATACATTTCTCCCAGTGAGCATCAGGACCACCCAATCGGAAAGCCTGTCCCAGTTGAGCCAATAGATGCCGCTGACCAGCACAAAGGAGATCAAAAAGGAGATGCCAAACCGTTTGGCCTGGATATGTCCCCCAGATCGCTTCTGCTTTGTTTGGGCAGGGGGATGCTGATGATTCTGTGACAAAGGCGCCAACTCTTTTCCTCAAAAATGCTGTAACGCAGATAAGTATACCATAAAAGCCCTCCTTTGCAAACCCCCAAAGGCTGGGTAGGCCCTCCGAGCCCTCTGCATATGCCCTGGCGGGTGGATAAAATAGGGGGAGGGGTGCGGGATCACCGCACCCCTCCCTTGACAAATTTACCGCAGCCGGAAGGACTGGCAGTCGGTGCACTGATCCATGGTAGGGTTGGCCTCATGGGTTCCCACCTGGATGCGGTCCAAAGAGCAGTAGTTCTCCTGGCCGCAGTGATGGGCACACTGCTTGACGGTGCAGGCAATGCAATGGTTTGCTTTGCTGTTCATACAAAAACCTCCTTCAAAGATTTCATTATCAGTGTGCCCTTGGATCCAGCTTTTATCACACCCCTTCTGCCCAATCCCTGGAAGAAGGGGTGCCAATTTTTTCATCAGGCTGAAAGAAGGAGGCCACGGTATCCTCAGGCTGAAGAGGCGTCTCTGGTGCCCTGGATTTTGAAGCAGATCAAGCAAGAATATTCCCGAGAATCATCGATCAGTCGGGCGGTTCCACCTGTAGAATCTGCTCATAGAGGAGGATAAACCGCTGCTGAAAGGCCCGGTTGTCATGGTAATGGCCAAAAAACCAATATTGAAAAGGAACCCGCTCCCGCAAGGTCTCCAGATAGTCGGTGAGCCTGTCGTGCTGATAGAGCCCATCCCCCAGGAGGTCCACCAGGCTGGAGGGGGCGCAGTGGGAGAGAATCCAATCCACCTTTCCCCCACAGGCGGCCAGATTTTGTTCCGCCTCCTGGTATTCCGCATCGCTGGGCAGCTCCTGACGCCACCAGGTTCTGTGGTTGATGCGGTACAGGGCGCGCCGGGCGTCCAGCTGCTTCTTCTTGCGGGAAAAACTGGGGTCATCCGGCTCCAAAATGCCGTCCTGGATGTCATGGCAGGAGGCGCCGCCCATGGTAAAGATCCGCTTGCCTGCCAGCTCAAAGACCTGCCCCCGCATCAGATGCAGAACGGAAGGGCGCACCGCCTGGACCTTTCCGCCGTGCCAGAGGGTCACCGGCAGCTTTTCCAACAGGTCATAGTTTTCATGGTTGCCTGACACAAAGAGGGTGGTAAAGGGCTTATGTTCCAGCCAGTCCAACCAGTAGCGCTCCTGCTTGGAGTTGTCCCACACCCCTCCAAAGTCCCCACAGATGATGACATAGTCCTCCTTGCCCATGCCCTTCTGTTCAGGGAAATTGGCGCTGTTCAGGCGGGTAAAATCTCCGTGGGTATCCCCAGTGACAAAGATCATTCCTGTCACCTCCTGATGATATATTGCTGAATCTGCCAGATCCACCTCAGGGGGAGGGCTGGCCCGGCGACAGAGCCTCCTGGGCCTCCACCGCCCTGCGGAGCAGGGCCAAAAACCGCTCTGCCGCCTTGGAAAACATCTGGAACTTTTTCCACACCACAAAGAGCCCCATCTCCAGCGCAGGGGACAGGGGGCGGAAGCAGAGGCGGCTGTCCTGGGAGGTGTTGACCAATTTATCCAAGGTCAATGCGTAGCCGAGCCCCTCATCCACCAGGAGAGAGGCGTTGAACACAAGGTTGTAGGTGGCGACGATGTTCAGGTCCTCGATCCCCTTGCCCAGCCAGTGGAGGAGGCGGCCCCCGTCCATCTCCTGCCGTGAGATCAGGAGGGGTAGCTCCCACAAATCCTGGGGACGGATGTGTTCCTGGGCAGCCAGGGGGCTGCTCTTTGGCATGACGACACCCCACCGTTCGGTGTAAGGGAGCTTGAGGTAGTCATACTTTTTCAGATCTCCAGGCTCAATCATCACCCCAAAGTCCAACAGGCCCTTGTCCAGGCGCTCGCCCACCTCCTCGGCGTTTCCGCTGAAAAGATGGTACCGGATCTGCGGGCTGCTCTGCTGCAACTGCTGCGCCACTTTGGCCAGCAGCCGGATGGCATCGCTCTCACCGCCGCCAATGTAGATCTCACCAGCGATGGCCTCATCCGACTCCTGCAGCTCCGCCTGGGTCCGTTCCACCAGGTTCAAAATCTCCGTGGCCCGCTTGCGCAGCAGCATACCCTCCTCCGTCAATGTGATGTGCCGGTTCCCGCGGATCAGCAGCTGTTTGCCCAGCTCCGCTTCCAACTCCATCAATTGGCGGGAGAGAGTGGGCTGTGTCAGATGCAGATATTCCGCCGCACCGGAGATGCTCTCCTCCCGGGCCACCGCCAGGAAATAGCGCAGCACGCGCAGCTCCATGGGAATCCCTCCTTTTGTTGATGTCATCATATCACCTGTTGATATGCCTGTCAAGCATAGAATGATATTTGATATGAGTATTTGATATTTCTTGCTCCGGCAGCTATAATGGCTCCCAGAAGGGACCCTCAGCGGAATGGTTGGCCGGCAGAGGCGATCCTTTTCACAATCAAAAGGAAGGAGGAAGCCGATCATGAAAGGTTCTTTGATTCTTTTGGCCTTGATTTTCTTGTTCTCCCTGGCTGGATGTGGGATGGGGGAGCAACGTCCAATAGATTCCGATACAGGGGGCATAGAGTCCTCACTCTCCTCCGGTGTCCAGGAGGCGCCTTCCAGTATAGGAGGAGAACTGGCCTCAATGGAAGAATCCCAAGAGACGAGGGAGGAGATGCCACAAACGGAGGCATCTCCTCGGCAACGCATCACATTAACGATCAACGGACAGGAGTTTTCACTGCTTTTGTATGACAATGAAGCCGCCAGCGCCTTTTCTGCTATGCTGCCCCGCACCATGGCGATGACAGAGCTCCATGGGAATGAAAAATACTTCTATGTGGAAGGCAACCTGCCGACGGCGTCCCAGGATGTAGGGCAGATCTCCTCCGGCGATCTGATGTTGTATGGAGATAACTGTGTGGTGCTGTTTTATGAGAGCTTTTCTACCACCTACCGTTACACGCCCCTGGGCCGGGTGGAGGACCCTTCCGGCCTGGCAGAGGCGGTAGGGCAGGGAGATGTAGATGTTACATTTTCAGCACCATAAGGAAGGAGTTTTTTCATCACCCATTTGAAAGGAGAAGAAGTCATGGATCACACAGATCTTGCACCAGGCTTGGAGGATCCCCAGGCCATGCGTGCCTTCAGCCAACGGGCCCTGCGCCTGACGGCGGAACTCAATGGCCGCTATCATGAGCCGGAGGAGGTGCGGCGGCAGTTTTTTGCGCTGATCGAGCAGCCGGAGGACGAGACCTTCTGCCTCTTCCCGCCCTTTTACACCGACTATGGCCGAAACATCAGGGTGGGGAAGCATGTGTTTATCAACGGAGGATGCCACTTCCAGGACCAGGGCGGCATTGAGATTGGGGATGGAACCCTCATCGGCCATCAGGTGGTGCTGGCCACACTGAACCATGACCTGGACCCGGAACAGCGGCACCTGCTGCATCCCGCCCCCATCCATATCGGGAAGAATGTCTGGGTCGGTGCCCATGCCACCATCTGTCCCGGTGTGCACATCGGCGATGGGGCTGTGGTGGCCGCAGGCGCGGTGGTGACCAAAGATATCCCACCTTATGTCATTGCTGGAGGTGTTCCCGCCCGTGTCATCCGGCAGCTCCTCAGGGAAGATCAAAACAAATAGCCCCTTCTTGTGCTTCCTTGGCGGCAGGGGCTGGCACAGAAAGTATCATTCCACCGTGCTTTCGACAAGAGGTATGACCAGCCTCATCTTTATAGTAGCAATACGAGACGGCCAACTCTGTTTTGTGAAGGGAGCATTGGTTGTGTGGACTCGGCCTTTGTCAGTGCAGGCAACATTTTAGAAACCCGTGGCACAGAAATTGGGGGCCGAGGGGGATCCAGCTACGGCAATTTTCCGCTTTGTATCCAGAAAGGACAAACGGAGGACATAGAAAAATCCGTTGCAAACTGGCAACGGATTGAAGAAGGGCCAAGATTGGCACTTTTTGAGCAAGGAGGAGAACCATCCACAGGATGGCCATGCAAAGCAATAAATATCCCCCGGCGAAGCCGGGGGTTTTGCCCAGACGGGTGAAACCCTGGAATACTAGCGCACGCGTCACGTCGCGTTGGTA
>CAJFOV010000052.1 GCA_904397835.1 Candidatus Aristotella avistercoris
AAGGTAAAGCTCCTGTGCATCCGGGATCGGCTGCTGTTCGATGAAAACGGTGCTACCCCAATTTTGACAATAAAAAATGCGGAGTGTCCTTAGTCGGATACTCAGATCCTATAAGGACACTCCGCATGGTCCGAGTGGCGGGACTTGAACCCACGGCCTCTACCACCCCAAGGTAGCGCGCTACCAATCTGCGCCACACCCGGAAAAACAGCTTCATCAGTATAGCATGCCCTGAAAAAAAAAGCAACCCCTTTTTTGAGAAATTTGAAAATTTTCTAAAATTTTGTTGAGGATCGTCCAGGGACTTCTAAAATTGAAAAATTTTAACAGCAAAAGCGGCGTTAAAATCCCATCAAAAGAAGAAGGAGAGGTACCGGTCGCTCAAATTTGATGTTCACAAGGGGCGCTTTGATGATGTGGAGAATTGCCTCCATCACATAAATTGACACAAATTGTCGCAAAAATTGAAAATTCAGACTCATTTTAACGTCGAAATAACTCCAATTCCGTCTAAAACATGATAAAAAGAGTCATAATAGAGTTGAAATGAAAGTGTGGTGGATCTGGATGAAGAATGAAAGACACTTTGGTCTAAGAATAGAAGATGAACTTTTGCGGAAGTTCCGGTATATCTGTGAATATGATGGCCGCTCTGCAAATGGCAAGATTTTATATATGATCCGCAACTGCGTAGCTGAATTTGAAAAGGAACATGGCAAAATTGAGCTGAAAGATGATAGAACAAATACCTAACTCCTGCCGTGCCCAAGGGCTTCACTGGTTTTGCGGAATGGACAGAGCCAAAGCAGCTGATGCTTTGGCCTTTTTCTTTTCTCTAGTACAATTGAGTTGGGGCATAGCTTTTGGCCTGTATGACACTAGAGGAAAGAAATTTGGAAAACGTCTCCTCCTGGGCGGTCGGTATGACCCAAACAGGTCCTCTGCAAGTATCGATGGTACCTCTCCAGATTGCTTTGCCGCTGGTATAAGAAAAAATCAACAAATGATCATTCTGTAACATCATTTATATAAAAACGAAAGAGAATAAGCGGATAAAGAGTATTATCCCAAAACTTATCAGAGGATATTGGGAAAAATATCCAACCAACTTATCTGATGTGCTTTCGCCATTGTGAGAAATATGGAATTATGGTACTATTTTGGATCTTATCATCCTTAATCCTCCTTTCTGATCGAATTTTTATAGAATAAGATGCAATCAGAGTGAATGGAGGGAACAGTCAATGGCAAAAGTGAATGAAATTGTTTGGAGGCTGGGCATCCCGGCGACCTACCAGGGACAGCGGTATTTGATCGCAGCTTTGAAACTGGCGGTCAATGATGAGAGCTATCTCATCCACATCAAAAGTTTATATGAGGAGGTGGCCAAAATGTATGACGTCACTGTAGGTAGCGTGGTCAAAGACATTAGAACGGTGATTGCCTTCTGTTGGAGTCAGGGGCACCGGGAATTTCTGCAGCAGATGGCGGGCTTTCCATTGACCAAACGGCCAACCCCTGCAAACTTTATCAGCATCTTAACCACCTATCTGTTGCGCAATTCCAGTTATTGAAGTATTGCCCAATGGGACGTCCGTTTTGTGGGAAGAAAGGAAGGATCTCCCTCAAGATTGTTGTACCCCATATTTCATCCGAAGCGGGGGCATACCTTTTCTGGTGGACCATTTGTCCTTTGATTGGGCAGCGGATAGCAGACAAAAATATCAACCCATTAGACTGATGTTGCCAAAAAAGGACGGGAGCTTCCCGTCCTTTTTGTTCTTCTCCTTCGGGCTATTTCCACAGGAAATCGAGATCATGCATTGCAAAAAGGGGAAGGAACCCATCAAAAATAAGGCCCGGGCCTATCAACGATTCCCCATGAGATGCTGGACACACTGACACAGCTCCTCTTTGCAGGTGCACTGTACACCGCTCTGGGCAATGGTCTCCTGGATAAATGGGGGAAGAGATTGAAAATATTGCGCCGTCTCCCGATCCATGGCCTGGGGCTGCCGGTTATTCTTCAGAGATTTGAACAATAGTATCACCTCCGTCCTTAGTGTTGGAGAAGAAGCGCTTTTTCATTCGTGGAATGGGTTGGCAGGAAGAAATCCATCCCCTGCCATCGTCATAGAGATTGAATGAACATTCCTCTTTTAATCGTAAATCAAAATACCGAAAATCCATTTCAATTTCAGATCACCGATGGCGCTTGATCCACAGTACAATTGCTTCTATCATTCACATCGATCACAAATAGGATGTATAGGGATCATTCAAAAGTCAATAAACAAAACGAATTCGTTATTCATTCATTTCATCTAAAGTAAAAATGATAAGTTTTTGTTGGTTAGACCTTTTATTGTTCAAATTGAGAATGTATGATATACTAAGATAGTTTTTCTATGTAAAAAGATCTACGGTAACTCTGTGCCAATTGAGAGTGCGGAGTAATGATACATACCATTTTGTAAATAGAAAATAGATGCTGCAGGTCTGAACACCGCAGATTTGGAAAGACTAAAGAGACGAGCTTTTGTGTAGTTATCTTTTTCAAAGATAATGTAGCAGATAGCAGCACATCGTCTCCTTGAAAAAAGATTTTGGCGGATATTTGACCAAAGCATGATATCCCTTTGATTTGACATGACTGAAGAATTTTATTGGCAGGATGGCTAGATGGGAGGAATCACATGGAACAATCCTTTGAACGGCAGCGGCTGGGGGAGGGGATCTTCTTCAGCAGCATTGCCGATTCCAAATTTAAACATAGCCGCATGACGGTCTGTTTTGTCCTACCGCTCCAGGAGGAGTGGGCAGCCGACCTGGCGGTGGTCCCCGCCATATTGACCAGCGGATGCAGGGAGCTGCCCTCCCTGGCGCTGCTCAACCGCAAGCTGGATGAGCTCTATGGGGCGGCCCTCTCCGGGGACGTGGGGCGCATCGGCGCAAACCAACTGCTCATGTTCACCATTCATGCCCTGGATGAGCGGTACAGCCTGCACCAGGAACCCCTGGGGGAGGCCTGCGCCCAGCTCCTCTGTCAGCTGCTGCTGGACCCCAAGGGGGATGGCCAGTCCCTGGACGAGAAGGACACTGCCTTGGAGAAGCAGTCTCTGCTGGACAGCATCGACTCCCTGGTCAACGACAAGCGCCGCTATGCCCTGATGCGCTGCAAACAGATCATGTGCCAGGGGGAGCCGGCGGCCCAGAGCAAGTATGGTACCCGGGAGCAGGCCCAGCAGATCACCCCCCAGTCGGCAGGACGGGCCTACCAGCGCATGCTGGCTCAGGCCCGGGTGGAGATCCTCTATACCGGGAACGGGGACGCCCAAGGGGTGAAAAGGGTGTTTCAGCAGGCCTTCTCCCAGGTGGAGCGGCGCCCCTTGGTGTGGGAAATCCCCGCCCCCAAAACTGACGCAGGGGAGAGGCGCGAGGTGACAGAGCGCATGGAGCTGGCCCAGAGTAAACTGGTGCTGGGCTTTCGAACCGGCGGCAAGCGGACGGGAGAGGCGTTGGCCCAGGCCAAAATGATGTGCGCCCTGTTGGGTGCGAGCCCCATGTCCCGCCTGTTTGTTAACGTCAGGGAGAAGCTGAGCCTCTGTTACTACTGCGTGGCCCGGCTGGAAAACGCCAATGGCCTGCTTCTCATTGACTGTGGCATTGAGGAACAGAAGAAGGACCAGGCCGTAGGGGAGATCCTCCGCCAGGTCAAGGAGCTGCAGGAGGGGAACTTTACCTCCCAGGAGCTGGAGCAGACCCGTCTCTCCATGACCAGCGGCCTGCGGGCGGTGGGGGACAGTTTGAGCGCCCTGGAGACCTGGTATCTGACCCACCTGCTGGAGGGGCAGGTGGTCTCCCCTCAGGAGGAACAGCTGGCCTATGAGGCGGTAGACGCCCAGCAGGTGGCCCAGGCGGCCCAGCGGCTGCAGCTGGACACCATCTATTGTTTGGCAGGAAGGGAGGCGCCCCATGGAGACGCGTAACATTTCATCCAAACGTCTGGGGGAGCACTACACGGTGCTGCAGCATCCCAGTGGGCTGACCATCATGCTCTGCCCTATGGCGGGCTTTTCCACCGCCCAGGCGGCCATCACCACCCAATATGGGTCGGTGGACCTGTCCTATGAGACAGCGCAGGGTATCCAGAGGAGCCCCGCAGGCGTGGCGCACTTTTTGGAGCACAAGCTCTTTGAGAGCCCCCAGGGGGACGCCATGGAGCTGTTTGCCCGGACGGGCGCCAATGCCAATGCCTACACCAGCTTTGATAAGACAAGCTACTACTTCACCTGTACCGATCAATTTCAGCAGAACCTGGAATATTTGCTGGACTTTGTGACCCACCCCTATTTTACCGCCCAGACAGTGGCCAAGGAACAGGGGATCATCGCCCAGGAGATTGTGATGTATGAGGATGATCCCGATTGGCGGGTGTACTTTAACCTCTTTCAGGGGATGTATCACAGCCACCCCATCCAGATTGAAATTGCTGGGACAGTCCAATCCATCCAAGAGATCACCCACGAGACCCTCTACGACTGTTACCGCACCTTTTACAACCTGAACAACATGGTGCTCACCGTCACTGGAAACTTTCAGCCGGAGCAGGTGCTGGAGACGGTGGACCGGCTCCTTCCGCCGGCCCCTGCTGCATCCCTGCGCCACCTGCTGCCCCAGGAACCGGCGTCGGTAGCCCGTCCCCTGGTGGAGCAGAAGCTGCAGGTGGCAATCCCCCAGTTCCAGTTTGGCTACAAGCTCCCGCCCCTGGAGGGGAAGGCCCAGGCGGAGATGCTGGTGGTGGACGAGCTGATGCTGGATCTGCTCTGTGGGGAGAGCTCAGACCTCTACCAGAACATGTATGAACAGAATCTCATCAACTCCACCTTTGGGCAGGAGGTCCTGGCGGCCCCCGGGTGCTATGCCAGCATCTTCAGCGGGGAGTCCCGGCATCCCAAGGAGGTGGCGCGCCTTTTGGACCAGGAGATCCGCATCCGGCAGGAGCAGGGTTTTTCTCCGGCGCTCTTTGAACTGGGGAAACGGGCGCTGTATGGCCGGTATGCAGGGATGTTCGAGCGGGTGGACTCCATGAACAGCCTGTTGATGTTTGGTTTTATGCATCAGATGGATGTCTACAGCTTATTGGACCGGGTGGCGGACCTGACCTTGGAGCAGGTGCAGCAGCGCCTTGGCGCATACCGTTCCGACTGCAGCACCCTCTCCATCGTCTGGCCCCAGGATGGTCAAGAAGAGACAGAAGGAAGTGTGGCACAACATGGTTAACATTGTATCCTTTCCCGGCCTGGGGCTGGAATTTACCCTGAACCGGGTGGCCTTTGAGGTCTTTGGCATCCGGGTCTACTGGTACGGTCTGATCATCGGCATCGGGTTCCTGCTGGCACTCATCTATGCCTTCCGCCGGGCCAAGACCTTTGGCCTGGATGTGGACCGGCTCATCGATGTCATCATCGGCGGAACCATCGGCGGCGTGGTGGGGGCCAGGCTCTACTATGTGATCTTCCGCTGGGACTATTACAAGGACAACCTCCGGGAGATCTTCATGATCTCTCACGGGGGCCTGGCCATCTATGGGGGCATCATCGGCGCGCTGCTGGTGGGGATCCTCATGTGCAAGTGGCGCAAGGTGAAAATTCTGCCCACGGTGGACCTAGTTATGGGCTGCTTCCTGCTGGGGCAGGGCATTGGCCGCTGGGGCAACTTTTTCAACGTGGAGGCCTACGGCTGCAACACGGACCTTCCCTGGGGTATGACCTCCCCCAAGATTGTCTCGGAACTGATGAACAAGGCCGCGGAACTGCAGGCCCAGGGGGTCACAGTGGATCCCACTGCACCGGTGCATCCCACCTTTTTCTATGAGTCGGTCTGGTGCCTGTTGGGATTCCTGCTGCTGGCCCTCTACACCAAACACCGCCGCTTTGACGGAGAGATCACCCTGCTGTACCTGATCTGGTATGGGACGGAGCGGGCCGTGGTGGAGGGTCTGCGCACAGACAGCCTCATGCTGGGGGATATTCGCATCTCTCAGCTGCTCTCCGCCGTGGTTGCCGTGGTGGGACTGGCGCTGTGGATCGGCATGCGCCTGAGAGTCCGCAAACTACCGCCGGAACAGCGCCCGGTGCTCTATGCCAACACCCAGGAGAGCCAGTGGATCCTTGCAGGCGAATATGACTATCAAACTGGGACCCGGAAGGTATCTCCAGATCAGGAGCCAGCGGTCCAGGAGCAGATTGTAAAGGAGAGAGAATCGGTGGCAGAACCGCCGGTGGAGGGATCCCAGGCGTCTTCAGAGTCAGGAGAGCGACAGGAAGCGGCTGATGAGCCAAAAGCGCAATGATCTGCCCTGCCATGCAATAGGAGATAGAGAACGCAAACAGATGCGCCCCATTCCTCTGGACCTGGATCGGAATGTGGACACTGGACAGAAGGAGGAGCTCGATGATTCTCGACGGAAAAGCGGTGGCGGCCCGGCTGCGGGCGGAGATGAAACAGCAGGTGGAGCAACTCAAGGCCCAGGGGATCACCCCAGGACTGGCCATCCTGCTGGTGGGGGAGGATCATGCCTCCCAGGTGTATATCCGCAACAAGCGCAGAGCCTGCGAGGAGCTGGGGATCCATAGTGAGCTGCACAGTTTGCCAGAACAGACCACCCAGGAGGAGCTGCTGGAGCAGGTGGAGGCCCTCAACAGGCGGGAGGATATCCACGGCATCCTGGTGCAGCTGCCCCTGCCCAAACAAATCGATGAGATGGCGGTGATCCGCGCGGTGGACCCCAACAAGGATGTGGACGCCTTCCACACTGTCAACGTGGGGCGGATTATGCTGGGGGACTATGACTTTTTGCCCTGTACCCCGGCGGGAATTCTGGAGTTGATCCATGAGAGCGGCATCTCCATCCAGGGCAAGGAGTGTGTGGTGGTGGGCCGCAGCAACATTGTGGGCAAGCCCATGGCCATGCTTCTGCTCCACGAACATGGGACGGTGACAGTCTGCCACAGCCGTACCCCCAATCTGGCCGAAATTACCCGGCGGGCGGACATCTTGGTGGTGGCCATGGGGAAGGCCAAGGCTATCACCCGAGATATGGTCAAGCCCGGCGCCGTGGTCATCGATGTGGGGATGAACCGGGATGAGAACGGCAAGCTCTGCGGGGATGTGGACTTTGCCGGGGTGTTACAAATCGCCGGGGCCATCACACCGGTCCCTGGAGGGGTTGGCCCTATGACAGTTACCATGCTCATGCGCAACACCATCACAGCGGCCAGCAGATGCTGCAGCCAGTGAGGCGCCTTCGCTGTTTTTCTCCTCAAAAATTGGGGATAGCTGAAATATATAAAACGTATTTAATAGCATAGTATATACTAATGGTATATATTGGCGCGAGTTACAAAGGTTCCATACAATCGTTGTTGCCCATTGCTTTTTGTCGGGAAATTGGCATCGTGGCGCCGGCTTTTTTACACGGGATCGAATAAGGCAGATATGCCTGTGAAAGTCAGATACAAGATATGCTTGGAGAGAGGATAGGATCTTTGGGTCCTATCCTTTTTGTGTTCGAGAACATTGAATCGATGGAGTGAATGGGAAAGTGTCCTTGATATAAGGACATAATTTGAGCTTTGAATGATGGAGTAATGGAAAAATGCCGTTCAAAATTAATAATAAATCATTAAATTCCAAATTTTACATATCAAAATAGACCGCAGAATTTAAAAAAATAATAGACAGGATTCCCCCAAAATTTGCCGATAAAAGGCAGAAGATTGGCAAGGAAAACCGTGTATTTCTGTGCTGTTGGAGATTTGTAATGAAAAAGATTGAAACTTACTGAATGGGAAAATATCTTTTATAATAAGAATATATCATAGAAATTTACAATTAAGAAATGAACAAATTTACCTTGACTGTCCTGCGAATGGGGAATAGAATGATGGAGCAAAACGTTCCCACAGGGAGAGCGATCCAATGGACATTTTTCAGTTGGACTATTTTATGGAAGTATTTGGAAAAATTTTAAAATATCTCCCCAACACGCTGTTGATCTCACTCTATGCGCTGTTTTTCTCTTTGATCCTGGGCTTAATCCTGGCTCTGGTGCGCCAGTATAAGGTGCGGGTGCTCAGCCAGATTGTCATGGTGTACAACTCCTTCTTCCGGGGGACGCCCTTTGTGGCCCAGCTGTTCATGTTCTACTATGGCCTGGCCCAGTTCAGCGAGACCATTCGGCGGATGTCCCCCTTCACCGCGCTGGTGGTGGTGCTGACTCTGAATTTTTCCGCCTATATGTCGGAGGAGATCCGTGCGGCCATCAATTCGGTGGACAAGGGCCAGTATGAGGCTGCCCTCTCCATTGGCATGCCGCCAGTGCGGGCTCTCAGGCGCATTGTGATTCCCCAGGCGGCACGGGTGGCCATCCCCGGGCTGTTCAGCGGCTTTATCAACCTGATCAAAGATACCTCTGTGGGCTTTATTATCGGGGTCAAGGATATGATGGCGGGGGCGAGCATTGAGATCAACCTGGCCTTTCGGTATCTGGAGTGCTATGGTGTGGTGTTGATAGTCTACTGGATTCTTACCACCATCCTCACCTTCCTGCAGTCCCGCATGGAAAAACACCTCAATCGTGCCTATTAGGAGGAAATGTCATGATCGAAATTCAGAATTTGGTCAAACACTTTGGGACCCTCAAGGTGTTGGACGGCATCAGCTTCCGTCTGGAAAAGGGACAGGTTCTGGCAGTGATTGGCCCATCGGGCACCGGCAAGTCCACACTGCTGCGCTGCATCAACTTTTTGGAGCGGCCCAACCAGGGCATCATCCACATTGGGGATACCCAGGTGAACGCCGCCAAGGCCAGCTGTAAGGAGATCTTGGCCCTGCGCAAACACACCTCCATGGTGTTTCAAAATTACAATTTGTTTAAAAATAAAACAGCCCTACAAAATGTTATGGAGCCTATGGTGGCTGTCCAGGGGATGTCAGCACAGGAGGCGGAGAAACGCGCCCTGGAGATTCTGCAGCTCATCGGTCTGTCGGATAAGCGAGACAGCTACCCTTCCCGTCTCTCCGGCGGGCAGCAGCAGCGGGTGGGCATCGGCCGCGCCATGGCGGTGAACCCGGATGTGATTCTGTTCGATGAGCCCACTTCCTCCCTGGACCCGGAACTGGTGGGGGAGGTGCTGGAGGTCATCCGCAATTTGGCCAGACAGCACCGGACCATGATCATCACCACCCATGAGATGAACTTTGCCCGCAGCGTGGCGGACCGGGTGATCTTTTTGTCCAACGGGAAAATCGCCGAAGAGGGCACACCTGAGGAGGTCTTTGACCATCCTCAACAGGAGCGGACCCGCCAGTTCCTGCGCAAATTCAGCGCCAATTAGGTCGCCACCGGCCGGAAAAGGGCCGTGGAGATAGAAGAAAATCCAACAAAATTTAGGAGGCAACAGAACCATGAACATCAAAAAGGTAGCAGCCATGGGCATGGCCGTGCTGATGGCTGGCGCAATGGTCGCCTGCGGGAACGATGGCTCCAGCAGTGGAGGCTCTAGCGGCGGCACCTCTGGCGCCACCACGGACAACACGGTGACCCCCGGCGTCATCACCGTGGCAACCACCGGCAACCACAACCTGTTCACCATGGGTGACGATCCGGAGAACCTGACCGGCTTTGAGATCGACATGTGGAACGAGATCGGCCGCCGCCTTGGCAAAGAGGTCAAGTTTGTACAGACCGATTTCACCGGCATCTTCGGCAACCTGGAGTCCGGCCGCGTGGATACCGGCGCCAACCAGATCGGCCGCACCGCCGAGCGGGAGGAGAAGTACTATTTTTCTGACAACTATTTCTTTGCTCCCTATCGCCTGGAGGTGGCCGCCGACAACAATGAGATCCAGAGCATCGAGGATATGAAGGGAAAGGTCATGGGCCTGCCCACCCAGGATGCCTCCCACTCCTACATCAAGGAGCTGGATCCCGAGGGCGAGATTGAAATTGTGGACTACCCCAATGACAACTACCACCAGGATATCGCCAATCACCGGATCGATGGCAACATCCAGTCTGCGGTCTCCTTCGATGAGTTCCTGAAGAAGTCTGGCCTGCCTCTGAAGCTGGTGGGCGACCCCATCTACTATGAGAACAACGCCTATCCCTTTGCCAAGACCGAGAAGGGCAAGTCCCTCTGTCAGGAGGTCAACGCCGCCCTCAAAGAGATGCGGGAGGATGGCACCATGAATGAGCTGTCCACCAAATGGTTTGGTGCGGACTACACCGTCAAGGCAGATGGCACATATTAATAGGTAGATGCATTCTACGCGCTTCCTCTTTTTTGGGCACGGTTTCTGTTGAGCCGTGCCCTCTTTTTATACCTCGCATTTTTGTTCCAAAATGAAAAAATTTTATGTTAGAACAACCTTGCCCTGGCGGGCAAAGGACATTTTAACCTTTCAAGGAACCGGTTCTTCGGATCTCTTTGCTATATAACAAATATTGACAAAATAGTGGGATATGTTACAATAAAATTGGACAATCTGGGAAAGGTTCTGTCTGAAAGCAGCCGCGCATTGGCCGATTGGCCCAGCGGTGTTTTTGCCCTTGGCGACGGAATTGCGGTTGGGAAATGCTTCAGAGGAAGAGGGATACCGGCCGTCTGATTGTCAGAAAGGAAGGGAATGTATGAAAAAGATCTTAGCAGTGAGCATGTGCCTGTTGATGGTCCTCCTATTGGGGGCCTGCGGCTCCTCCAAAGGTCTGGAAGTGGCCCAGGGCAACAGCAACCACAATGCCAGCAACGCATTTGGCGCGGCTGTCTACGATGGAGAGAACATCTATTATGCCGTCAACTGGGCGGGAATCTACCGCCGTGATCCGGATGGGAACATTGACCAGGTGATGGAGAGCGACGGATATTTGAACAGCTTTCTTCTGGATGGGGACTACCTATATTTTGAGGAGGATGACGCCTTCTACCGGGTGAAAAAGACCGGCGGCGCCCAGGAGCTGGTCTTTACTCCCCAGAAAAACAGTGAGGATGACCTGGTGATGCT
Organism: Candidatus Aristotella avistercoris; assembly: GCA_904397835.1. Lineage (GTDB taxonomy): Bacteria > Bacillota > Clostridia > Oscillospirales > Ruminococcaceae > Aristotella > Aristotella avistercoris. The sequence goes on from CAJFOV010000052.1 coordinate 11,068, forward strand.
GGAGAACCTGGTGGATGGCAAGCTCTACTACAGCATTGCCCATGATACTGAAACAAGCATCGAGTACTGCTATGACCTGGAGCGGGAGAGCAATGAGACCGTGGAGTTCTCCCTGTACTCTGCCATCTTCACCTCAGAGGGGATCTGGGCCCTTCCTCAGGAGGGGGACACCTATCAACTCTGGGATGGCAGCAACCGCGCCTTCCCCAATGAGGAGTTGATGCCCTGGTTTGTCTCTGGGGACTACTATTATGGCTTCAGCTGGAAGGGGGATCAGTGTTATCTCTCCCGCATGAGGCAGGGTTCCACGGACATTGAGCAGCTGCTGGAGATGGACTACACCATGGACATTGACACCAACGGGACCTATATTTTTTACAAGCCCCTCATGGAGCAGACCATCTACCGCTGCGACATGGATGGGAAACATGTGGCGGAGATCTATACCGGCATGGACTACGACAAACACTTCTATGTCCTGGGGGACCATCTTCTGATTGCCGATGTGGACGGCAGGAGCGGCGGCCTCCTGATGGATGTGGACGGCCGCAACCAGGAGCAGCTGGGTACACAGTAGCGGCTGTGTTGCCCCGCAGTGCGGGGCCCGCCGGGATAAACGCTGGGTCCTGCAAAAATTCCCTTGACAAGGCCAGCGGGGTGGGATATAATACTACAGGAAAACAAAGTAGAACTGGTATTTCGTTCTCACCTGTGCGCAATGGGCGACACATGGTCAATAGCAGAAAGTGTGGCCAAGGGCCCTTTCTTTTGTTGAACGTGAGCGTGGACGGATGCCGTCTACGCTCTCACTATTTTACCGGGCAATTGGAGGTGCTTTACCATCAGCAAGCAAGAGATGCTTATCAACGAGGACATTCGGGACAAGGAAGTGCGTGTCATTGATTCCGACGGCAGCCAGCTGGGGATCATGAGTTCCGAGGATGCGTTGAAGCTGGCTCTGTCCAAGAATTTGGACCTGGTTAAAATTGCTCCCCAGGCGGTTCCCCCGGTCTGCCGGATCATGGATTACGGCAAGTACCGGTTTGAGCAGGCCAAGCGGGAGAAGGAGGCCAGGAAGAACCAGAAGGTCATTGAGGTCAAGGAGATTCGCCTGTCGCTGAACATCGATACCCATGACTTTGAGACCAAGGTCAACCATGCGCGCAAATTCCTGCAGAGCGGGAACAAGGTGAAGGTGGCCCTGCGGTTCCGTGGTCGCGAGATGGCCCACACCAACATGGGCAATGGCATCATGGAAAAGTTTGCACAGGCCTGCTCCGACGTTGGCAACGTGGATAAAATGCCAAAGATGGAAGGCCGCAGCATGGTCATGTTCATCGCTGCAAAGCCCGCAAAGTAGCAGTCAAATAAGGGAGGAATAAAATATGCCAAAACTGAAAACCCACTCCGGCGCAAAAAAGCGTTTTAACCTGACCAAGAATGGCAAGGTCAAGCGCGCCCATGCCTACAAGTCCCACATTCTTACCAAAAAGACCACCAAGCGTCTGAGAGGCCTGCGCAAGGGCACCTATGCCGACAAGACCAACGTCAAGGCCATCAAGCAGCTGATCCCCTACAAATAAACAACGGTGTTGCAACCTATAATGGAGGTATAAGAATATGGCTCGTGTTAAGGGCGCGATGATGACTCGCAAGAGAAGAAATAAAGTGTTGAAGCTGGCCAAGGGCTACTATGGTGCCAAGAGCATCCGCTTTAAGATGGCCAAGCAGGCCGTCATGAAGTCCGGCAACTATGCTTTTGCCGGCCGTAAGCGCAAAAAGCGTGATTTCCGCAGCCTGTGGATCACCCGGATCTCTGCCGCCTGCCGCATGAACGGTGTCAACTACTCCACCTTCATGAACGGCCTGAAAAAGGCTGGCGTCACCCTCAACCGCAAAATGCTTTCGGAGATCGCCATCAACGACCCCGCCGCTTTCACCGCCCTGGTGGAGAAGGCAAAGGCAGCTCTGTAAGAGAGAAAAAACGCTCGTGTCTGACCAGACCCGGGCGTCTTTTATACCATGGATGGGCGCGTTCCAATACCCCATCCATGGGAATCTTTTTAAGCCCGCAAACCCATTGTTCCCGCCCTGCCTATGCAGCCGCGGGACAGCGCAGAGAGGAAGAACCATGCTGGAACGGATCATCTCCAAGGACAACCACCGCATCAAAGAGGCTGCAAAGCTCCTGAAGAGCCGCCGGGAACGGGAGGAGCAGGGGCGCTTTTTGGTGGAGGGGGCAAGGATCATCCGGGATGCGCTGGACGGCGGCGCCCTGCCCCAAGAGGCCTACTTCACAGACCAGGCTCTGGAGAAACACGGGGATCTGCTGGAGCTTCTGCTGGACATGGGGGTGCCCTGTGCCCAAATTACACAGGCCGTTGGGGAAAAACTCTCCGACACCCGCACCCCGCAGGGGATCTTTTGCGTGTTTAAAAAGGTTGACATTCTGCGAAATTCCGTTAACATAAAGAAAGACGGCCGTTATCTCCTGCTCAGCGGCCTGCAGGACCCGGGAAATGTGGGTACCATTCTGCGCACGGCGGAGGCCTTTGGGCTGGATGGCATCCTCTATTCCAAGGATTGCCCGGACCTGTTTGGTCCCAAGCTCCTGCGCTCCACCATGGGCGGGGTGTTCCGCATCCCTCTGATGGAGTGCGAGAATATGGTGCAGACCATTGCCCACTTCAAGGAGCTGGGCGTGCGGGTCTATGCCACCGCCCTGTCTGAGGAGGCCCTCCCCATCCAGCAGGCGGATTGGTCCGCACCCTGTGCCGCGGTCATTGGCAACGAGGGCAACGGTTTGGATCCGCAGGTGATCCGCGCCTGCAGCGGCTGTGTCATGATCCCCATGCGGGGGCAGGTCCAGTCTCTGAATGCTGCGGTGGCCGCTTCCATCGTACTGTGGGAGATGTACCGCTAGGAGGAAGATCGTTTGGACTCTACCATCTATTGGATCTGGTTGACGGAGGCTCTGGGATACTGCTGTCCCAGGGTCTATACGCTTTCCCGGCAGATTGCACCCAAGGAGTTGTACCGGGCCGACTGGGACCAGCTGATGATGCAGGGGACCCTGACACCCAAGGAGAACAAGAAGCTGAACAAGACGCCCTTGGACCACGCCCTGCGCATCTGGGAGCACACCCAACGCAAGGGCATCCGGGTGCTCACGCCGGAGGATGCGGACTATCCGCCCCAGCTGCTGGAGATCTACAGTGTGCCGGGGGTGCTCTATGTTCTGGGAGATGCCTCCCTGCTGCGCCGGCAACCGGCCATGGCCATGGTGGGCACCAGGGATATGACCCCCTACGGCCGGCGGGTGGCCCAGGAGTTCAGTGGTGCGCTGGCCCAGGCGGGCTTTACCATTGTCAGCGGCCTGGCCCTGGGGGTGGATACCGTCTGCCACACCCAGGCCCTCAAGGTGGGCGGGAAAACCATCGGCGTATTGGGCTGCGGCATTGACCGGGACTATCCGCCCAGCAACCGGCTCCTCAAGGAGCTGATGGTGCAATACGGGGCGGTGATCTCTGAATTTCCGCCGGACGCCCCACCCCTGGCTGGGCACTTCCCTCTGCGCAACCGGATCATTTCGGGCCTGTCCCAGGGTGTGTTGGTGGTGGAGGCGGGGGTCAAGAGCGGCTCCCTCATCACTGCAGGCCATGGGCTGACCCAGGGCAAGGATATCTTTGCAGTCCCGGGGGAGATCTTTCAACCCACGTCTCAGGGGACCATCAAGCTCATCCGGCAGGGGGCCATCCCGGTCTCCTGTGTGGAGGATATTTTGCAGGAGTATCGGGACCGGTTCCCTCTGGAGGCGCTCCCCGTGCCCGACAAGTTCCAGGCCAAACGGGCCACGGCGCCCCAGGAGCCCGCGCCTGCCAAGCGACCCCAGGCCCCGGCCTATTTGACGGAGGATCAAAAGCGGATCTTCCAGGTCTTGACCAGCGAGCCCAAGCATATGGATCAGATTGTATTGGCAAGCGGACTGGGGGTGGGCCAGGTCATGGCGGCCCTCACCGAGCTGGAGACCTATTGTTTGGTAAAATCTCATGCCAACCGGCATTTTTCCTTGTCAACCGGAAAGGAATAAACACAGAACAAAATGGGGTGGTGATAGGATATGTCCAATCTAGTCATTGTGGAGTCGCCTGCCAAGGCGAAGACCATTCAAAAATATCTGGGCAAGGGCTACGAGGTGGTGGCCTCCATGGGCCACGTCCGGGACCTGCCCAAAAGCACCTTGGGTGTCAATGTGGAGGACAACTTTAAACCAAAGTATATCAATATCCGCGGCAAGGAGGAGCTGATCCGCAAGCTCAAGGCCGAGGCCAAAAAGAGCGACAAGGTCTACCTGGCCACCGACCCGGACCGGGAGGGGGAGGCCATCTCCTGGCATTTGGCCCACCTGCTCAAGCTGGACGTCAATGAGGCCAATCGGGTGACCTTTAATGAGATCACCAAGAGCGGGGTCCAAAACGGCATGGAGCACCCCCGGGCCATCAATCAGCAGCTGGTGGACGCCCAGCAGGCCCGCCGGGTGTTGGACCGGCTGGTGGGCTACAAGATCAGCCCCTTCCTCTGGCGTAAGATCAAGGGCGGCCTCTCCGCCGGCCGGGTCCAGTCTGTGGCTGTGCGCCTGATTGTGGACCGGGAGGAGGAGATCCGTAAATTCCAGAGCGAGGAGTATTGGACCATCGATGCAAAGCTCCTGGCCAAGGGCTCCAAAAAGGCATTTGATGCAAAGCTGCACTCCCGCAAGGGGGAAAAGGTGGAGATCAAAAACAAGGAGCAGGCGGACGAGATTCTGGAGGAGTTGAAGGCCTGCGAGTTTGTGGTGTCCGCCGTCAAAAAGAGCGTGCGCCGCAAGACGCCGGCCCCGCCCTTTACCACCTCCACCCTGCAGCAGGAGGCCTCCCGCCGGCTGGGCTTCCAGGCCCGCCGAACCATGAAGGCCGCCCAGGAGCTGTATGAGGGCATCGATGTGGAGGGCCTGGGCGCCGTGGGTCTCATCACCTACATGCGTACCGACTCCCTGCGGATCTCCGCAGAGGCCCAGCAGCAGGCCAGCGCCTACATTGAGGGCACCTATGGCAAGAACTACCTGCCCCCCAGCCCCCGCACCTTCAAATCCAAGAGCAACGCCCAGGATGCCCACGAGGCCATCCGCCCCACCACGGTGGAACTGACCCCCCAGAAGATCAAGGAGAGCTTGACCGGAGATCAGTTTAAGCTCTACAAGATGATCTGGGAGCGCTTTATTGCCAGCCAGATGGCCAACGCCCTGTTGGACACCGTCTCTGCGGACATCACCGCAGGGGATTGCCTGTTTAAGGCCAGCGGCTACACGGTGCGGTTTGACGGCTATACCGTTCTCTATGAGGAGAGCAAGGAGGAGTCCGATGAGCCCAGCGGGGCCCTGCCTCCGCTGGAGGTGGGCAGCCCCTTGCGGGTCAAATCCCTGGCAGGGAACCAGCACTTCACCCAGCCTCCCCCGCGGTACACCGAGGCCTCCCTCATCAAGACCCTGGAGGAAAACGGCATCGGCCGGCCCTCCACCTATGCCCCCACCATCACCACCATTCTGGCCAGGGACTATGTGGAGCGGGAGGGCAAGGCCCTCAAACCCACCGCCCTGGGGGAGATCACCACCAAGGTCATGGAGGAGCAGTTCGCCCAGATTGTGGACGTGGACTTCACCGCCAAGATGGAGAAGAGCCTGGACTCGGTGGAGCTGGGTAAGACCGACTGGGTCAAGGTGCTCAAAAACTTTTATAAAGATTTCTCCGTCACCCTGGAACAGGCGGAAAAAAATATGGACGGCACCCGCATCAAGGTCCCCGATGAGGAGACGGATGTCATCTGCGAGAAGTGTGGGCGCAAGATGGTCATTAAAAATGGCCGTTTCGGCAAGTTCCTGGCCTGCCCCGGCTTCCCCGAGTGCCGCAACACCAAAAAGATCGTCACCGAGACGGGCGGCCTGTGTCCCAAGTGCGGCAAGCGGATCATCGCCAAGCGCTCCAAGACGGGCAAACAGTTCTTTGGGTGCGAGGGATACCCCGACTGCAACTTTATGACCTGGGATACCCCATTGACCGACCGGTGCCCCAAGTGCGGCTCCACCCTGTTCCGCAAGGGCAAGGTGATCCACTGCTTAAAAGAGGGCTGCGGCTATGAGCGCAGCGCCAAGGAGGGTGCATAGATGGCCCGTATCGCCACGGTGGTCGGCGCGGGGCTCGCCGGCTGTGAGGCCGCTTGGGCTCTGGCCAACCAGGGCTTTTGGGTGACACTGTATGAGATGAAGCCCCAAAAATATTCCCCTGCCCACACCTACCACGGCTTTGGGGAGCTGGTCTGCTCCAACTCCCTGAAGGCCATGCGCATCGGCTCTGCAGCAGGGATGCTCAAGGAAGAGATGCGCCTGCTGGACTCCCTGGTGCTCCAGGCGGCGGAGCATACCGCCGTCTCCGCCGGAGGGGCCCTTGCAGTGGACCGGGTGGCCTTTTCTGACTACCTGACGGAGAAGATCACCGATCACCCCAACATTCGCGTGGTCCATGAGGAGGTCACAGAGATCCCGGAGGGTCCGGCGGTCATCGCCACAGGTCCCCTGACCTCTGATGCTCTGTCCCAGGCCATTGGAGGGCTGTGCGGGGAGGACTATCTGCACTTCTATGACGCGGCGGCCCCCATTGTGTCGGCGGAGTCGCTGGATCTGGACAAGGTCTTTTATGCCGCCCGGTATGACCGGGGGGATGCGGACTACATCAACTGCCCCATGGACCGGGAGGAGTACGAGGCCTTCTACGAGGCCCTCATTGGGGGCGAGACGGTCCAGCTCAAGGAGTTTGAAAAGCAGGATCCGGTGGTCTACGAGGGCTGCATGCCCATTGAGGTGCTGGCAAAGCGGGGGAAGGATTCCATCCGCTACGGCCCCATGAAGCCGGTGGGCCTGCGGGATCCCAGGACGGGCAAGCGTCCCTGGGCGGTGGTGCAGCTGCGCAAGGAGAATGAGCTGGGCACCATGTACAACCTGGTGGGCTTTCAGACCAACCTAAAGTTCCCGGAGCAGAAGCGGATCTTTTCCATGATCCCCGGGCTGGAGCGGGCAGAATTTTTGCGCTATGGAGTCATGCACCGCAACACCTTTTTAAATTCCCCCAAGCTTTTGAACCCGGATCTGTCCCTGCGGGGGCGGCCGGACCTGTACTTTGCCGGGCAGATGACCGGGGTGGAGGGCTATGTGGAGTCCGCCGCCTGCGGCATTCTGGCAGGCATCAATCTGGGGAGGTATCTCTCCGGCAGAGCGCCGGCAAGTCTGCCGCTGACCACCATGCTGGGGTCGCTGATCCACTACGTGAGCACATCTCCCAGCAAGAATTTTCAACCCATGGGCAGCAACATGGGACTGCTCCCCCCTCTGGAGGAGCCGATCCGGGAGAAGGCCGCCCGCTATGAGGCCATGGCCCGGCGGGGATTGGCGGACTTGGATCGGGCTGTGGAGGAGCAGGGCCTGCTGGATGTGCTCTGCTAGATCCCGTACCCGCCCAAGACGGGGCGGATGATGTGACAGAAAGGAAGTTTTTACATCATGAACATTCTACTCGACGCCTTTGGAGGGGACAACGCCCCCCTGGAGCCCATCAAAGGGGCCATTGAGGCGGTCAAGGAATATGGCGTTCAGGTGACCCTGGTGGGGGATGAGGAGAAGATCCGCGCCTGTGCCAAGGAGAACAACCTGTCCCTGGAGGGCATCGGCCTTGCCCACGCCGGCGATGTGATGCCCATGTGTGCGGACCCCTCCACCGTCATGAAGGAGCACCCGGACAGCTCCATCGCCGTGGGGTGCAACCTCCTCAAGGAGCACAAGGGAGATGCCTTTGTCTCCGCCGGCAACACGGGAGCCCTGCTGATGGCGGCCTCTTTGACGGTGCGGCGCATCAAGGGCATCAAACGGGCGGCCCTTGGTACCCTGGTGCCCTGCCAGGGCGGCTGTTACCTGTTGATGGACTGCGGCGCCAACGCTGAGTGCCGGCCGGACATGTTGGCCCAGTTTGCCGTCATGGGCTCTGCTTATATGAGCGGTGTGCGGGGGTTGGAGCGGCCCCGGATCGGGCTGGTCAACAACGGTACAGAGGAGAACAAGGGGGACAGCCTCCACCGGGAGGCCCACGCCATCCTCAAAAAAATCCCCATCAACTTTATTGGCAACGTGGAGGCAAGGGAGATCCCCTTTGGCGCCTGCGACGTGGCGGTGACCGACGGCTTCACCGGCAATGCCATCCTCAAGCTTACCGAGGGGCTGGGCTCCTTCTTCAGCAAGTTCCTCAAGGGGATGTTCACCCGTTCCACCAAGACCAAGCTGGCCTTTTTGATGGTGAAGGACGGGGTCAACGATTTTAAAAAGATGATGGATTACACCGAGTACGGCGGTGCGCCCCTGCTGGGCATTGCAAAGCCGGTCATCAAGGCCCACGGTTCCTCCAACGCCAAGGCATTTAAAAATGCCATCCGTCAGGCCAAGGAGTGTCTGGAGGGAGATGTCATTGGCAAGATTGAGACCGGCCTTGCCCAGATGAAGGAGCAGATGAAGGATTTGCCCGAGGTTCCGGCGGAGGAGTAACCCTCCCCGGACCGCCGGCGGAAAGGAGCATTTGGATGAAAGAGCTGGAAGAAAAACTACACTATCATTTTCAAAACCCCGGCCTGCTGCAGATGGCTCTGACCCACTCCTCCTACGCCAATGAGGCCAAGGAGAAGCTGAGCAACAACGAGCGCCTGGAATTTTTGGGAGATGCAGTGCTCTCCATTGTGGTTTCGGACTACCTCTACCAAAGATTCAATGTGCCGGAGGGGGACCTGACCAAGCTCAGGAGCGCCATTGTGTGTGAAAAGTCCCTGGCCAAGCTCTCCAAGGAGATTGGCATCGGGGAGTTCCTCCTGCTGGGCAAGGGGGAGGAGATGATGGGCGGCCGGGAGCGGCCCTCCATCCTCTGCGACGCCTTTGAGGCGGTGTTGGCGGCCATCTACCTGGACGGCGGTATGGAGCAGGCCCGGGCCTACCTGATGCCCTATGTGAAGGAGCAGCTGGAGTGCTACAACAACTTTAAGGACTACAAGACCAAGCTCCAGGAGGTCATTCAGCAGAATCCGGAGGAGGAGCTGGGCTACGTGCTGGTGGAGGAATCCGGCCCGGATCACGACAAGACCTTTGTGGTGGAGGTCCACCTCAACAGCAATGTCATCGGCCGGGGCACCGGCAAGAGCAAGAAGGCCGCTGAGCAGATGGCTGCCAAGGAGGCCCTGGAGCTCATGGGAGAATGAGCCACGCAAACCTTGCTATCTTTGTGCCCCATGTGGGCTGCCCCAACCGGTGTAGCTTCTGCAACCAGCGCACCATCTCCGGCCAGGAGGAGGTTCCTACGCCGGAACAGGTGCGCGCCCTTTGTGAAAAGGGCCTGCTGCAGCTGAAAAGGCGGGCACGGGAGAGCCAAATCGCCTTCTTTGGCGGGAGCTTTACCGCCATTCCAAGGCCCCTGATGTGCGCGCTTTTGGAGGCCGCCGCCCCCTTTGTGGGGCCAGAGGGGTTCTCCGGCATCCGAATCTCCACCCGGCCGGACGCCATCGATGAGGAGATCCTTGCCCTGCTGAAACGATATGGAGTCACCGCCGTGGAGCTGGGCGCCCAGTCCATGGACAACGAGGTGCTACGCCGCAACGGCCGGGGCCATACCGCGGAACAGGTGCGGCAGGCTGCTGCCCTAATCCGTTCCGCCAGCCTGGAGCTGGGGCTGCAGATGATGACCGGCCTGCCCGGCGACAGTCCTGTGGGAGCCTGGGAAACCGCCAGGGCCTTTCTCGATCTGAGACCGGACACGGTGCGCATCTATCCCACCGTGGTGTTGGAGGGGACGGATCTGGCCGCCTGGCAGCGGGATGGATCCTACCGGGCCATGCCGGTGGAGGAGGCCGTGCCCCTGTGCGCAGGGCTGATGGACCTGTTTGAAGAACAGGGGGTGCGGGTCATCCGTGTGGGCCTGCATGCCAGCGAAACGCTGCAGGGGGCCTGCATCGGAGGGGCCTATCACCCGGCCTTCCGGGAGCTCTGCGAGGGGGAGCGGTATCTGCGCAAGATCCTCACCCAGCTGCAGTGGCAGAATATCCCTAGGGGAGCCGTTCAAATTTTGGTTCACCCAGGGGAGCGGTCCAAGGCGGTGGGCCAGCGGCGGTGCAACCTGGCCCGGTTGGCCCAGTTGGGCTATCAGGCGCAGGTTTCCACCGACCCCCATCTGCCGAGGGGCGGGGTGTTGGTGCGGCAGTGTGAACAAACATACAGGGGGCAGCATTCCCCGTTGAATCCCTAGCGGGTCGGTGGATCCGCCGCCGGCATATCCCGCCGGTGATCCCTTGCAAACAACCGGAGAGGAGTGGAACCTTGCAATTAAAATCGTTGGAAATACAGGGCTTTAAGTCCTTTCCGGATCGGACCAGGCTGACCTTTTCTAAGGGGATCACCGCCGTGGTGGGGCCCAACGGCAGCGGAAAGAGCAACATCGCCGACGCCATGCGCTGGGTGCTGGGGGAGCAGTCCAACAAGACCCTGCGCTCCGGCAAGATGGAGGATGTGATCTTTGGCGGAACCCAGGCCAGACGCCCCCAGGGCTTTGCCTATGTGGCGCTGACCATCGATAACACCGACCGCAGGCTGCCCATCCAGGCGGACGAGGTGACCATCAGCCGCAAGCTCCACCGCTCGGGGGAGAGTGAGTACCGCATCAACCACACCGCCGTGCGGCTGAAGGATGTCTACGAGCTGTTTATGGACACCGGCCTTGGCAGGGATGGCTACTCCATCATTGGACAGGGCCGCATTGCGGAGATCGTCTCCGCCAAAAGCAGCCAGCGCCGTGAGATCTTTGAGGAGGCGGCAGGCATCTCCAAATACCGCTACCGCAAGGGGGAGGCGGAGAAGCGCCTGGAATTGGCCCAGGAGAACCTTCTGCGCCTCAAGGACATTCTCCAGGAGCTGGAGGGCCGCCTGGCCCCCCTGCAGGAGCAGTCCAAAAAGGCCAAGCAGTTTTTGGAGTACGCCCAGGAGAAGAAGGAGTTGGAGATCTCCCTGTGGAACCGGACGCTGGAGCAGTCCAAGGCCCGCCTGCGGGAACAGGAGGACGCCTATCTCCTCACCAGCACCCAGTACCAGGAGCTGGAGGAGCGCATCGAGGGCATCCAAAGCCAAATGGAGGAGATCTATCGGCAGGCCCAGCAGCGGGCCGTGGAGATGGAGGAGATCCGCCGCCAGATCAAGGAGATGGAGGAGAAATCCGCCCGGGAGCGGTCCAAGCAGGCGGTGCAGGAGAATGACATCGGCCACAACCTCAAATCCATCCAACAGTATGAACAGACCCTCCAGCGCTCCGGCGAGAGCGGGGAGGTTCTCGCCGCCCGTCTGGGGGAGAAGGACAGGGAACGCCAGGCCCTCCAGGGCCAGTTGGACGGCCTCAGGGAGGAGCAGCTCCAGGAGAGCCAGGGCCTCCTGGAGGTGCAGACCCAGCTGAACCTGCTCCAGGAGAAGCGGGAGCAGAGCGACAGCAGGCTGCAGGTGCTGCTCCACCAGGCCAGTGAGCACCGGGTCAACACCGCCGGATCCGAGAGCCTTATGGCGGAACTCCAGGGCCGTCTGGCTGAATTTGACCAGAACCAGCGGATCCGTCAGGAGAACCTGGCCCAGCTTCAGCGGGAGGCCAGTGACTGCAGGGAGCTGCTGGAACAGGTGGAGGAAAAAATCCACTCCCTGCAGAACGCCCGCAAGGGATATGAGCTCAAACAGAATACCCGCAGGGAGAAGCTCTCCCGCCTGCAGCAGAGCCAGAACGCCTACCGGCAGAAGGCCGGGGAGCTGCTGCAGCGTGCAAAGCTCCTGTCCGATTTGGAAAAGAACCTGGAGGGCTTTGCCAACAGCGTCAAATTTGTCATGAACAATGCCCGTTCGGGCCGGCTGCGGGGCATTGCCGGGCCGGTCTCTGAACTGATCTCGGTGGAAAAGACCTATGCCACCGCCATTGAGATCGCCCTGGGGGCGGGCATGCAGAACCTGGTGGTGGAGGATGAGGCCAGCGCAAAGGCTGCCATCGCTCTGCTGAAAAATGCCAGAGCGGGCCGGGCCACCTTTTTGCCCCTGACCACCATGCGGGGCAATGTCCTGCGGGAGCCGGGCCTGGATGAAATGGACGGCTTTGAAGGGGTGGCCAGTGAATTGGTCACCTGTGAGGACCGCTACCGGGGTGTGGTGAACTTTCTGCTGGGACGCATTGCCGTGGCCAGCGATCTGGATGCTGCCGTGGCCATTGCCAAGGCCCACCGGTATCGCTTCCGAGTGGTGACCCTGGACGGCCAGGTGGTCAACGCGGGCGGTTCCCTCACCGGTGGATCGGTGGCCCGCTCGGCCAACATCTTGGGCCGGAAAAACGAGATCACCCTGCTCCAGCAGCAGGCCGCCCAACAGGAGGAGCTGGCCAAGGGGCTGGAGGAGGAGCTGCGCCGCGTCACCCAGGAGGTGGCGTCGCTGGATGCAAACCTGCTGTCCCTGGACAGTGAACTGCGCACCGCCCAGGAGGATTTGATCCGCTACGGGGCGGAGGAAAAGCGCCTGAACCTCTCCCTGCAGGAGGCACAGGACCGGTTGGACCGGGCGCTGCAGGAGCAAAAAAACATGGAGGAAAAGCTCCAACAGGAGCGGGGCAAGACCCAGAACGCCGCCCAGGAGCTAGCCCGGTTGGAGGAGCTGCGCCAGGAGGAGCTGGAACGGGCCCAGGTCCTGCGGGAGCAGATGAACACTTTGCGGGATCAGCTCTCCCAGCAGGGGGAGGCGCAGAATCAGCGCCAGATGGAGATCCTATCCTTGGAGAAGGACCTCCAGGCGGCCACCCTCTCCTGGGAGCAGTTGAAAAAGGAACAGGAGGAGGGGGCCACCCTGCGGGAGCAGGTCCAGGGGATGATCGACACCCTCCGTCAGGACAACGCCCGGTTGGAGGCGGAGCTGCAGGAGAGCCGGCAGCGGGCGGAGCAGCTGCTCCGGGATGTGGAGCAGGCAAATGGCTCCATCCAGCAGAAGAGCCAGCAGCGGCAGGAGCTGGAGCAGTCCACCACCCGCCTGCGGGAGGGGGAGCGGGAGCTCTCCCAGCAGAAGGAGCGACTGAGCAAGGATCTGGCCAAACAAGAGATGGCAAAACAGAACCTGCAGAAGGAGTTTGACGACATCATCGCCAAGCTGTGGGATGAGTATGAACTCACCCGCAGCGCCGCCCAGGAGTTGGCGGTGGAGATCCCGGACCCCGCTGCCGCCCAGCGCCGCCTGGGGGAGCTCAGGAGCCGCATCAAGGGCCTGGGAAATGTGAACGTGGACGCCATCCAGGAGTACCAGGAGGTGTCTGAGCGTTACACCTTCTTGTCCGACCAGCTGCGGGACGTGGAGGAGAGCCGCCAGGAGCTGCTGGAGCTCATCCGGGACCTCACCAGCCAGATGCGGGAGCTCTTTACCGAGAGCTTCCAGCAGATCAACCAGAACTTTTCCGCCATCTTTGCCGAGCTCTTCGGCGGGGGCAAGGGGGAACTCAAACTCACCGACCCCAGCGACGTGCTGGAGTCCGGCATCGACATCTTTGTGCAGCCCCCCGGCAAGATCATCAAGAATCTGGCCGCCCTCTCCGGCGGGGAGCAGGCCTTTGTGGCCATCGCCATCTACTTTGCCATCCTCAAGGTGCGTCCGGCGCCCTTCTGCCTGCTGGATGAGATTGAGGCGGCCCTGGATGACGTAAATGTCACCCGGTATGCCAAATATCTCCACCGCCTGTGCGATGCCACCCAGTTTATCACCATCACCCACCGGAGGGGCACCATGGAGGAGGCGGATGTCCTCTATGGCGTCACCATGCAGGAGGAGGGGGTCTCCAAGCTCCTGGAATTGAAGGTCACGGAGCTGGAGAGCAAGCTCGGCATGAAGATCAAAACATAGATCCTTGACGTTTGTGCAGATACAAGGTTTCAATCCATAGATCAAGGAGGTTTCCAATGGGACTGTTTTCAAAAATTAGCGAGGGCCTCAAAAAGACCAGAGATTCCATGATGGGCAAGGTGGAGCAGGTACTCAACTCCTTCACCAAAATCGATGAGGATCTCTTTGACGAGCTGGAGGAGATCCTCATCTCCGCCGACGTGGGTACCCACACCGCAGCGGAGATCTGCAAACGCCTGCGGGCGGCCATCAAGCAGCGGGGCGTCACCGACTCCAGCGAGGTCAAGGCCCTGATGAAGGACATCATCGCAGAAATGCTCCAGGGGGACAGCGGCCTGGATCTGTCCACCAAACCCTCGGTGATTCTGGTCATTGGGGTCAACGGCGTGGGCAAGACCACCACCATCGGCAAGCTGGCCGCCGCCCTGACCCAGCAGGGCAAAAAGGTCCTGTTGGCTGCCGCCGACACCTTCCGGGCCGCCGCCATCGAGCAGCTGGAGATCTGGGCTCAGCGGGCCGGCGCCGAGCTGGTCAAACAGTCGGAGGGGTCCGATCCCGCCGCCGTGGTCTTTGACGCCCTGAGCGCCGGAAAGGCCCGGGGAGCGGATGTGATCATCTGCGATACCGCCGGCCGGCTCCACAACAAGAAAAATCTTATGGAGGAGCTGGCAAAGATCTCCCGGGTCATTGCCCGGGAAACCCCAGGCTGCGCCCAGGAGGTGTTGCTGGTTCTGGACGCCACCACCGGGCAGAACGCCTTGAACCAGGCCAGGCAGTTTAAGGATGCGGCCGGTTTGACGGGTATCATCCTCACCAAGTTGGATGGCACCGCCAAGGGCGGCGTGGTCATCGGCATCAAGGAGGAGCTGCAGATCCCCATTAAATTCATCGGCGTGGGGGAGAAGGTGGAGGATCTGCGCCCCTTTGACTCCAGGGAGTTTGTGGACGCCCTGTTCCAGGAGTAGGGCGCGCTGAGAGGGAGGAATGGAGCATGAAATTGGTGGTTGCAAGCCACAACCAGGGCAAGCTCCGGGAGTTTGCCCGGATCTTTTCCCGCCTGGGCATTGAGATGGTCCCCCAGGATGACCTGTGCCCCAACCTGCAGGTGGAGGAGACAGGGACAACCTTTGCGGAGAACGCCCGCCTGAAGGCCATGGCCGTCTATCGGGCCACAGGGCTGCCGGCGGTGGCGGATGACTCTGGTCTCTGCATCGATGCCCTCAACGGGGAGCCGGGGGTCTACTCCGCCCGGTATGGCGGGGAGGATCTGCCCCACACGGAGAAGATGAAGCTGGTTCTGGCCCGCATGGAACAGGTCCCCAGGAAGCAGCGGACCGCCCGCTTTGTCTCGGCCATCTGCTGTGTCTTTTCTTTAGAGGATGTGCTGGAGACGGAAGGGGTCTGTGAGGGTTGGATCGGCTATGAGCCCAGGGGGACCCGGGGCTTTGGCTATGACCCCATCTTCTATGTGGGGGAGCAGAGCTATGCCGAGATCACCGACGAGGAGAAGGACCAAATCAGCCACCGGGGCAGGGCCCTGGCGGCGCTGGATCAAAAACTGGAAGAGCGATTTTCCAGCAGATAAAGGAGAAATCACGTGATTACAACCAAACAACGGGCAAAGCTCCGCGGCCTTGCCAATCCCATGGAGACCATTTTGCAGGTGGGCAAGGGGGGCATCGGCCAACCTCTGATCAAGCAGGTGGATGACGCCCTCACCGCCCGGGAGCTCATCAAGCTCCGGGTGCTGGAGAACTCCCTTTACACCGCCCGAGAGGCGGCCCAGGAACTGGCCCAGGCCACCAATGCCGACATTGTACAGGTCATTGGCACCCGGTTCGTCCTGTTCCGCCGCAATCCCAAGAAGCCGCAGATTGAACTTTAGCGGGCCGCCGGAACAGAGGCATTGGAGAGGCAGCCCGCCCAAGAGCAGGGGATTGCTGCCCTCCATTTTCATGATTTCGGGCTCCGGCGGCCTGAACGCCCGCTCTCCGGGGCAGACTGAGAGGGGGCGGCAGAGCCGCCCAGGGGGAGAAATCGACGGTGCACCAATGCCGGGTCCGCCGGTGGGGAGGATCCTGCCGGGGACTTGGCACCAGAAAGGCGGATGAGTGTTCTGAAAAAGATTGCCATGTTCGGCGGGACCTTCAATCCCATCCATCTGGGCCATCTGCACTTGGCCAAGGTCTTTGCCGATACCCTGAACCTGGACAAGGTGTTGCTGATCCCGGCCCGGGTGCCGCCCCACAAGCAGGCGCCGGATCTGGCTGAGGGGGTTCACCGCCTGGCCATGTGCCGGCTGACTGCCCAGGAGGATCCCCGACTTTCCGTCAGCGATCTGGAACTGCGCCGCCAGGGCCCCAGCTACACCTATGACACCTTGCAGCAGCTCAAGGGGATGTTCCCCCAGGAGGAGCTCTACCTCATCACCGGCAGCGACATGTTCCTGACGTTGGAGAGCTGGCACCGGGGCAGGGAGCTGATTCATCAGGCCGTCCTCTGTGCCGGGGCCCGCAACGCGGGGGAGATGCGCCGTCTGCAGTGCCAGCAGGAGCACCTGCAGGCCCAGGGGGCTCGGTGCTGCCTGATTGCGCTGGATCCGCTGCCCCTCTCCTCCACCCAGGTGCGGGAACGGCTGGCCAGAGGGGAGTCTGTCTCCGGCATGCTTCTGCCCCAGGTGGAGGAATATATCTATGCACAGGGCCTCTATGGCGCTGTCAAATGACCAAAGGGGGAAACATCGGCCATGAAAAGTCTATTGGAACTGGAACAGTTGGTGCAAGAAACCCTCAGTCCGCGCCGCTATGCCCACAGCGTCAATGTGAGCCGGGAGGCGGTGCGCCTGGCCCAGCGCTATGGCGAAGATGCGGAGAGGGCCCGCATGGCGGGGCTCCTCCACGACATCTGCAAGGAGCTTCCCCCTCAGGAGCAGTTGCAATGGGTGGAAAAGTCTGATATAATTTTTGACGAACTTTTGTACCGCCAGCCCCAGGTGCTGCACGGCCCGGCGGCGGCGGAGTATGTCAGAGAGCGCTTGAACATCACGGACGAGGACCTGCTCAACGCCATCCGTTACCACACGGTGGGCCGGGGCGGGATGTCCCTGCTGGAAAAGATCATCTATGTGGCGGATCTCATCAGTGCGGAGCGCGACTACCCTGGGGTGGAACAGGTCCGCCAGCTGACGGACAAAAATTTGGACAAGGGCCTGCTGGAGGGACTGCGGTTCTCTTTGGAAAAGCTCCTGCAACGGGGCCAAACCATCACCCCCTGCACCGTGCAGGCGTACAATGAGTGCCTGCTCCGGCTGGAGCAGCAGAAGGAGGAAAAGATTTCGTGACCTCTTTGGAGTTTACCTATGCAGTCTGCAAACTGCTCAACGATAAAAAAGCGGTGGATGTCAAGGCCATCCATGTGGAGGGCCGCAGCTCCCTGGCGGACTACTTTGTCATTGCCTCCGGCGGCAGCACCTCCCTGGTCAGCGCCCTGGAGGATGAGATCTACGACAAGATGGCCCAGCAGGGCAAGAAGCCCCTGCACATTGAGGGCGCCAACACCAACTATTGGGTGCTCATGGACTATGGCGATGTGTTGGTCCATCTGTTCCTGAAGGAGGCCCGGGAGTTCTATGGCCTGGAGCGCCTGTGGGCGGACGCCCCTCAGGTGGATCTGAGCCATATTTTGACAGCGGATTAAACCATTACAATAGATTGCCCCCAGGGGCAGAGAGAGGGTGCAGAGCTTGCGATACGATTTTGCAGCAATTGAAAAGAAATGGCAGAAGATCTGGCAGGAGAACAAGACCTTTGCCGCCACCAATGACTTCACCAAGCCAAAGTACTATGCCCTGGTGGAGTTCCCCTACCCCTCCGGGCAGGGGTTGCACGTGGGCCATCCCCGGTCCTACACTGCCCTGGATATTGTGGCCAGAAAGCGCCGCATGCAGGGCTACAACGTGCTGTACCCCATGGGCTGGGATGCCTTTGGCCTGCCCACGGAGAACTACGCCATCAAGAACCACATCCATCCGGAGATTGTCACCAAGCAGAATGTGGCGCACTTTAAGGCGCAGCTCCAGAGCCTGGGTCTGTCTTTTGACTGGGATCGGGAGATCAACACCACCGACCCCTCCTACTACAAGTGGACCCAGTGGATCTTCCTGCAGCTGTTCAAAAAGGGCCTGGCCTACAAGAGTGAGATGTCCGTGAACTGGTGCACCTCCTGCAAGGTGGTGCTGGCCAACGAAGAGGTGGTCAACGGCGTCTGTGAGCGGTGCGGCGGCACGGTGGTCCACAAGGTCAAGAGCCAGTGGATGCTCAAAATCACCGAATATGCTCAGCGCCTGATCGACGATTTGGGTCTGGTGGACTACATCGACCGGGTCAAAACCAGCCAGATCAACTGGATCGGCCGCTCCACTGGTGCAGAGGTGGACTTTGGCACCACTGCGGGGGACAAGCTCACCGTCTTTACCACCCGGCCGGACACCCTCTTTGGCGCCACTTACATGGTTCTGTCCCCAGAGCACCCCTACCTCAAAAAGTGGGCGGATCAGATCACCAACCTGGATGCCGTGACCGCCTATCAGGAGGAGGCCGCCCGCAAGTCCGACTTTGAGCGCACCGAGCTCGCCAAGGACAAGACCGGCGTGGTCCTCCAGGGGGTGCGGGGCATCAACCCGGTCACCGGCAAGGAGATCCCCATCTTTATTTCCGACTATGTTCTTATGACCTACGGCACCGGCGCCATCATGGCCGTGCCGGCCCACGACACCCGCGACTGGGAGTTTGCCAAAAAGTTTGACCTGCCCATTGTGGAGGTGGTCGCCGGCGGTGACGTGGAGAAGGAAGCCTTCACCGACTGCGCCACCGGTACCATGGTCAACTCCGACTTCCTCAACGGCCTGTCTGTGGAGGAGGCCAAGAAGAGGATCCTCTCCTATCTGGAAGAGCAGGGCAAGGGCCGTGCCAAGGTCAATTACAAGCTCAGGGACTGGGTCTTCTCCCGCCAGCGTTACTGGGGCGAGCCCATCCCCATCATCCACTGCCCTCACTGCGGCTATGTGCCCCTGGATGAGTCGGAGCTGCCCCTGCGCCTGCCGGAGGTGGCCTCCTATGAGCCCACAGACAACGGGGAGTCCCCCCTGGCTGCCATGGAGGATTGGGTCAATGTCAAATGCCCCATCTGCGGCGCCCCTGCCAAGCGGGAGACGGACACCATGCCCCAGTGGGCCGGTTCCTCCTGGTACTTCCTGCGGTACTGTGATCCCCACAACGACCAGGCCCTGGCCAGCAAGGAGGCCCTGGACTACTGGATGCCGGTGGATTGGTACAACGGCGGCATGGAGCACACCACCCTGCACCTGCTCTATTCCCGCTTCTGGCACAAGTTCCTCTATGATATTGGCGTGGTCAGCACGCCGGAGCCCTATCAGAAGCGCACCAGCCACGGTATGATTCTGGGGGAGAACGGGGAGAAGATGAGCAAATCCCGGGGCAACGTGGTGAACCCCGACGACATTGTGCGGGACTATGGCGCTGACACCCTGCGCCTGTATGAGATGTTCATCGGCGACTTTGAGAAGAGCGCCCCCTGGAGCGCCAACTCCATCCGGGGCTGCAAGCGCTTTTTGGACCGGACCTGGAATTTGCAGGGCCTGGTCACCCAGGAGGAGGGCTACTCCAAGGAACTGGAGTCCTCCTTCCACAAGGCCATCAAAAAGGTCGGCGAGGACATTGAGACCCTGAAGTTCAACACCGCCATCGCCACGCTGATGGCCCTGATCAATGAGATCAGCGACAAGGGCTCCCTGACCAGGACAGAGATGCGCACCTTCCTGATCCTGCTCAATCCCTTTGCCCCCCACATCACCGAGGAGCTCTGGCAGGTGCTGGGCTTTGAGGGCATGCTCAACCAGCAGAGCTGGCCCACCTACGACCCGGCCAAGTGTGTGGATGACACGGTGGAGATCGTGGTGCAGATCTGCGGCAAGATCAAAGCCCGCCTGCAGGTGCCCGTGGATCTGAGCAAGGAGGAACTCCTGAACCGTGCCAAGGTGGATCCGGCTGTTCAGCAGGCCCTGGAGGGCAAGCAGCTGGTCAAGGAGATCGTGGTGCCCGGCAAACTGGTGAACCTGGTGGCAAAATAACAAAAACATGCGGCCCCTTTCAGAGAAAACTATTGACAGGGGCCGCATTTTTATAGTATACTAAGTATTGTTGTATTGTAGCCTGTTTGATCAGTGTGTATGGCAACGCCGGTAAACATCTTGTTTTCTGGAAACTCAGGCCTCGCGGCGTTGGGAGGGATATAGATATGGCAGAAATTCGCATCAAAGATAACGAGTCTTTGGATAGCGCTCTGAGACGCTTCAAGAGACAGTGCGCAAGAAGCGGCGTGCTGGCTGAAGTGCGCAAAAGAGAGCACTATGAAAAGCCCTCTGTGAAACGCAAAAAGAAGTCAGAGGCTGCTCGGAAGCGCAAGTACAAATAAGCGCCCGGACTGCGTATGAAATGGCCAAAAAGCGAGCTTTGTGCTCGCTTTTTCCTTTTTGATCCCCCTTGCTGCTCCCATGCATCAAGGGGAAGCCGTTTCCACAACACAACGGATAGGAGAGTGAACCCTTGTTCCTATTTCCAACCCATTCCCTGGGCCGCGTGACGGAGATCACGCCGGTCTTTTTGAACCGGCTGGGGATCCGCGGGCTCATTTTGGATGTAGACAACACCCTGACCACCCACAACAACCCCGTCCCCCTGCCAGGGGTGCCGCAGTGGATTGCGGAGATGAAGGACCACGGCATCGGACTGATGATCCTCTCCAACAACCACCCGGAGCGGGTGCGCCCCTTTGCACAGATGCTGGACCTGCCCTTTGTGGCGGATGGGAAGAAGCCCCTGTCCAGCGGCATGCGGCGGGCCACGCAGGCTATGGGCCTGACAAAGGATCAGGTGGCCATTGTGGGGGATCAGCTCTTCACCGATATTTGGGCCGGCAACCACTATGGCTGTGTGAGCATCCTGGTGGAGCCCATTGAACCGGAGCAGACCGGTTTTTTGGCGGTCAAGCGCCGGTGGGAGCGGCCCATTTTGAAGGCCTATCACAGACGCAGGGGGAGGGAATAGGATGAACATTCGCTTTGGCCCGGCGGGAACGCCTGACAGCTTTGCCAAGCAGGGCTACAAAAAGACAGTGCAGATGCCGGAGTACCTGGAAAAAATGGGGCTGAACGCCTTTGAGTACCAGTGCGGCAGAGGGGTGCGCATCCCCACCCCTGCGGCCCAGGAACTGGGGCGGGAGGCCGCCAGCCGCAATGTCGCCCTGTCGGTTCACGCTCCCTACTTTATCTCCCTGTCCTCCCTGGAGGAGGAGAAGCGGGAAAAGTCCATCGACTACATTCTGCAGACTGCCCGGGCCGCCAAGGATATGGGCGCCACCCGGATTGTGGTTCACTCTGGCTCCTGTGCAAAGATCTCCCGGCAGGAGGCCCTGGCCTTGGCCAAGGAGACCCTGCACCGGGCCCAACGGGCCATGGATGAGGGGGGCTATGGGGAGATCCGTCTCTGCCCGGAGACCATGGGAAAGGTCAACCAGCTGGGGACCCTTGCGGAGGTGCTGGAGCTCTGCCGCCTGGATGAGCGGATGCTCCCCTGCATCGACTTTGGGCATCTGAACGCCCGCACCTTTGGCCAGGTGAACTCCTATGAGGCCTTCCAACAGGTGTTGGACCAGGTGGAAAACAGCCTCGGGCGGGAGCGTGCCCGCATCTTTCACGCCCATTTTTCCAAGATTCAGTACACACAGCCAGGAGGCGAAAAGTGCCACCTGACCTTTGAGGATACCATATACGGACCGGATTTTGCCCCATTGGCCCAGCTGTTGGTGGAGCGGGACGCCTCCCCGGTGGTGATCTGCGAGTCAGCAGGCACCCAGGCGGAGGACGCATCCGCCATGTTTCAGCAGGTCCAAGGGCAGCCGGGATATCAGGAGGGATAACCATGACCAAACTGCAAACGTTGATGAACAACCTGCCCCAGGGGATGGATGGGGCCTTGATTCTTTCCCAGACCAACCGCCAATACTACACGGGGATGCGCAGCACGGCCGGCGTGCTGCTGGTCACCCGCCAGGAGGCCTACTTTTTGGTGGACTTCCGCTACTATGAAGCTGCCTGCAAGCAGGTGACAGATTGCAGTGTGGTGCTGCAGGAGAAGCTCTACCCCCAGCTGCAGGAGCTGATGGGCCGCCACAACCTGCACCGGGTTGGGGTGGAGGATGCCTATCTGACCCTGGCTGAATTTGCCGGTTTGGAAAAAAATCTGCCGGTGGAGCTGGTCCACGATGGCACCCTGAGCCGCCTGATTTTTGACCAGCGCATGGTCAAAACGCCGGATGAGGTGGCGCAGATCAAGCGCGCCCAGGAGTACACCGACCGGGCCTTTTTGCACATCCTGGACTACATCCGCCCCGGCCGCACCGAGCGGGAGATTGCCCTGGAGCTGGAGTTCTTTGCCCGGCGTCTGGGGGCGGATTGGACCTCTTTCAACTTTATTGTGGTGGCTGGGGAAAACGGCTCTCAGCCCCATGGGGTGCCTGGCAACCGCCCCGTCAAGGACGGGGACTTTGTCACCATGGACTTCGGCGTGCGCTGCAGCGGGTACTGCTCGGATATGACCCGCACCGTGGCCGTTGGCGCCCCTAGTGAAAAGCAGCGGCAGGTCTATGATCTGGTGCTCAAGGCCCACTTGGAGTCCATGGCGGCCGTCAAACCCGGCATCCCCTGTGAGGAGATTGACGCCGTCGCTCGGAACATCATCACACAGGGGGGCTATGGGGAGCACTTTGGCCATGCTCTGGGCCATGGGGTTGGCCTGGAGATCCACGAGGAGCCCCGCTTCGGCATGGGCAGCAAAACCCTTTGTGCCCCTGGCCAGGTGGTCACCATCGAGCCAGGGATCTATCTCCCTGGGGAGTTCGGCGTGCGCATTGAGAACATGGTTCTGGTGACACCAGAGGGCCACGAGGATCTGACCAAGAGCACCAGGGACCTCTTAGTGCTGTAGAGAGAAGTTTTTCCATAAAACCCTTGCAAAATTACGCAAGATGGGATAAACTGATACTGATATAGGAGGGAGCAAGTGGGAAAGAGGCGGTTGCCTTTTTCACCCCTTCTCAAATTATTAAATTGCGGTGTGTTTCTCTGGGGCAGAGGTGGCCCGGCGGTGCACGCAGCGGATAGGAGACTGTTTTTATGATTTCTGCAGGCGATTTCAGAAATGGCGTCACCTTTGATATGGATGGCAACGTCTACCAGATCATTGAGTTCCAGCACGTGAAGCCCGGCAAAGGTGCTGCCTTTGTGCGCACCAAGATCCGCAACGTGATCTCTGGAGCAGTGACAGAGCGCACCTTTAACCCCACAGAGAAGTTCCCCACTGCATTCATTGAGCGCAAGGAGATGCAGTACCTCTACAACGATGGGGACCTGTACTACTTCATGGACAACGAGTCCTATGAGACCACCCCCATCAATGCCTCTGTGATGGGCGACAACTTTAAGTTCATCAAAGAGAACACCGACTGCAAGGTTCTGTCCTACAAGGGCAGCGTCTTTGGCGTGGAGCCCCCCAACTTTGTGGAGCTGGAGGTCACCAAGACTGATCCCGGCTTTAAGGGCGATACTGCAACCAACGCCACCAAACCTGCAACGCTGGAGACCGGCGCAGAGATCAAAGTCCCCCTCTTTATCAATGAGGGCGACCGCATCCGTGTGGATACCCGTACCGGGGAGTACATGGAGCGCGCCTAAACCCTGAGGAACAAATAAGAAGATCGCAAGGGAGGATACCATGATGACAATGACCGAAAAAGTGGCCTATATCCGTGGCCTGGCCGAGGGATTCGGCGTGGATGAGAGCAGCAAGGAGGGCAAGCTCCTCAAGGCGCTGCTGGATGTGCTGGATGATGTGGCCTTCACCGTATCTGATCTTGAGGATGAGGTGGCTGAGCTCTGCGAGCAAGTGGACTCCATCGATGAGGATCTGGGCGCCCTGGAGGATGACCTCTATGAGGACGACGATGACGATGATGATGACGATGAGGACGAGGACTTCGACGAGGACGAGTGCTTTGAGCTGGAGTGCCCCAAGTGCGGCGACACCATCTGCCTGACGGAGGATATGCTGGAGGAGGGCTATACCCTGGAGTGCCCCAACTGCCACGAGACCCTGGAGATCACCCTGGACGGCTGCGATTGCGACTGCGACTGTGATTGCTGTGGGGAAGAGGCTGAAGAGGAAGAGAAGGAGTAATCTTTTGACCTTCATTCTGCAAGCAGGTATCTGCTGAAAAGATGGTAAAAGGGGAGGAACGGAGAATCCGTTCCTCCCCTTTCGGTGTATATTTTCATCTGCCATGCTATTCATGGGGACATCTATTGGGCAAGTGGATCATGGCCGGGAGAAATGGGCCGGGAAGATGATCCCCTTGCCCACAGAGAGGTGTCCGCTGCCTTTTCTGAGGCAGTGTTGGATTCCCAGGGCCTGACCGGCAGGGCCAGAATCACCCAAAACAGGATGGATGCCAAGGCCATCGAGGAAACTATGGTAGGCTTGGAAAAGGTACCCGAGGAGCTTTTCAATCCTGAAACAGGCGGCAGCATACCCCCAATCCTGCCTCTGGTGATCATGGCCGGTGCAGGCGCTGTGATGCTGTATCTCCATAAAAGAGAAAAGGTTTCATTCGTTTGCAACATGGGGCCAACGGAATTTCCGTTGGCCCCATGTTGCTGTTTTGCCAATGCTGTTGGAAGAACAATTTCAGAACGGGCGAAGAGAATCAATTTTGCCCGGAACGCCCTTTGGACCGGTGGATGATGGCGCCAATGACATTCCCCAACAGTGCAAGAAGCAGGTACGCCAGGAGATAGATTAGCGCCGAATCGTTGTAATACCACAGGGCAGGTACCACAAAGGGCAGGGACACCGTGAGAGAAACCCAAAGGCGGAGCCCATATTTTACACCGTTGAACAGGGAAAAGGCAAAAGAATACACGGGGTTGAGGATCATGAGATCCGTTAAGAAGATGTAGAGTGAGGAGTCCTCCACCACCATGTTGTAGCAGGGGACCAAGTTGTAGACGGCAAGGGAGATCAGGCTGTAGATCAGCGCCTGCCCTAGGGCGTGCTTTTGCGATTCCATCATTTTCTCCTCCTTCCATCAGGGGGGACAGACTGTTTTGAGGGGCTCCGCCTCTGAAAGAGGGAAAGCCCCATTTTGTTAGGCTGCGGACTGAATATATTCCTCCACGGCGTTTGCCACCACCTGGAAGGGGGCGGAGCCGGTGGAGAGAATGGCCTCATGGAAGGCCATCAGGTCAAACTTGTTGCCCAGCTCTGCCAGAGCATGGTCATACAGCTCCTCAAACTCCAGGTAGCCCACATAGTAGGAGAGAAAGGCTGTGGGGTTGCTCTGAATCTGGGCATAGATATCTGGCATGGCCTCCACATTGAGCCCGTTCTCCTGGGCAAAGTCCTCCAGGTCCTGCAGATCCCACCCGTGGTAGTGGATGCCGATGTCAATGAGTGCCACTGCACAGTTGCTGAACAGGGTGTTGGCCCGTTGCAGCAGCACCGCATTGGAGTCCAAATCCAGGTAGTCCAGCACCTTCATCTCCACATAGGTGGCATAGCCCTCACTGTATCCCAAAAAGCTGGGGATGGTCTTGCGCCAGGCGTTGGGCAGGTGCTCATTCTGATAGACCGTCATATACAGATGGCCGGGAATCCCCTCATGGGCCACGGTGGTAAAGGTCTCCAGGGCCTGCATGTCAGCCTGACCGCTGGTGGTGTTGACAAAGATGGACATGGGTGTGGTCCCGTCAATGGCCGGAATGTTGAAGTAGGCGGCAATACCGCTGTTGGCCAGCTCCTCATCCAGGGGATTTAAGGTGTACTCCACATCCCCGATGGCGGGGAAATCCTCCCCAATGGCCTGGGTGAGGAAGTCCATCATGGCCTGGTAGTCGGTGAAGGAGGTTGCATAATCCCCGTTGAGAAAGGCCTCATAGGTGTCGGAATCCAGCATGTAGACGCTCACCATGGAGTTGAGGGAGCGCTCCATCCCGTCATAGAGCATCTCCTCCACCTCCTCAATGCTGTGAGAGGAGCCGGTGGCGTCCTGGAAGAGGTATTCGTAGTACTCCTTGCCATGCTCCAGGTTGGCCAGACCTTGGGTGTTGTTTTTGGCAGGATCCAGCCCCTCCATGGTGTCAATGATGTCCTGGTACGCTGGCAGGAAGGAGGTGACAAAGGCCTCCCGCAGCTGATCCTTGTACCCCTGGGCCACGGAGCTCTCCAGATTCAGCGCGTCGATGTGTTCGAACATAGAGGTGAGGATGGGGCTGTTCTCCCCACTCTGGGTGTACTGCTCACACTGGGAGATCACCTCGTCCGTATCCACCATCAGGGTGCCATGCTCCTCCTGGGCCTTGACATAGTCCAGCAGGCTCTGGACATAGGGGCGCACGTCCTGCATCAGAAGGATCACATCCTTGACATCCTGCTCGTCCCGCAGGGTCAGATCTGAAAAGAGGGTGGGCAGGCTGGTATGGATGCCCGTCATGGAATCAAAGTAGGAGGCGTAGTAGTCAAACTGCTCCTGATTTCCGGTTTTGGCAAGGTCCAGCATGGCCTTGTAGATGTCGTAGGTCACCTGCTGCTCTGGGGTCAGGCTGTCCCGGTCGAATTTGGAAAACTCCTTCTCCAGGGCCTCCAGGTTGTCCCGGGTCTCCTGGAAGGACTCCGGGGAGAAGCGGCTGCCAAGGCTCACAGCAATTTGGCTCTCATCCACCCCATAGTCTTCGGGGTTTTCCAAGTAGATGTGGTTGGTGAGATAGTCGCTCTCCATGGTGGTCACAAAGTCATTTTCGATAAAGGCGTCAAAGGCCTGCTGTTGGTCCTCTGGCGACATGCTGCAGGAGGACAGCAGCAAAATCAGTGCCAGAAAAATGGACAGGACGGGTAGCTTCTGTCGGATCTTCATAGTGTGCTCCTTTCAACAAGGGGACCCTTGTGGGCGTTTTTTTCTAGTATACCATATTTTTATAAAATCTGGAGCAAAATATGAAAACTCCTGTGCCCTTTTCGCCCATTTGCGGCGGGGCCCACGCCCCTTTTTTGCCTCAGGCTTTTGTGTTAAAATGAACAGGAAAGCTCCTCCGGTATCAGATGAAAAGGCACGTTTGCATGGTGAAATCCTCCCATACTGGGAAGAGTACCGCCGGGGGAGAGAACGGATCCAAAGAAAAGGGAGGGACCCTGATGCTGCAATTGATCCTGGGGCCGGCTGGCTCCGGCAAGACCACCCTGCTGCGGGAACAGGTGGTCCAGGCCGTGGGCCAGGGCAAACAGGTCCTCTATCTTGTGCCGGAGCAGTTCTCCTTTGAAGGGGAGGCCCAGCTCCATGCCCTGCTCACGGGGGAGGAGTCCCTGCAGGTGGAGGTGCTGAGCTTTACCCGGCTCTGCAACCGGATCTTTCGATCCCTGGGCGGCCTGGCAGGGCGGTATGTGGACGACACCGCCCGCTGCATCCTTATGAGCGTTGCGGTCTCCGAGGCCCAGGATCAGCTGGAATACTATGCCAGGCAGACGAAAAACACCTCCTTTGTTCGCTCATTGGTGGACACGGTCCACGAGCTCAAGACGGCCGGTGTCACTGCTGACGCCCTGCGCGCCGTCTCCCAGCAGGCCCAGGATGAAAACCTGCGCAGCAAGGGGCAAGAGATCGCCCTGCTGTATGACCTCTACCAGGCCCTCATCGACCAGAGCTACAGCGACAGCGATGACGACCTGGCCAAGGCCTGCCAAAAGGTGGAGGAGCAGGGTTTCTTTGGCCCGTATGAGGTCTACATCGACTCCTTCACCGCCTTTATGGCTGGGGAGTACCGGATGCTGCGGGCCATCCTGGCCCAGGCCCAAAAGGTGACCATCGCCCTGACAGCCGACCAGCTGTCGGATGAGGAGGGGGGCCTTGGGGTCTTCTCCGCACCCAAGGGGACTGCGCGGCGCTTTGTGCGCATGGCGCGGGAGCTGGGGGTTCCGGTGCTTCCCCCGGTGGTGCTCACAGCGTGCCACCGCTTCCAGGCCCCGGAGCTGTGCCATCTGGAGGGGCAGCTCTTTCGCCGGGAGGTTCCCTATGAGGGCCCGGTGCAGGCCGTGCACCTGACTCAGGCGGACAATGTCTATGAGGAGGTGGCCTATGTGGCTGCCCAGATCCACCGCATGGTGTCCCAGAAGGGACTGCGGTACCGGGAGATCGCTCTCATTGGCCGGAAAACCGAGGGGTACACCGCCCCCCTGGCGGAGCTCTTCCCACAGTATGGCATCCCCTACTTTTTGGACCGGCGGGAGGATATCCTCTCCACCCCCCTGGTCAACGGCCTGCTGGCGGCCCTGGAGGCGGTTCGCCTGGGGTTTGAGACGGAGCGGATCCTGCGCCTGTGTAAGAGTGGCCTGTTGGATTTGGAGGAACAGCAGGTGGCCGCTTTGGAGAACTACTGTTACATCTGGAGTGTCCAGGGAAAAAAGTGGACCGTTCCCTTCCGGGACAACCCCCAGGGCCTGGCCGAAACCATGACCGAGGAGGATCAGGCCCAGCTCCAGGCCTTGGAGCAGACCCGCAGACAGGTGGTGGAGCCCCTGGAGCGGCTGCGCGGGGCCCTGCAGGAGGGGACCGGCAGCGCCTTTGCCACAGCCCTGTATGAATATCTGGTTCAGGTGGACGCCCCCAAGGCTCTGACCCAGCTGGCCCACGGGGACAAGCAGACCTTGGAGGACTTCTCCCAGGTGTGGGAATCTGTCATGGGGCTGTTGGACACCTTTGACGAGACGGTGGGCCCCAGGCATTTCCCCCTGGGACGCCTGGTGGAACTGCTGCGGCTGGGCCTGCTCTCCTTGGACCTGGGGCACATTCCCCAGACCCTGGACCAGGTGATGGTGGGAGATGCGGATCGCATCCGGCCCGACAGCCCCAAGGTGGTGTTTGTCCTGGGGGCCAATGAGGGCCTCTTCCCCCTGGAGGAGGGGGTGGGCGGCATGTTCACCCGCGCCGACCGGGAGGAGATGGCCCAGCTGGGGCTGGAGCTATCCGGCGCAGGGGAGGGCCAGGCGGTGCTGGAGCGGTTCTATGTCTATTTTGCCCTGACCACCCCCTCCCAGCAGCTGTATGTCAGCTTCCCCACGGCGGATCTGGCGGGGAATGCCCTGCAGCCCTCCTGCCTGGTGAGCTCCCTCAAGGAGATGTTCCCCGGCCTGCTCCAGCCGGCGAGCAGCCTGCCGGCCATGGATCGGATTGCAGGAGAGGAGGCGGCCTTTCAATACCTCTGCCACATCTACGGGCAGGATTCCCCTCTGCGGGCCAGCCTGATGGCCCACTTTGCCGGTGGAGAAAAACAGGGCCCCTTAAAGCGGATGGAGGCCTTTTCCACCTTGGACCCCTTCACCCTTCAGGACCGGGGGACGGCCCGGCGCCTCTTTGGGGAGGAGATGCGTCTCTCCCCCTCCCGCTTGGAGACCTATTTTAAGTGCCCCTTTGCCTACTTTTGTGCCAGCGGCCTGGGGCTCAGGGCCCGCCGCCGGGTGGAGCTCTCCCCCTTGGAGACGGGCTCCGTCATTCACTATGTCCTGGAGATGCTGGTGAAGACCCTGGGGATCCAGGGCCTGCGGGACCTTTCCGCCCAGGAGCTGCAGGAGAGGATTGCCGCCCTGCTGGAGGACTATCTCAAGAGCCGGGTGGCGGATCAGGAGGAGCTGCCCAGCCAGTTCCGCTACCTCTACCAGCGGCTGGTGCGCACCCTGGAACAGCTGGTGGAGCAGCTGGTGCGGGAGTTCTCCCAGAGCCTCTTTGAACCGGTGGCCTTTGAGTTGCCCATCAACCGGGAGGACGGGGTGCCCCCCATCCGGCTGGAGCTCCCCACCGGCGGGAGCATCTATGTAGAGGGCATTGTGGACCGGGTGGATGTGATGGAAAAGGACCATATCAAATATGTGCGGGTGGTGGACTACAAGTCCGGCATAAAGACCTTCCGCCTGTCGGATGTCTACTATGGGCTGAACATGCAGATGCTGCTATATCTCTTCTCCCTCTGGCAGGATGGTCAGCGGCGGGGGACGGGGGAGGTTCTCCCCGCCGGTGTGCTGTATCTGCCAGCCCGGGCAGAGGCCATCCCCTGTCCCAGGGACACCTCCCCCCAGGAGCTGGAGAAGCTGCGGGTCAGGGGATTCCACATGAGCGGCCTGCTCCTGGATGACCCGGATGTCCTGGAGGGGATGGAGCGGGATGTGGCCGGGGTATTTATCCCCGCCAAGCGCAAAAAGAACGGAGAGCTGGACCGGAACTCCTCCGTTGCCTCCCTGGCGGAGCTGGGCCGCCTCAAGGGGCATGTGGAGCGGCTCATCACCCAGATGGCCCAGGCCCTGCGCCGGGGGGAGATTGCCCCCATTCCTACCCAGGGGCTTGGGTATGAGCCCTGCACCTACTGTGAGTTCCGGGCCATCTGCCGCCGGGAGGATCAGGACCCGGTCAAGACCATTGCCCAGTGGGACCGCAAGATGTTGTTCCAAGAACTTGCACGAGAGGAGGAAGAGAGCCATGGCCAGAAATTGGACCCCCCAGCAGAGATCGGCCATTGAGAGCCGCAGCGGAACCCTGCTGCTCTCTGCCGCGGCAGGCAGCGGAAAGACCGCCGTGCTGGTGGAGCGGGTGCTGGGGCTGATGCTGGATGCGGAACATCCGGTGGATGTGGACCGGTTGCTGGTCATGACCTTCTCCAACGCGGCGGCCAAGGAGATGAAGCAGCGCATCTCCCAGCGCCTGGGGGAAAAGCTGCGGCAGGACCCCCAGAACACCACCCTTCTGCGCCAGCAGCTGCTGCTCCCCCGGGCCCACATCAGCACCATCCACTCCTTCTGCCTGCAGCTGCTGCGGGACCACTTCCAGCGCCTGGACCTGGCTCCGGACTTCCGCCTGGCGGAGGAGAAGCAGATGACGGTTCTCCGCAAGCAGGCTGCCCAGGAGGTGCTGGAAGCAGCCTATGCCAGGGGGGAGGCAGGCTTTACCCAGCTGGTGGAGCTGGTCTCCAGCGGGCGCAACGACCGTCGGCTGCAGAACCTCCTGCTGGAGCTGTACGACTTTGTCCGCACCCATCCCTTCTATGAGGACTGGCTGGATGAGAAGCTGGCCCTCTATACCCGGGTTTCCTCTGTGGAGGAGAGCCCCTGGGGCGGCATCATCCTGGCCTATGCCCAGGACGCCCTGGGCTATGCCCTGGATCTGACAGGGGAGTCCCTGGCGCGCATCCAAGGGGACCCTGCCCTGGAGAAGGCCTACCAGTCCGCCTACCGGCAGGATGAGGCCCAGCTCAGGGCGTTGTATCAGGCGGTGGAGAGCCGGGAGTGGGACACCGTCTGCCAGCGTCTGTCCACCTTTGCTTTTGCGCGGCTGGGGCCCCTGCGGGGTTACGAGGACGAGGGGGCCAAAAACCGCTTGACTGCCTGCCGGGAGGAGGTCAAGGAGGTGATCGCCCGTCTGAAGGAGAAGCTCTTCTGTGCCACCTCCCAGGAGTTTTTGGAGGACCTGCAGGACCTGCTGCCAAAGATCAGCGCCCTCTTTCAGCTGACCAAGGCGTTTGCCCACCGCCTGGATGAGATCAAAGGGGAGCAGAAGCTGGTGGACTTTGGGGATCTGGAGCAGCTGACCTTGCAGCTGCTGTTCACCCGGGATCACGGGGTCTACACCCCCACGGATCTGGCAAAGACCCTGTCTGAATCCTTCCAGGAGATTTTGGTGGACGAGTATCAGGACACCAACCAGGCCCAGGATATGATCTTCACCGCTCTGTCCCGCCAGGAGAAAAACCTGTTCTTTGTGGGAGATGTGAAACAGAGCATCTACCGCTTCCGCCAGGCCATGCCAGAGATTTTTCTGGCCAAAAAGCGGGACTATCCCCTCTGGGATGGGGTGCGCTGCCCCTCCCGATTGTCCCTGGGGCACAACTTCCGTTCCCGCAGCCAGGTGACGGGGACGGTCAACTTCCTCTTCACCCTCCTCATGAGCCCGGCGCTGGGGGAGATTGACTACAACCGGGAGGAGGAACTGGTGCCGGCGGCCCCCTATCTCCCCTACCAAGAGGCCGCGGCGGAGCTGCACCTGCTGGTTGAGAACAAGGAACTGGACAAGATCCAGCAGGAGGCGGACTTTGTGGCCAAGACCGTCCGGGAGCTACTGGACCGCCCCTACCTGGTCCAGGAGGGGGAGGTCCTGCGGCCCATCCAGCCCCGGGATATTGGGATCCTTTTGCGCTCCCCCAGGGGCAAGAGCGACCTCTATGCCCAGGCCCTGGCCAAGGTGGGGGTCACCGCCTGGGCCCAGGGGCAGGGGGGATTTCTCTCCAGCCGAGAGGTGTCCGCCGTGGTCTGTGCCCTCAAGGCCTTGGACAACCCCCTGGACGACATTGCCCTGGCGGGGGCCATGGTGTCCCCTTTGTTTGGTTTTACCGCCGACGACCTGGCCCGCCTGCGGCTGGTCAAGCGCCGCGCCCCTCTCTATGTCTGCCTGTTGGAGCTGGCCCAGCGGGAGGAGGCCATGGCCCAATTTTTGGAACAACTCCAGGAGCTGCGCCGCTTCGCCTGTGCCCACCCCACCGATGAGCTGCTGCGGGAACTTTACCGGCGCACCGGATGCCTTGCCATGGCGGCCCGGGAGAGCAGCGGCCTGCGCCAGGCAAACCTGCGTCTGCTGTGTCAGTATGCCGCCCAATATGACCAGGCAGGCTACCAGGGCCTGTCCGGCTTTGTGGGCTTCCTGCGCCGTCTGCAGGAGCAGGGGGACGATCTGGAACCGGCCCTGACCATCAGCGAGTCGGCAAACGTGGTGCGGATCATGAGCATCCACAAGTCCAAGGGGCTGGAGATGCCAGTGGTGTTTTTGTGCGACATGGCAAAGCCCTTCAACCGGGAGGACCTCCGCAAGAGCGCCCTGCTCCACTGGGATCTGGGGTTTGCCTGCGCCCGGCGGGATCTACGTACCCTGCAGCAGTTCTCCACGGTCCCCCTGGAGGCGGTGCGGCTGGATCTGGAGCGGGGGATGCTCTCGGAGGAGCTGCGGGTGCTCTATGTGGCCCTGACCCGGGCCCGGGAGAAGCTGATCCTCACAGGCCTGGTGCCGGATGTGGAGAAGAAGGTGGCCGCCCTTGCCGCCCCGCTGGAGGGGGGCAAGCTCTCCCCCTATGTGGTGCGCAGGGGTGGCAGCTATTTGGACTGGGTGCTGTCGGCCGCCCTGCACCACCCCAGTGGACAGGCGCTGTGCCGCCAGCTGGGGATGGAGCCGTTGGAGGCGGTGGAACCCCAGGCCCCCCTGGACATTCTGCTGCATCCGGCAGCGGAGGGGGAGGAAGAGGCAGTGGCGGAACAGACCTTCACCGCCCAGCCGGATCCGGACCTGCTCCGGGAGATTGAGACCCGCCTGACCTGGCGGTACCCCTATGAGGATGCCACGGTGATTCCCACCAAGTACGGGGTCTCCCAGCTGGTGCATCCCCAGCAGGAGGGGGAGGCCTTTGCCGCCCGGCCGGCCTTTCTGCGCCGGCGGCAGCTCACTGGGGCGGAACGGGGGACGGCCCACCACCAGTTTTTCCAATTTGCGGACCACCACCGGGCCGCCCGGGACCCCCAGGCGGAGCTGGACCGGCTGGTGCGGGAGGGGTACCTGACCCCAGAGCAGGGGCAGGCCATTGTTCTGCCCAAGATCCAGGCCTACTTTGACTCAGACCTGGCCCGGCGCATCGCAAAAAGTCCGCGGGTGCTGCGGGAGGTGCGCTTTGTGGCCCAGTTGGGCCGGGAGGAGGTGGGCGCCTACCTGCCCGGCCTGGGGGAGAACAAAGTCAATGTGCAGGGTGTGGCCGACTGTGTCTTTCAGGAGGGGGATCACCTGGTGCTGGTGGACTACAAGACCGACCAGGTCTCCCACCCCCAGGAGCTGGCGGACCGGTATCGGGATCAGCTGGCCCTCTATCGGCTCATTCTCACCCGCAACCTGGGCCGTCCAGTGACGGAGTGTATCCTCTACTCCCTGCATCTGGGCCAGGAGATCCCCCTTTAACAGGGGATCCGCCCAGTTTTTCCAAAGAATTTGTTGCCATGGCGTGCAGGTTTTGGTAGAATGAAAAAAAGACACCCACCCATTTTGCTGTGCGGAGGTGATCCCATGAGACGTCTGATGATCGGAGTTCTGCTGCTGACACTGCTGCTGGCATGTACCGGCTGCTCTGAGACCATGCGCACCACCCAGGACCTTGTGGACAAGGCCCGGGAGGAGATCCCCATTGCCGATGCCCAGACCACCGACCTGGCCTATGGAGGGGTTCAGACCATGGGGGAGAGGTCCCTCCACTGGTTTATCTCCGGCAATGCCTATCAGGCCCACTACTACCTACCCATGGAGTGTGAATCCCCACAGGAGGGCACCTACCGCTTTGTGCGGACCTATAAGCCGGTGACCTGCGCCAAGGACATCGCCCTGGCCCGGTGGAACGAGGGATACAGCTTTCTGGTCAACAACCCGGACTGCGCCGCACTCCGCCTGACGGGGCAGGATGGAGAGATGACAGAGATCTCCCTGCAGGGGCAGGAGCTCCCATTCCTCTATTTTTATGAGGGGACGCCGGCCCAGTATCTCTTTTTGGACGGCCAGGGCCAGGAACTGCCCTGATCCCCTGGACAGCAGAGGAATGAGCGGCAGAAGGATGTGGGCATAAA
Organism: Candidatus Aristotella avistercoris; assembly: GCA_904397835.1. Taxonomy (GTDB): domain Bacteria; phylum Bacillota; class Clostridia; order Oscillospirales; family Ruminococcaceae; genus Aristotella; species Aristotella avistercoris. The sequence goes on from CAJFOV010000052.1 coordinate 45,889, forward strand.
AGAGGCGGTTCTTTCCCGCCGGATGGTGTTGACATGCCCCCAATCCTGTGATAGAATAGGCTATGCCGCATGTTCCGGGCTCGAAGTGTGTCCAAAAACGCCGCCTGAGGGGACAGCGAGATTATGAAAGAGGCAGGTGCCTTACAGAATGTATGCAGTAATTGTCACTGGTGGCAAACAGTATCGCGTGCAAGAGGGCGATGTTGTTTACATCGAAAAGCTCAATGCTGAGGCCGATTCTACCGTTGAGTTTGATCAGGTCATCGCAGTGGGCAAGGATGACGGCATGGTCGTCGGCACTCCCACCGTGGAGGGTGCAAAAGTGACCGCCAAGGTGCTGAAAAACGGCAAGGGCAAAAAGATCACCGTCTTTACCTATCGTCCCAAGAAGAATTCCGCGCGCAAGATGGGTCACAGACAGCCCTATACCAAGGTTGAGATCCAGGCAATCAACGCCTAAGGGAATGATTGCCGCCGCGTTTGAGCAGGTGGATGGGGCGCTGTGCGGCGTTCGCATCTCCGGCCACGCCGGATACGCTGACTACGGTCAGGATGTGGTGTGTGCCGCGGTGACATCCGCCCTGCAATTGACAGCCAATGGGATTACGGAGGTTTTAAACATCTCCGCCCAGGTGGTTCAAAAGGAAAATTCCATTCTTGTCAGGCTCCCAAAGCCCCCGGCCCCAGAGGCAGAGGCCTTTCTGCAGGCGCTGCAGCTGCATCTGACCCTGTTGGCCCAGGACTATCCGGGAACCATCCAAGTGACTGTTTCGGAGGTGTAAGACTATGCTGAGATTGAATATGCAGTTCTTCGCCCACAAAAAGGGCGTCGGCTCCACAAAGAACGGCCGTGATTCCGAGTCCAAGAGACTGGGCGTCAAGCGCGCCGACGGCCAGTTTGTGCTGGCTGGCAACATCCTGGTTCGCCAGAGGGGGACCCACATCCATCCCGGTGTCAATGTTGGCAAGGGTTCGGATGACACTCTGTTTGCCCTGGTGGATGGCAGAGTAAAGTTTGAGCGCATGGGCCGCGACCGCAAAAAGGTCAGCATCTACCCCGCTCAATAAGGATTTGCTTGGGTGCAGGGCCTTCCAGATTGGTGGGCCCTGCTTTTTTCAGTCTGGTCAAAAGCAGCGATGCCGGGGACCGAGCCGTGTGAGAACGAACACCACTTCTTGCGCACCTCTTGAGCTCCCAGCATGCCGTTGGGAGCCTGGGCGCACGCTCGGGCTTTTTGTGTTATTTGGGGACTCCTTTCAGGGCGGCGTGGTGCCCTGCCCCAATGGCCGTGGAAAAATAGGCCGCCGGGGATGGAACCTGCGGCGTGGGGGAACCATAGGATACAGAGATGGCCGTTTTTGCCGCTGCAACAGGGGAGCCAGACAGAACTTCTTTGGTGGGATCATCCCACAAAGGCCCCGCCTTTGCTCCCTATGGGGGAGACAGGGACGGGTGGAACGCGTTCCGGCCGGGGGTTGCCCCAGGCCAGGAACCAGGAAATTTTCCCACAGGGAAAACGATCACGGCGGGACTGTCCCGCAGAGGAGTAAACCATGTTTGTTGATCTGGTAAAAATTCGCATCAAGGCCGGGGATGGGGGCAACGGAGCGGTCTCCTTCCACCGGGAAAAATATGTGGCCGCCGGAGGACCCGACGGCGGTGACGGCGGCAAAGGCGGCGATGTGATCTTTCAGGCGGACACCAATCTATCCACCCTGGTGGATTTTAACTATAAGCGCAAGTTTGTGGCGGAGAACGGGCAGAATGGCGCCAGCAACAACTGCGCCGGGCGCAGTGCAAAGCCCCTGGTCATCCGTGTGCCTCTGGGTACCGTGGTCAAGGAGGCTGAGAGCGGCCGGATCATGGCGGATCTCTCCACGCCGGAGCCGGTGGTGCTGGCCCGGGGCGGCAAAGGCGGCTGGGGCAACTCCCACTTTGCCACTCCCACCCGGCAGATCCCTCGTTTTGCAAAGCCAGGGATGCCCGGGGAGTCCTTTGAGGTGACCCTGGAGCTCAAGCTCCTGGCGGATGTGGGCCTGGTGGGCTTCCCCAACGTGGGCAAATCCACCCTCATCTCGGTGGTGAGCGCCGCAAAGCCCAAGATCGCCAACTACCACTTCACCACCTTGACCCCGGTGCTGGGAGTGGTCAAGATGGGGGAGGGCAAGTCCTTTGTCATGGCGGACATCCCCGGCCTCATTGAGGGGGCCAGTGAGGGCGTAGGCCTGGGCCACGAGTTCCTGCGCCATGTGGAGCGCTGCCGGCTGATCCTCCATGTGGTGGACGTCTCTGGCATTGAGGGGCGGGATCCCAAGGAGGATTTCCTGGCCATCAACCGGGAGCTGGCCAACTTCAGCGAGGAGCTCTCCGGCCGGCCCCAGATTGTGGCGGGCAACAAGTGTGAGCTGGCCGCCCAGGAGCAGATCGACGATTTTGCCCGCTTTGTCCGGGAACAGGGCTATGTCTTTTTCCCCATCAGCGCCGCCACCCATCAGGGGGTGGATGCCCTCATCCAGGCGGTGAGCCAAAAGCTGGACACCCTGCCCCCCATCAAACAGTTTGAGGTTCAGGAGCTGCCAAAGACGCCTCCTGTCACCGCCGATCTCAGCGACTTCACCATCACCGTGGAGGATGGCATCTATGTGGTACAGGCCCCCTGGTTGGTTCCCGTGTTGGGCATGGTGGATCCGGATGACTACGAGTCCCTCCAGTACCTGCAGCGGATTCTGCGGGTCAGCGGCATCATCGACCGGCTGGAGGAGATGGGCGTTCAGGAGGGGGATACCGTGAGCATCCTGAACTTTGAATTTGACTACATGCCCTAGGCTGAGGGAGGGAAGGAATACGCTGCAATCATCTGTTGAATTGAAACAGGATCCAAAGCTCCTGAGCCCTTTGACCCTGGCCTTTTTGGGGGATGCGGTGTTTGAACTGTTGGTGCGGGAGTCCCTGGTATCCCAGGGGAACCGCCCCAGCAAGCAGCTCCACCAGCTGGCGGTGGGCAAGGTCTGTGCCGTTGCCCAATCCCAGGCCTATGGCCTGTTGGAGGAACAGCTGAACCAGGAGGAGCTGGCCATCCTCAAGCGGGGACGCAATGCCCACCCAGGGCACCTGCCCAAGCATGCGGATCCGGCGGACTACCGCCGCGCCACCGGGGTGGAGGCCCTCTTTGGCTACCTGTACCTGAAGGGGGAACTGCCCCGCATTCTGGAGCTCTACCACTTTTTGCAGGCGTGTTGGAGCGGCCAGAATTAAGGGGATCGGATACTGTCTTTTGAGGGAGTGAGCGCTGTGCTGAAAAAACTGGAACAGAGCGTCCTGGGGAAGAACCTGGTGGATCTGCTCTTTGATCTGGTGGGCGGGGGGATTTTTGCGGTCTCCCTGGACGTATTTATTGCGCCCAACAACATTGCCCCCGGAGGCGTGTCAGGCATCGCCATCATCTTCAACTACCTCTTTCACATTCCCATCGGGCTGTTCTCCCTGCTGCTGAACATCCCCATTCTTCTGCTGGGGATGAAGGTTATCGGCCGGGGTTTCCTACTGCGTACGCTGCGTACGCTGGTGATCTCCACCATCATGACCGACTATGTGGCCATCTATCTGCCCACCTACACCTCCGACTACCTGTTGGCCACCATCTATGGGGGCGTGCTCATGGGACTGGGGTTGGGGATCATCTTTTTGCGGGACTCCTCCACCGGCGGGACAGATATTTTAGGCCGGGTGCTCCTGTACCGCTTCCCGCAGGTCCCCCTGGGCCAGATGATCTTTGCCGTCGACTGTGTGATCCTGGTGGCTTCAGGCATTGTCTTTGAGAGTCTGGAGACCATTCTCTACGGCCTGATCTGTATTTTCGTCTCCTCCAAGCTCATCGATGTGGTCCTCTACGGGGCCAACACCGGCAAAATGGTGCTGGTGGTCTCTGACCACTCCCGGGAGATTGCCAAGGTGGTTCTGGAACAGCTGGACCGGGGCGCCACCTTCCTGAAGGGGGAGGGGGCCTACAGCAACCGGGAAAAGGAGGTCCTCCTGTGCGTGGTGGCAAGGGACCAGCTCCATTCGCTGAAAAAGATCGTTCGCATGGTGGATCCCAGGGCCTTCCTGGTGGTCACGGAGGCGGGGGACACCTATGGAGAGGGGTTCCGCCCCATGAGCGACGATCCCCTGTGATTCCCTAGTGCAGATCAGTTTTCGGGCAAAAGCCCTCTTCACTATATATGATGTAAGGACATGTCCTTCGGGATGTGTCCTTTTTTTGGAGCGGAGGCAGAACATCACTCCAAACAAAAGATACATTTTTTAATAATGGAGGAGATGTCACCGCATGAATGCGTCACACATTTTAAATGTTATCTTAGGGAAATTCTGCGGGTTGCAATTGATACAAAAATAGTATAAAATTGAGCGGGATAAGCGGTTCCAGTTGGGGAGGGGATTGTCTCTTCTTTTACGAATCCGGCCAGAAGTTGCGACAAAAATTTACATTCTTTATGAAGATTCCATATAGACCATGTGGTCAATGTGTGCTATAATAGGCAAGCTTGGAGGCGTTTGGATGAATCAAAAGGAACAACAATCTCAAGAGAGTCGGGAAGTCATTTTGGAGGCCGCCATCCAGGAGTTTGGCAGCTACGGCTTTTTGAGTGCATCCACCAACCGGATGTGCCAGCGGGCCAATATCTCCAAAGGGCTTCTTTTTCATTATTACCGCACCAAAGAAAACCTGTTTTCCGGCGTGCTGGAGCGGTGCTTTGCGGACCTGCAGCGGTGCACAGAGCCTCTTCAGGAGCAGGCGGGCCGGGCGCTGGAATACATCGGCCAGTTCTATGGGGCCAGGATGCAATTTTTCCTCTCCCACCCCTACCACTACCGCATTCTGCGGGAGAGCATGTCCAACATGGATGGGGCCATTGGCCAGCTGCTGCGCCAAAAGCGAGGGGAGTTGTATCGGGAGAAGTCCCACCTCTTTGAACAGCTTGTGGATGGGTTCCCCCTCAAGGACGGGGTGGACCGCGGCAGGGCCCTGGAGCTAATGGTGTTGGTCAGCGACCATGTGCAGCAGACGTTTATGGATCGGATACGCAGCGGGACCGTGGAACCGGTCCAGATGCTGCAGGAGTTTCAACAGGAGCACCGGGCCATGATCCGTATGGTGATGCTGGGGATCTTTCAAATTCCCAAGGCGGGATAGCGGAGGTATCAGATGAACGAAACACAAAAGACAGCCATCAGCGTAGGCATTGATATTGGATCCACCACCGTCAAAGTGGTGGTCCTAAGGGGCAAGGAGATCTTGTTCCAACACTATGAGCGCCACTACTCCGAGGTGCGGCCCAAGACCGTCCAGGTCTTGAGCCTGGCCAAGGAGGTATTGGGGGAGGAGCCCTTTACCGTGGCCATCTCCGGTTCCGCCGGGCTGGGCGTGGCCCAGGCGGCAAGGCTGGAGTTTATTCAGGAGGTGTTTGCCACCGGCCAGGCCATTGAGGAGCTGGCTCCCGACGTGGACGTGGTCATTGAGCTGGGCGGAGAGGACGCCAAGATCCTCTTCCTCACCGGCGGCCTGGAGGAGCGGATGAACGGCACCTGTGCCGGCGGCACCGGAGCCTTCATCGACCAGATGGCCACCCTGTTGGCGGTGACTCCCGATGAGCTGGACCAGCTCAGTCTCAAACACAACCTCATCTATCCCATCGCCTCCCGGTGCGGCGTCTTTGCCAAGAGCGACATCCAGCCCCTGCTGAACCAGGGCGCCCGCAAGGAGGACCTGGCGGCCAGCATCTTCCAGGCGGTGGTGGATCAGACCATCACCGGCCTTGCCCAGGGCCGCAAGATCGAGGGCAAGGTGGCCTTTTTGGGGGGCCCCCTCTTCTTCTTCCAGGGGCTGCGGGACCGGTTTACCGAGACCCTCCGGCTGACGCCGGAACAGGCCTTTTTCCCGGAGTGGCGCCAGTACTCCGTGGCCATCGGCGCGGCCATGTACGCCGCGGAAAACGATGAGGAGACCTTTACATATGCAACCCTGCTGGACCGCTTGGAGCACTCGGTCAACATCAAGAGCCAAAAGCATGTGCTCCCGCCTCTGTTTGCCAACCAGGAGGAGTATGAGGCCTTCCGGCAGCGTCACGCCAGGGCCACCGTTGCCCACCGGCCCATCGATTCCTACAGCGGCCGGGCCCACCTGGGCATCGACTGCGGTTCCACCACCACCAAGGTGGTGCTCATCGATGAGGATGCCAATATCCTCTATCAGTACTACAGCTCCAACCAGGGCAACCCGGTGGACATCATCCGCCAGCAGCTGCAGCAGCTTTGGCAGCTGTGCGGGGACCGGATCACCATTGCATCCAGCGTGGTCACAGGCTATGGGGAGGATTTGATCAAAAGCGCCTTCTCGGTGGACGCGGGCATTGTGGAGACCATGGCCCACTACACAGCTGCCCGGTTCTTCTGCCCGGAGGTGGACTTTATCCTGGACATCGGCGGGCAGGACATCAAATGTTTCCGCATCAAGAATGACTCGGTGGACTCCATCATGCTCAATGAGGCCTGCTCCTCCGGCTGTGGCTCCTTCATCGAGACCTTTGCCAAATCCATGGGCTATGAGATTGCGGACTTTGCCCAACGGGGCCTCATGGCCAAATATCCGGTGGATCTGGGTTCCCGCTGCACGGTGTTTATGAACTCCTCCGTCAAGCAGGCCCAGAAGGAGGGCGCCACCGTGGAGGACATCTCCGCCGGGCTGTCCATCAGCGTGGTGAAGAATGCCATATACAAGGTCATTCGGGCCCGCAGCACCGAGGAGCTGGGGGAGAACATTGTGGTCCAGGGCGGCACCTTCCTCAACGATGCCGTGCTGCGCAGCTTTGAAAAGGAGCTGGGCAAGCAGGTCATCCGCCCGGCCATTGCCGGCCTCATGGGCGCCTATGGGGCGGCCCTCCACGGCCGCAGCCTGGGGCTGGAGCGGTCCTCCATCATGGGCCCCCAGGAGCTGGAGCACTTTGTCCACACGGCAAAACCCACCGTCTGCGGCCTGTGCACCAACCGCTGCAACCTGACGGTGAACATCTTTTCCGACGGCCGGCGGTTCATCTCCGGCAACAAGTGTGAGCGGCCCCTGGGCCGCAAAGCCCGCAAGGAGCTGCCCAACCTCTTTGACTACAAGCTGGCCAGGATCCAAGCCCTGCAGCCGGTGCCGGGCCCCCGGGGCAAAATCGGCATCCCCATGGGCCTGAATATGTATGAGAACCTGCCCTTCTGGCATACCCTGTTTACCAAGCTGGGGTTTGAGGTAGTGGTCTCGGATCTCTCCAGCCCGGCGCTGTTTGCCAAGGGCCGGTATACCATCCCCTCCGATACGGTCTGCTATCCGGCAAAACTCATGCACGGCCACATTGAGGACCTGTTGGAGAAGGGCGTGGATACCATCTTTTATCCCTGCCTGACCTACAACTTTGACGAGGGCAAGGGAGATAACCACTACAACTGCCCTGTGGTGGCCTACTACCCGGAGCTGCTCTATGCCAATGTGGAAAAACTGCGGCATGTCCGCTTCCTGTACCCCTACTTTGGCGTGCACCGCTCCAAAGATTTTGAAAAACACTTCTACAACTTCTTCCAACAGGAATTTGGCCCTATGATTACCCGCAAGGAGATCCATGAGGCGGTACAGGCCGCCTATGCCTCCTATGAGCAGTGGAAGGTGGACCTGCGCCAGGAGGGGCAGAAGGCCCTGGCCTTTGCCCGGGAAAACAACCTGCCGGTGATCGTTCTGGCAGGCCGCCCCTACCACCTGGATCCGGAGGTCAACCACGGCATTCCCCGGCTCATCGGATCCTTTGGCCTGGTGGTTCTGTCGGAGGACGCTGTCAGCGACCTGGTGGAGCCCCAAAAGGTCAATGTCCTCAACCAGTGGACCTACCACTCCCGCCTGTACAACGCAGCCAAATTTGTCACCACCCAGCCCAACATGGAGCTGATCCAGCTGGTGTCCTTTGGCTGCGGAATCGACGCCATCACCACCGACGAGGTCCGGGATATTCTGGAGACCCACGGCAAGCTCTATACCCAGCTGAAGATCGATGAGATCAGCAACCTGGGGGCGGTGAAGATCCGCATCCGCAGCATGCTGGGCGCCATGGAGGAGCGGGAGCGCCAGCGCAAAATTCGCCTAGAGACAAAGGAGGTCTCCGGATGAGTCAAACCAACACCCAAAACACCCAGGAGCAGCGCCCCATCTTCACCGAGGAGATGCGCAAGGAATATACCATCCTGATCCCCACCATGCTGCCCACCCACTTTACCTTCTTGTGCAGCATTTTGAACCAGCACGGCTACCACGTGGAGCAGCTGCGCAACGAGAGCCGCAGCGTCATTGAAGAGGGCCTGCGCAATGTCCACAACGACACCTGTTACCCGGCCCTGCTGGTCATTGGCCAGATGATCGATGCCCTGAAGAGCGGCAAGTATGACCCCCATAAGGTGGCGCTGCTCATCACCCAGACGGGGGGCGGCTGCCGCGCCTCCAACTACATCCACCTGCTGCGCAAGGCCCTCAAAAAGAGCGGTTATGGCTATGTGCCGGTGATCTCCTTCAGCATTGGCGGCCTGGAGAAGAACCCGGGCTTTCAGATTGGCCTGAGCCTGTTGGATCAGCTGCTCTATGCGGTGATGCTGGGGGATCTGCTCATGCTGCTGGCCAACCAGTGCCGCCCCTATGAGGTGGAGCCCGGTAGCACCGATGCCCTGGTCTCCCAGTGGATTGACCGCCTGGTGGACTTCCTCAACAGCCAGAAGGTGGTGCGCTACAAGGCCATCAAACAGTTTTACCATGAGATTGTCCAGAGCTTTGCAGCCCTGCCCCGCCAGGGGGAGCAGAAGCCCCGGGTTGGCATTGTGGGAGAGATCTATGTCAAATATTCCCCCCTGGGCAACAACCATCTGGAGGACTTCCTGGCCAGCGAGGGGGCGGAGGTTGTGGTCCCCGGCCTGCTGGATTTCTGCCTCTACTGTGTCTACAACAACATCCACGACCGGGATCTCTACGGTGGCAGCTTGGTGCGGCAGTCCGCCACCAAGGTGGTCTACGACTTCCTGCTGAAGAAACAGCGGGAGATGCTCCAGGTGGTCCGGGATGCGGGCTTTTTCACCCTGTCAAACTTTGATCACACCGCCACCTTGGCAAAGGGCTACATTAATTCCGGCGTCAAGATGGGGGAGGGTTGGCTCCTCACCGCGGAGATGGTGGAGCTGGTGGAGAACGGTGTGAACAACATTGTCTGCACCCAGCCCTTTGGCTGCCTGCCCAACCACATTGTGGGCAAGGGCATGATGCGGGCCATTAAGGAAAAAAATCCACAGGCCAACATTGTGGCTGTGGACTATGACCCCGGCGCCAGTGAGATCAACCAGCAGAACCGCATCAAGCTCATGCTGGCCAATGCCCAGTTGGAAAAACGCAAGGGGGGTGAAGCCTAGTGGAGTCCCTCTGCCAGTACTTCCTATACTTTACCATTTACAGCTTCATCGGCTGGGTGTGTGAGTGCATCTACTGCTCCATCCCCGCCAAAAAGTTTATCAACCGCGGCTTCCTCAACGGCCCCTTCTGCCCCGTGTACGGGGTGGGTGGGGTGCTGGTCATCCTGTTCCTGACCCCGGTTCAGGGGAACATTCTGGCCCTGTTCCTGTTGGGGATGCTGGTGACCACCGTGGTGGAATATCTCACCTCCTATCTGTTGGAAACCCTCTTTCACATGAAATGGTGGGATTACTCCAACATGCGCTTGAACCTCCATGGACGGGTCTGCCTGCTCAACAGTACAGAGTTCGGCCTGTTGTCGGTGGTGCTCATGCGTCTGGTACATCCCCGTGTGGCAGGTCTGGTGGAGGGGCTCTCCACCGGCTGGCTGCTGGGGCTGAGCATCGCCCTGGCCGTCTACTTCGTGACGGATACGGCTTTCACTGTCTACAGCATCCTGGCCCTGAAGGGCAAACTCCGGCAGGTCCACGATTTTTGGGAGGAGCTGCGGGAGCGCGGCGATGCATTGAAGGCCCAGGTCAAGGCCCAGGTGGAGCAAACCCTGGACGAAAGGTGGCAGGATCTACGGGAACGCGGCGAGGAACGCTCCCAGCGCTGGGATGAGGCTAACGAAAAGCGGGTGCAGTGGCTGCGGGATCACATCCGTGAGGCCCAGGCCCAGGTTAAATGGCACCAGCGGCGTCTCATCAACGCCTTTCCCCGGTTGGAGTCCACCAAGTATGAACATGCTGTGGAGCAACTGCGTGAGGTGCTGCGCAAACAGAAAGAAAAAAATCGTCCCAACGGGAATCAGGACCGCTGATTCTTTGGGCGCCTGATGAAAATCGGTTCCGTCCCTGATCCGTCAGGGACGGCTTTTTCATGCCCAGCGGGCACTACCCTGTTGTGGCAGTAGTGGGGGAGGTTCCTCTGTGGGAGATCTAAAATTTTGTGGTATGAGGAAGCGTGGCGCGTACCTAGCATAAAAAGAGACAAAACTAGGAGGGGGAAAAATCAGCTCCTTGCAGAATCTTCCACAGATGTGGGAAGATGATTGACAGATTCATTTTTTATGATACAATTTAATCTGTCTCAAATGAAACACTATACAGCCTTTGGAGAACCAGAATGACACCCAAACATTGTCAAGCACTCTGTCAATGCCCGCTGTTCCAGGGGATGACCCTGCAGCAGGCCCAGCGGCTGGCCCAGGAGTATGGGCAGCTGCAGTCCTTCCCCAAGGGGGTGGATATCTACCGCCCCGATCAGTACCGCCGGGCCATGGGGGTCCTGGTCCAGGGCCGTGCCCAGGTGTTCAAGCCCGAGGGGGAGAGCCCGGTTCCCCTGAATCTCTTGGGACCAGGGCAGATTTTCGGCGTAGCAAGCCTCTTTCACGCGTCCCAGCAGTATGTCACCCAGATCCAGTCCCTGGGCTGCGTGGTGCTCTTCTTTTCAGAGGAGGCCCTGCGGGCCCTCTTTGCCCAGTCCACAGAGTTCACCATGCGGTATATCGCCTTTTTGACGGAACGCATCTGTTTTTTGAACCACAAAATCGATGCCTTCACCGCCGGATCCGCCCTGGAGAAGGCCGCCAGAGGCCTGCTCACCCGGTGGCAGGAGCAGGGGGGTGAGGGAGAGATCACCTTTGTCAACGCCGCCCACATGGCCCGCGCCCTCAACATGGGGCGCGCCTCCCTCTACCGGGCCTTTGACGCCCTGGAGGAGCTGGGGCTCATTCAGCGCAGGGAGCGGCAAATTCAAGTACTTGATCGAAAGGGATTGGAGCAGGCGGCCGTGGGGGAATTTTCTCCCCAGCCTGATCCCACAACAGATCCCTTGGGATAAAAGGAGGAAACAGACAATGAAAAAGAGAACAATTTCCCTGCTGGCGGCCTTTGTGCTGATGCTGGCGCTGCTGGCCGGATGTGGGGATCAGGGCGGAAGTTCCGGCTCCTCTTCTCAGGGGGAGGGCTCCTCTGCCACAGAGAAGGTCACCATCAATGTGGGCGGCCTGAAGGGCCCCACCGGCATCGGTATGGTCCAGCTCATGGATCAGGATGAGCAGGGGGCCACGGCCAACGACTATAACTTCACCCTCATGGGCGACCCCCAGGATATGGTGGGCCTCATCTCCAACGGGGATCTGGATGTGGCGGCTGTGCCCACCAATCTGGCGGCCAACCTCTACAAGAAGACCAGCGGGAATGTGCAGATGGTTGCCATCAACGCCCTGGGGAACCTGTCCATTTTGGAGCGGGGCGACTCCATCCAATCGGTGGAGGACCTGCGTGGCAAGACCATCTATGCCACTGGCCAGGGTTCCAACCCAGAGTATGTGCTGGACTACATCCTGCAGGCCAACGGCATTGACCCAGAGACGGATGTAAACATTGTGTACCTCACCGAACACTCGGAGCTGGCCACCATGATGGCCGCTGGGGAGGCGGACATCGCCATGTTGCCGGAGCCCTTTGTGACCACGGTGTTGAACAAGAGCGAGGACGTGCGGGTGGCCGTCAACCTCAACGACGCCTGGAACCAGGCCGCTGGGGACAGCGGTTCCCAGATGGCCCTGGGCTGCCTGATTGTGCGCAAGGACTTTTTGGAGAACAACCAGGAGGCCTTTGCGACCTTCCTGCAGGAGTACGCCGAGAGCACCAACTGGGTGGTGGAGCATGTCTCCGATGCCGCACAGCTGGTGGGGAAATATGAGATTATGGACGCCGCTGTTGCAGAGAAGGCCATCCCCAACTGCAACATTGTCTGCCTGACCGGCGAGGAGATGAAGCAGGCGGCAGAGGGCTTCTTCCAGGTGCTGTTCCAGGCCAATCCCCAGTCCATCGGCGGGGGCATGCCAGAGGAGGGCCTGTATTACCTGGGCAATTAACAACACAGTGGGAGGAAAACCATGAAACACCAACGCATCAAAGGCTGGCTGTGGAACGCCCTGGTGGCGCTCTTCTGGCTTGGGGTGTGGCAGGTGGCCTCCCAATGGGTGGGGCAGGAACTGCTGGTTCCTGCCCCTGCTGTTGTTCTGCGCCGGTTGGGGGAGCTGGCTGTCACCTGGACCTTTTGGCAGACGGTGCTGCGCTCCTGCCTGCGGATTATGGAGGGCTTTCTGCTGGCGCTGATGCTGGGCACCCTGTTGGCGGTGGGGACCTCCCTGTCCAAGGGGCTGCGCCGGCTACTCTACCCCCTGCAGAGCATCATTAAGGCAACGCCGGTGGCCTCCTTCATCATCCTGGCCCTGGTTTGGATCAGCACCAGGCATCTGTCCATCTTCATCTCCTTTTTGATGGTGCTGCCCCTGGTGTGGAGCAACCTGTACCAGGGCATCCAAAAGGTGGATCCTAAGCTGTTGGAGATGGCAAAGGTCTTTGGCCTGTCCACAGGCAAAAAGCTCCGGGGTATCTACATCCCCAGTGTGCTGCCCTACTTTCTGTCGGCGGCCACCACGGGCCTTGGTTTTGCCTGGAAGGCCGGCGTGGCGGCGGAGGTGTTGGGGAAGCCCAGCGGCTCCATCGGCACCATGCTCTCCAACGCAAAGATCTACCTGGAGACGCCGGATCTCTTTGCCTGGACCATTGTGGTGATTCTGCTGAGTATGGCCATTGAAAAGGGGATGCTGTTCCTCTTTGGCGTCCTGCAGCGAAGGTGGCGCTTGGAACAGCCTCAAAAGGGGGGACGGCTATGAGCATCCAGTTGGAACATGTCACTGTCACACTGGGGGACCGTGATGTGATCGAAGATCTGTCTCTCACCCTGCCGGAACAGGGCATTGTCAGCTTTTTTGGAGTCTCCGGCAGCGGCAAGAGCACGCTGCTGAACCTGCTGGCAGGCCTGGTATCCCCCAGACAGGGGAAGATCCTGGGGCTGGAGGGCCGGCAGGTGTCCTATGTCTTTCAGGAGGACCGGCTCCTTCCCTGGCTCACCGTGGGGGAGAATGTGGCCCTAGTGGGGGCGGGGGAACAGCAGCTGGATCCCCAGCCCTACTTGGAACTGGTGGGCCTTGGGCAGCGCAGGGAGGACTATCCCGGCTCCCTCTCCGGCGGCATGCGCCGCCGGCTGGCCATTGCCAGGGCGCTGGCCTACGGCGGGGATCTGCTGCTGTTGGATGAGCCGTTCTCTGGCCTGGACTGGTCCCTGCGGCAGCATCTGATGGACAAATTGGGGCCCATGGGACGGGAAAAGCTGTTGATCCTGGTCTCCCACGACTCCTATGAGTGCGCCTATCTGTCCGACGAGGTGCGCCTGGTGCTGCCGGAGCGCATGCAGGTCTATGAGACTCTCAAGGCCCCGGGGGACTTTTCCGCCCGGCAGCAGGATCCAGCTCTGGTGGAGGCCTTGGAGCGGGAGATCCGCCGCCTTGCCAAATAGCATGAAAAAACAGGAGGCAAACCCCTTGCCTCCTGTTTTTGCCTTTTGTTCCAATGCTGCTACAGTTGGAACTCCTGCTGCAGGTTGCCCTCCAGATCCCGCCAGGTCAGCCGCCGGTTCTGCAGGGTCATGTAGCCGCGGTAGCTGTTCTCCTTGGGCAGGGAGACAGAACCTGGGTTGCAGTACAGGTAGGTGCCCCGAGAAGCGCACACAGGCACGTGGGTGTGGCCATGGAGCAGCACATCCCCCTGGTGCAGGGGCGGCAAGTTGGACTCATTGTAGTGGTGGCCGTGGGTGGCAAAGATCATCCGATCCCCCAGGTCCAACAGGCAGTAATCTGCCAGGATGGGGAATGCCAGCACCATCTGGTCCACCTCGGCGTCACAGTTTCCCCGCACTGAGAGGATATCCTGTTTGCGCGCGTTGAGCATCTCCAGCACCGCCTTGGGATCGTAGCCCTCTGGCAGGCCGTTGCGGGGGCCGTGGTAGAGGAGATCCCCCAGCAGGAGCAGGCGGTCCGCCCCCTCCCGCTGGTAGGCCTCCAGGAGCTGCGCGCAGTACACTGCAGAGCCATGGATATCCGATGCAATCAGCCACTTCATGTTTGTAAGATCAACCTTTCTCTTCGTTTCCTCCCGGAGAAAATCTTTGGATCCTCTCGCTGGTGGACGGAACTTCTTTTTGTCCATCATACCACATCCAGGTTCTTGGGGGAAGGGGCCGCTTGAAAAGACCTCTCCGGCCGTCGAAGGCTCTTACATGCTCTCCAGTTCCTTTTTGAGCTGTTTGATGATCCGCTTCTCCAGCCGCGAGATGTAGGATTGGGAGATCCCAATGAGGTCCGCCACCTGCTTTTGGGTCTTTTCAGCGCCGCCGTTGAGGCCAAAGCGCAGCTGCATGATCATGCGCTCCCGCTCTCCCAGCCGGTTGACTGCCTGGAGCACCATGGAGCGCTCCGCGTCCTGCTCGATGTCCCGGTTGACGCTGTCCCCATCAGTGCCCATGACATCGGAGAGGAGCAGCTCATTCCCATCCCAATCCACATTGAGGGGTTCGTCGATGGAGATCTCGTTGCGCTGGGACTGGCACTTGCGCAGGTGCATGAGAATCTCGTTTTCAATGCAGCGGGAGGCATAGGTGGCCAGCTTGATGTTGCGGCTGGGGCAAAATGTGTTCACCGCCTTGATGAGCCCAATGGTGCCGATGGAGATGAGATCCTCCACCCCCACGCCGGAGGACTCAAATTTTTTGGCGATGTAGACCACCAGGCGCAAGTTGTGGACAATGAGGGTCTGCTTGGCGCTCTCGTCGTGTTCCTGTAGCTTGACAAAGACCACCTCTTCCTCCTGCTTGGTCAGCGGCGGCGGAAGAGTCTCCGGTCCGTTGATGTAATAGATGCCCCGCACCGGCCGCAGCCGCAGCCACAGCTGCCAAATCCGCCGCCAGAGCACCATCAACCCGTTTTTTTCTTTCATAACTCCTTCATCCCCTACTCCTGTTAAGTTGACGCTCCACCATCTGGGGATGGAGCAATAGATCACATGCCATACCCCTGGGCCGCTCCGGCGTGACGGCCAGCAAAAAATCTTCGCAGTAGACAGGGCCCTCTGCTCCCTGCCAGGTGATCCGGTCCGGGTGGAAGGCGGGCATCATCCCTCTATGTCCCACGGTGCCGTAGGGAATCAGACGGAACCCTGGCAGCTGCTGCAGTTGTTGGGCCAGAGGAAGATCCGGTGAGACATTCTGCAGGCCTGGAAGAGCCCGCAGGGGTTCCAGGGTGCACAGGGCCACAGGTGCACCGCTGTAGGGATCCTGCAGGCCATTGCCCGTGTCCATCCGGGCGGTAAGGTCGATGGAATGGCCCTGGACTACAAGGGTAGCCTGGCAGAGGGCAGGCAGGGCCGTCTGCGCGCGAAATTTCCGCTGAAAGAGGGAGAACAGCAGGTAGGCCAGGGTGGTGACCCCCAACAGGGTAAAGACAGACAGGTCAAAATACACCACGCCATTGTAGTAGAACATGCCATCTGGGGCCCGGAGCACCCAAAGGGCCAGCATGAGGCCGGCAAAGAAGAAGTTGACCACAAAGAAGATCAGCCAGTCAAATAGGAATTGCCGTACAGGGCAGCGCCCGGCCACAATGGCAACCATGGCTCCGGAGAGGAGCAGCTTAAATCCGGTGAGCACCAGGGTGTTCTGCAGGGGAAGGAAAATAATCAAGCTCCCCAACGCCCCCACACCGGCGGAGAGGAGCAGCCTACCTATGGAACGGGTGCGCCCTGCAATGGTGCAGGAGAGCCGCAGCAGCAGGTAGTTGATGACAAAGTTGACTGTCAACAATACATCTACATAGATGCCCGTTTTCATAAGCACTGGCGCCTCCTTCCAGAATGGTTCGAGAGAGGCGCCGCCGGAGGCTCCCCTTTCTTTTTATTATAGAAAGGGCCGCGGGTACATCCTGTCACTTTTTGGGGCGGGGCAAAAAAGACAAGGTCCTGTCTATTGATTCCCCACTTCAGAAGTTTTGCCTGTCTGGGGTGGATAAAGTGAGAGTTTATGCCTTGTGAGTGGACTCCGCAGAAGAAGGGCATCTATTGGACATTTGTATTTTGTAGAAGGACAAAACGAGAAATTTCTGAATAAAAATGTGCAACCCCACCTAATTTCTGGTTCAGATTCTGGCAGAATAACTGGTGGGAAACGTCTGGTAAACCGCTGGGCAATATGGTATAATTTGATAGGAATTTGGTCAGGAAGATTTACCTCTGTTTATCCAGTGGGAGGCTTTGCCCACAGCATAAACATGAGTTCTGTTTCCCCGGTCTCCGATTGTGAAAAAAAGCCTCTGGCGGCCTCTCCTCCAGGGGAATTTTCAAATATTGTACAGAAAGGATCTAGGTGAATATTTATGCTGTCAAAAGAGAGATTGATTCAAACCTTTATTGAAATGGTCAAAGTGGACAGCCCCTCCTGGGAGGAGAAGCCCATGGCCGACTGGATGCTCGACTACCTGAAAAAGAGAGGCATTGAGGCCACCATCGACAACGCCGGCGCAGCCTACGGCGGCAATTCCGGCAACATCGTGGCCCACATCCCTGGTGAGCCCGGCAGCATGCCCATCTGCTTTGCCTGCCACATGGACCAGATCTCCCCCTGCCATGGAGTCAAACCTGTCATCGATGGGGATATCATCCGCTCCGACGGCACCACCACCCTGGGCGCTGATGACAAGTCCGGTATCGCTTCCATTCTGGAGGCTTTGGAGGATGTGCTGGAGAGCGGCGTCAAGCACCGTGACATCTACCTGCTCTTCACCGTCTCCGAAGAGACCGGCATGCTGGGCTCCAAGAATTTTGACGAGTCCCGCCTGCCCTGCAAGGATCTGCTGGTGATCGATGCAGTGGCCAACACTGGCGTCATCGCCTACAAGGCTCCCGCTCTGGAGGCCATCAAAGTGACCTTCCATGGCCGCAAAGCCCATGCTGGTCTGGAGCCGGAGAAGGGCATCAACGCCATCACCGTGGCTGCCCATGCCATCAGCAACATGCGCCTGAGCCGCTTGGATGAGACCACCACCGCCAACATTGGCCGCATCGAGGGCGGCGACGCCACCAACGTGGTGACGGATGAGGTCACCTTCACCGCAGAGATCCGCGCCCACAGCATGGAGCGCCTGCAGGCGGAGGTCGAGTATATGGAGAAGTGCTGCAAGGATGCCTGCGCCCAGTACGGCGGCAGCGTGGACTTTGAGCACAGCCTCTCCTACCCCAACTTCTCTTTGGATCTGGATGAGCCCATTGTCAAAATGACCATGGCCGCCATGGAGAAGGTGGGCGTCACGCCGCAACCCATGGTCATCGGTGGCGGAAGCGATGCCAACATCGTGGCCGCCAAGGGCTATCGCAGCGTTATCCTCAGCTGCGGTATGTTCAATGTCCACACTGTGGATGAGTACCTGGACACCAACGAGCTGTGGAAAGCCACCCAGATCAACCGTATCCTGATGGGTCTGGAGGACTAAGAGTCCATAGACAACCTGTACTTTGTTTTTCGTGAGGAACTGCCGATCAATGGCAGTTCCTCATTGTCTGCCCAGGTAAATCTGGTGTTGTCTGCCACAGGGGAACGGTTTTTTTAAGGATGCCCCTGTGATTTCATGGATCGAACCCCTTCTGGACCATCGGGTTAAACCAGGTCCAAGGGATTGGATAAAATAATTTTTGGAGGAAGTCACGATCATGACCAAGGAACAGCTGAAAGAACTCTGCTGTAAAGCAATTGATGAGAACCGCGAAACCATCATCGCCCTGGGGCGCGAGGTCTATAAGACCCCGGAGCTGGGTTTTAAAGAGTTCCAGACCATGGATACTGTCTGCTCTTTTATGGAAAAAGTGGGCCTGCCGGTGGAAAAGAACATCGCCTATACCGGCTGCAAGACCACGGCAAATCCGGAGAAAAAGGGGCAGCCCCGCGTGGCTATCATGAGTGAGCTGGACTCTGTCATGTGCCCTGAGCATCCAGAGGCTGCAGCCAATGGCAACGCCCACGCCTGCGGCCACAACATGCAGATGGCCACCATGTTCGGCGCCGCCATCGGCATTATGAAGTCCGGTGTGGCGGAGCACTTGGACGGCGTCATGGACTTCATCGCTATCCCTGCGGAGGAGTGCCTGGACTACGAGTACCGCAACCAGCTGGTGGAAGAGGGCAAGATCAAGTACACCGGCGGCAAGCAGGAGTACCTGTACCGGGGCGGTTTGGATGATACCAACATGATTATCCAATGCCATGCCTGGCCCTTTGCTCCTCAGGAGAACAAGTGCTGCATTGTCAACACCAAGGCCAACGGCTTTATCAACAAGACCGTCACCTTCCTGGGCCGTTCTGCCCACGCAGGCAATGCGCCCCATGACGGCATCAACGCCTTGAATATGGCCCAGTTGGCGCTGAACAACATCAATGCCCAGCGTGAGACCTTTAAGGACCAGGACAAGGTCCGCGTGAGCGCTATCATCACCCAGGGTGGATACATTGTCAATGCCATCCCCGCCAAGGTGACCATGGAGGTCATGGTCCGCGCAGCCTCCCTGGATGCCATGATGGACGCCAGTGAAAAGGTGAACCGCTCCTTCCATGCGGCAGCTCTGGCCATGGGCGGCGAGGTGCTCATCAAGGATTCCATTGGCTATCTGCCGCTGGATTCGGACCATCAGCTGGATCAGGTCTTTGCAGACAACCTCATTGCAGAGCTGGGCGGCAAGGAGGATCAGCTCATCTACAATATGGCTGTGGCTGGTTCCACCGATCTGGGCGATATGTCCCAGATCATGCCCTGCACCCACATCTGGATGGGGGGGATCACCGGTGGCCTGCACTCCAAAGACTTCAAAATTGTCGATGAGGAGGAGGCTTACATCCACCCCGCCAAACTGCTGGCCAAGACCCTGGTGGATCTGCTGTACGATGATGCCAAAGTGGCGCAGAAAATCATCAATGACTATCAGCCCACCTTCACCAAGGAGAGCTATCTGCAGTTTATGGACCAGCACAATGTGACGTTGGACTACAACTATATGAAATAAGTGCGGCCTTGCAGAAGAGCTCCTGTGCGATCACGTCGCACAGGAGCTCTTCTTATCAAAGGGAACTGCAGGTCTCAGAAGAACCTTCCTGCCCCACAAGCATTTGATTACCAAATGGAAAAGGATGATCGAGGGGGCGCCTCACTGGCCATGCCATCCTGTTGGATGAGACATACTGCATCGATTGCCATCAAATCATGGCCCCATCTGGATCCCTCTAAAGGCGGGAACAGCAGATGGGGCCACTGTAATAGATCATTTCATTTCTGTTGCATTGTGGTGGGCTTTGGCCAAATCCAACTCCGGCAAGTGATCCTTTGCACGCAGTTGGCCAAAGAACCGTTGGAGCATGGCGGTACACTCCTGGGGAAGAACACCAAAGGTGATGGAGGGGCTGTGATTGAAAGGCATGGCAAAAAAGTTTGCCACCGATCCACAGCAGCCGGCTTTTTCATCGGCTACACCATAGACCACCCGGTCAATGCGAGCATTGATGATGGCGCCTGCACACATGGGGCAGGGCTCCATGGTCACATAGAGAGTGCAGCCGTTGAGCCGCCAGCGGCCCAAGGTGTGACAGGCCTCCTCAATGGCGCAGATTTCTGCATGGAGCAGGGCGTTTTGCTGGGCCTCACGCAGGTTGTGCCCTCGGCCAACAACCTGTTCGCCCATGACCAAAACCGCCCCCACCGGGATATCCCCCGTGGCGAGGGCCTTTTCTGCCTCTGCAAGAGCGAGCCGCATATAGCTTTCATCCCGCTCCTGCTGTACCCTACCCCACATAGGACATGTTTAGAAAGGTGAGCATGCCAAAGAGGAAAAAACTCACCAACAGCATGGGGGATGTGAGGGCACAGGTATATTTGATCCGGTTGGCCAGCAGCGATCCCTGCCTGGAAAGTGTGAATAGATTGTTTTGACGGTGAATCAGATAGAGCAGAGCTCCAATCCCCAGAATCAGATAAACCAGGAGCAATACATCATTTGCCGCTTGATAGGCCCAATTGGACAGGTTTTGTGCCAACAGATCAAAGAGCACCGCAAACAAGTTGTTGCAGAAGTGGATGAGGATACCGGTCCAGATAGAGCCGGTGCGGATGACAAAATAGCCGATGACCATTCCCATCAAAAAGGCATTGGGCCCCTGGATCAGATTGCCGTGGGCCAAAGCAAACAACAGGGAGGAGATCAGCAGGGCAAACCCGTCTCCAAAACGGCGCAGAGATTGAAGAATGGCCCCACGGAACACAAACTCCTCCACCAGGGCAGCCATCAAGGTGCTGCGCAGCAGGTAGATCCCTAGAGCCAGAGGGGCGTCCGGCAGGACATTGACGGTGGAGTGGGGCTGATATCCAAACAGCCCCGCCAGAGCAGACAGGGCAAGGGAGGAATAAATACCGATGCAGGATGCGCCAAGACCCACAAAGACAGAGGGCAGCGCAATGGAAAGCGCCGGTTTTCGGGTGGGCATGGCAGCGGAAAGAGGCATGTGGATAAAGAGCCGGTACAAGAAAAAAGGCAAAAAGAGAGAAATCACATAGGAAAAGAGGTCCATTGCCTCAAAGACCCCCAGCGTATCCATCTGGTTATAATTGATGCCGCTGACATACAACAGGGGGATTACAGAGCGGTAGAGAAACAGCGGCAACAGGTTCCCCAGAAGAAAGTACCCCAAAAAGGCGGCGCCGATGCCGTTGCAGTAGACCCGCAGGCGGTGGCGTTCCACCGTCAACAGAGGAGTCTGTGCAAACCCGTACCCAGCCACATAGAGGTTATCCTGGGGCATATCTAGCTCCTCTGGCGTGGCGGAGAAGTAATAATTTTTGGTATCAGGTTGAAACGGGTTGTTACACATAAACATCCTCCGTCTAATTTGGGGTCCAAAAAAGAAGAGCAACCTCCCCTGCCATCCTAGTAGGGTACAGCTCCCTTCTTTTTTCCTGATTTGATTATAACACAGCCCGTTGGCCATATGTGTAACGCCAATGTGAACAGTTTGTATTTACTCCAGAGGATTCTTCCAGCGTGCCTGGAAAAATACCTCCCGGGCGGCAGGATCCAGGGGCGCAAAGCCCAGCTCCAGCATGGCTCCCTTCACGTCGCAGTTAAAAAACAGATCTGGCGTGCCATCCCCGTGGCGGATCTTTCGTTTGATCTCCAATGAGGAGAGGGTTCCCGTTGGATCCGGCTCCAAGTGCGCGCTGATCCAACGGCGCAGCACCTCCTTGCGGGCCTGGGGTAGGGTGTCATAAAAGTCCAGGTAGTCCTCCTTGTGCCAAATTTCCTCCTGTTGCATGGATCAGGCCTCCTTCGATTGACTGCAGGGAACGGCACCGCCCCAAAGGGTGGGCGGCACCTGGCGTTTCCACTTAAGGGTACCGAACCCAACGGTAATTGTCAAGAGATGCTGTGATGCAACGTGCCATATTCCCTCAGGTGGTGGGCCATCCCTCTGATGAAAGGACATGGCGCCCCTTGATGACCCCTCTCCGCCCGTCTGTCACGGAACCTCTAGGACCAAGAAATGAATCGATATCCTATGGGTAAAGTGTCGGAGATTTTCCCAATATTCTGTTTCCATCTTATACAAGCAACCAAAATGAAATGTTTAATTGGCCAAATTGCAAAAAATGCTTGACTTTTTTGTGAATTCGCAATATGATAAACCACAATAATAAAATACGGAAAAGATAGAGGCGCGGTTTGTGAAAAGTACCATCGACCTAGGCTGGCAAGCTGGTGGATGGAAAAGGCGCAGCCGCCGAAATTGCCCCCCTTTGCCAGGGGCGGGCAGTTGGGATACGGCAGAAGATGTCGTGTACTGTCACAGGTGTGGAGAGCTATTGCTGTCGCAGTTGTGGAGGGCTATCATCGGTTGAGTTCTCTCAGGGGAACTGTTTCATGCAACAGCTTGAGCCGTGATGCGTCCGCACCACGGCTCTTTTGTATCTTTCCGGGTTTTATGCAATTTTGTTGAGGAGATGAGGAGTGTATGAAAAAGTTTTTCAGCGTACTGCTGGCAGCGGTGCTCGCCCTGGGCTGTCTCACCGCCTGTGGCCAGTCTGACAACAGCAACACCTTGCGGGTGGGGATGGAGTGCACCTATGCCCCCTACAACTGGACCCAGAACGACGACTCCAATGGTGCTGTTCCCATTGATGGTACCTCCAGCTATGCCAATGGATACGATGTTATGTGGGCCAAGCGGATGGCTGAGGCCATGGGCAAGGAACTGGTGATCGTCAAGACCGATTGGGATTCCCTGGTGTCCGGCGTCATGTCCGGCGCCTTGGACATGGTCATCGCAGGCCAGTCCATCACTGCTGAACGGTTGGAGCAGGTGGACTTCACCACCCCCTACTATTATGCCAGCATTGTTACGTTGGTGAAGGCTGACAGCCCCTATGCCGCTGCCACCAGTGTTGCGGATTTGGCGGGCGCCACCTGCACCAGCCAGCTGGGGACCATCTGGTACAACACCTGCCTGCCCCAGATCCCCAATGCCAACATCCTGCAGGCCCAGGAGACAGTGCCCGCCATGCTCACCGCTTTGGACTCTGGCGCCATTGATGTGGTGGTCACCGACCAGCCCACCGGCCTTGCCGCCTGTGAGGCCTATTCCGACTTTGTCATGTTGGAGTTTGGCGGCGGCGAGGGGGATTTCCAGGTCTCCGATGAGGAGATCAACATCGGTATCTCTGTGAAAAAGGGCAATACAGAGCTGCTCCAGGCTGCCAATGAGGTTCTTGCCGGCTATACGGAGGAGGACTTTACACGCATGATGAATGAGGCCATCTCCATCCAGCCCCTGTCCCAGGAGTAAGCGGAACGTTGAGCATCTACCGGGAGACCTTCTGAGCCTCGCCTGAAAGGTCTCCTCTCGCAGAGAAAGAGAGGAAGAAGCATGGAGTTTATCAATGATATGCAGCGGGCGCTGCAGCAGTATGGCACCCAATATTTGGAGGGCGCCGGCAACACCCTGCTGCTGGCCCTGGTGGGCACCATTGCCGGCTGCTTGATCGGATTTGTGGTGGGCACCGTCCAGAGTATCCCCCTGCCTCAGTCCAAGGGCAAGCGGGGGCTCATGTATGTGGTGCGGGGCCTGTTGCGGATCTATGTGGAAGTGTTCCGCGGAACCCCCATGATTGTTCAGTCGGTTTTTATCTACTATGGCGCGTTCTATTTGGGCGGCGGCTTTTCCAGCCCCTGGAGTGCCGGCATCCTGGTGGTCTCCATCAATACGGGGGCCTATATGGCCGAGACGGTGCGGGGCGGCATTCTCTCCATTGACCCAGGTCAGATGGAGGGGGCCAAGGCCATCGGTATGACCCATACCCAGGCCATGGTCAACGTCATTTTGCCTCAGGCGCTGCGGAACATTGTGCCTCAGATCGGCAACAATTTTATCATCAATATCAAAGATACTTCGGTGCTGTCTGTAATCTCCTTCGCAGACCTGTTCTTTGTTCACAAGAGCGTGTCAGGCAGTCTGTACCTCTATTTCCCTTCTGCGGTGATTACAATGGTGATCTATTTGACCATGACCCTTCTGGCCTCCTTCCTCCTCAGAAGGTGGGAGGCATACCTGGCGGGGGATGACAACTACGAGATGGTCAACCGGCCCAATGACACCCTGGAGCAGACCAGCGGCCTCTACCGCGCCAAGACAAAGGGGGAGAAGAGATGAGTCAACCGATTTTACAGGTCCAGAACCTGTGTAAGACATTTGGAAATCATCGGGTTCTCAAGGGGATCGATATGCAGGTTCACGCCGGCGATGTGGTGAGTATCATCGGTTCCTCTGGATCGGGCAAGTCTACACTGCTGCGTTGCATCAATCTCTTGGAGACTCCAACCTCCGGCAGCATTACCTTCCACGGGGAGGAGGTCACCGCCCCGGGCTTTCGCCAGGCTCCCTATCGCGCCAAGGTGGGCATGGTGTTCCAGAGCTTCTATCTCTTTGACAATATGACCGTGCTGGAAAATTGCATGGTCGGCCAGGTCAAGGTGCTAAAAAAGGACAAGCAGGCAGCAAAGCAGACCGCCCTGGAGCTGCTGGAACAGGTGGGAATGGGCCCCTACATTGCGGCCCGGCCCAGCCAGCTCTCCGGCGGACAGAAGCAGCGGGTGGCCATCGCGCGGGCTCTGGCCATGCAGCCGGAGGTGCTTCTCTTTGACGAACCCACCAGCGCCTTGGATCCGGAGATGGTGGGAGAGGTCCTGGAGGTCATGCGCACGCTGGCCAAGAGCGGCATGACCATGCTGGTGGTGACCCATGAGATGGCCTTTGCACGGGATGTGAGCAGCCATGTTATGTTCCTTTCCGAAGGTGTCATCTGTGAAGAGGGCACGCCCCAGGAACTCTTTACCAATCCCCAGCAGGAGCGTACACGAGAGTTTTTGTCCCGTTTTATGGCAAGATAGTCAAGGGCACCTCATTTTTGGGAGGAAGGCTCTTATCCCAATTTTGGAGAAACAGGGCGCACATCCTTCGGCGGATGTGCGCTTTTGCAATGGCGCCAGTTCTCTGCCCCTCAGAGAGGCTGGGGGAGAAAAGGAGCGGTCTCTGATTGCTGTATCCCAGGCATTATAACAGGCATCTAAACATTGTGTGATATGATAGGGCGCCTCCCACGCAAGAGAGAAGAGGCGCGGATATTTTGTACTCCGGCTTGGCAAAATTATACCAGATAAAAGCGTGTTTGAATGGTATGGTTGAATGGTATAGTATGTGCACAAGACTCTAACAGCCAACGGCCACAGTGTAAAAACAAGTCCGATCAAGGAAATGTAAGTTGGATGAGCTCCCATCAGCAAAGAAAGGCCACACGTCAGGTCACACTGGCTCCGATGTATGGGAGGACATTTTTTGATCGTTAAGGGGGAGCTGGCCGGATTTCCTCCAAGTCTGGCACAGCCCAATGCCTATGTTGGCACTGCGCATCGTTCTTGTTATAGATTGTTATCTTAGATGAACAGGGAGAACCATCATTCAGCCTGAACGGATGGTTCTCCCTGCCATATAGGATATGCTTGAACGATGCTTTTGTCAAAGATGATACACCCAGAAGGATTAACACCTCTTTTGCTTGTGGGAAGCCAAGATCCCCACTGCGGCACATCCAGAAACTATAACCGCCAGAACCCACAGTGTCATTTCCTGGTGGTCACCAGTCTGGGGGTTGTTGTCGTCTGGTTCAGAAGGATCCGCTGGTTCAATTGGATCGATGGGGTCCAGATCAACACTGGTGCCACCGAAATATTGTTTGTCCTCGGTGAGTGCTCTAACGATAACAGTTTCTGCTGTAAACGGAGTCCCTTCAATTTCAGATGCATCAGCATCCATCTTGTCCCAATCCAATTCCCATGTAAGGAAGGCCACTTCATCCAAGACCTTCATGGTGATTGCATTGTTTACAGGGCGTGCAATGAGGTCTCCCTCACAGTGGATACCGCCTGTATATCCTGCTGCTGCAAAAGTTCCCCCTGAAATAACGATGTCTCCGCCAGTGCCGTCCTCCCCTTTTAGGGCACTAAAGCCGTTGCTGTATCCCCCAGTTGGATATGCGCTGTGGGCTCGGACCGTGCCGCCTTTGATGATGATATCTCCAGCGTCGGTTCCAATGCCAGTAATGCCACTGCTGGCATATCCACTGTTGGCAATTACAACAGTATGATCACCGGTAATTGTGATATCGCCATTTTCAGCAAAGATTCCATTGGAATACTGCGGCTCAACGCCATCCAAGGATACCGAGGCACCTGTAGCAGTGACAGTACCGCCGTTAATTTTGATTTCACCATAGGCACGGATACCGTCCGCAATACCTTGTTCGCTCAATGTTACCAGCGCGGTGACCTCTCCGCCGTTGATGGTGACGCTGCCTTTTCCGGCGCTGATCCCTGCGCTGCCTGCGGCATCCGCATCTGTGTGATTTACCGCGCGTCCCGCAACTGCTTGCACAGTGCCGCTTTCAATGGTAATACTGCCACTTTCACTGAAAATACCACCGCTGTAGTTGGACTCACATCCTAGGGCATATACTGACGCACCATTGACAAAAATATCGCCAAAAGCACGGATGCCATTGCCGAAGCTGCCGCCGTCAGCTGTCGTATATGCCGGCATGTAGCCCTCTTCATAATAGGGGGTCAGCACAGATGCCAGCGCTTTTACATTGGCCTGGTCATCGATGGTAATATTCCCTGCTGCAGCTTCAAGTGCAGCAAGACCCTTCTGACCGCATCCGCTGTAGGCCTCTACCACCGTGCCGGCTCCTGTAATGGCAATGTTCCCCGTTTCACTGAAAATAGCACCACCATATTCAGGCGTCATACTGTCACTCTCAGGGGCGCCGACAGCAATGACTTCAGAATCGTTGATCTGGATATCTTCCCTTGCCCTGATTCCATACACCTTCCCGCTGCTTACACCGGAAGTAACTGTAATTTTACCGCCGGAGATGGCAATGCTTCCGTTTGTATAAATACCGCAGTTGTCGCTGTCACTGATATCAGGTCCAGTGACGGTGTTGTCGCCCACCAATTGGAGTGCAAAACTGTTTGCACAGTAGATGGCCGCACCTTGATGGCCGCCCTCAGCAACTTTTGCGTTTTTGAGCGTTAGCGTTTCGCCGTCCCACGCAATGTTGTGCGCAGCTGCAGATGCGCCATCTGTCTTGACGGCCCCGCTATCATCCGTTGTGGCATAAACGGGGTTGGCCGTGCTGCCTGTCAACTCCACACCGCCGACATAAATTGTTCCTTCTCCACCTGCGGCAAGTGCTGCGGTCGACATCAGTGTAAGTGCTACACACAGACCGATCAGCATTGCCATAAGTCGCTTTCTCATGGGTCCTTTTCCTCCTTTTTGACATTTGTTTTACTTGCGCCAGCCTCATGCCGGATCGCATGTTCTCCTGTCTCTATGCCCTCAGCAGATACGCCAAGGAACTGACGGCAAGAGCAGCCTTCGGATGACCGACGAAATGGAGCGTCTCCCTATGGATGTCTTGGAGCTGCAATCACACCACGGGTCAAAATTACTTTGTCACTTTTGCCTTGTTTTTCTTTGCCAAAGCCTGCCGCATTTTGCCCCAGTTATTTTATGATGTTTTCATTATACCGAAAGAAAAGCAGCATTCCTATTACCCGCTTTGCCCCCTAAAATGGGTGATGCCCGCGGTGTTCCGCGGGCATTTTCTCTATTGCAGCATATATTGTTTCAATTCTTTTCTTGTTTCCACATTTAATTTTCTCATCACTTCAGAAATGTGACTTTTGACCGTATTTGCTGATATCTTCAGGTGTTCTGCAATCTCCTGGTTGGTCCAGCCTCTGGCAGCTAGCATTGCCATGGCAAACTCCGTGGTGGTCAAATCATCCGCCACATCGTGCCCAGTGATGGGGTTATGAACTCTACGCCATCCGGAAGAGAAGCGATAGGTAATTTCAATGATCCTCTTAAAATCTTTGGGCCATTTTGGTTTGATGACCGCCTCCAGCATTGCGCCTAGAAGACCATGGTGTTCTCCAAAGCCTTCGATAAGATCGTCTGGCTGGGCGATTCCCCACGCCTTCAAAAGATGGTTTTCAGCCTGTTCTAGCTGCTTGAGGCTCATGTAATCCATAACTGCTACCAGGTGTAGGTAGATGGCAGGGATTGGATAGTTTGCCGCCCCCATTGCAAGGGTGGCCTCCACAATGCCTGCGCTGCGTGCATATTCTTCCTTTAAATAGAGGGAATGAGCCTGTACATACAGGGCGAATGCTCGAAGGCCCGGTGGAAGCATAGGCAGAAAGCTCTCAGTCTCGGGCATTTCCTCCGGCAGTGGCAGATGGAGCAGTATCGCTCCAGTTGACGCGATAAATGCCGAGGCAGTCCGAAACTGGGGCGATTGCCCACCTGCAGCAGCAAGGGAGGCATTTAGCTCCTCCAGGGCAAACCTGGCATGTGATATTTGTCCGATGGACAGATTGGAGTAAGCATAGAGCAAGCAAGCAGAGAGCCGGGCCCCCATGTCGGCACTGGTGAGATATAGCTCTGCCTCTTTGGCTGCTTCCTCTGGCCGCCCACTGAAATAATGGTACTCTGCCAGAGCGATGTCATGCTGAGGGCCTGCAGCCATGGCATCTACCGCTTCTCTGCAGTGCCCTGGAAGAAAGGCAGTATTCATCAGAGGCATCAAGTTTGTATGATCCAACAGGCCGCTGAGCGCCGCCTGTGCTGGAGAAGATTTTCCCAATTGCCGCATCCGACGCGGGTCGCCCGGTTTTTCTGCATCGATGGGAATGGCCCACGACTTTCCAAACTTTTGTGCGCCAGGAATACGTCCTTCGGAACAGTATTGGTTGATTCTTCGTTTCGACACGCCCCATTTTTCTGCTGCATCTTGGATAGAGAGATAACTTTTCATTTTTTCACCGCCTTTTTCTTCCATTTTTCACATTGGCCGCCAGTCATAAAGAGTTTTATCTCTACTGTTGCCTTGTCAGAGGTCAGTATATTCACGATGCCGCTGTTGGTTCCATGGCCATTATAGTGGGCCTTGTTTCTGCGGGGCTATGTTTGGGAAGGGCCTGCGCCTGAAAGGGGAGTACAGACCTTAAAAAGAAAAACCTGCGGTGTGTAAACTACTCATCGCAGGTGTGGCGTCCCCGGGCGGATTCGAACCGCCGGCCTTTCGCTTAGGAGGCGAACGCTCTATCCTGCTGAGCTACGGAGACATATTTGATTGGACCGATGGAAAGACCTGATGTTCTACTAGAGTTTTTCCTGTCCATCGGAGAGATTAGCACCCAAGAAAGAATTTTTTGGTGCACCTTATTGTACCGCAGGAAAATCTTCTTGTCAACTGATGCAGAATGGGCCTTTTTCCAAGGGGAAAAACATGTTATGATAGAGATGTTAGAAAGAAAGAGAATCCCAAGGACGGGCCAAAGGTTTGATGGGCCCTCCCCAGAGGAGAGAGGAAGAAAAGAGGCCTGTGATGCAGGAGGAAAAGTCATGCGGGGCGCTGGTATATCGCCGCCGGAACAATCATGTTCAAATTTTGTTGCTCAAACACTGTTTAGGAAAAAACTGGTCCTTTCCCAAGGGACATGTAGAGCCAGGGGAACGGGAGGGCCAAACCGCCATCCGTGAGGTGCGGGAGGAGACAGGCCTTGTGGTGGGGCTCTTTCCCCATTTCCGCCACTGCGTGGAATACAATCCCAAGCCCAATGTCCACAAGCGGGTGGTCTACTTTTTGGCCTATGTCCGGGGCGGCACCCTGCATCCCCAGGAGGGGGAGATCCGGGAGCTGCGCTGGGTGGATCTGCGCAAGGCAGAGCAGATGGTCGCCTTCTCCAATGACCGCAAGCTGATCCGTCAGGCCAGGCGCCGTCTGGGCCAGATGGGGCTTCTCCCTAAGCGGACCAAAACACCGGCTAAAAAGAACGTGCCTGGGGAGCGGGCGAATCCCCCGCGGGAGCGATAGGTCCCACGGGACAAAGGGTCATCGTGCAGCGGTATAGAACAGAGGCAGATGTTCATTGATCTAGGTGCAATTTAGAGGTATCTCCAATCGGGCAGGCGGCTTCCAGTGGTGGGCCGCCTGTCGGATTCTTTGAAAATCAGATCAAATAGAGAGGAGCAAACAGCATGGCTAGGAAAATTTTGACCGAAGAGGATGCGCAGGCCGCGGTGTTGGGTGGCTGCGTGCTGGGCGGCGGAGGCGGCGGTTCCCGCCAGGATGGCCTGCAGATGGCAACTGCTGCAGTACGTCATGGCGGCCTCACTTTGATCGACGGGGAGGATCTGCCGGAGGATGCCCTGCTGGTGAATGTCTCCGCCGTGGGCGCCCCTTCTGCAAAGGAATCCTTTGCCCAGGGGGAGGACTATGCCCAGGCGGTGCGGGATCTCTGCCGCTTTGCCAACATCCAGGTGGCGGGCCTGACCAGCAATGAGGCCGGGGGCATCGCCTCGGTCAATGGATGGATTCAGGGGGCGCTTCTGGGGCTGCCTGTGGTGGATCTGCCCAGCAACGGACGTGCCCATCCCACCGGTGTTATGGGGGCCATGGGACTGCACCTGTTGGAGGACTACCAGTCGGTTCAGGCGGCTGTGGGAGGGAACCCAGCCCTGGGCCGCCGGGTGGAGCTGGTGGTCAAGGGCAACATCCAGCGGGCCTCCGCTGTGGTGCGCAATGCCTCCGTGGAGGCAGGGGGCTTTGTAGCAGTGGCCCGCAACCCGGTCACTGTAGCCTATGCCAAGGAACACGGTGCACCTGGTGTGGTCAAGCAGGCCATTGCCCTGGGGAAGGCCATGCTCCAGGCCCAAACCTTGGGTGGCCAAGGGGTGATACAGGCCGTCGTAGACTTTTTGCAGGGTGAGATCCTGTGCCAGGGCGCAGTGGAGAAGATCGACCTCACATGCAGGGGTGGCTTCGATGTGGGGGCCGCCCGGTGGAAAGATGGGTTTGAGCTGACCTTTTGGAACGAATACATGACCATGGAGCGGGAGGGAGAGCGCTTGGGGACCTTCCCGGATCTGCTCATGACCCTGGAGCGTTCCACCGGCATGCCTGTCACCTCCGCCGAGCTGCAGGAGGGAATGGATGTGGCCGTGATCCGCATCCCCAAGGAGCGCCTGACCCTGGGCGCCGGTATGAGGGATCCTCAGCTTATGAAGGGCTGTGAGGAGGCCGTGGGCAAGGAGATGCTCTCCTATATCTTTTAAACCTAGGTAGACATAAATTCCAAAGACCAATCAGTCGTGGGCCTGGCAGATGAATCTGCCGGGCCCCTATTTTGCCGCAGGAAACAAGTCCATTCAGTTTGCATTTTTTCTGTATCTGATCTGCATGGTAAAACAAAGAAATATCACCAAATGGTTCCATGATATTTGTTGGAAATGGAGAATGTTTGAAAAAGAGTCATTTTTATCTTTCCTCCAAATGAGCAGTTTATTTGTTATGGATATTTCTGATCTCTGGCGTGTTTTGTATTAGGAAAGGGGACGATTTGCCCCTTGTTTCTGTCGAAATGTAAATTGTTTCTTGTATAAAATAAATTTAATATTATTTACAAAATTTGATTATTTTGTTTCTGACCTTTAGAATGGAAGTGAGCACATGTCTGGGGTATTGCAATTTAGCATGGCTGTCATCCTCTTCTTCTTTTCACTTTCTCAGGATACTGTCTGCGCATAATTGACTTTGGAGAATTGGTTTGCCTGTTGGGGGGCTGTGTGGCCGGATATGCCGTGTACCTTTTATTGAAAAAGATAGACAGACCCTTGATCGAAAAATGTTCCCCGCGTTCCCCGCAACTCGTAAAGGGAGGTGGCTCCTATGAAACGCCTTAAGTTTTACTTTCAGGATCTTAAGGATACCCTCCGCTATGGTAAAAAGCATTTCCTGGTCATCCTCTTTGGGTCAATGAGCGCAGTTTTTTTAAGCCTTATTTTGTTGGCTGTTTTGTTTCAAAATATTTCGGGGTTAAAATATATGGAAATCTATCGCTGTATGTATAGAATCAGATTTGAGAGCCTTGATGACAGAATTGAACGATGGGATATTTTAAAAGGATGGGATCAGGTTTTATTTAATGAAGAATTACCATTGATTACTGAAACGCCCCATTGGGTTTGCTCTGTCATTACAGGCTGGGATGATAATATATATAACATCTAATATGTCATGGTATCCAGTGTTCTCAGAGGCCGAGTGCGCACAATTCCCCGGGGCCCATCGACCGGTGGTATCCCTGTTGGAGGGGCGTTGGTTTCAGGAAGAGGAACTGGCATCAGGGGCGCGAGTGATGGTCCTTTCTCAGGAGTGGATCCAAAAGTATGCCCCAGAAAAGCGGGTGGGCGATACCCTTGAAATCATTGGCAATCAGTATGAGATCATTGGCATCTGTGAACCGGCTGACCCCATCGTCCGAGACGACAATATGGAAAATTATATTCCCTTCCGGACGGCCTGCAACGACAGCAGGGAAGATGCATCATTTTTTATGTATAGCGCAAATCGAATTACCTTTCAGACGGCGCTGACAAGAGGACAACGTGACTACTTAACAGAAATTGTATCACCTGTAAGTCATGAACCTGTCACCTCCCAGGCGGATGCAATAGGAGGCGCGGCGGTGGCACAGGCCATACAAATTATTGTAATAGTTGGAGTTCTGTTGGCGGTCTGTGCGGCCAATATCTATCTTCTGTTCCGTCATTTGATTTTAAGAGATCAGTATCGATATATGGTGTACAAGGTTTGTGGTGCTGGGGAGGGGCAGCTACGAGGGGCCATGTCCTTTACCACGGTGGCCATTGCACTGCTGGCGGGTTTTGTTGGCGTATTGCTCTACTGGGTGGTACAGCCAAGGCTCCTGTCGTTGGAGGCGTTTGAGTATGCCCTGCCGATGGGAACAGAACTGTTGGCCCTGGTGGTGTATGTGCTGGTGATCTGGGGGGCGGTTTACCCGACCATACAAAAGGTCAGCCAAAGTCAGCCCATGGACCGGGCCCTATGGAGGTGACAACATGAAAAAGTGGAAGGTCGCCTGGGGCCAGCTCAAAGAAAATCCATTCCGTACCCTGCTGTTGATGGTGGAGCTGTTGGCAGCCCTGGTTGCATTCAATCTTTTTGCCAGTCAGCTCAGCTCCTATCACAGTGCACAAACTCTTTATGAAAAAATTCCTGGCAATCCCTATTTCTGTCCCCAACCCACCCTGAGCAACGATTCGGATCAATTGGCCAACTTGACAGAACTGTTTCAAAAACAGTACCCCGATCTAGAGGTCATAGAGCAGGGTAAAGTGGCAACTTTGCAGGATATCACCATCAACTCCGTGGATACATCGCTCTATCTCTTCTCCCAGGAGTATGTGGACTTGGTTCAATATCCTTTGGAGCAGGGGCAGTGGCTCAGCGACTGTGCGCCTGCAGGGCAGATCCCCGTGGTGGTACAGCACCGCCTAGCTGGCTCCTACCGCCTGGGGGAGAGTTATGAGGTGACGGTTCTCTATGGCTTGACTCTGGAGGATGCGTCGGGTGAAACCCAATATGAACACAAGCGGATACAGGTGCCCATTTATGTCTGTGGTGTGTTGCCCAATGATCTTTTGATTTTGCCCGATGGCATGGTCACCGATCGTCTGCCAGGAATGTTGGGCATCGACCGGGAGGGGTTGCTGGATGAGGTCAATGTCAATGGCAGCTATTGCTTGGCCTATCCGAGCAGCCAGCAGGATGTGGAGAATATCCTGAATCTGAGTCCCACGGCCATGTCGCTGGAGGAGATGCAGGCAAACAGCAACCGGATCATGTTGCAGAACTTGACCTTTCCACTGCTGTTGGCGGTGGCCATTGTTGCCATGTGCCTGACCGGATTTTTGGGACAGGGCCTGTTGACCTTAATGGAAAAAGAAAAACAATTTGCGGTGTTTTTCCTGTGCGGCGCCACCACAAAGGACTGTGCCGCCATCCAACTCTGGAAGGATCTCTTTTTAGTGGGCCTTCCCAGCGTGGGCAGCATTGTGGTGCTGTTCCTTCTCTACCGCATGGGGAAGATTTCCTACTTTATCCCCTGGATCTGGGTGGCGTCGGTCTTATTCGTCTTTGCTGTATTTGGATTGAGTGCACTGCCTGTGCTGCGCGGGTTGAGCAAACGGTCGCCTGTTGCAGTGATGCGGCGGTGGATTTAGGGAGGGAACCAAATGGAATTGATCCGCTTGCAAGAGGTACACAAGGTGTATAACCCCAACACACCTGGTGAGGTGCATGCCCTGCAGGGTGTGGACCTCACGGTGGACCAGGGGGAGATGGTGGCGATTATGGGCCCCTCCGGTTCGGGCAAATCCACATTGCTGCATGTCATTGGGTGTTTGGATCAGCTGACAGAGGGAACCTATCTTTTGGATGGCCTTCCAGTACAGGAGATGTCTCAAAAACAGTTGGCACAGCAGCGCAACCGAACCTTTGGCTTTGTGTTGCAGGACTTTGGCCTCATTCTGAGCAAAACAGCGCTGGAAAATGTGGTGGTCCCACTGGTGTTTGATCCGCAGGTTCCGTCCAACGAGATGCATTCTCGGGCGCGTGCGGCCCTGGCCTTGGTGGGGCTTCAGGAGAAGATCCAAACCTCTGTAACCCAGCTCTCCGGCGGGCAGAAGCAGCGGGTGGCCATTGCAAGAGCTTTGGTAAACAGCCCGAAGGTCATTTTGGCCGATGAGCCAACGGGTGCTCTGGATCAGGGCACCTCTCAGGAGATCATGGACCTGTTGGTACGTCTGAATCAGGAACAAAACCTGACGGTGCTGATCTCCACCCACGACGCCCAAGTGGCCAGCCGATGCACCAGAGTGATTCAGCTCCAGGATGGAAAGATTTTGCAAGGGCAATAAAATGTGGTGTGCCGCTGTGCCAAATGGTGCAGCGGCACAGTTGTATACAATTTTTCAAGGAGCCCCTTTGATCCCAATCCCCAATCTCCAATACCCATTGCCGCGGCGGTCTGTGGATCGGCCTGGCAGTGGGTGGGTTTACAAGGGGATTGTTTCATAGTATGATACTCTTAAACCCACCTGGGGAGGGAGGATGACGCCATGGAGAACCCGCAATCCCGCCAGGAATTGGCCTATGAGTACCTCAAGGAGCAGATCGAAGCGCGCGTTCTGCAGCCGGGGGTCATCTACTCTGAGACCCGCATGGCCAGGGAGCTGAATATCTCCCGCACCCCCTTTCGGGATGCGTTGATGCGCCTGCGTCAGAACCGGTATATTGACATTCTGCCGAGCCGGGGCTTTTGCCTGCACGTCATTGGCAGGGAGGAGGTCCTGCAGACCTTCCAGGTCCGCATGGCGCTGGAGGGATTTTGCGCCCTGGCCCTGTTGGAACGCCAGGAGACCCCCCAGGGCAAATTGACTCTCCGGCAGCTCACCCAGATCTTGGATCAGATGGACACCCTGTCCCATGTGCCGGAGCAGATGGAGGCCTTTGTCCGGCTGGACACCGCCTTTCATCAGCTGCTCATCGATTTTGTTGCCAACCGGGAATTTCAGGCTCTCTTTGCCTCCCATGTCCACCAGATTGCCGTGCTGGCCGGAGAGAGCCTGCTACAGCCCAACCGGGCGCGGGATACGGTGCAGGAGCACGGTGCCATTCTCCAGGCAATCCAGGCCCGGGAACCTCTGGTCTGCTACCAGGCGGTGGAACAACATATGGTTCACGCCCAGGAGATCAATTTGGAGCGGATGGCCGACGCCACACAACAGAATACCACGGTATAGAGGGACCCTTCGGGGTCCCTTTTCTGTGCCATTTTGTTCAAGGAGGGGTTCCTGAGCCTTGGGGCATACAACAGCATTCCTCAGAAAGAGGAGCGCAAAACAGATCGTCGGTTTCCGCAGCCCCAACAGAGTACTCTGCTAGGAAATGGGGCTTTGGTACCAGTTGCGCCTGATGTCTCTGGAACAACTGAAGATTTTGTGGCCGGCATCCCTCTAAAATGAGGCTGGGATTTTGACCGGGTCATGGCATGGTATCCCCGGATAGGCGCTCAGTGGGGTGTCCCCCTGTTCCATCTTGTGAATGGGATGTGGAAGATTTGGGGGATTTGTCAAACAAATAACGAATAGAATTGCGGGGTTATTGTAGAAATTCTCCAACAATATCTTGACCGGTATACCGGTTTGGCGTATACTGGGGGCAGACGAAAACCCTCAATACCAAAAGGAGTTGAAACAACATGGAACAGCTTGGATTGATTGGATTGGGCATCATGGGAAAGCCCATGGCCCACAACCTACTCAAGGCCGGATGTCCGGTTTTGGTCAATGACACGGCACCCCAGGCGGTGGAAGCGGTCAAAGCCATGGGCGGCGTGCCCGCCAGCCAGGAGGAGATGGGGCGGCAGTGCGACGTGGTCTTCCTCTCGCTCCCCAGCGGGCAGATCTGTGAACAGGTGGTACAGGGGCTTGCTGCCACCATGAGGCCCGGCGCCCTGGTGGTGGATACCAGCAGCATCACCCCCACCCAGGCAAAGGTCTGCGCCAGCATGTTGGAACAGAAAGGCGTGGGCTACCTGGATGCCCCAGTCTCCGGCGGGGAACCCGGAGCCGTCAACGGCACATTGGCCTTTATGGTGGGCGGCAGCCAACGGGACTTTGACCGGGCCAAACCCTATTTTGAGATCCTGGGCTCCTCTGCGGAACGGATTGGGCCTGTGGGTTCCGGCAGTGTGACCAAGTTGGCCAATCAGATCATTGTCAACAACACCATTGCGGTGGTATCTGAGGCCCTGGTGTTTGCCACCAAGGCGGGGGCAGACCCAGAGAAGGTCTACCGGGCCATCCGTGGGGGATTGGCTGGCAGCGCCGTATTGGATGCCAAAGCGCCCATGATGTATAACCGGAACTTCACCCCCGGCGGGCGCATCTCCATCAACCACAAGGACATCAAAAATGTGTTGGAGACTGCCCATGCCATCGACGCCCCGGTGCCACTGAGCGCCCAGCTCTTTGAGATCCTCCAGACCTTGAAGGTGGGAGGCCATATGAACGATGATCACAGCGGCATTGTCCAGTACTTTGAGCAGCTGGCCGGTGTCATTGTCAAAAAGGGGGAGTAGGGCATGAGAGAGACCACACCCCTTTCGGTACAGATTCTGGATCAGATGCCACCCGTGGATGAAAAAGAGCTGGATCAGCGCCTTGCAGAACAGCTGAAGAACCTCCACCGCAAGATCGTGGTGTTGGATGACGACCCCACCGGCGTTCAAACGGTGCACCATGTGCCCGTTTACACCAGCTGGGATGCGGACACCATGGAGGAGGCCTTCCGGGAGCCGGGCAGTATGTTTTTTATCCTCACCAACTCCCGGGGTATGACCCACGATGAGACCATCCGCCAACACCGGATCATGGCCCAGAACATCGTTCATGCCTCCCAGGCCACGGGAAAGGACTACATCCTCATCAGCCGCAGCGATTCCACCCTGCGGGGCCACTACCCTTGGGAGCCCCTGACCCTCAGGGAGGAGATTGAGCGCCTGTCGCCCAAACGTTTTGATGGGGAGATCATCTATCCCTTTTTCCAGGAGGGCGGGCGCTACACCATCGATGGTGTCCACTATGTCCGGGAGGGGGATCAGCTGATCCCGGCGGGCCAGACGGAATTTGCCAAAGACAAGAGCTTTGGTTACCGGTCCTCCTACCTGCCCGACTGGTGCGAGGAAAAATCCCAGGGCCGCTACCGGGCCCTGGACGTGGTGCGCATCACACTGCAGGACCTGCGGGCCGGCCGGGTGGAGGAGATCTGCCAGCAGCTCCTCTCCCTCAGGGACTTCAACAAGGTGGTGGTGGACAGCGTGGACTATGTGGACACCAAGACCTTTGCCATCGCCCTCTGTATGGCGGTGGCCCAGGGCAAGGAGTTCCTGTTCCGCAGCGCGGCGGCCATCACCAAGGTGCTGGGGGGCGTGCCGGACCAACCCCTGCTGACCCGCAGGGATCTGGTGGCGCCGGGCAACACCAACGGCGGCATTGTTCTGGTGGGCAGCCATGTGAATAAGACCACCGCCCAGCTCCAGGAGCTGCACAACTGCAAATATCCCATCACCTTCCTGGAGTTTAACCAACATCGGGTGCTGGAACCCAACGGCCTGGAGGATGAGGTCCAAAAGGTCATTGCACAGGTGGAGGACGAGATCTCTCAGGGCCGCACGGTGGCCGTCTATACCCGCCGGGATCGCTTTGATCTGGACACCGACGACAAGGATGCCCAGCTGCAGGTCTCTGTCAAGATCTCCGATGCTGTCACCAGCATCATCGGTCAACTCACCGTTCAACCCAGCTTTATCATTGCCAAGGGGGGCATCACCTCCAGCGACGTGGGGGTCAAGGCCCTGCGGGTGCGCCGGGCCATGGTTATGGGCCAGGTGCGCCCGGGCATCCCCGCCTGGCAGACGGGGCCAGAGAGCAAGTTCCCCAACATGCCCTATATCATCTTCCCTGGCAATGTAGGCACTGTGGAGGACCTGCGGATCATTGTAGAAAACCTGATGGAGGGGTAATCATTTCATCCCCCCTTTAAGGGGTGTTGCAAATATTAGACAAAAGAGGCGGCCGTTTTCTCTCTCATGAGGGAAAACGGCCGCCTCTTTTACTTTTGCAGTCCATGGCGTGACAGCAAAATTTCGGGAGTAGATCTGTTATATTCTTACAACTTGAGCGGACACTTAGAGTAAACTCTAGGAATTTAATACAAAAAGTAAATAGAGAACTATCTATATTCTTTGTTTTTGCGGAAGAAAAGTCTGTGCACAATGCAGCTTGCCGTCTGTCGCACATCTGTTATAAAATAGAGAACATCCAGATATGGATGTTCATATGGTGAGAGTTTGATCCAAGGTTGAACATAGTAAGAGAGGAGGGGATTTTCCCCCTATGCGAAAAATAGCACTGTTTTTATCCACCCTGCTGGTGGTTCTCTGGATCGGCACAAACCCATTGGAAGTTTCGGCCTCCTCCTAACAGCCAGACGAGGAGATTTTGGCTGAGTCTGCCCTGCTGATCAACACCGACACCCATCAGATTGTCTACGCCAAAAATCCCCAGGAGCGGATGTATCCCGCCTCCATCACCAAGATCATGACTGCGGTGGTCCTGTTGGAGTCTGTGGAGGACTTGGATGCCACCACCGCCACTGCCTCTTCCGTGGCCATTGATGTGCTGGAGGGCACCGATTCCTCCATTGCAGGCATCCAGGTGGGGGATACCTTCACCATGCGGGAGCTGCTCTATGCCATGATGGTCCCCTCCGGCAACGACGCTGCCAATGTCATTGCAGACGCCCTGGGGCCGGGGATCCCTGCCTTTGTGGAAAAGATGAACGCCAAAGCTCAGGAGCTGGGGCTGGAGAACACCCACTTTACCAACGCACACGAGCTGTTTGACGAGCAGCACTACACCACGGCCGAGGACATCGCCGTCCTGGCCCAATATGCCATGGAGAATGATACTTTCCGGGAGGCGGTGGCTCAGACGGAATAACTCCTGCCGGCGACGGAGGTGTCTGAGGCACGGCTCCTCACCACCACCAACCAGATGATGCAGGCGGAGTCGGTCTACTACCGGGATTATATCTATGGCATCAAAACAGGCTACCTGCCGGAGGCAGGCCGGTGTGTGGTCTCCACCGCCTCACAGGATGGCTACAACTATCTCTGTGTGGTGTTGGGCGCCCCAACAGATGACGCCAATGGGGAGTCCTACGGCTACAACATGGCCTTTTTTGACACCATCAATCTCTATGACTGGGCCTTTGAAAACTTTGCGAACGTGACACTCCTGCAGCCAGAGACGGACACATTTCAGGCGGCGTTGGAGTATGGCAGGAACCAGGATACCATCCAGCTTGTTCCCCAGGAGGAGCTGACGGCCTTCCTGCCCACGAATGTCACAGAGGCGGACTTGGAGCAGATTCTTCACCTCTCCCAAGATCCTCTGGTAGCCCCCATTCAGGCCGGGGACGTTGTGGGATCCATTGAGTTCCAGCTGGATGGGGAATCCGTGGGCCAGGTCTCCCTTGTGGCAGCAGAGGGGGTGGAACGGGACCAGTGGGCCTACTTCGCTGACCGCGTCCAGCAGGCACTGGAACCCCTGTGGGCCAAAGTGGTGCTGGTTCTGGTTGTACTGCTGCTTGTGACCGGGCTGGCCATGGTTCTTCGGCTCCAGCTCAAAAAGGGAAGACGGAGCAGAAGATAGGCCCTGAAAAGGGATTTGTTTCCGGCATATCCTGATAAGAAAAACGTGTACAGGCATGAATCAGCCTGTACACGTTTTCTTTGCACCTTTAGGCTTCATAAAACCTCTGTGCTACAATCAAGATGGTTTGGCAATCACATCACGAAAGAGCAGGAAGGTTTATGCAAGGAACCATCGATCTTTGTCCCCTTGTGGTTCTTCGCTCCCTTGCATTGAGGACCCAACATACAAAAATCCCACGCTGGCCCAATGGTCAGCATGGGATTTTTTCAGTTCCAACAGGGAATTCCAGCCTTACTGCTGGTCATCAGCATAGTTGTCAAAGTAGCCTTGGATCAGCACGATGGGGGTGCCCTTGTCGCCAGAGCCGGTGGTCAGGTCGCACAGGCTGCCCAGCAGGTCAGTGAGGCGGCGGGGCGTGGTGCCCTGGGTCTCCATCTTGCCCACCAGAGAGGTCTTGGGCTTGTTGGCGATGTACTGGGAGATGGCCTGCTTCAGGGCGTCCCCAGACAGGTCGGCAAAGTTGTTGTCCGCCAGGTATTTGAGCTTGACCTCGTTGGGAGTGCCGTTGAGCCCCTCGGTATAGGCGGGGGACACAACCGGGTCCGCCAACTCCCAGATCTTGCCCACCGGGTCTTTAAAGGCTCCGTCGCCGTAGACCATGACCTCCACATGTTTGCCGGTGGCCTGGTAGAGGCGGGCCTGCACCTCGGTGACAAAGTGCTCACAGTCTCTGGGGAAGAGTTTGACCTTCTCCTCGGTGGCCTTGTTGGAACCCAGCAGGCCATAGTCCGCATTGTAGCCGCTGCCGTTGACCGGGGCGGTCATAATGTCATCCAGGCCCAGCACAATGCCGGCGCCGGCGGCCTTGAGCAGGCGCTTGGTCCGTGCACGGGTGTGAATGTCACAGGTGAGCACGTCCTTCTGGTACTGGAGGATGGTGCGGCAGTCGTTGGCCAGGATGATCTCCACCTGGGCGCCCTCCTCCTGGCAGAGGGTCTTGTAGTATTCCACATAGTCCACACCGGTGAAGGGGTGCAGGTTCTGCCCAAACAGCTCCCGGTAGCGGCTCTCGGTCATCACATCCGACCAGGGATCAATGCCCTTCTCATCCAGCTGATCCAGGCTGACCAGATGGTTGCCCACCTCGTCGGAGGGGTAGCTGAACATAAGGGTGATCTTTTTTGCGCCCCGGGCAATGCCCCGCAGACAGATGGCAAAACGGTTGCGGCTCATGATGGGGAAGATCAGGCCGAACTCACCGCTGGGGAATTTGGCGCGGATGTCCTGGGCGATCTCATCCACAGTGGCATAGTTCCCTTGGGAGCGGGCCACAACGGCCTCCGTCACGCCGATGACATCCCGGTCCCGCAGAGAAAACTGCTCAGCCTGGGCGGCCTGCAGGACGGAATCGGTGACAATGGCGGCCAGGTCATCTCCCTCACGGATGATGGGGGCGCGCACCCCACGGGAGACGGTACCAATCATTCTTGACATGATGTTCCTTCCTTCCACAAATTGATGGTGTGGGCCTGGGGAAAAGGGGCCAAATAGCCGAACCCCAGTTGATTTCAGTCTCATTATATTATAAAATGTGATATAAGTAAAATTATATTTACTGTTTATTCTATAAGTATAACGAATGAATGGGAGGGGAAGAGATGGTTCCACTGGAGTTGTACCGGGTGTTTCATGAGGTGGCCACCGCGGGGAGCTTTTCTCAGGCGGCCCAGCGGCTCTATGTCTCCCAGTCGGCGGTGAGCCAGAGCATCGCCCAGCTGGAGCGCCTGGTGGGTAGGCGGCTGTTGGAGCGCAGCCGCAGGGGCGTTGCCCTCACGCCGGAGGGCAAGCTTTTGTATGAGCATGTCCACTCCGCCCTGGGGATCATCTCCACCGGGGAGGAGCGGTTGGAACGCATGCGCCACCTGCAGGAGGGGGAGCTGTCCATTGGCGCCGGGGACACCATCTCCAAACATTTTCTGCTGTCCTATCTGGCCTCTTTCCAGAGCCAATATCCGGGAGTGAAACTCCAGGTGTGGAACCGCACCAGCAGCCAGGCCCTGGAGCTGCTGCGTTCCGGCAGGGTGGAGCTGGCCTTTGCAAACCTGCCCATTCAGGCTCCGGATTTGGAGGTGGTCCCCTGCCTGCAGGTTCACGACATCTTTGTGGCCTCCTCCAAATTTGCCCCCCTGCAGGGGCGCGCTCTCTCCTGGGAGGAGCTGAGCCAGCTGCCTCTGGTGATGTTGGAGACTCTGAGCAACT
Source organism: Candidatus Aristotella avistercoris (assembly GCA_904397835.1). GTDB lineage: Bacteria > Bacillota > Clostridia > Oscillospirales > Ruminococcaceae > Aristotella > Aristotella avistercoris. Next base: position 88,371 of record CAJFOV010000052.1, read on the forward strand.
CCAGGCGGTATGTGGACGCCTTTGCCACCCAGCAGGGGGTGCAGCTCCGCCCGGAGATCGAGCTGGGCGCCCATGACCTGCTGCTGGAGTTCGCACGGGTGGGTCTGGGGGTGGCCTGTGTCATTGGGGAGTTTTCGGACCGGTTTTTACAGACAGAGGAGCTGTTTGCGCTGCATCTCAAGCGGCCGGTTCCCTCCCGCTCTGTGGGGCTGTGCACCATGCGGGGCATGACCCCCTCCTTTGCGGCACAGCGCTTTATGGAGTTGGTGCTCCAGGGTGGAGGGGCAGCCTGCGATAAATAGATCGTCGCAAGAGCAGTTTCTCTCAAAGCAGGGAATCGTGCGGTTCTAGATGCCATATATGAATATGTATGAAACGGCGTGAGGTCCACCGAACAAAAAGTGGCGGGCTCTTGTGCGGTATGGCGGCTCCAATTTGTTGGCGTGCGGTTGACGTCATAGAACGGCAGGTGGATGCAAACGTCCATCTTCCGATGACCCAATTGGACAGGCGCAGGAGGATGTTACAAGCAAACTTGGGGTTGGGCGGGAGCCCTTCTGCTGTGGCCCAATTGAAGATGAGATGCCGTTGCAACAGCGCCCCCGGGGTCAAAGAACCCCGGGGGCACTCTGTACATACGCTACAGCTGTTTTTTGATCTTGTTGAGGGCTCCCTTCTCCAGGCGGGACACCTGGGCCTGGGAGATGCCGATCTCCTTGGAGACCTCCATCTGGGTCTTCCCCTGAAAAAAACGCAGGGAGAGGATCCGCTTTTCCCGCTGGGGCAGGTCAGCGATGGCCTTTTTTAGAGAGAGTTCCCCCAGCCAATCCCGGTCATCGCTGTTGTCGCCCACCTGATCCATGACAAAGATGGTGTCGCCGCCGTCGGAGTAGACCGGTTCATAGAGGGAGACCGGCTCCACAATGGCCTCCAGGGCCAGCACCACCTCGTGTTTGGGGCAGCCCATGGCCTGGGCCACCTCCTCAATGGTGGGCTCCCGGTGGTTCTGGTGCAGCAGCTTCTCCTTGGTCTGCATGGCCCGGTAGGCCAAATCCCGCATGGAGCGGCTCACCCGGATGGTGTTGTTGTCCCGCAGATACCGGCGGATCTCTCCAATGATCATGGGCACTGCATAGGTGGAAAAACAGACGTTGTGGGAGATGTCAAAATTGTCGATGGCCTTCATCAGACCGATGCAGCCCACCTGAAACAGATCGTCCAGATTTTCGCCCCGGTTGGTGAATTTTTGAATCACGCTGAGCACCAGGCGCAGGTTGCCCGTCACCAGCTCCTCCCGTGCCTTGGGGTCCCCCTCCTGCTTCATGCGGCGGAGCAGTTCCATCTTTTGGCTCTCTTTGAGCACCGTCAATTTGGATGTGTTGATTCCACAGATTTCCACTTTGTTGAGATACACCGGCCCGACCTCCACTGTTTTGATCTTCCAGTAGAGAGTATGCGCCGCCGCAAAGAGGGCCAATCACTCTGGAATGGGTTGGGAATAATTACATCCAAATTGCATGCCTCCCCTTTCCCTGTTTGTGATTTGTTGTTTCTGCAATCCCATATTCTGGGGATGCAGTGTGACCAAGAGGGAAGAATCCTCAGTGGTGTTGACGATGGAGGACAGCATCTCCCTAGATGTAATAAAAAAATCGGGTCGCTCTCGGCACATTTGTTAAAATGTATTAGATTTTAAGAAATTAGGATTGAAAAACTACACAAATTATGATATTTTATAAGAGAGGACGGTGGGATGGTCCTCAAAGGGGAAAATAATTTATTACTCCAGGATGGCTATCTGTGCCAAGGGATCTCAGATGGGTTCAGATAGGCGGCTGTTTTTACTGGGAAGGCGGGCCGCATACCGCAGATGGACCACAGTAGCGCCTGGAAAAGATCAGATCCGGCCCTGTCAATGGACTTGGGCAACGGAACGGACCGGCAAATGTCAGCAGAGGGGATGGAAGAGATGAATCGGCAGGTGGAACAATTTTTGCCACTGGTGGATTTTATTGCTCAGTTTATGGGGGAAAATACAGAGGTGGCTCTGTTGGACCTGACAGACTGGACCTCCTCCGTGGTGGCCATCCACAACGGTCACATCAGTGGCCGTCAGGTGGGGTCGCCGGTGACTGAGACCTCCCTGCAGGCGCTAAAGGCTGCGGCCTTTGACAATGCACCCTATTTGGTCAACTATGAGACGGTGGCCAAAAACGGCCACCCCCTCAAGTCCTCCTCCTATTTTATCCGGGAGGGGGAACAGATTGTGGGCATGCTCTGCGTCAACATCGACTACAACGACCTCATCACCGCCCGCAACTTGCTCAATACCATGGTGGCCTCTGAAAAAATTCCCTTTGAATCCGACCAGTCACAGGGAATGGGGGATACAGGAAATGTCCAGGAGCTGGTGAGCCGCAACTTCCTCAAAGTCATGCCTGAGGGCGGGGGGAGCATCCAGGGCCTGTCCCAAAACGAAAAGATTGCCATTGTGGGCAAACTCAGCGAGATGGGGACCTTTATGGTCAAGGGGGCTGTGAGCTACGTGGCCCAGAACCTGGGCGTCTCTGTCCCGACCATCTACCGGTATATCAACCTCTTGAAAAAGGATCAGCAGAAGCGTTGATTCATGGATTCACCTCCTCTGGCATACAATGCTGGGGGAGGTGTTTTGTGTGATCTGCCGTGTCAACGATTTGCGCTATAAAGAGGTCATCTGCGTGCAGGATGGGAGCTGCCTGGGCTGTGTGGACGATGTGGAGTTTGATCTGTCCACCGGGTGCATCACCGCGCTGGTGGTGGGGGGCGATTACAAGGTGCTGGGCATGTTCGGCAAGGGGGAGGACTATGTGATCTGTTGGAAGGATATCAAGGTCATTGGAGATGACACCATCCTGGTCTGCTGTCCACCGCCCCGCCCCCGGTCCTGCAAACAGCGGGGCGGGATGCTGGATAAGTTCCTAAAATAGGCAATATTTTCTGCAAAAGCGCTTGAAATCGCCCATGTTCTATGATAAAATAATTCGGCGAACAGAAAACGCACGTCCCACAATTGGTCCGGCAGGTGCCCCTTGGGTGGCCGGCCAAGATGCGTGGGGCGGAGGAAAAACCAAAGGAGGATTTTTACAACATGAGCGTAGTATCCATGAAACAGCTTCTCGAAGCAGGCGTCCACTTTGGACACCAGACCCGCAGATGGAACCCCAAGATGGCCCAGTACATCTTCACTGAGCGCAACGGGATCTACATCATCGACCTGCAGAAGACCGTCAAAAAGCTGGATGAGGCCTATATGTTTGTCCGCGACGTGGCCGCTGAGGGGGGCAATGTTCTCTTTGTCGGCACCAAGAAGCAGGCTGGCGAGTCCATTCGTGAGGAGGCCGAGCGTGCAGGGGCCTACTATGTCAACGCCAGATGGTTGGGCGGCATGCTCACCAACTTTAAGACCATCCGCCGCAGAATTGATCGCCTGCAGCAGCTGCGCGCCATGCAGGAGGACGGCACCTTTGACCGCCTGACCAAGAAAGAGGCCAGCAAGCTCCAGCTCCAGATCGAAAAGTTGGAGAAGTACCTGGGCGGCATCCAGGATATGAACAAGCTCCCCGGCGCGCTGTTCATTGTGGATCCCCGCAAGGAGAGAATTGCCGTGTCCGAGGCCCGCAAGCTGGGGATTCCCATTGTGGCCATTGTTGATACCAACTGCGATCCCGATGAGATCGACTATGTTATCCCCGGCAATGACGATGCCATCCGTGCCGTCAAGCTCATTGCCAGCACCATGGCTGACGCCATCCTGGAGGGCAGACAGGGCCAGGAGGCCGCTCCTGAGGAGGAGTCCAAGGACGAGGAGGAGGTCGCCGCTGAGTAATCGGCGTCCCCTTGCAATAGGAGATTGATCTGGTGCCTGGAGTTCTTCCAGGCACTCTGTTGGAACGATAAAGGAGGAGTTACAATGGCATTTACCGCCAAAGATGTCCAGGAGCTGCGCAGCAGAACCGGCTGCGGCATGATGGATTGCAAAAAGGCACTGACCCAGGCCGACGGCGACATGGAGAAGGCAATTGAGTTTCTCCGGGAGAAGGGCCTGGCCGCTGTGGCCAAAAAGGCCGGCCGTATCGCCGCTGAGGGCCTGGTTTGCGCCATGGTGGATGAGGAGAAAAAGGCTGGCGTTGTCATCGAGGTCAACTCTGAGACCGACTTTGTGGCCAAAAACGCCGGTTTTGTGGAGTTTGTGGACAACTGCGCCAAGACCGTCATCAACGAGAACCCTGCCGATGTGGATGCTCTGATGAACTGCACCATCGCCGGCGGCTCTGAGACCGTTGCTGCCGCTCTGCAGGAGAAGGTCCTGACCATTGGCGAGAACATCAAGATCCGCCGCTTTGTCCGCTACGAGGGCGAGCTGGTCTCCTATGTCCATGGCGGCGGCCGCATTGGCGTCATGGTCAAGTTCGACACCGATCTGGGTGACAAGGACGAGTTCAAGGCCTATGCCAAGGATGTTGCCATGCAGATTGCAGCGGCAAGCCCCTCCTACCTGGACCGCAATGCGGTGCCCGCAGAGGTTCTGGAGAAGGAGAAGGAGATTCTCACCGTCCAGGCCATGAACGAGGGCAAGCCTGCAGCCATTGCTGAGAAGATGGTCATGGGCCGCATTGGCAAGTTCTACAAGGAGAACTGCCTGGTGGATCAGGCCTTCATCAAGGATGGGGATATCTCTGTGGCCAAGCACACGGAGAACGTTGCCAAGGAGCTGGGTGGCAAGATTGCCATCGTGTCCTTTGTCCGCTTTGAGAGAGGCGAGGGCCTGGAGAAGCGGGAGGACAACTTTGCCGACGAAGTTGCCAGCATGATGAAATAAAATCCTTTGCGGCGCCCTGGGCGCTCAAAGACAGAGAAAAGAGCCATACGCCTGCGTATGGCTCTTTTTTTGGGACAGAATCCTGGACCCACGGTAGGCCTGCAGAAAAAGAGGGCATCACAGGTATGGCTCAAGGGTTCTCCGACCATCCTCTCATCATCACAAGAGGTGGTCACCTGTCCTACGGCCCTCCTCGCGTCTGTGGCGGATGGACACGATTCCGACAAAATTGGCCTCTTTTCCAGCGGGAATGTGAAAGTTTTGTGAAAGATTGGCAAAGAGATCGGGCGGTTCTGTTGACGGAAGGATCCTTTCATTGTAAAATAAACATAATGTGAGGTCTGCCCTGGAACGGAATGAAAGAAATGGAGACGTGATAGTGTGGCACTAAAATACAACCGGATTCTTTTAAAACTCAGCGGCGAGGCCCTGGCCGGAGAGAACAAGTTTGGGCTTAATCAGGATGTGGTCCTGGAGATCTGCAAAAGCGTGCGGGACTGCGTCGCCCTGGGCGCTCAGGTGGCCATTGTGGTGGGCGGCGGCAACTTCTGGCGGGGACGCTCCAGCGGCCAGATGGACCGCACCAGAGCGGACCACATGGGCATGTTGGCCACGGTGATCAACTCCCTGGCGCTGGCAGACGCCCTGGAATCTCTGGATGTGGATGTTCGAGTACAGACGGCCATCGCCATGAACGAGATTGCCGAGCCCTACATCCGCAACCGTGCGGTGCGCCATTTGGAAAAGGGCAGGGTTGTCATCTTTGGCTGCGGCATTGGCAGCCCCTTCTTCTCCACCGATACCGCCTCCGCCCTGCGTGCGGCAGAGATCGATGCGGATATCATTTTTAAGGCCACTATGGTGGACGGGGTGTATGACAAGGATCCCAACAAGTACCCCGATGCAAAGCGGTACACCACAGTCAGCCACATGGAGGTCCTCAACAAGGAGCTCTCTGTGATGGATCTGACGGCGGCAACCCTCTGTAAGGATAACCACATCCCCATCCTGGTCTTCAGTTTGGCGGACCCCCACAACATTGTGCGGGCGCTGCAGGGGGAGGATGTGGGGACCCTGGTGCAGTAGGGCGTTCCCCAAAGAGCGGTTTTGAATACAATTGCCGGGGGGATCTGCCCCGGACAGAAAAGATGGATGAGGTGCTGTTTATGAAAGAACGTTTGGATCTCGCAAAAGAGAAAATGAACAAGACCATTCACGCCCTGGAGAAGAATTTTGCAACCATTCGCGCCGGGCGTGCCAACCCTGCGGTTTTGGACCGGATCACGGTGGACTACTACGGAACCCCCACCCCCATCAACCAGATGGCGGCTATCTCCGTGTCGGAGGCCCGCATTCTGGTGATCCAGCCATGGGACCGTTCCACCCTCAAGCCCATTGAAAAGGCCATTCAGACCTCGGATATTGGCATCAACCCCACCAACGATGGCACAGTGCTGCGCATTGTGTTCCCGCCTCTGACGGAGGAGCGCCGCAAGGAGCTGTGCAAGCAGGTGAGCAAGTATGCCGAGGAGGCCAAGGTGGCGGTGCGTTCCATCCGCCGGGACGCCAATGACGACCTGAAAAAGATGAAGAAGAACGGCGACATCACCGAGGACGATCAAAAAGAGGCGGAAAAGAAGGTCCAGGATATGACCGACAAGGCCATCAAGGAGATTGACGACGTGGCGGCCAAGAAGGAGAAGGAGATCCTGGAGATTTAAACGAGCAGCATACATCAATCGTTTTACATCTTCTTGGGGACGCTCTGCAGCAGTGTGGGGCGTCCCACGTTCCATGGAGGGGAGAAAAGGGCATGGCTGAGCTGGAACCAAATTCTGTTCCGCGGCACATCGGGATTATTATGGATGGCAATGGCCGTTGGGCCAAACAGCGGGGACTTCCCCGGCAGGCGGGCCACAGGAGAGGGGCAGAGGTTTTTAAAGAGATTGCCCGGGCCTGTCAGGCCCGGGGCGTCCAGGTTTTGACCATGTACGCCTTTTCCACCGAGAATTGGAAGCGCCCCAAGGAGGAGGTGCAGTCCATTATGGACCTGCTCCGCCGCTTTTTAAAGGACGCAAAAAAGTACCGCAAGGACAATATGAAGCTGCGCTTTCTAGGGGACCGCGCCCCCTTGGCGCCGGATCTCCGGGCCCTGATGGAGGAGACAGAGGAGGGCAGCGCCTCCAACACCGGTATGACCGTGAACATCGCCCTGAACTACGGCGGCCGGGATGAAATTGTCCACGCGGTGCGCACGCTGGCCCAACAGGTCCGCGAGGGCACATTGAACCCGGAGGAGATCGATGAGGCAGAGATTTCCCACCACCTCTATACGGCCGGCCAGCCGGACCCGGACCTCATCATCCGCCCCAGTGGGGAATTCCGGACCTCCAACTTTTTGCTTTGGCAGTCCGCCTATGCGGAGCTGTTGTTTATGGATGTGCTCTGGCCTGACTTTACGCCCCAGCATTTGGATCAGGCTTTGGAGGAATATGCCCGCCGCAACCGCCGCTTCGGCGGGATCTAGCAAAAGGCGGGCGCCGCCCCTTCTATACTTCTTTGAGGAAGCATGGTGATTGTGATGAAACAACGGATTTTAACCTCCATCGTCGGGTTGTTGCTGTTGGCAGTGGTGATGTTCTTCTATCAGACCTTGGTGTTCAACGGGGTGATTGCCGTCATCATTCTGATGGCCATCTGGGAGGTGCTCCATGCGGCGAAGATTACCTGGTGCAAGCCATTGGTGATCTTTTCTATGGTGTTTGCTGTGGCGGTCCCCTTTTATTACGCGGGGGATTTCCAGCGCTTTTTGTTGCCGGCAGTGGTGCTCTATCTCATGCTGCTGTTCCTGACTCTGTACATAAACCACCGGGACCTCCAGGTGGAACAGATTGGCCTGGCCTTTTTGACCACGGTGGGCATTGCCTTTTCCCTCTCCACTCTGGTCTACACCCGGGATCTCTATGGGCCACAGCGGGCGGTATTCTATCTCTTGCTGTCTCTGGCCGGGGGATGGATGTCCGACACCGGAGCCTACTTTGTGGGCTGTGCCATCGGCAAACACAAGCTCTCCCCGGAGGTGAGCCCAAAAAAGACGGTGGAGGGCGCCGTGGGCGGGGTGGTAGTCTGTACGGCCTCCTTTGCCCTCTTTGGCTGGCTCTATACCCTGGTTATGGCCCACTATGGCTATGTGGTCCAGGTCAACTATGTGGAGCTGCTGCTGGCTGCGCCAGTCCTTTCGGTCATCGGCATGTTGGGGGATCTCTCCGCCTCAGTGCTCAAGCGGCAGCACAACATCAAGGACTACGGGCGCATCATGCCGGGCCACGGGGGAATCATGGATCGGTTTGACAGTGTGTTGTTTGTGGCGCCGGTGCTCTACACCCTGGTGTCCTTCTGGCCCTTGGTGACTTTGGTTGCATAGAGGGGATGGGAAGATGAAAAAGACCATTTCAATATTGGGTTCCACCGGTTCCATCGGGCAGCAGAGCCTGCAGGTCTGCCGCAACCTGGGGTATCAGGTGGCGGGGCTGGCAGCCAACCGCAATGTCCAGCTGGTGGAGGAACAGGTGCGGGAATTCAATCCACGGTACGTCTGCATGTCTGACGAGGCGGCCTATCGGGATTTGAAGGTCCGTCTGGCCGACACGGACACCCAGGTGCTCTGGGGCGTTCAGGGCATGTGCGACATTGCCCAGCTGCCGGAGAATGACCTAGTGCTCAATTCGGTCATGGGGATGGTGGGGCTGGAGCCCACGTTGGCCGCCGTGGAGGCAGGCAAGGATGTGGCCCTGGCCAATAAGGAGACCCTGGTGGCCGGGGGCAAGCTGGTGATGGATGCGGTGGCCCGTAAGGGGGTGCGTCTGCTGCCAGTGGACAGTGAGCATTCGGCCATTTTCCAGTGCCTGCAGGCGGGGGACCGCTCCATGCTCCGGCGGATTTTTTTAACCGCCTCTGGGGGCCCCTTCTTTGGCCGGACCCGGGCCGAGCTGGAACAGATCACCGTGGAGCAGGCCCTCAAGCACCCCAACTGGACCATGGGCGCCAAGATCACCATCGACTCCGCCACCCTGATGAACAAGGGGCTGGAGGTCATTGAGGCCGTCTGGCTCTTTGATGTGGATGTCAGCCAGATCCAGGTGCTGGTCCATCGGGAGAGCGTGGTCCACTCTGCAGTGGAGTTTGTGGACGGCTCGGTGATTGCGCAGCTGGGGGTGCCGGATATGCGGATCCCCATTCAGTATGCCCTGACCTACCCGGCGCGGGTTCCCTCCGGTGTCAAGCCCCTGTCCCTGCTGGAGTATGGGACCCTCTCCTTTGCTCCGCCGGATCTGGAGACCTTCCCCTGTCTGCAGGCGGCGGTGGATGCCATGGAGAAGGGGGGGCTCTATCCCTGTGTGGTCAATGGCGCCAACGAGGCCGCTGTGGCCCTCTTTTTGGCGGGGAAGATCTCTTTTTTGCAAATTGGAGAGCTGGTTCAGGGGGCCCTCTCCCAGTTACAGGTTCCCACCGGCTCCTATACCCTGGAGGAGCTGCACCAGGCGGACGCCATGGCCCGGGAATATGTGAAATCCAGCCTGTAGGCGTACTATTTTGACCGCCCATGGGATACAATCAAAGTAGGGCGGCCGCCCGGCCCTGGCCGGGGGATCTCCGCCGCGGTTGGATTGGAGGTTATCATGCAGCTGTTTTTTCAAATTATTGTCGCCATCTTTGTGTTTGGCTTGATCATTTTGATCCATGAGGCGGGCCACTTTTTTGCGGCCAAACGTATGGGGATCCGGGTCAACGAATTTGCCATTGGCATGGGCCCGGTGCTCTTCAAAAAGCAGAAGGGGGACACCCAGTATGCCGTGCGGCTGCTGCCCATCGGCGGCTTTGTCAGCATGGAGGGGGAGGATGAGGAGAGCTACGACGAAAATGCCTTCTGCAACAAAAAGGTCTGGCAAAAAATCGTCGTGGTGGCCGCAGGAGCCATTATGAACATCCTGTTGGGCTTTCTTCTGCTGCTGATTCTGGTGAATATGAGCACATCCATTGCTTCCACCCAGATCAGCCGGTTCAATGATGGGGCCACCAGCAGCCAGGTGCTCCAGTTGGATGACAAGATCATCAAGATCAACGGCAGCCGCATCTTCATCGACAATGACATCATCTTCGCCCTGCTGCGGGACCAGGATGGCCTGGTGGACATGGAGGTGGAGCGGGATGGAGAGCGGATCCAGCTGGAGAATGTCCCCTTCCAGACGGAGGAGTACTCCGACGGCACCAAGGGCATTGTCATTGATTTTAAAGTGTACCCCATTGAGAAGACCGTTGGCTCGGTCCTCAAACAGGCCCTTCTCTGGCCCATCTCCATCATCCGGCAGGTGTTGGTGTCCTTTGTGGATCTTGTCACGGGTAATTTCCAGCTCAACCAGCTGTCCGGCCCGGTGGGGGTGGGGACGGCCATCGGGCAATCGGCCACCATGGGGTTGCGCACCTTCCTGCTGATGGTGGCGTTTATCACCGTCAACATTGGAGTGTTCAATCTTCTCCCCCTGCCAGCCCTGGACGGCGGACGCCTGGTGTTCCTCATCATCGAGGGGATCCGTGGCAAGCCCGTCAACCCCAAATATGAGGGGATCATCCATGCTGCCGGCCTATTTTTGCTGCTGGGGGTGGTGGTGTTTGTCACCTTCCACGACATTCAGCGGCTCTTTACAGGCCTCTTCTAACGGGGCCCAAGAGATTTTAAAGATGAGCGCTGCCGGATTGTTTTCACCGGCGGCGCTTTTCCGCTTGTTTTATTTTCCCCCGCTGTTGATAGAACGAGACAGGGGGGGAATTGTCTTCTTTCAATGAGAAAAATTGTGGCAGGATACCACCGTCCACCTGCAGGCTGTCACGAGAGGGAATACTCTGAGAAAATCCCTTGGATGTGGGGCGATTTGCCGTTCGGGGAATGGCCTTGATCCCTCTTTCCGGAGTTGAAACAAAGGAAGGGACAGCAGCTGCGCTGCTGGATCACCCAGGCATACTCTCCCAGAAGGTGAGCTGTTGTTGTCCTGCCCGATCGGGGCGATGGAACCGTTGGGACCATTTTATGGGCTCAGGATTTTACCCAATCAGAACTCCCTGCCGCCTTTTTGAGCTGGTCAACAGATGCCAGATACAAAGGACATCAAGGCCTGAGTCAAGAGTTGATGGAGACATGCCAAATGGACCTTTCTGCCGGTGGCAGAAAGCCTCTCTTTTTGGTTGAGGCACACCTAAGGGGAACAAAATCGGGCATACTGAGACAGAACAGTTTTGTCAAAGGAGGTCCTCAGGGTGAACAAGCGTCTCCTCTGCGCCTATGTGATTTTATTGGGGCTGCTCTTTTCCATGGCATTTCGGGTCTACTACCTCTCCATCTCCGACAGTTTTGCCCAGGCGGCCCAGTCCCAACAGACCTATACCTTGGATGTGGTCCAGGAGCGGGCGGGTATCTATGACACCAACCTGCAGCCCCTGGTGAACACTCAGAAAAAGTATCTGGCGGCGGTGCTGCCCTCCCAGCTCTCCACCCAGGCCCTCATGGAGTTTGTGGGGGAGGACCAGAAGGCGGATCTGCTGGAGGCGGTGCAGCAGCAGTACCCCTTTGTCACTGAGTTGGACTCTCCGGACCTGTATGGGACGGATATTGATGTGATCATCGCCCACGACCGCTATGGAGTCAACCAGCTGGCCAGCCATATCATTGGCCACTTGGATGGGGACGGCAACGGCGCAACGGGCATCGAAAAGGCCTTCAACGACCTGTTGAAGGAGCAGGGGGGATCGGTGCAGGTCCAGTATACGGTGGATGCCCTGCGCCAACCCATCCCTGGCAAGCCGTCGCGGATTGTGGACACCCGTCACAACCAGGCCACCGGCGTGGTGCTGACGCTGGATAAGGAGCTGCAGCAGGCGGCAGAGGATACCATGTCCACTGTAAAAGCAGGGGCGCTGGTGGTGATGGACTGTGAGACTGGGGAGATCCTTGCCTCTGTGAGCCGCCCCAACTTCGATGCAAACAACCTGGCCCAGTACTTGGACGACGAAACCTCCCCGCTGGTGAACCGCGCCTTCAGCGAATTTGCGGTGGGTTCCACCTTTAAACTCATGGTGGCGGCAGCGGCCCTGGAAAATGGTGTCCCCATGTCCCAGACCTACACCTGTACCGGATACCGAATGGTGGATGGGGTCCAGTTTAACTGCAACAATCTGGCGGGCCACGGAACCCTGACCATGCACGAGGCCATTGTCCAGTCCTGCAACGCCTACTTTGTGGGTCTGATGGGGGATCTAGGTCCCAACAGTGTCCGCCGCCTGGCGGACCTGGTGGGCTTTGGCAAGAGCACGCTGCTGGCCCAGGACTATGCAACAGGCTCTGGCATCCTGCCCACAGAGGCCCAGTTGGCCGAGGGCCCGGAGGCCGCCAACTTCAGCTTTGGTCAGGGTAAGCTGATGGCCACACCGGTCCAGGTGGCCCAGATGATCAGCACCATTGCCAATGGCGGCTATCAGGTGACACCCAGACTGGTCAAAGGCACGGTGGCGGATGGGGAGCTCACCCTCACCGATGAGGATACCCCAAAAATCCGCATCCTGTCTGAAGATACCTGCAGCCAGCTGCAGGACGCCATGATCGATGTGGTGGAGACCCAGGTGGCACACCGGGTAAAACCGGAGGTGGGCGGCGCCGGTGGAAAGACTGCGTCGGCCCAGACGGGTGTGAAGGATGAAAACGGGGAGGAGATTGTCCACGGCTGGTTTGCAGGCTTTTACCCCGCAGAAAACCCCCAGTATGCCATTGTGGCCCTGGTGGAAAACGGGCAGATGGGCGGCAGTTCCGCCGGTCCCCTTTTCCGGGATGTGGCCAACGCCCTGGCCGGCAGGCTGGAAAACCCCGATTGATTTTTTGAAAAAAATATATTATAATGGTGGCGATTCCCTGAGAGTATTTTTCGCCCCAGTGGGGCCAAAATCGGGCGTTTCCTCTGTTGCAAAGGGACCAGTGATCGAGGGGAGCCAACAGAGAAATTTGACAAGAGGAGAGGCAACGTGATGAGAGATTATGCCATTGTGATCAACAACACCAGCGATCTTCCTGTAGAGTATATCAAGGAACATGGGCTGGATGTGCTTTTTGTACCTTATACCCTTGACGGGGTTACCTATGACAGCATGGACAGCTCCCTGAGCAACCATGAGTTCTATCAAAAGATGCGTGAGGGCCTCATGACCAGCACCTCCCAGGCCACTCCGGCAGAGGCCACAGCCTGCTTAGAGCCGTTGCTCCAGGCAGGGAAGGATGTGCTGTGCATCGCCTTCTCTTCCGGTTTGAGCGGCACCTATCACAGCATCTGCCTGGCGGCGGAGGAGCTGCGGGAAAAGTACCCGGAGGCCACCATCTCTGTGGTGGATTCCCTGTGTGCCTCCATGGGGGAGGGCCTCTTGATTCATAAGGCCGCCATGCTCAAGGAGGCCGGCAAGTCTCTGCAGGAGGTCACCCAGTGGCTGGAGGAGAATAAGCTCCACCTGTGTCACAACTTTACAGTGGATGACCTGTTCTTCCTGCACCGGGGTGGACGCGTCTCCAAAACCACAGCCATTGTGGGATCGGCCCTGGGTATCAAGCCGGTGCTCCATGTGGACAATGAGGGCAAGTTGGTGCCTGTGGGCAAGGTCAGAGGCCGCAAACAGTCCCTGATTGCCCTGGTGGACCGTATGGTCAAACAGGTCCAAGGGGTGGAAAATGACATCGTCTTCATCAGCCATGGGGATTGCCTGGAGGATGCAGAGTTTGTGCGGGATCAGATTAAGGAGCGCCTGGGGATCCAGAACTTCATGATCAACTACATTGGCCCCACCATTGGTTCCCACTCCGGCCCGGGGACGGTTGCCCTGTTCTTTATGGGACAGAGCCGCTAAAAAATGGAGTTTCTTTTGGGGAGAGGCCAGGCCTCTCCCCTCTTGATTTGAGGAAGGCGTGAGGAGCAACATGATTTCTGCCCAGTGTGCATCCAGCTTTTTTGAACAAAACCTCACCATAGAAAAGGTGAGCATCCTTTTGGCCATGACGGCCAGCCGGGAACAGGAGGAGGAACTCAAACGCCACTTCACCCAGGAGGGCTACCTCTGTGGCGTGACGGAGATCGCCGGGGTCAATGATGAACTGCGCCGGCGGCTGCTCAACGCCGTGGTGGGGGCCAGCTTGAATCTGGGGATTGTCCAGCGCAACTCCAATGAGATCCACACCCTGGTCCACGCCACCCTGGAGGCCGCCCAGGGGTTGGCGCTGAACATCCCTGTGGTGGAGTCCTTCCGCCTGAAGGCGGCCATCAGCCGCAAAGATGGGTGGATCTGCGTGGCCTTTTTTGGGGTGCGCGCCATGCACAGCCTGACCAACCAGCAGACAGTGAGCATGGGGGTCATGCACATCTAGAGCGCTACGGCTCTTTATTGTCGCTGATGGGGCGGTGGTCCCTCTGAACAATAGAACTTATTTAAAAAATCGATCAATCGATCCTTTCTATGGAAAATATCGATACAAGTTGAAAGGCACATTTTGTCAGAGTATAATCAATTTTGTGAGAATCCACCCACAGGAAAGGAGAAATTGACATGTTGACCATAGATGCAAAGGGCCAAAACTGCCCCATTCCAGTCATCATGACCAAGAAGGAAATTGAAAAAGGCGCCAAGGAGTTTGTGGTGGAGGTGGACAACGAGATCGCCGTGCAGAACCTCCAAAAACTGGCGGAGAGCCAGCAGTTCCAGACCAAGGTGGAGCAGGGCGAAGGGGTCTACCGGGTCTACTTTTCTGGAGAGGGCGCACCGGCTGCCGCCCCGGCCCAGGAGAAAGCCCCTGCCGCGCCCAAGGGCAACGGTTACGCGGTCTTTGTGGGCAAGGACTATGTGGGTGAGGGCTCCCATGAGCTGGGCCTCAACCTGATCCGCATGTTCTTCTATGTGCTGACTCAGTCGGAGGATCTGCCTGCCTCTGTGCTGTTCATGAACGCCGGCGTCAAGCTCCCTGCCCAGGATGAGCAGGTCATTGAGCATCTGAAGGTCCTGGCGGACAAGGGCGTGGAGATCCTGGTCTGCGGCACCTGCATCAACTACTACCAGCTGCCTACAGATCTTCAGGTGGGTACCATCAGCAACATGTATGACATTGTGAGCCGGATGCAGGCGGCTGACAAAGTGATCACGGTGTAGAAGATGGATTACGGAACCATTGCTTTTCAAAACACCCATGCGGCCATGACCACCCAGAGTTATCTGAGCAAGCGCTTTTCCATCTCGGTGATGCCCACCCTGCGGAAGATTTCCATGAGCTGCGGCATCTCCATCCGGTTCCAGGCCCAGGATCTGCAGGAGATTCAGCAGGCCATGGAGGCCTTCGATTTGGACCGGGATGCCTACGCCATCTATGCCGTCACCCACCAGGGCAAGGATATGTTGGTGGAGGAGATCAAATAGCCGCCCCACATGGGTCTGATTGTTACATGTAAATCGCCCGGATCTCAAAGATCCGGGCGATTTTATCCTCCTGTCACTGTGGAGGAGAGGCGCTGATAGAAGATGAGGACGCCCCGGCCATGGCCGGGGCGTCCCTTTGATAGAGATGCTATTTGGTGCCAAAGATCCGGTCGCCGGCATCGCCCAGACCGGGGACAATGTACTTGTTCTCGTTGAGGTATTCATCCAGGGCCGCGCAGTAGACCTTTACGTCTGGATGGGCCTTGGTTAGGGCCTCCAGGCCCTCCGGAGCGGCAATGATGCACATGAAGCGGATGTTCTGGGCGCCCTTCTCCTTCACCAGGCGGATGGCGTCAACGGCGGAGCCGCCGGTGGCCAGCATGGGATCCAGGACAATGACCTCCCGCTCGGAGATATCGGCGGGGAGCTTGCAGTAGTACTCCACTGGCTCGTGGGTCACAGGATCCCGGTACAGGCCGATATGTCCCACCTTGGCGGCAGGAACTAGGTTCAAAACGCCGTCCACCATGCCGATGCCTGCCCGCAGGATGGGCACAAAGGCGAGCTTTCTCCCTGCCAAAACTTTGGTGGTGGCGGTGGTCAGGGGGGTCTCCACCTGGACCTCCTGCAGGGGCAGGTCTCTGGTGGCCTCATAGAGCAGGAGCATGGCGATCTCAGAGATCAACTCTCGGAACTCCTTGGAGCCGGTGTCCTTGTTCCGTACATAGGTGAGCTTGTGCTGGATCAGGGGATGGTCGGCAATAAAGGGTTTCATATCATTTTCCTCCAGTCTTTATCTTTCATTCCAGCCCGGCATATCCGCAAAAGGGCGCGGTGATCACTGGCGGGCTTCAATTTCTCCAATCTGGTTGACCCGGCGGGCGTGGCGGCCTCCCTCAAAGGGAGTATTCAAAAAGACATCCACCAGCTCCAGGGCCAGACCGATCCCCAGCACCCGTCCGCCCAGACAGAGGAAGTTTGCATTGTTGTGCAGGCGGGTGTATTTGGCGCTGAAGTAGTCGGAGCAGCAAGCGGCCCGGATGCCCTTGACCTTGTTGGCGGCCATGGAGATGCCGATACCGGTGCCGCAGCAGAGGATCCCCAGCTCCCCCTTGCCCGCCAGCAGGGCCTGCCCCGCCTGTTCTGCAATGAGGGGATAGTCGCAGGAGGACTGGTCAAAACAGCCCACATCCTCACAGGTGTGGCCCTGTTCCAGCAGGTGGGCCTTGATGGCCTCCTTGAGTGTAAAACCGCCGTGGTCGCTTCCCAATACAACTCTCATGGTTTCGATTCCTCCGTATTCTGTTTCATACGCGCCATGCGCTCCCGTTCCGCCTGGGGCAGGCGCAGATAGATGGGGGCAAGCTCCTGGGCGGAGCAGACCCGCCCCTGCTGAAAGGCCTCCCACGCGGCAGTACAGAGACCTGCGGCGTGCTGGTACCGCAGGTGTTCGGGCGCAAGCCGCAGATGGGGCATGGATGAACCATATGCATCATAACACAGCTGCGCCCCGTCGCCCACCAGGAAGATGGGCTCCTGATACTGGGACAGACGCTCCTGCAGCTCCTGCAGGGGGATGGCAGCGTCCTCGCTCAAGCGCTGCAGCCGGCCGCCAACGCTGCGGAACAGGGCGGTATAGACCTGTTTGCAGCGGGCGTCCATAACGGCGCAGACCAAGGTGTCCACCCCTAAAAAATTGTGGGCCAGACACTCCAACGTGGAGATGGCTCCACAGGGTTTCCCCAGGGCATAAGCTATGCCTTTGACTGCGGCAATGCCAATGCGCAGCCCCGTAAAGGAGCCGGGGCCCACAGACACCGCCAGCAGGTCCACCTCCTCCAAGGAGGTCTGGGTGTGCTGCAGCAGAGTCTGGACCATGGGCAGACTGGTCTGGCTGTGGGTGAGCTTGACTCGGATGTATTCCTCCCCCAACAGGGCGCCATCCTCCCACAGGGCGGTGGAGGCCGCCTGGGAGGAGGTGTCAATGGCAAGGATCTTCAAAAGCGATCCCCTCCCTCCACGGTGATCTCCCGCCAGGATTCCTCCTGGCCGGGGGCGATGGTGATGACAATGGGGTGGTCCAGGGCCTCCGGAACGTTTTCGCTCCACTCGATGGCAAGGATGTTCTCCCCATCCAGGTAGTCAAAAAATCCGGTGGAGTACAGGTCCTCCCAGCTGGTGACCCGATACATGTCAAAGTGGCAGAGGGTGATGCCATTTTTCCCCCGGTACTCGTTGACCAGGGAGAAGGTGGGGCTGCAGACGTCGTCCTGGAGCCCCAATCCCCGGGCCAGCCCCCGGGTAAAGGCGGTCTTGCCCATCCCCATGCCGCCTCGGTAGGCGATCACATCCCCAGGGCGCAGCCGCTCTGCAATCTGTTGGGCAAACTCCTCCGTCTCTGCGGGGGAGTGGGTGACAATGTGTAACATAGGACCTCCCGATTCCTGTTTGCAGTCAGAAGCGTACCTTCCACAGGGGAAGGTACGCTCTGCAGTCAAAGGAGCATGTCGTTAGAACAGCCCCTGAATGACGCCATTTTCATCCACGTCGATGGAGAAGGCAGCAGCCTGTTTGGGCAGCCCCGGCATGGTCATAATGTCCCCAGTGAGGGCCACAATAAAGCCGGCGCCGGCGGAGAGGCGGACCTCCTTGACATTGATGGTAAAGCCCTCGGGCTTGCCCAGCAGAGCCGGGTTGTCCGACAGGGAGTACTGGGTCTTGGCCACGCAGATGGGCAGATCCCCCTTGCCCAGTTCCTCAATGCCCTTGATGGACTTTTTGGCCCCGGGGGTAAAGGTCACGCCGTCGGCCCGGTAGATCTCCCGGGCGATGGTGCCAATCTTCTCCTCAATGGTGGCCCCTGTATCATACAGGAAGTGGAAGTTGGAGGGCTGCTCGCAGGCCTCCACCACCAGTTTGGCCAGGTCCACACCGCCTTCGCCGCCCTTGGCAAAGACCTCCGACAGGGCGTAGGAGACCTGGTTCTTCTGGCAGAATTCCTCAAGCAGCGCCAGCTCCCCATCGGTGTCGCTGTCAAAGCGGTTGATGGCCACCACCACGGGGACCCCATACTTGCGCATATTCTCCACATGGACCTGCAGGTTTACCATACCCTTGGCCAGGGCCTCCAGGTTCTCCTTGGAGCAGTCAGCCTTGGGCACGCCGCCGTTATACTTGAGGGCCCGCAGGGTGGCCACCACCACAATGGCAGAGGGGGCAATGCCCGCATAGCGGCACTTGATGTCCAAGAACTTTTCTGCCCCCAGATCCGAGCCGAAGCCCGCCTCGGTGATGACATAGTCCGCCAGTTTCAGCGCCAGCTTGGTGGCACGCACCGAGTTGCAGCCGTGGGCGATGTTGGCAAAGGGTCCGCCATGCATGAGGACCGGGGTGTTCTCCAGGGTCTGGACCAGGTTGGGCTTGAGAGCGTCCTTCAGCAGGACTGTCATGGCCCCCTGGGCCTTCAGATCCCGGGCATAGACTGGGCGGTTGTCCCAGGTGTAGGCCACCAGGATATCCCCCAGCCGGCGCTTGAGGTCCTGCAGATCCTTGGCCAGGCAGAGGATGGCCATCACCTCGCTGGCCACGGTGATCATAAAGCCGTCCTCCCGGGGAATGCCGTTGGCCTTGCCGCCAAGGCCGATGGTCACATGCCGCAGGGCGCGGTCGTTCATATCCAGGCAGCGCTTAAAGAGGATGCGTCGGGGGTCGATCCCCAGCTCGTTCCCCTGCTGCAGGTGGTTGTCGATGATGGCACAGAGCAGGTTGTTGGCCGCGGTGATGGCGTGCATGTCACCGGTAAAGTGCAGGTTGATGTCCTCCATGGGCACCGCCTGGGCATAGCCGCCGCCGGCGGCGCCCCCTTTGATGCCGAACACAGGGCCCAGGGAGGGCTCACGCAGGGCGGTGATGGCCTTCTTCCCGATCTTGGCCATGGCCTGTCCCAGTCCCACAGAGGTGGTGGTTTTGCCCTCACCAGCAGGGGTGGGGTTGATGGCGGTGACCAAAATCAGCTTGCCATCGGGATTTTGGGCGGTGCGCTGGATCACCTCGTCAGAGACCTTGGCCTTGTAGTGGCCGTAGGGCTCCAGCTCCTGGGGGGCAATCCCCAGCTCCGCTGCAACATCTACAATGGGCTTCATTTTGGCACTTTGTGCGATTTGGATGTCAGATAGCATTGCCATTCTCCTATCGATTGGCGCGAAACGCGTCGTACTTTAGTTCCAGTATAACACAGGGGAAAAGGTTCATCAATTTGTTTGTCAAGAAATCTTCAGAAGTTTTTCCTTGCACATTTTAGCGCAAAATAATATAATAAACTCGACTACTTTTGTGCTGGAAAAGCCAGTTTGGTACAGCATTTCACCGATGGGGGTGGCGCATGTCGATGAGGGACGCCACGATGGTACTGTAAGGGGTTTGTTGGACCCCTTGGGATCAATCTTGCTGCTGCCGGGCTGGAGGAAGGAACCTTTCATGAAACAGTTCTTTGCGCCCATTGGGCGTTATTTCCGGGAGACGGATAAGTGGCTCTATCTCTTTTGTATTTTGGCCTCCAGCTACAGTGTGCTGATCCTGGCAGGCATCGCCTATGCGGGCACCACCGGCACCAGACAGATTCTAGTGCAAGCTATGGCAACTTTGATTGGCCTGGTGGCAACGGTCGTCATGTCCAAGATTGATTACCGCTTTATGGCAAATCTTTGGAAGCTACATCTGCCTGTCACCTTGGGGCTGGTGATTTTGACCTTGTTTATCGGCGTATCCCCTGGAGATACGGATGACCACGCCTGGCTGAGTCTCTTTGGCGGCAGGCTGTTTCTTCAGCCGGCGGAGCTGCTGAAGATCTCCTTTATCCTCACCTTTGCGCTGCATCTGGAAAAGGTGAAGGAACATATCAACAAACCGATCAACGTGCTCCTTCTCTGCCTGCATGGGGGAATCCCCGTGTTGCTGATCCATCAACAGGGGGACGATGGGTCCGCCCTGGTATTTTTGGGCATCTTTTTGTGCATGTTTTTTGCCGCCGGCCTGAGCTGGAAATACATCGCTGCCGGCATTGGCGCCCTTGCAATCGCCTGCCCTCTGGTGTGGAACTTTGTCATGAGCACCGACCAGAAAAACCGCTTTTTGGCCGTCTATGCGCCGGATCAGGTGGACAGCGCTACCTTGTGGCAGCAGATGATGGGCATCCGGGCCATCGGTTCCGGTGGTGTCTTTGGCAAGGGGCTCTTCAGTGGGGAGCATACCAACGTCCCCATGATCTACAACGACTTTATCTTTGCCTACATCGGGGAGGCCCTGGGTTTTGTGGGGGCTGTGGCGGCGCTGCTGCTGCTCATGGCCATCTGTGCAAGAATTTTGCTCAACAGCCGCCAGGTGGAAGATCAATTGGGCAAGTACATCTGTGTCGGCGTTTTCTCTATGATTGCTGTGCAGACCTTTATCAATGTGGGCATGTGCCTGAATTTGATTCCGGTCATCGGCATCACCATGCCCTTCTTCTCCGCTGGCGGATCCTCTGTGGTGGCCCTCTATTTGGGCATCGGGTTAGCTATGAGCGTCTATATGCACAACAAGAAAAACCTCTTCAGCGATAGTTGATCAGCAGAACGGTTGTATTTTGATCAAATTAATGATACACTGTTTTGGTATCATCGCATATGAAACCAAAGGAGGAGTTATCATGTTTACAAGCCATGGCGCAGAGACCGGGCTGATGATGGCGGCGGGAATCTTGCTGTTGATTTCAGCAATTTTTCTTTTCCTCATTGCCAGCCGTCATAAAGAGAACCGCAATATCTGCCTGCGCTGGAGTTGGGGTGGCCTGGTAGGTGTGCTGATGGGGGTGGCCTTTTTAATGAATCGCGCGTCCCTTGCACTGATGGCCGCTGTTCTTGGATTTGCATTGACCATAGGGATGGCCACTAAAAAGTTGTAATGTGCTATGCCACCGCAT
Source organism: Candidatus Aristotella avistercoris (assembly GCA_904397835.1). Taxonomy (GTDB): domain Bacteria; phylum Bacillota; class Clostridia; order Oscillospirales; family Ruminococcaceae; genus Aristotella; species Aristotella avistercoris. The sequence continues at coordinate 109,682 of CAJFOV010000052.1, forward strand.
CACAAACAGCTCGTTTCATATGTATTTATGGCATAAAAAGGGATCTGTCCACTGGATGACAGATCCCTTTGTCTTTTCATTGCATCGTGGCGCGCTACAAACCGTTGCTGATCAGGCACAAAGAAACAACCGCCTCCCCCTCTCTTTCTACACAGAATGGAAGAGCCTGGTTTTGAACGCAATGTCGAGTGGATATGGACGCTTTTGAACTAATCTTTGGAGGAAAAAACAGGGGACAAGGGGGATGGGGCGCCAAATGTCTGCGCATGGCTGCGGATGAGATAGGAGGAGAGAATCGAGATAAATTCCCCAGTGGTGGGCCGGTCTAACAGATCATATCCAGCCAGCTGGTTGAGAAGGGGGCGGTTCCCCCTGGCCCAACAGTTACACACCACCGTGCGGAGATTGCGTTCTACACAGGTTTTATCGGTCTCAAATTTGTCTGCTACCATGGGATAGAGCTCCTTGGTGACAGAGAGCAGGCGGTCCTCATCCTCCAGGGCAAGTGTGATGGCCTCCCGGAGATAGCGTGATCCCCGGTAGGTAGAGGGGATGCCCAGCTGCCAAATCAAATCTTGAATTTCTGTCATTGTTACCATCCTTTCTATAGAAGATGGTAAAGGGAAAACAAGAAAAGAGAGAATAATCGACAGAAAAAGACAGCTGACGACGGTGAATTGGGAAAAGTGTTGGCTTATTTTTGCACTTGTTGCCTCTTTTTGTGGAAGGATGGGCTGGCGCCCTGGCGAACAAGACGATGAGAAAGAACGGACCCTTCCCCAGAGGGATGGGCCCGTTCTTAGCAGTACAGATTGTTTTGTTTTACACCGCTACTTGGAGGCAGGCTGCTCATGGCGGTTGTTATAGAAGAACATCACCACAGAGATCCCGCAGATGACCACATAGCCCAGGACACTCCACACGTCCGGCACCTGATGGAAAAAGATGAATCCAAAGAGGGCGGAGAAGAGGATCTGGCTGTAGTCGTAGATGGAGATCTCCCGAGCAGGGGCATGGGTGTAGGCGGCGGTGATGGCAAACTGGCCGCCGGAGGCAGCAAAGCCTGCCAGACAGAGCATGCCCAATTGATAGCCGGTCATGGGATGGTAGTCCAGCAAAATGAAGGGCAGTACAACCACACAGGAGAAGACAGAAAAGAAGAAGACAATAAAGGGCCCCTTGACACCCCGCTGACCCAGGGCGCGCACAAAGGTGTAAGCAATGCCGGCGGACATTCCACCCAACACACCCAGCAGGGAGGGGAGCATAGAGTCCCCCAGGGAGAAGCCCGGTTTGATGATGAGCAACGCCCCCACAAAGGCGACATCGATGCCAAAGAGCTGAAAGGGTTTGATCTTCTCCTTCAGGAGAAAGTAGGAGCAGAAGATGGCGAAGAATGGCGAGAGTTTGTTGAGCATGTTCGCATCCGAGAGCACCATATGGTCCACCGCATAGAAATTGCAGAGAACCCCCAGGGTGCCAAAAAAAGCCCGCATGAACAGGTAGGGCAGATCCTTAGCCCGAAAGACCAGGTTGCTGCGGTCTTTGAACAGCAGAATGGAAGCAAAGACGACCGAGACAATGTTGCGGAAAAAGCTCTTTTGAATGGACGGCAGATCCCCCGCCAGACGCACAAAGGTGCTCATAAGGGCAAAGCAGAAAGCGGAACATAGGATGTAGCCAATGGCTTTGGTCTTGGAACTCATAGTTTTCCTCTCCGAGATGATGGATCAAGGTGTATAGCGGCCGGTGGTATCAAGTGCAAGGCATCTCATCACCCGGAGCGGTGGTCGGGATGGAGGAAAATGTAGCGCTCCCGGCTCAAGTAGGAGAAATGCTCCACCCGCAGGTCCCCCAGAGGGGAGGGCTCCAGCCCGCTGCTGTGGTGGTAGAGGAAGCCACACTTTTCCTGAACCCGTTTGGATTGGTGGTTGCCATCGTAGTATCCACACCAGACACCGGTGCAGCCCAGATCTTCAAAACAGCGGCGAAGAAGCCGTTCCACGGCCTCAGGAACCAGTCCCTGGCCCCAAAAGGGGACGCCGATCCAATAGCCGATCTCTGCCTCAGATTCTCCCATGGGGGCGGAGCCCGATCTAGGCTTCATGATGCTGGCGCTGCCGACAGCTTGTCCCGTTTCTCGGAGCACGAGGGCATAGGTCTCCGGTGGGGCAAGGACTGTGCGGATGATCAGCCTGCTCTCCTCCACACTGGTGTGGGGCTGCCAGCCGGCAATGGGGCCCACGCGCGGGTCCTTGGCATACTGATACAGATCCGCCGCGTCCGCCTCCTGCCAAGGCCGCAGAATGAGGCGTTGGGTCTGTAAAATCATGGGCAAGACCTCCTCGTTGTGAGATGATGATAGAGCATATCACATATTATCATTTTACCATGCTCTACCAAGGATCGCAACCATTCCGCAGCGGTTCTGTCCAAGCAGCGGTACCCCAGGAAAAAAGAATCAGAGAACCCATGCCGCCCTTTTGCCCCAAAATGTCGCGGCTCCCCGAAGCACCTATGTGGGTGGGGATCGGGGGAGCCGCTTGGAGGGAAAACCGTGACATCCAAATTGGATGGGGAGGGGGAAAGCATAGGATGTTCCGCACAAAAGCAAAAGGAGAAATGGGGTCTGATCCCTTACACCGTGATATAGCGAGACGCCGCATATCCCACGGTGCCGTTGTAGTTGACCACGTACCAATCTTCCCACTGACCCAGGGCGGTGATCTTGGCCCCGTTATAGGCCTGGGTGAGCACCGGGGCAGTGAGGGAGGGCTTGCTGCGGATGTTGAGTCGCCCAGAATTGAGGGTGACGGTGCCTGTGCGGGGCGGCTGAGGCTGCACAAAGGGAATATCAAAATATTCGCACAGCGATTTGACCACCGCAATGGCCATGTTTTGGATGTTGTTCTTGATCCAATTGGCATCTTCCACATTGTCGTGGTAGGCAAACTCAATGAGTACCGCCGGCGCCCTGGTCTTGGTCACCTCCCCCAGATAGGTGGTGGTGAGGGCCCGCACCCGGCCAGGGTAAATCTCCTTTAAGTTTTTCACCAAGATGTCTGCCATGCGCTTGCCGTCTGCGCTGTTGGGGTAGTAGTAGACCTCGGCCCCTTGGACGTTCCCTGCATTGCTCTCTGGGGCGGCATTGGAGTGCAGGGCGATGTGAAAGTCATAGTTCCCGGCGTTGGATGCTCGGATGGATTGGGCTGCGGTCATATCCGGTGTGTTGCGGGTGTATTGAATGCCGCTGGAGCGCAGGTAGGGGATCATGGCATCTGCCACCAGGTTCATATACTGCTCCTCATTCCCACCGTTGACGTATGGGTTGCCCTCCTGGGTGGAGGGGCTCAAATAAATTTTTGGCATACCTTTGGGCCTCCATCTCACAGATTTTTTGTTGTATTCTATGAGGAATGGGGCAAAAATGTGTTCCAATCCGGCAAAACAAACGGTCTGCTAAAAAAGTAGGTTCAATCATAAAGAGAACATGGGAAGCGAAAAGGGCGGTCCCTCTCGTATAAGGAGAGACCGCCCAGATAAACGGTACTTCTATTTTGCCATTTCCTCTAGATAGACTCCCACAGCCTTGCCATAGGGTACTGGATGGCCGCACTGGTTCAAAACCCGCTCAATGACGCCCAACACGGCGACTTCATCGTTGATGTCAATGTTGCCCATGTGGCCCAAACGGAACATCTTGCCGGCATATGCCCCCAGTCCGCCTGCCACAATGACGCCCTCCTCCAACATGGCGGCGCGGAACTTGGCGTCCTCCACGCCCTCGGGGTACAGCAGGTTGGACAGGGTGACAGCCCGGTGGTCCGGATCGGCCAGCGGTTTGAGGTCCACGCTCTCCAGAGCCTTCTGCATGGCGCGGGCATTCTTCAGGTGCCGCTCATAGCGGGGCTTGAGGCCCTCCTCTTTCACCAGACGCACCGATTCCTGCAGCGCCCACACCAGGTTGACCGCCGGGGTGGCAAAGTACTTGGAGGCATCCTTCATGACAGGGGTCCATTTGTCAAAGTCCACATAGTACTCTGGAATGGTCCCCAGAGAGGCCCGGCGGGCCAGGGCCTTCTGATTGGCCCACAGGATCAGCAGGCCAGGGCAGACGCCGAAGGCCTTCTGAGAAGCGGTGAAGAGGATGTCGATGTTCATCTCTTTGAGGTTCTCATACTCGCCAGCGGTGGCGGCGACACCGTCCACAATGTAGATGGTGTCGGGGAACTTCTTCATCATCTCGCCGATGGCGGCAATGTCCGCCACAGCGCCGGTGGCAGTGTCCACGTGGGAGACGGTCATGGCGGCATAGTGCTTTTCACTGAGCTTCTTCTCCAGGTCCGCCAGGGGGACGGTTTTGCCCCAGTCGGAGCGAATGACATCCACATTCAGGCCCTTGCGGGTGCAGATCTCAATGAAGCGATCGCCAAAGAAGCCGTGGCTGACAATGAGCACATTGTCCCCCTTCTTGGTGGTGTTGGCAATGGCCATCTCCATGGCCAGCGTGCCGGTACCAGCCACCACAAAGGTGGTGCCATCGCAGGCGAACAGCTCCTGCAGGTCGTCAATCACGCCCTGGTAGTCCTTCACAAAGCGGGGGTCACCAAAGGCCTGGATTTCCCGCCCCATCTGATCCTGGATAGAACGCACAACAGGCGTTGGGCCGGGGATCATCACCATGGTATTTGTTTTCACTGTAAACTCTCCCTTCCAATTGTGGTTTCAGCTGTTGCATATAGTGAAATAACGTTTCTCTTTTTCTCCATTTTACCATTTAGACTGTGGAAAGTCAAAAAAATTGCAGGGCATTGCCGTACGAAAATTAGTTGCATTTTCCATGCACTTATCCTATAATTTCATTGTGTAAAACCGATGGAGGCGAACCAAATGGAGCATATGACCGAAAAGAAGACAAAATCTAACCAGTCCCTGGAGAAGGCGCTGCAGCTGATTGAAATCTTGGCCCCGGCCCGGGAGCCCATGCGTCTGCAGGACCTGAGCAGGCAGGCTGGGATGCCGCCCAGCACCGCCCTGCGCCTGCTCAACACCCTGCTGCAGCACGGCTATGTCAACCAGGATCCGCTGACTTCCCGCTATGGCCTGTCCCTGAAGTTTGCCCAGATCGGTGGGCTGGTCAGCGCCCGGCTGGATATCCGGAACCTGGCTCACTCCAGCCTCCTGGAGCTCTCCTCCCGGTGTGGGGAGAGCTGCTGCCTGGCCGTGGAGGAGGACCAGCAGGCGGTCTATGTGGATGTGGTGGATGGGCCCGATGGAATGCTCAAGATCATGCAGCGCATTGGTAAGCGGGCGCCGCTGCACTGTACCGGTGTGGGAAAGCTCTTTTTGCTGAACCTCACCCCGGAGGAGCTCCACGCCTATGTCCAGCGCTGCGGCCTGCCCGCCCTCACCAGCAGGACCATCACCAGTGAGGAGCGCCTGGTCCAGGAGCTTGGCCGCATCCGCCGGCTGGGATATGCCATGGATGATGAGGAGTGTGAGCTGGGGGCCCGCTGTGTGGCCTGTGGGGTGTGGGACTACACCCAAAAAATTGTGGCCGGCGTCAGTGTCACCGGCCCCCTTCACCGCATGGAGGGGGATCACCTGGTCAACATCACCCAGGAGGTGCAGCGCACAGCGGGGCGGCTCTCTCAGATGATGGCCTATCCAGAAAAGTAGTGCCAATTTTTGTCAGAAAAGATCCTCATGTGGGCGTCAAAAAATTCAAAGAGCGCTGGATGGTGTGGATTCCGGTGCGCATACTATCCCTAGAAATGAGGGATGGCAAATGGCACTGATGCAGGTGGAACACGTGAGCAAACAATATTGCGGCAGGGGTGTGAGCACCCAGGCCCTGCGTGACCTCTCCCTGACCATTGAGCAGGGGGAGCTCACCGCCATTGTGGGCAGTTCCGGGTCGGGCAAATCCACCTTGATGAACATATTGGGGGCGCTGGATACCCCGACGGAGGGCCGCTACCTCCTGCGGGGGGAGGATGTCTCGCAGCTGACCGATGGGGCCCTCTCCCAGATCCGCAACCGGGAGATCGGCTTTATCTTTCAGGGGTTCAACCTGGTATCTGGCCTCAATGCCCTGGAGAATGTGGAGCTCCCCCTGGTCTACCGGGGCATGCGCCGGGGAGAGCGCCGCCGCCTGGCCACCCAGGCCCTGGAACAGGTGGGGTTGGGGGACCGGCTGCGCCACCGGCCCAATCAGCTCTCCGGCGGACAGCAGCAGCGGGTGGCCATCGCAAGGGCCATTGCGGCCCGGCCGCCCATTCTGCTGGCAGATGAGCCGACGGGCAACCTGGATTCCCAGGCAGGGGAGGGGATCATGCAGATCCTGCGCCGCCTGCACCAGCAGGGGCGCACCGTGGTCATTATCACCCATGACCCCAAAGTGGCGGAGAGCACCAACCGCCAAATTTGCCTCAAGGACGGGCGCATGGTACAGGATCTGCGTAAATCCCACGGCCAGTGGGTGCGCCGGGGGTGAGAGGCCCGCACCGCTGAGAGAAGTATTGCCCGGTGAAATCTGTGTTGTGCCAAAAGGGGCCCGGCCATGGCCAGGCCCCTTTTGGCGGGCATTTCATTGGATCAAAGGGAAAACTGTTCAAGTACCTGCAGCTGGCTGCGGAACTCTGCCACCGCGTCCTCCAGGTGAAAGATTTTTAGGGAGTAGCCAGTCTGCTCATTGTAGAGTTTTTGCATGGCTGGGGCCTTTGCCAGCACCATCTTTGCAAGGGCGTCGTCCTGCTGAAAGACCGGCTCTGCCAGTGTAGCGCAAAAAACCGGATTCGGTCAGCGCACATAGCTCCACCTTGGGGTTTTGCTGCATCTGGCGGTAGACATCCTTAAAGTCCCCCACACCAAAGTACAGTTTCCCCCCGAGCAACAGGTGAAAAGCCACCGGGCGGCATTTGGGCTGGTCCCCCTCCACCGTGGCAAGGTAAAAGGTTTTGGCTTGGGTGAGGGCTTCGTTGATTTTTTCCAAAGGGTTCATCTGCATCTTGCTCCTTTCCAGTTCTTGTGGTAGTATGGTGTAAAATAGATCGTACGATAATTTTATATCCTATTATGACGTGGATCAAGTACGATCTTTTGCCATACTTGGTATCTTTTCAGATACCGTCCTGGAGAGGAGGAACCAGAGATGGAGGAGGACCTGTTTGGCGTCTGTCCCTTTGCAACTGCCCAGAGCCTCATTCAAGGCAAGTGGGCCATTTTGATTTTACACCATTTGAGCGGCGGTGTGCTGCGCTTTAATGAGCTGCAGCGGCGCATGCCAAGGATGACCCATGCAACACTTGCCACCCAACTTCGGCAACTGGAGCGGGAGGGGCTGGTCTTGCGGACCGAGTATCCCCAAATCCCTCCAAAGGTGGAGTACGCCTTGACAGAGATGGGAGAAAAATTTGGCCCGGTTCTAGAGAGCATTCGAACGTGGGGAATGGAGTATATTGCCTATCTCCACACGTCCCCCAAGACGCCGGAGAATGGGCAAAAACAGTGTTGACAGGAAAAGGGCGGCCCATGGATGCATCCATGGGCCGCCCTTTGGCGATGGAAATCTCAATCGTTTTCTGCCACCCCGGCGGCGCTGAACCGGTTCCAGACTGCGGATCCCAGGGGTCCCAATTCCCGGCCGTCCCAGCTGCCACAGAGGATGGTGGGCTCCACTGAGGCAAAGGTGGGAGGGAGGGGGATCTGTTCCGGCCGTTCCCCCCGGTTGAGGGCCACCAGGGTCTCTCCCTGGGGGGATCTGCGCAGGAAGACGCACAGATCTGCTGTCACCGTCAGGGGGAGGAAGTCCCCCACCGCCACGGCGGGACTCTTCTGCCGGGCCCTGGACAGGGTGCGGAAAAAGGCAAGAAGTTCCGTGTCCTCCCGTCCCCAGGGGTAGGTGCAGCGGTTGAAGGGGTCCCGGTAACCGGTGAGCCCCGCCTCATCCCCATAGTAGATGCAGGGGATTCCCGGCAGGAAAAACTGGAGCACCGCCGCCAGCTGCAGGCGCCGCCGGCCCAGGTCGTACTGCTCCGGGGTCAGGGTGTGTCGCTGGGCCTGCCAGGCGCGGTCCTGCCCCTGGTATGGCTCCCCTGCCAGGGCGGTGAGGGCCCGCACCGAGTCGTGGGTGGACAGGGAGTTCATCAGCACATCTACTGCAGGCTTTGGATAATTCTCCAGGATCGAAAGGACCGTCTCCAAAAGGTAGGGGGCATTCCCCTCCCGCACATAGGCCAGGATGGCATTTTGGAAGGGATAGTTCATCACCGTGTCCAGCTGCTGTCCCAGCAGGTACCGCCGGCGATGTCCATAGCTGATCTTGTTGGAGGCGTCCTCCCAGACCTCCCCCAGAAGCAGGGCGTCGGGATTCTCCTCTTTGATGGCCTGGCGGATCTGCTCCAGCGTGCTGTCGGGCAGCTCGTCTGCCACATCCAGCCGGTATCCCGTGGCCCCAAGCCCCATCCAGTGGCGCAGCACCCCGTCTGCCCCGCAGACAAAGGCACGGTAACTGGGTTCCTCCTCCCGGACCTCCGGCAGGGTGGCAAAGCCCCACCAGCAGGCATAGCGGTGGGGAAACTCCTGGAACTGGTACCAGGGGTAGTAGGGGCTCTCCTGGGATTGATAGGCCCCCAGGGTGGGGTAGCGGCCCTCCCGGTTGAAATAGATGCTGTCGCTGCCGGTGTGGCTGAACACCCCATCCAACAGGATGGAGATGCCCGCCGCCTTGGCGTCGCTGCACAGGCGGACAAAGTCCTCCTGTGTGCCCAACAGGGGGTCGATGGCGCGGTAGTTGGCGGTGTTGTACCGGTGGTTGGAATGGGCCTCAAAGATGGGGTTCAGATAGATGGCCGTGACCCCCAGCTCCCTGAGGTAGGGCAGTTTCTGCCGGATGCCCTCCAGATCTCCGCCGAAGTAGTCGGAGTTGGTGATCTCCCCCTGGGCGTTTGGCAGGTAGTCGGGCCCCTCCTCCCAGGCGGCGTGGAGGATCCGGTCGGCAGGGACCCCCGCCTTGGGGGCCCCGCTGCAGAAAAACCGGTCGGGGAAGATCTGGTAGTAGATGCCCCCCTTGAGGTGCTGCGGGGTGGAGAAGGCCCTGTCGTAGACCGTCAGCTGCCAGTGGCAGCCCTCCCCGTGGGAGAGGATCTCCTGATTGCCCTCTCCCCGCTTGAGCAGCAGGGTCTCCCCGTCCCGCTGGACCTGGAAACAGTAGAACACCAGTTGGGGCGTCTGGCAGGTCCACTGGCAGGCGTACCAGAGCCCCTCCGGTCCTGCCTCCTGCAGCGCCATGTCCACCGGTTGAGGGTGGTCCCAATCCTCCCCCAAGGTCAGAAGCAACTGGGGTTCCCGCCAGGTGTGCTGGGGGTCCAGCAGCAGGCGGAAGGTCACAGGCTCCCCTGCGGGAACGGCCCCAAAGGGCCTTTTATAGTGCAGATCCCGGCTGTCATAGATGCACTGTGACAAAAGAGATCCCTCCTATTTTCACAATGATTTGAAAAGGTGAAAAGGGCGCCCTCTCCAGAAGGACGCCCCTTGGGGTTACAGGTGCCAGATGTTGTTGGCATAGTCCCGGATGGCCCGGTCAGCGCAGAACACGCCGGAGGAGGCCACGTTCTCCAGGGACATCTTCTCCCACTGCTCCGTCTGCTGGTAGAGGGCGGCGGCCCGCTCCTGGGCCTTGCAGTAGCTGTCAAAGTCCGCCAGAACCATGTAGGGGTCGTGGTACTTCAGAGAGTCGGTGATGTCTGCAAAACATCCGCTCTGGAAGCCCGTCTCCATAAAGTCCAAAGCGTCGGTGAGAACGGGATTGTCCCGGTAGAACTGATAGGGGTCATAGTTGGGCTTGCGCTGCTCCACGGTGTTGGCATCCATACCAAAGATCAGGATGTTCTCCGGCCCAACGGCGTTGTAGATCTCCACATTGGCGCCATCCATGGTGCCCAGGGTGATGGCCCCGTTGAGCATGAGCTTCATGTTGCCCGTTCCAGAGGCCTCGGTCCCTGCCAGGGAGATCTGCAGCGACAGGTCCGCCGCCGGCATCAGATGCTCCGAAAGGGTCACGTTGTAGTCCTCCAGATAGACCACTTTGAGCTTCTCCCGCACCTGGGGATCCCCGTCGATCATATCCCGCAGGGAACAGATGAATTTGATGATCTGTTTGGCCAGGTAGTACCCCGGCGCCGCCTTGGCCCCAAAGATAAAGGTGTGGGGATAGAAGGGGGCGTTGGGGTTGGCCTTCAAGTACCGGTACAGGGCCAAAATATGCAGGGCGTTCAGGTGCTGGCGCTTGTACTCGTGCAGGCGCTTGACCTGCACCTCAAAGATGGAGTGGGGATCCACCTTGGCCCCAGTCTGCTGCAGCAGGTACTGGGCAAAGCGCTCCTTATTTTGAAGTTTGATCTCCCCCATGCGCTGAAGCACTGCCGGATCCTGCCGGTACTGCTTCAGCTGCGCCAGGGAGGAAAGGTCCCTCAGAAAGTCCGGCCCAATGAGCTCCCGGCACAGGTCCGTCAACCCCTGGTTGGACTGATACAGCCACCTGCGGGAGGCAATGCCGTTGGTTACATTTTGGAACTTCTGGGGATCCACCCGGTAAAAGTCCTGGAACACCTGGTGGCGGATGATGTCCGAGTGGAGCTTTGACACCCCGTTGACGCTGTGGCAGCCCGCCACACAGAGGTTTGCCATGCGCACCTCATGGTAGGCCACAATGGCCATGCGGCTGATGGTCTGCAGATCCAAGTGGTGCTTCACCGACAGATCCGTACAGAAGCGCTGGTTGATCTCACAGACAATGGTGTAAATCCGGGGCAGCAGGGTGCGGAACAGGTCAGAGTTCCAGGTCTCCAGGGCCTCCTTCATCACCGTGTGGTTGGTGTAGGCAAAGGTGCGGTATACGATGCTCCAGGCCTGTTCCCACCGGTAGCCGCAGTCATCCAGCAGCACCCGCATAAGCTCCGGGATGGCGAGGGCCGGATGGGTATCGTTGATGTGGATGGCATTTTTCTCCGCAAAATTGTCCAGGGTCCCATAGGTCTGCATGTGGGTGCGCACAATATCCGCAATGGAGGCCGCGCACAAAAAGTACTGCTGGCGCAGCCGCAGAAGTTTGCCCTCCACGTGGTTGTCGTTGGGGTAGAGGATCTTGCTGATGGCCTCGGCCACGGAGCTCTGGCCAAAGGCGTTGACATAGTCGCCGCTGTTGAACTTTTCCATATCGATGCTGGGGCTCTTGGCGCTCCACAGCCGCAGGATGCTGACCCCCTTGGACTGGTAGCCGGAGACATAGAGGTCATAGGGCACCGCCTGGACAGACTGATAGTTCTTATGGGTCACCAGGTGGTAGTTGTCCTCCCAGGTCTCCTCAATGGTGCCGCCGAAGCGCACCTCCACCGCCTGCTCTGGCCGGGGAGTGAGCCAGACCTCACCGCCAGGAAGCCAGCGGTCCGGCAGCTCCGTCTGCCAACCGTCGATGATCTTTTGGCGGAAGATGCCAAATTCATACAGGATGCAGTAGCCAGTGCCAGGGTAGCCGCAGGTGGCTAGGGCATCCAAAAAACAGGCCGCCAGCCGCCCAAGGCCCCCGTTGCCAAGGCCGGCGTCCGGCTCCTGGTCATAGAGCTTCTCCAGGGAGACCCCAAACTCCGACAGGGCCTGTGCCATGGGTTCCACTAGCTCCAGGTTGTACAGGTTGTTTTTGAGGGAGCGGCCCAGCAAAAACTCCATACACAGATAGGAGACCCGCTTTTTTCCATTGGCGTTGCTCTGGGCAGCAAAGGCCCGCTCCTTTTGGGCCAGCCGGTCCCGCAGGACCAGAGCAACGGCCCGGTAGTACATCTCATCGGAGGCAAACTCCGGGGAGACGGAGAGGGAGTCCGTCAGCTTTTGGGTGATGGCTTTTTTCAGAGAATCTACAAGTACACGGTCCATACCAGTACCTACCTTTCGTCAGCAGATGGGCGCCGTTCAAGAGGGACACCCATTGCAGGTCAGAGCGGCGGCTGCCGCAGTCCGCTGCAGGCTCTCCCAGAGGAAGGGAGAACACTTGATTTTAGGAATACTCTACCAATTCTATTATAGCGGATATCTTTCCCAAGTGCAAGGAGGGGAGAAATCCAGTGGATTTCCAGAAAAATCGGCGGGCCCCCTTTATTCTTGCCCAGATTCCGATTATAATAGTTCCAAGAATCCTCTGTTTGACAGAGAGGGACAGAAAGGAAGAAGATCATGCCATCCAATCGGATCAAAATAGAAATTTGTGGCGCAAGCTATATGATCACCACCGACGAGCCGGAGGAATACGTCCAGGAGCTGAGCCAAAAATTGGACCAGCAGATCCGCCAGCTCATGGACAGCAGCGGCGCCATGTCCGCCTACAACGCCATGATGCTCTGCTGCCTGCAGTATTTGGATCAATATCAAAAGAGCGAACAGAACCTGGACCGCATCCGCAGCCAATTGGCCGAATATCTGGAGGACGCCGCCCGGGCCCGCATCGAGTTGGATGAGGCCCGCCGGGAGGTGGAGCGCCTGAAGCGGGAATTGGAGAGCAAGTAGATGGAGCATCAGTTGGAAATTTTGGCCCCCGCCGGATCCTGGGATTCGGTGGTGGCCGCCGTTCAGTGCGGGGCAAACGCGGTGTATCTGGGGGCAAAAGATCTCAATGCACGGCGCAATGCGTCCAACTTTGACGACGAGGCCTTCTGTAACACGGTGGCCTACTGCCACGCCCGCAATGTGAAGGTCTATATGACCGTCAACACCATGGTGCTGGAGGAGGAGCTGCCAGTGGCCAAGGAGACCCTGCGTCTGGCGGCCAGGGCCGGGGTGGACGCCCTGATCATCCAGGACCTGGGGATCGCCCGTCTCGCCAGAACCCTCTGCCCGGAGATTCCCCGCCATGCCTCCACCCAGATGAGCATCCACAACCGGTGGGGCGCCCGCCTGATGAGGGAGATGGGCTTTACCCGGGTGGTGTTGGCTCGGGAGATGTCCAAGGAGGAGATCGCCGCCGTCTGTCAGGAGACAGACCTGGAGGTGGAGGTCTTTGTCCACGGGGCCCTGTGTATGTGTGTCTCCGGTCAATGCACCCTCAGCGCCATGATCGGCGGGCGCAGCGGCAACCGGGGCCTGTGTGCCCAACCCTGCCGTCTGCCCTTTTCCGCAGGCGGGAAGGGGGGATACGCCCTGTCCCTCAAGGATGTGAGCCTGGTGGACCGTCTGGCAGAACTGGGAAAACTGGGGGTCACCTCCCTGAAGATCGAGGGACGCATGAAACGGCCGGAATATGTGGCTGCGGCGGTGACCGCCTGCCAGAATGCCCTGGAAGGGGCTCCGGTGGACCAGGATCGGCTGCGGGCGGTCTTTTCCCGCAGCGGCTTTACCGATGGGTATTACACGGGCCACCGGGGCAGGGAGATGTTCGGTGTGCGCCAGAAGGAGGATGTGACCGGTGCGGCCGGGGTCCTCAAAGAATTGGAGGGGCTCTATCGCGGGGAACACCCGCTGGTTCCCGTGCACTTTGCCCTGACCTTGCAGGAGGGGACGCCCGCTGTCCTGCGGGGCTGGGATGAGGACGGCCATGAGGCCACGGCCCAGGGGATGGAACCCCAGCGGGCGCTGAACCGGCCCACCGACGAGGCGCTGGCCCGGCGGAACCTGGGCAAGACCGGGGGCACCTACTTTTTCTTGAAGAGCCTGGCCTGCCAAATTCAGGAGGGGCTCATGGTGCCTGCCTCCTGTCTCAATGACCTGCGCCGCCAGGTGTTGGAGTCCTTGGCGGCACAGCGGCAAGCTGTACGGAAGCACCCCTTCCATGACCTGACGCTGCCGTCCTCTCCCAGGGAGTTTGTGAGCATCACCCCCGCCCTCCGGGTGCGGTGTGAAAGGTTGGAGCAGCTCTCACAGGAGATGTTGGAGCGCGCCCAGCAGATCCAGCTCCCCATCGGGGAATGTCTGCGCCTGCTGGAGGGGGGCTTTTCCCAGTGGGAGAAGGTTGCCGCGGAGATTCCGGCGGCAGTCTTTCAGCGGGAGGAATCCATTGCCGCTCAGTTGCAGACCCTCAAGGAGGCAGGGCTCACCCAGGTGGTGGCCCAGAACCTGGGGGCTGTCTGGCTGGGCCGGACCCTTGGCTTCCGGGTGAGCGGAGGGTTTCGGCTGAATCTGGCCAACTCCCAGGCCCTGCAGGAGGCCGCTCAGCTGGGCCTACAGGATGCAACCCTGTCCTTTGAGCCATCTTTGGACCGGCTGCGCCCCTTGAGGAGTACCCTCCCCCTTGGCATTGTGGCCTATGGCAGGCTCCCACTGATGCTCATGCGAAACTGCCCGGTGAAGTGTCAACGGGGTTGTTCGGGCAAACGGGGCACCTGTACCCTCACCGACCGCAAGGGCAACCGCTTCCCGGTCCTCTGCCAACGGGAGGCCACAGAGCTGCTCAACACCGTGCCGCTGTACCTGGCGGACCGGCTGCCGGAGCTGAGGGGATTTGGCTTTTTGACCCTCTATTTTACGCTGGAAAGTCCCCAGCAGTGCAGACAGATCTTTCAAGAATATGAGGCCGGCGGTCCAAAGCCCACCGATCCCATCACCAGGGGGCTCTACTACCGCAACCTATTGTAAGGAGAACCAAGATGCTTTTTGTCAAAAAAATGAACCCCAACGCCATTCTCCCCAGCCGCGCCACTGCCGGCAGCGCCGGGTATGACTTGTACGCCTGCCTGGAGGAGCCGGTGACCGTCCGGCCGGGGGAGACGGAGAAGATCCCCACCGGCATCGCCATCCAGCTGGATGACCCGGGCAAGGGGGCCTTTGTCTTTGCTCGCAGCGGCCTTGCCACCAAACATGGTCTGTGTCCGGCCAATGCCGTGGGCGTGGTGGACTCGGACTACCGGGGGGAGATCTTTGTGGGGCTGCACAACCACAGCCAGGAGCCCTACACCGTTGCCCCAGAGGAGCGCATCGCGCAGCTGGTGGTGCTGCCAGTGGTTTTGGAGGAACTGGAGGAGGTCCCGGAGCTCCAGGAGACCCAGCGCGGGGCCGGGGGCTTTGGCTCCACAGGAAGATAGGGGGACAGAACCATGAAATGGAAAAATAACCTGATCCTGCTCTTCTTTGTCCTGGGCGGGGTCATCTTTGGGGCCCTGGTTGCCAATCTGACAGCGGGGATCCCCATGCTCAGCTGGCTGGCCTTTGGGGAGCACATCGGCATTGGAGCGGCCAACCCCATTGTGCTGGACCTCTCTGTCATCCGCATCACCTTCGGGCTGGAGATCGGGGTCAATGTGGCGCAGATCCTCTGCATCCTTTTGGCTCTGCTGCTTTATCGAGCGGTGGGGAAAAAGCTGTAGTTCAAAGGCATACAGTCCGATCAAGGCAAAGAATTTTGGGCCTGTCCCGGGGAGCGTTTCCAGAGATGGGCCCTTCAAAGGAGAACCGATATGAAGTTGATTTTGGCCTCCCAGTCCCCGCGTAGGGTGGAGCTGCTGGGGCGCATCACCACCGATTTTGTTGCCATTCCCGCCCAGGGGGAGGAGCAGGTGTCTCCCGGAACCCCGCCGCGGGAGACGGCAGGTCTCCTGGCGCTGCAGAAGGCCCAAGAGGTTGCGGCAGAACACCCCGGCGCGCTGGTGATTGGATCGGACACAGTGGTGGACTTCAATGGCCACCGCCTGGGCAAGCCCAGGGACCGACAGGATGCCCGCCAGATGCTGCAGTGCCTCTCCGGCGCCTCCCACTGGGTTCACACCGGCTGTGCACTGGTCCAGGGGGAGCGGGTGGAGCGATTTGTCAGTTCCACTCAGGTGACCTTTTATCCCCTTACGCCAGAGGAAATAGATGCCTATTTGGACACGGGAGAGCCCTTTGACAAGGCGGGGGCCTATGGCATCCAGGGCCAGGGCGCTCTGCTGGTCAAAGAGATCCAGGGGGACTACTACACCGTGGTGGGCTTCCCATTGGCCCAAGTGGCCCGCATCCTGCGCCAGTGGGGAAAAATTTCGAAGGAAAAGAATAGTCAAATTTGAGGGATAGGGTCAGGCCATTGCTCTGTGCAACGGGAGGGAATGTCAAATCCTTTGACAAAAAACGGAAAATCTTCCGTTCCTTTGGTATGAAAAAAGAGGATCCGGCCCAAGCTAGTAGAGGGAGCTGGCGCCCTCCCTCTTTGGAGCCTCTCCCTCTGATTTTTTGCAGTTTTTTGCAGCGTTGTCAGGTCATGGTACTAGCGCTATTTGCCCAAAAGGGGCAAAAGAAAATCCTGGCGATTTTTTTGTCATAAAACAAGAAAAAATTAAGAAATAACCGGTTGAGATTCCACATCTGAGCGGTTATAATAAAGTGAGCATCATGCGCAGGTTTGTGTAATTTTGATTCCAACAGGCGTCTCAAGATGCCGTTCCAGCATAGACGATCGCGGACGAAAGGGGAAAAAAGAAGGATGTTTTCAAAGGACATTGGTGTCGATCTCGGAACAGCAAACACCCTCATTTTTATGAAGGGAAAAGGAATTATCATGCGTGAGCCCTCTGTGGTGGCGGTGGACACCCGCTCAGAGACGGTGCGCTTTGTGGGCAACGAGGCCAAAGAGATCATCGGCCGTACCCCCGGCTCCATTGTGGCGGTACGCCCTTTGAAGGATGGGGTCATTGCGGATTTTAACATCACCGCAAAAATGCTGCAGATCTTTTTGAAAAAGGCTGTGGGTAGCAACCTGTTCTCCAAGCCCAGGGTCATCATCTGCATCCCCTCCGGTGTCACGGCGGTGGAGCGCCGCGCCGTCAAAGAGGCTGCCTATAAGGCGGGGGCCCGCAGCGTCGGCATTGTGGAGGAGCCCATGGCTGCGGCCATCGGCGCCGGCCTGCCTGTGGCGGAGGCCACCGGCAGCATGGTGGTGGACATCGGCGGCGGCACCAGCGAGGTGGCTGTCATCTCCCTGGGGGGCATTGTGGCCGCAAAGTCTGTCCGCGTGGGCGGGGATGAGTTTGATCTGTCCATCATCAACTATGTGAAAAAGCAGTACAACCTCCTCATTGGTGAGCGCACGGCGGAGAACATCAAGATCACCATCGGTTCTGCTGCGCCCTATGAGGATGAGCAGCCCATGGAGATCAAGGGCCGCAACCTGGTGGATGGTCTGCCCAAGAACATCACTATCACCCCGGCAGAGATCCGGGAGGCCCTGGCGGATCCCATCCTCTCGGTGCTGGATGCCATCCGCACCACGTTAGAAAAGACCCCTCCCGAGCTGTCTGCAGATATCATTGACCACGGCATCACCCTCACTGGCGGCGGCGCACTGCTCAAGGGACTGGACCGTCTCATCGAGGCGGAGACTGGCATGCCGGTCAATGTGGCGGAGGATCCCCTGGACTGTGTGGCCTTGGGCGCCGGCAAGGTGCTGGAGGAGCTGAACATTCTGGGCGAGGTCATCTCTGAGGACGAGGAAAAGTATTAATTTCGGGGAGCGCCAATAGATATAGAGTAAATGGGGACATCAGCATATGAGGCGGCGAGGGATTCGCCGGCTCACAGGGCTGATGTTTCCTTGAATTTGGGGCTTTTCCATCGTCTGTGCCCGAAGGCTTAAGGACATAGGAAGGGAGAGGAACATCTGTGAAAGAGTTCTTCAAAAGTCGTGGCTTTAAGGTGCTCCTGGCCGTACTGGTGGTGTTGCTGGCCTTTATGATCCGTGCAGCGTCCTCCGGAGGCCTTGCCACCATCACCTCCTCCTTTCTGGGAGCAATTGTGGAGCCGTTCCAAAAGGTCACCGCCTCCATTTCGGCGGGGGTCTCCAGCTTCTTTGGCAACATTTTGCATGCCGGGGATCTGGCAGATGAAAATCAGCAGCTGCGGGACGAGCTGGCCCAGCTGCGGGAGCAGTTGGCAGACTTTGAGACCTACCGGCTGGAGAATGAGGAACTGAAAAAGTTTTTAAACATCAAGGAGGAGAACCCGGACCTGGATCTGGAGTCCGCCCTGGTGATTGGGCGATCCCCCAACGACCGGTTTTACTCCTTTACCATCGATAAGGGCAGCAATTCCGGCATTGCCCTGCGGGATCCTGTGATCACCTCTGAGGGACTGGTGGGGGTGGTCACGGAACTGAGCCCCACCAGCGCAACGGTATCCACCATTTTGGATCCGGCACTGAACGTGGGGGCCATTGTGGTGCAGACCCAAGATGTGGGCACCGTCAGCGGAAATGGCGACCTGGTGGGGGACGGCAACTGTGGTATGAGCCATCTGCCCCGCTCCAGTCAGGCCAAGGCAGGGGATATGGTGCAGACCTCCGGCCTGGGAGGGCTGTTTCCCAAGGGGCTGCTCATCGGTGAGATTGTCTCCCTGGAGCCGGAGGACCAGGGTACCACGCAATACGCCGTGATCAAACCCTACGTGGATGTGACAAGTGTGCGCAACGTCATGGTCATCAAGAGCTTCAGCGGGCAGCAGGAGCTGCAGCAGTAGCGGAGGAGGAGTTCTGTGGGCAACAAAGTTTATATCCACGTCATCCGCCATCTGTTCTATGTGCTGCTTCTCTTTGTCTGCTATGTGCTGCAGTGTACCCCAGGATTCTTTCAACTGTGGGAGGGCAAGCCCATGCTCACCCTCGGGGTGGTGGTGGCTGTTGCCATGTTCGAGGGCCCTCTGGTGGGCGGGCTCTACGGCGCTTTCGGCGGTCTGTTGTACGATGTGAGCGGGGCGTCCCTCTTTGGCTTTAGCGGGATTCTCGCCATGGCTGTGGGGGTGGCGGTGGGCCTGCTCACCTGTTATCTGGTGCGCAACACCTGGATCAACGGTGTGGCCCTGATGGCCGTCAGCTGCCTGAGCGTACGGCTGGTGGAGTTTGTCTTCCAGTATGCGGTTTGGGGTTACACAGGAGTCTGGTGGCAGCTGTTGCGCAACGTGCTGCCCACGGTGGTGATCACCACGCTGCTCTTTCCCATCAGCTTTTGGGCCGTCAAACAGATTCATCAGCATCTGCAGGTGCAGGTGCATTAACTCAACAACAGGCGCCCGGTGGCGCCGGAGGAATGTCCTATGAAAGAAAAATTTCTCAAACGGAGAACCATCGTGCTGTTCTCCATTCTGCTGGCCATCATTGGTGTGTACTGTATGCGGCTGCTGATGCTGCAGATTGTCAATGGGGACTACTATCAGCAACTGAGCCAACAGGGTTCGGTGCGCCGGCAGACCATCAAGGCGGTGCGCGGCGAGATTGTGGACCGCAACGGGGTTCCCATCGTAATCAATGAGGTGGGTTACAATGTGATTGTGGATGCCGCCTATCTGCCCAGCGACCCCACCAGTTCCAGTTCTGGAGAGGAATCGGACGAGCAGACCCGCAACGATGTGCTGCTGGATCTGGTCAAACTGCTCCAGGAGCAGGGGGAGGAGTGGTTGGATACCCTGCCCATTACGACGGAGGCCCCTTTCCAATTTGAAGGAACGGCCACCAGCGTGTCCAATTTGAAGTCCCTGCTGGGGGTGGGGGAGTACACCACCTGCGAGGACGTCTTCCACTGGCTCATTGAGCGCTATCACCTGGAGGGCTACACCGAGGAGGAGGCCCGCATCCTGGCCGGCATCCGCTATGGCATGGAGACCCAGGACTTCTCTGTCACCTATCCCTATACGGTGGCGGAGCAGATCTCGGATGACACCGTCATCAAGTTGGAGGAGAACAGCTTCCGCCTGCCCGGTGTACGTGTGGAGCAGTCCACCAGCCGCAAGTACACCATGCCGGACATTGCTGAGCATATCATCGGCGAGGTGGGACCCATCTACGCGGAGGAGTATGCAACCCTTAAAGAAAAGGGCTACAGCATGAACGACCAGGTGGGCAAGAGCGGTGTGGAGCTGGCCATGGAGGACTATCTCCGTGGGACAGACGGCACCAGAATTTTGACCTTCGATGAGGACGGCAATGTGATCGATTCGGAGATTGAGACGGAGGCAGTGCCTGGCAACACTGTTCAGCTGACGTTGGATATTGGCTTGCAGCAGGTGGCGGAGACCTCTTTGGAGGAGGAGATCCTCCACCTCCAAGATATCTTGGCGGAGGGCAGGGGCGGTGACACCAATGCCGGCGCCGCTGTGGTGATCAACTGTAAGACTGGGGAGATTTTGGCTGCGGCCTCCGCCCCTGGCTACAATCTGGACACCTACCATGAGCTCTACAATGAATTGCTCCAAACCGATGGAAACCCCCTCTTCCCCAGGGCCACCCAGGGCTCCTACATGCCTGGCTCCATCTTTAAGCCCATTGTGGCGTCGGCAGGCCTGCAGGAAGGGATCATTACAAGGGATTCCACTTTCTACTGCAACCACTATTACACCTATTACTCCGGCTATACGCCTTCCTGCCTGGGAACGCACCACGACATCAATGTCATTGGCGCCATTCGCAACTCCTGCAATGTCTTCTTTTTTGAAACGGCCCGTCAGCTGGGCATTGACCGCCTCAACGAGTATGCGGAGATGTTTGGCTGCAACCAGGCCACCGGTATAGAGATCCCAGAGTCCACCGGTCAGCTCACCAGCCCTGAGACCAGCGAAAAGTTTGGGACAGAGTGGTTTGAGGGTAACGTGGTTCAGGCCGGAATTGGTCAGTTGGACACCAAGATTACTCCTCTGCAGATGGCCAACTACACTGCCACCATCGCCAACCGGGGCACCCGTTACAAGCTGCATCTTGTCAAATCACTGATGAACTATACCGCCGATGAGACGGTCCAGGCGTTCAGCCCCGAGGTGGCTATGCAGGTGCCGGTGTCAGAGGAGAACTTTGAAATCGTCATCGACGGCATGCAAGAAGTGATGACTGCCACCAATCAGTCCATCAAGTACTTTGGCAACTATCCCATCAGCTTGGCGGCAAAGACTGGTTCTCCCCAGGCAAATGGCATCTACCTGCCAGGCAATGGTACCTACATTGTCTTTGGACCGGTGGAGGATCCTGAGATTGCCGTGGCGGTGGTTCTGGAAAATGCGACGGAGGGTATCTACGCCATTCCCATCGCCAGGGACATTTTGGACTACTACTTCTTCTCCACCGATCAAAACACCTCCAGCAGCTCCTCTCAGGTGGACACTGGCTCTTCTTCCAGTGCGGTAGAATAGGCTTCTTCTCAAATCTTATGGGTTAGCATACACTTTTCACCAGAAAATTTTGCACACTGCGTAAAAATTTTACAATCTTTTGTGAAAGAGTAGAAAAAACCTTGTTATTCTGAAACGTGTTGTGCTACAATGTAAGGAGGAATCCATCTGTCAAAAATTGTTATGGTCACCGCGGGCAAAGGGGGCACAGGGAAATCCTTTGTCACAGCTATGGTGGGGCTGGAATTGGCTCTTCTCAACCAGCGTACGCTGCTCATCGAGTTGGACAGCGGCCTGCGGGGTCTGGACATTATGCTTGGGGTAGAAAATCAGCTGGTCTATGGACTGGGGGATGTGCTCCAGGGGACCTGTGAGCCCATCAGAGCCATTGTCCCATCCAGTTGGAACAGCAATCTCTCCCTGCTGGGGGCCAGTGGAGACCACGGCTTTTTGCCGGATCGGGAAGATTTTCTCAAGCTGTGCAGAGGACTCTCCAGCTATTATGACGTTGTGTTAGTGGATACACCGGCAGGGGTTGGCCGCTGTTTTGAGGCGGCGGCCCACGCCTGCCAGCAGAGTTTGCTTGTGGTCACACCGGATCCGGTCTGCGTGCGGGATGCGCGTGTGGCCCGTGATCTGTTGGGGCAGCGTTGCCCCGCTGTCTCCTGCCGGCTGGTAATCAACCGGGTGCGGCCCCGTCAAATTCGTCAGATGGGATACAGTGACCTGGATCAGGTGATTGACGGCGTGGGCGCCCAGTTGATTGGTGTGGTGCCGGAGGAGGAGCTGGCCGTGAGCTGTATCAGCAACGGCAAGCCCCTTCCGGAGGACAGGCTCGCTAAGCGGGCGTTTCATAACATTGCAAGAAGACTTCTTGGAGATTATGTAGAACTTGCGGTAGGAGCATAAATAAAAAAGATGGAGGGATGAAACATGAACATCGCGTTGATTGCCCACGATGCAAAAAAAGAACTGATGGTTCAGTTTTGCATCGCCTATTGTGGCGTTCTCAGCAGGCACAACCTTTGTGCCACTGGGACAACAGGAAAACTGGTTTCTGAGGCAACGGGCCTAAGCATCTTCAAATTCTTAAGCGGGAGTCAGGGCGGTTCTCAACAGATTGCATCCCGCATTGCCTGCAATGAAATTGACCTGCTGCTCTTCTTCCGGGATCCGTTGACTCAAAAGCCCAACGAGCCGGATCAGGCCAGCCTGCTGCGCCTGTGCGATGTGCACAATATCCCGGTGGCAACCAACATTGCAACGGCTGAGGCGTTAATCCATGCTTTGGAGCGCGGCGATTTGGATTGGAGAAATATCGTCAATCCAAAACGATAACACAATTTTGATTGTGGCTGCGTACACTGGAAGATTGGGCTCCAGAGAGGCCCCCTTGAAGTGGGAAGGGGCTGCCCAATTTTCTGTGGAAAGACACTGGCAGAGCTATGATGGAGCAATCCATCTGTGATTCCCGCGTCATGGGAAACAGAGTGGAGCGTGATGCGTCCAAAAATGGGTGGCACCGCGTGGAGTACTCCTCGTCCCTTTTTCGGGGGAGAGGAGTATTTTTTATTGGCTTCTTTGGTCCTCTCCCAGGGGACATGATCCACGTCCCGGAAAAAAGGCTTCCCCCAGAGCAGAGATGGCCCCAACTGGGAATTCTTTGATAAAAAATCGAAAAACTGGATCAAAGGATTTGACAATAGCAGAAAACTCGGTAAAATTAGCTATATTGGATGTTTCAGATGCTGGCTGCCCTGCAGCCTGTGGATACAGAAATGGAGGAATAACCCATGGCGCTATTGACAAAGGCACCCCGGGGGACACAGGATGTCCTGCCAGGGGATTCGTCCAAATGGCAGTATGTGGAATCTACGCTGCTGGAGACCGCCAAGCTCTTTGGCTTTCAAGAGATTCGCATCCCCACCTTTGAGCACACGGAGCTCTTCAACCGCTCGGTGGGGGACACCACAGACGTGGTGCAAAAGGAGATGTACACCTTTGAAGACAAGGGGCATCGGTCCATCACCTTGCGGCCAGAGGGCACGGCCGGCGTGGTGCGCAGCGTGCTGGAACATGGCCTGCTCAACGAGGCCCTTCCGGTGAAGGCCTGCTATGTCCTCTCCTGCTTCCGCTATGAGAAGCCCCAGGCCGGACGGCTGCGGGAGTTCCACCAGTTTGGCGCGGAGGTCTTTGGCCCGGCGGATGCCACAGCGGATGCCCAGCTGATCACCATGGTCCATGAAATTTTGGAGACCCTGGGGGTCTGGGATATCTCCCTGGAGATCAACTCCATCGGCTGCCCCAAGTGCCGGGGCGCCTACAACCAGCTGCTCAAGGAGTATTTCCATGCCCACTATGATGAGCTGTGTCCTACCTGCCAGGAGCGGTTGGAGAAAAATCCCATGCGCATCTTGGACTGCAAAAATCCCGCCTGTGCCGAGGTCGCCAAGGGCGCGCCCAAGATTTTGGACCACATCTGCCCAGAGTGCGCGGAACATTTCCAAAAGCTCCAGGAGTATCTGACCCTGGCGGGGATCGAGTTTACGGTGAATCCCTGGATTGTCCGCGGGCTGGATTATTACACCAGAACGGTGTTTGAATTTGTCTCCAACAACATTGGCGCCCAGGGGACGGTCTGCGGCGGCGGCCGGTACGACGGCCTGGTCAAGGAGCTGGGCGGCCCCGAGACCCCGGCTCTGGGCTTTGCCATGGGCCTGGAGCGGCTGCTCCTGGTGATGGAGCAGTGCGGCAGTGAGTTCCCGCCCAAATCCACCTGTGATCTGTACATCGCCAGCCGCGGCGGGGAGGCGGCAAAACTCGCCTTTCAGCTCACCTCCCGCCTGGTGAAGGAGGGGTATGTGGCTGAGTGCGACCTGATGAACCGGAGCTTGAAGGCCCAGATGAAATATGCCGACAAGATCGGCGCCAAGTTCAGCATGGTTCTAGGGGAGGATGAGATTGCCTCTGGCACGGCCAAGCTCAAAAACATGCACACCGGTGAAACGTTTGATTTGCTGCTGGGAGACTCCTTTGTGGAGGACTTTTACAGCCGTATCCTTGAGACGGTGTATGAAGATCTGGAGGACGCCAGCAACCATCTCAAGCCATAGGAGCATCAGTCTCGCAGAAGATCACTGCCGCCGGTTGAGTGCGGATGGCACATGACAGAGAACCGGCTGTTGCTTATTTTCTGGGATTAAAGTGCTCTTCTTGGGCTTGCCGGCGATGACGTCACATTCTGGCCTGTGTTTGGATAGAGAACTCCTAAGCATATGCCCTTCTCAAGTAGGCTTCAAAAATACGGGGAAGCTGTGTATTCAGGCGGTTCCTGTACAAAAGAACTGGATTGTTGAGGCGGGCCGGCCTGTCCTGGCCCGCCCTTGCTGTTGCCGTTGGCCTTCAGAAGACCCCTGGTTGGTTCTCAGTCAATAAAAACTTGGTAATAGGTTTTAAGAAAGGGACCAGGGGCTTCTGCAAAACGACTCCCTTTTGCGGCATGTCATAGGAGTGCAAAGAGAGCTGTTTGACCAGTAAGAGAGCAAGCGATGCCGTGTCTTTTGGTCCCCCTTTTAGGGAGCAACAAGTACTGCCCCCCCTTTGGGATCTGTCAAAACCACCGTTTTCCAAGTGGATTTGATTGCAATACGTATATAATGGAGGTGTAACAGATGGCCCAGGAGATTCAGGCCATGTATGGCACCCTGTCAAAGTTGGCGCACACGCTGGTGGAGATGCTGGCACAGCAGGGCAAAAAGATTGCCGTAGCGGAGAGCTGTACTGGAGGGATGATCTCTCAATTCATCACCTCGGTGCCAGGTAGTTCCCAAGTCTATGACTGCGGCATCTGTTCCTATGGCAATAACATCAAACAGGAGGTGCTGGGGGTATCCCAGGCCCTGTTGGAGGAGAAAGGGGCTGTTTCACAGGAGGTGGCCCAGGCCATGGTCCAGGGTGTCAAGGCCATTGCTGGGGCAGATTATGCCATCGCCACCACAGGCGTGGCAGGCCCAGGGGGCGGCACACCGGAGAAACCTGTGGGACTGGTGTATGTGGCGGTCTCCTCCCCGGAGCGCACCCTGGTGTTTCGCAACCTGTTTTGCCAGACGCCGGAGGATACCAGAGAGTTGATCCGCCAGCGGGCCGCCGCCTTTGGCATGGAACAGGCGGTGAAGCTGCTGCAGGAATAGGCGGCGAACCGGTAGGACGGGGGATCCCAGCCGCATGAGGCACCCTGCCTGACAGAAATCGAGAATCAATAAGAAACATGAAAAAGGCTCTGTGGAGAAAAGTTTCTCCACAGAGCCTTTTTCAAACCAATGATTTTCCCGCCAGGGCGCGGTAGGGGCCGCCTGGCATCAGAAATCCCTCATGGGGTGTGTGTTAAATCATACTGGAAAGCGGTCCCCTTGAAAATGATCTTATAGCTTTTGAGGATGCCCTTCCCGCCGAAGAGGGGTATAGGATCTAGAGGGTGTGCGGCCAAAGGGGCAGGGGCTCAATCCAGATCCAAAGTCTGCAACCACTGATATAGGCCCCGCAGATCCTGCTGATTGGGGTGGGGAAGAGCCTGGTCAAAATTCGCCAGCAGCATCTGTAAGCGCTGGTTGCCCGGATCCTCCTGGAGCAGCTGTTCATAGCGCTGGCGCACAGTGAGGGGCATCTTCCCCTGGCACATATATCCACCCAGAACCTGGTTGTCCGCAGGGATCTCCTGGCGGACACGGTCCAAAATTTGTGTGAAGTACTGCTCTGCCTGACCAAAGCCGGCGGTCCCGAACAGGAGGATCTGTTTGCCGTGGAGGGCCTGCAGCAGCGTACGGGTATGGGCATCACAGGTGCCCTTGTCGGTCCAAAACCCTACAAAGATCCTTGGGGAGAGCAGAGGAGAGGGGGCCCTTTGGGCCGATCCAAAATAGTCGCATCCCTGTGCGGAGAGATGCTCTTTAAGAGACTGGGCCAGCAGAGCCGTATTCCCAGTCATGCTGCTATATACAATGGAATAATTCATAAAATAACCTCCTATTCTTCCAATGGGCCACATCACAGATGGTACTAAACTCTCAGGAATCAGGCAATGGGGAACATCCAGGCTTTAAATAGACCAAAAAATTCTCGAATCACCGAGGGCATCCACAGCAGAACTGGGGTAAAGCTGGACAGATTTTTGTAGGCCCACCCCATCTGGCCCGCATAGATGCTGACCCGCAGCTGGTGGTAGCTGTCTGTCACCAGAACCACCTGCTTGCTCCAGCCCTTCTGCTGGATAATCAGGTTGGAGTAGCGCACATTTTCCTCGCTGTTGTGGCTCTGATCCTCCACAGCAATCCGGCTGCTGTCGATCCCTTCCTTCAAAAGGTATTCATACATGACCTCCGCCTCAGGTTGACTCTCATCTGCCCCCTGGCCTCCAGAGACCACACAGTTGGCCTGGGGATTTTCCTTCAAATAAGCAGCGGCCTTGTCCAGCCGCCGCTTCAAAGAGAGGGAAGGGGCGTTTCCCTTGACCTGTGCGCCAAAGACCACCACAGTGGCCTCTCCGCTGGCAGGCGGCTGGTTACCATAGGCTGCATAGAGGACAAAGGCCAAAAAAATCAGAAGAACGCCAAATCCCAGGGCAACAATACCCCAAAGACTGCGGCAGGGCCAGCGGGTGGAGAGGTTGGCAAGATGGGGATACAATTGGGGCAGCAGCATCAAAAAGATGCCCGCCCCCAGCAGAACCAGGCTGCCCACATGAAAGACTTGGAAAAACAGCAGCGGTGTCAGAGAGAAAAAGAGAAAAACTATGCCAAGAAAGAACATCACACGGCACAGACGCGTCTCCCAAACTTTCATGAGAACCTCCTTTCGTGGGATAAGAATATAACATGTATCTCGGGTTGCCGGTAGAACGGGGAAATCTCCTTTCTATCAGCCACAACTCTATCATAGCATGTCCCAAGAGCAAGGGCAATCGATGTCAGGTTTTTTCAGAAAGATGAAAGAAAGCCGCAACATCTTGGAAGCATCTGATGGATAAAATCGTTACAATCTTTACAAATCCCCCCATTTGAAGGATAGGCGACCTTTGCCTCTCTTCGGTGAAAGCGGCGGCTCTATGCAAAAAATCGGGGAACCGCCCTGATTTTATGGAGGACTGCCCCCTGAAACAGGGGGGACTGACCCCATTTGGGCAGCGACTGGCCCAAAAAAGATTGATTAATAAATTGTAAACTTTCCGTAGAAATTGGATTCTCCCCTTGATTTTTTCAGAAAATGAGATACAATATACTTAGCACTTTGAAAAGGAGAGTGCTAAAATGGCGAGCACAAAAAGATCACATATTGGAGGAATTGGTATGACAATCAAACCGCTTGCAGACCGTGTTGTAATCAAGATGGTTGAGACCGAGGAGAAGACCAAGAGTGGCATCATCCTCACCGGCAGCGCCAAAGAGAAACCCGAGATTGCTGAGGTTGTGGCTGTTGGCCCTGGCGGTGTGGTAGAGGGCAAAGAGGTCCAGATGTATGTCAAGGTTGGGGACCGGGTGCTCATCAACCAATACGCTGGCAACGAGGTCAAGCTGGATGGCGAGACTTACACCATCCTGCGCCAGGATGGTATCTTGGCCATTGTGGAATAAGCTGCATCGCAGACTCATATCTCATAACCAATCAATTGGGAGGAATAGAATATGGCAAAGACAATCGCTTATGGTGAGGATGCTCGCAAGAGCCTTCTGGCCGGTATCAATAAACTGGCAGATACGGTAAAGATCACCCTGGGCCCCAAGGGCCGCAATGTGGTGCTGGACCGCAAGTTTGGTTCTCCCCTGATCACCAACGACGGTGTGACCATCGCCAAGGACATTGAGCTGGAGGATCCCTATGAGAACATGGGTGCCCAGCTGGTCAAAGAGGTCGCCGTCAAGACCAACGATGCCGCTGGCGACGGTACCACCACCGCCACGCTTTTGGCCCAGGCTCTGGTCCGGGAGGGCATGAAGAACGTCACCGCCGGTGCCAACCCCATGGTGATCAAAAGGGGCATCCAGAAGGCTGTGGACACCGCTGTGGATACCATTGTCACCAATTCCAAGAAGATCAAGGGCGCTGAAGATATTGCCCGTGTTGCCACCGTCTCCGCCGGGGATGCCACCGTCGGCAGCCTGATCGCCGACGCCATGGAGAAGGTCAGCGTGGACGGTGTCATCACCATTGAGGAGTCCAAGACCGCTGAGACCTACTGTGACGTGGTGGAGGGCATGCAGTTCGACCGGGGCTACATCTCCCCCTATATGGCCACCGATACCGAGAAGATGGAGGCCGTCCTGGACGACGCCTACATCCTGCTGACCGATAAGAAGATCTCCAACATCCAGGAGATTCTGCCCCTGCTGGAGCAGATCGTCCAAGCCGGCAAGAAGCTGGTCATCATCGCAGAGGACGTGGAGGGCGAGGCCCTGGCCACCCTGCTGGTGAACAAGATGCGGGGCACCTTCACCTGCGTCGCCGTCAAGGCCCCCGGCTTCGGCGACCGCCGCAAGGCGATGCTGGAGGACATGGCCATCCTCACCGGTGGCCAGGTCATCGCCGAG
>CAJFOV010000053.1 GCA_904397835.1 Candidatus Aristotella avistercoris
GGGGGGGCCGGCTTTATGCGGGCCGCCCCTGGGCCATATCCTTTGGAACATACCTCACCTGGGCGAGGCGGGCCTAAAGGGCATCCTCTGCCTCCGCCTCAGAGAGCTGCTCTGCCTTGAGGAAAAGATGATACAGGGGGATCAGGGGCTTCAGATCCTGGATGAGCTGCTGCCCCAGCTGCGGAGAGAAGAGGAGATCCGGGTCTGTGCCGTCGTGGACGGCGCAGATGCTCCGCCGGTCCAAAAAGTTCCGCAGTTCCGGTGGTTCCTGGGGATGAGGGCTGCGCTTGTAGCAATCCCCCTCCAGGTGGTAGAGGGTCTGTTTTTGAAAGGCCTCAAAGGCCGTCTGGAAGGCTGGATCTCGCTGGAGGATCAGCTCCCGCAGCTTCTTCATGGTGGCGGGGCTGGCCCGGTAGAAGCCGCAGCCGTAGTTGTATCCCCTGGGGGAGAACTCAAAGTAGAAGGAGGGCCGCTCGGTAAAGACCTTTTTGTCTCGGGCAAACTGCAGCCACACCACATCCCGGTAGAGCATGCCGTCCCGGATGCGCCGGACATCCCGGTAGATCCGGGAGATGGTCCGGTCCACCCGGGGCTCCACAATGATCTGATCATCCACCTGGAGCATAAAGGGGGTCAGCTCCCGCACCAGATCCTGGCAGGGCTGAACCACCAGACGGTTGAGATCCGCCTTGTGCTCCTGATACCAGATGCGGCTGTTGCGCATGCGGTTTTCAAACAAAAACTCCAGTGTGGCAGAGGTAAAGGCCAAGTTTTTCACATCCTTTGCATCAAATGGGGTAAAATGGGGCATCCATTGGGAGAGATCTATGCCTCGCAGTAGCAGGAAGGGAGGGTGGGTGGAGACGCTATCCAGCCCACCAAGAGAAGCGGGTACTTCCCCTTTGGAGAGACATGTCAAGGGGAACAATGTCATTATAGCAACATTCTCCGGCAATCTCCAGAAGGATGGGGAGAAACTTTTTGAAAAGAAAAAGCAAACAAAAAGTAATTTTTAGAATCTTGACGCTGTCATCATTTTCTTCTATCATAACCTTTGCCCTGGTGAGCAAAGAACGTTTTAGCACTTCAAGGAATCGCCCGTACGGGGTTTTTTATGTTATAACAACCTCACGGCGTTCTCCGATTCAAAAGCAGCGCTTTTTCATCGGACGCCTGAGAGAACGTTGAAACAATTCAAGGAATCGGCTCTTACGAGCCTTTTCTATGTTATAACAACCTTTGCCCTGGCGGGCAAAGAACGTTTTAACATCTTAAGGAATCGTCCCTGCGGGACTTTTTATGTTATAATGGCCAGAGAACGTTTTGGGGGTGAGGGTGATCCGAAACAACCATCCGGTCGCCAGCCGTTGGAACAGCTGGAACCCAGCGGAAAAACTGAGCTTTTTGGTCACAGGCAGCATCTTTTTGCCCTATTATTTTGCCGCGGTGGCTCTCTGCTGCGGGGCCTTTTTGGTGCTGGTTCAGCCAAAGCAGTGGGGCAAGGTCTGGGCAAAGAGCCAGCGAAACTGGCTGCTGGCCATGGGTGCTCTGGTGATTCTGTTGCCCCTGTGGCGGAAAAATTGGATGGGCCTTGGTATGGGCATGCTCTTTTGGTGCATTTTGGTGTGGGGGCTATATCTGTTGGATATTATGACCCCTCAGCTCTTTGAGCGGCTGCTGGATCTGGCCCTTCTTCTCGGCTTTTTGAGCTTTGCCTATGCCATCTATCAGGAAATTTTTCTGCGGGAGCTGCTGTTCCAGGGCCGGGCCCACTCCTTTTATTTCAATGCCAACTACTACGCCATGATGCTCTCCTTCTGGGTGCTGACGGCCATCTACAAACTGGCGGGGCGCCCGTCCAGGGGCAGGGCGGTCTGCTGCCTGCTCTCCATTGCCACCAACCTGTTTGCTCTGTATCTGGCCAACAGCTTTTCTGCCATGGTGAGCCTGGCCGTCAGCAGCTTGGTGCTGGTGCTGCTTTTAAAACAGCGGCGGATGCTTCTGCTGTATGGCCTGGCGGCGGCCGGCCTTTTGGCGCTGATCCTCTTTGTGCCGGATCTGCTGCCCCGCACGGAGCTGATTCCCGCCTCCTTTGCCAATCGGATTGATCTGTGGCTCACCGCCCTGCGGGGTATCTTTGAGCACCCGCTGCTGGGGCAGGGGCTCCTGACCTACCACGTCATCTGCCAGGAGGTGGGCGGCTATCTGGAGATCCATGCCCACAACCTGTACCTGGACATTCTGCTGAACTTTGGCCTGCTGGGATCGGTGGTGCTGGTGGGTTACTTCTGGCGCAGCTATGTTCTGCTCTACCGCTTTTCCCCTCGGTCCAACCACAAGGGGGTCTATTATTTGGCTGGCGCATCCCTGCTGGCCATCCTCATCCATGGGATCAACGATGTGACCATCCTGTGGATCCAGACCGGCATGTTTTGGTTGCTGCTCCTGAGCGGTCTGGGGATTGACCGGAACATCCAGACAGCAAAAGCTGCCGCCCTGCAACAGGGGAGAGACAGCCTCTAACAAGGGGGAAGCCCGCTCCCCTGGACATCGGGGCGGGGCCGTGGTTGGAGCCTTTTCCCGCGCCATCCTATGGCACAGATCCCTTTGTGCAATCATTTGATTTGGCCGATCCTCTGATGGCAGTTTAGGTCCTTGTTCCACAGGAACAGGGATCTTTTTCTTTTGTTTGGCCGCTGCTCAGGAGTCATCAATGGCACCAAAGGGCGCTGGTCTCAATATATTAGCACTTAGGGAGAATGTCTGCTGAACAATTTGTAAATAATATGTGAAGGGTGTTGACAGGAGCCAAAAAGGGTGATACTCTATACTTAGCAATCGAGATATAAGAGTGCTAAATAAAGAAAAAGAGGTGATTGCCATGGAGCTGGATGAACGCAAGCGTAAAATCTTGGGGTCCATCGTGGAGGCCTACATCCGTACTGGGGAACCGGTCAGTTCCAAGGCAGTGATGGAGAGACTGGGCTTTTCCGTCTCCTCCGCCACCATCCGCAATGAGATGGCCAACCTGTTTGACCGTGGGCTGTTGGAGCAGCCCCACACCTCTGCGGGGCGGGTGCCGTCCCACCTGGGGTACCGGTTTTATATCGATGAACTGCTCCAGTGCCAGCCCTTGACCCAGCAGGAGCGGGATGAGATCGACGCGCTGTTCAATGTGCGCAACCCCGACCCGGATCAACTGCTGGAGGATGCGGCCCAGGTCTTGGCGGACTCCACCCAGTGCGCCGCCGTGTCCTATACGGTGACGCCCAACACAGTAAAGGTCAGACGCATTGAGATCATTCCCGTCTCCCACCACACGGTGATGATTTTGGTGATGGCCTCCAACGGGGTCATCCGCAGCAAGCTTTGCCGGGTGGAATTCTTGGTCTCTCAAAAGATCTGTGAATTCTTCACCACCTTCTCCAACAGCCGCCTGGATGGACGCAGTGTGGAGCAGGTGACGATGGAATATATGAACTCCGTGGCCGTTGCGCTGGATGAGTACTCCCGGGCCTTTGCTCCGGTGCTCATTGGCATCTATGAGCTCTGCAAACAGATCAACGACGGCCAGTTCTACTATGCGGGCACCAACAACCTGCTGGCTTATCAGGAGTTCCGCCCCCGGGGCTATGAACTGCTGAACCTTCTGGAGCATCGGGACGCCATGATGCACATTCTGGCCGGCCACCAGAAGGGAACCCGGGTAACCATTGGCAAGGAGAATCAGGACCAGGAATTGGTCCAGTCCGCCGTGCTGGTGGCCAACTACCCCATTGGCCAGCGGGGCCAGGGGGCCATCGGTATCATCGGTCCGGTGCGTATGAACTACGCCAAGGTGATCCCGCGGGTGGAATACTTTGCACAGCTGCTCAGTAAGATGCTCTCTGACAGCTATGAGGAACAATAAATAAAAGAAAGGAGTCTGCGCCCATGTCCAAACAGAAGAAAGACAGGGAGCCACAGGATCTCCCAGAAAAAGAGACGCCGGCTGCCCCTGATCCATCGGAACAGGCGCCAGAGGCGGAGGAAAAACAGGCCGAAGATAATCCGTCCAAGAAGGAGCAATCCTCCAAGGACAAGAAGCCGGAGCCCAAGGAGCCAACGGAGTTGGAGCAGCTCACGGCCAAGTATGACGCCCTCAACGACCGGCTCATGCGCACACTGGCGGAGTACGACAACTTCCGCAAGCGGACCCAGCGGGAAAAGGACGCCATGTACAACGATGGCCGCGCCAACGCGGTGGAACAGATTGTCCCCGTGCTGGACACCTTTGAGCGGGCTCTGGCCTGCGAGACCCAGGATCAGACATTCTACCAGGGGGTGGAGATGATCTACCACACCATGCTGGACATTCTGAAAAAGCTGGGTGTGGAACCCTTTGGCGAGCGGGGCGACACCTTTGACCCCAACCGGCACAATGCCGTCATGCAGGCAGCCGACGAGGAGCTTCAGGAGGGCCAGGTGGCCCAGGTGTTCCAAAAGGGCTACCAGCTGGGGGAACGGATCATCCGCCATGCCATGGTCTCTGTGGTCAAATAAAAAGACAAAAAGGGCCTGTCCCTTTTTTAAATAAAAAACTTTCTCAATCTTGAGTGAACGATAGGAGGAAACAGTCATGGGAAAAATCATTGGTATCGATTTGGGTACAACCAATTCCTGCGTGGCAGTGATGGAGGGCGGTGAGCCCGTCGTCATCCCCAACCCTGAAGGTGCAAGAACCACCCCGTCTGTGGTGGCCTTCTCCAAGACCGGGGAGCGCATGGTGGGCCAGGTGGCAAAGCGCCAGGCCATCACCAACCCGGACAACACCATCATGTCCATCAAACGCCACATGGGCAGCAACTACACCGTGGACATCAACGGGAAGAAGTACTCTCCCCAGCAGATCTCCGCGATGATCCTGCAAAAGCTGAAATCTGACGCCGAGGCCTATCTGGGCGAAAAGGTCACCGAAGCGGTCATCACCGTGCCCGCCTACTTCACCGATGCCCAGCGGCAGGCCACCAAGGATGCCGGTAAGATCGCCGGACTGGATGTTAAGAGAATCATCAACGAGCCCACTGCCGCGGCCCTGGCCTACGGCGTGGATAAGGAGACCGATCAGAAGATCATGGTCTACGACCTGGGCGGCGGCACCTTCGATGTGTCTATCATTGAGATGGGCGACGGGGTGCAGGAGGTGCTGGCCACCGCCGGCAACAACCACCTGGGCGGCGATGACTTTGATGAGCGCATCATCAACTACCTGGTGGATGAGTTCAAGAAGAACAATGGCATCGACCTGAAAAATGACAACATGGCCATGCAGCGGCTGAAAGAGGCCGCCGAAAAGGCCAAGATCGAGCTGAGCGGCATGACCACCGCCAACATCAACCTGCCCTTTATCACCGCCGACGCCACCGGCCCCAAGCACTTGGATGTGACCCTGGGCCGGGCCAAATTCAATGAGCTGACCGCCGACCTGGTGGAGGCCACCACCGGTCCTGTGCATCAGGCGCTGAGCGACTCGGGCCTGAAGGCCTCCGACCTGGATAAGGTTCTGCTGGTGGGCGGTTCTACCAGAATTCCCGCCGTGCAGGAGGCTGTCAAGAAGATCACCGGCAAGGAGCCCTTCAAGGGCATCAACCCCGATGAGTGCGTGGCTATGGGCGCTGCCATCCAGGGCGGCGTGCTGGGCGGCGACGTCAAGGGCCTGCTGCTGCTGGATGTGACGCCCCTGTCCCTGGGCCTGGAGACCCTGGGCGGCGTCATGACCAAGATCATCGACCGGAACACCACCATTCCCACCAAGAAGTCTCAGGTGTTCTCCACCGCACAGAACAACCAGACCGAGGTGGAGATCCACGTGCTCCAAGGTGAGCGTGAGATGGCCAGAGACAACAAGTCCCTGGGTCAGTTCCGCCTGGATGGGATCCCGCCGGCACCCCGCGGCGTACCTCAGATCGAGGTCACCTTCGACATCGATGCCAACGGCATCGTTCATGTCTCCGCCAAGGATCTTGGCACCGGCAAGGAGCAGAACATCACCATCACCGCTTCCTCCAACATGTCCAAGGAGGACATTGACCGGGCTGTCAAAGAGGCCGAGCAGTATGCCGAGGAGGACAAAAAGCGCCGGGAAGAGGTGGACACCCGCAACAACGCCGACCAGATGGTCTATCAGATTGAGAAGGCCCTGGAGGAGCTGGGCGGCAAGATGGATCCCTCTGACAAGTCTGAGATTGAGACCAAGCTCAGCGCGCTGAAAGAGGCCCTCAAAGGCACCAACCTGGAGGAGATCAAGGCCAAACAGGACGATCTGCAGAAGAAATTCTACGATGTCTCCGCCAAGGTCTACCAGCAGGCGCCCTCCGGCAGCGCTGGACAGGACACTGGCTCTGCCTCCGGCAACAACGGCGGCGCGGACTACGTGGACGCCGACTTCAAAGAGGTGGACGACGACAAGAAATAAGCGGGAGCATAGATCACAGCTTTCGGGGGGCCCCTGGCTCCCCGAAAGTTGGGTCTGGCCCTTTCGTTTGCCCAGTTTCAATGCAGAAGCAAGGAATCCTGTGGCTGACATGAAAAACAATTAAAGGGTGATTTTTTTGGCGGAAAAACGTGATTATTATGAAGTCCTGGGCGTCCAAAAGGGGTGCTCGGACGACGAGCTGAAAAAAGCCTACCGCAAACTTGCAAAAAAGTATCATCCTGACCTGAATCCCAACGACAAAGAGGCAGAGGTAAAGTTCAAAGAGGTCAACGAGGCCTACGAGGTCCTCTCCGACAAGGAGAAGCGGGCTCGTTACGATCAGTTTGGCCACGCAGGTGTGGACCCCAACTTTGGCGCCGGCGGCGCAGGGGCAGGCACCGGCGGCTTTGCTGGGTTTGACTTTGATGACCTGTTTGGCAGCTTCTTTGGGGGTGGCTTCGGCGGCTTCGGGGGTTCCAGTTCTGCCCGCAATCCCAACGGGCCCATTCGGGGCAACGATGTGGATATCACCATCAACCTGACCTTTATGGAGGCGGTCAAGGGCTGTAAAAAGACCATCACCGTCCAGCGGCTGGAGACCTGTGACGCCTGCGGCGGCACAGGAGCGGCCAAGGGGACGGCGGTGGAGACCTGCCCGGACTGCCACGGCACCGGCCAGGTGCGGGTTCAGCAGCGCACCCCCTTTGGGGTGATCCAGTCCTCCCGCCCCTGCAGCAGATGCGGCGGCAAGGGCAAGATCATCAAGGAGCCCTGCAGCGCCTGCCGGGGAATGGGCCGGGTGCGCCACACCCGCAAGCTGGAGGTCAATGTCCCTGCGGGCATCGACGACGGCCAGACCTTTGTCCTGAGGGGCCAGGGGGACCATGGGGTCAACTCGGGACCGGCCGGGGACGTGAACGTCACGGTGCGTGTGCAGACGGACTCCCTCTACGAGCGGGATGGCTATGACATCTGGTGCGAGATCCCCATCACCTATGCCCAGGCCGTGCTGGGGGATGAGATCACCGTCCCCACGGTGGACGGCAAGGTGGCCTACAACGTGCCAGAGGGCACCCAGACCGGAACGGTCTTCCGTCTGCGGAACAAGGGTGTGCCCTACGTCAACGGCCGTGGCCGGGGCGACCAGTATGTGCGGGTCATCATCGAGGTGCCCAAGAACCTGAACACCAAGCAGAAGGATGCGCTGCGCAACTTTGAGAACGCGCTGACAGACCGCAACTACGAAAAGCGCAAGGGCTTTTTTGAGAAGCTGAAGGATGCTTTCAACAAATAGAACAGGAGCCGGTGGAAAAGATCCCTTCCACCGGTTCTTTTGTATGCAAAAGGGGGTGGGCAATGGGGATACCGGGGAAAGGAGGTGCCCTGGGGCGGGGGAGGCCATTCCCTCCACAGGGCACACTGCCAGGCTCGTTCTTGCATAACCAGGCGGGAAACTTTATAATATGAGATATCCAGATGGGGATGCCCACTCTGCCTCCGCGCGCCGGAGCAGGGGAGGAAATGCAAAGGAGAAGGACATATTATGAATTGGTTGGAAGTTTGCATCGTTACCTCCACCCAGGGGGTGGATCTGTTGGGGGAGAAGCTGCTGGAGCTGGGGGTCACCGGCCTTGTCATTGAGGACGCCCAGGATTTCCAGGAGTTTCTCTCCAGCTCCTGCTACAAGTGGGACTACATCGACGAGGAGCTGCGGGAGCACATGACCACCTGTGAGACCACTGTCAAACTCTATCTCCCGGACAACCAGCAGGGCAAGGAGACCATGGCCGCCATCGACAGCCTGTTGGAGGAGCTGAAGGCTGGGGATCAGGAGTCCACCATGGGCCGCCTGGCCATGCAGTTCCGCCCTGTGCGGGATGAGGATTGGGAGAACAATTGGAAGCAGTACTTTAAACCCTTCCCTGTGGGGGAACACCTGGTGATAAAGCCCTCCTGGGAGGAATATGATGCCTTGGATGGGCGCATTCTATTAGAGATCGATCCCGGTTCCAGCTTTGGCACCGGGCAGCATCACACCACCTACCTGTGCCTGGAGGAACTGCAGCACCTGGTCAAGGGCGGGGAGAAGGTCCTGGATATGGGCTGCGGCAGCGGCATCCTCTCCATTGCCGCCCTGCTTTTGGGGGCAGACCATGCCGTGGGGGTGGATATTGAGGAGAGCGCCGCCAAGACCGCCCTGGAGAACGCGGAAAAAAACGGCATCTCCCCGGACTGCTACACCACCATCTGGGGCAACGTCCTCACCGATCCCCAGTTGAGGGACCAGCTGGGTCAGGGACAGTATGACCTAATCACCGCCAACATTGTGGCCGACGTGATCATCGCCATGGCGCCCCTCTTCCAGCAGTACCTGACCCAGAATGGGACCCTGCTGGTCTCCGGCATCATTGCCGACCGGGGACAGGAGGTGGAGCGGGCCCTGGCGGACAGCGGCTTTGCCCTTGTCAACCGCAGGGAGCGCAAGGACTGGCTGGCCCTGACCCTCAAGCGGGCGGAGGAGATCCATGCCTAGATTCTTTTGTGAGACCCGCCAGGGGGATCTGTTTCTGATCCAGGGGGAGGATGCCCGCCATCTGGCCCGCTCCCTGCGCATGGCCAAGGGGGAGGAGATCACCGTCTGTGACGGCAGGGGGAACGACTACCGCTGCGTCCTCACCGGCTTTCAGGGGGATCAGGCAGTGACCGCCCAGGTGGTGGAACAGCTGCCCACCTCCTCGGAACCCACGGTGCAGGTCCACCTCTATCAGGCGCTGCCCAAGGGAGACAAGATGGAGTGGATTGTTCAGAAGGCGGTGGAGATCGGTGTGAGCACCATCACACCGGTGCTCACGGAGTTCTGCATCTCTCGCCCGGATGCGAAGAGCGCGGCCAAAAAACAGGAGCGCTACCAGCGCATCGCCCTGGAAGCGGCCAAACAGTCGGGGCGGGGCATTGTCCCCCAGGTGCGGCCCCTCCTCACCCTGGAGGCTGCGCTGGAGGAGATGGCCGGCCAGGAGCTGTCCCTCTTCTTCTATGAGCACGCCCAGCACCCCTTGGAAAGGTTCCCCCAGCCGCCTCGGAGCCTGGCCCTTCTGGTGGGGAGTGAGGGGGGCTTCAGCCCCCGGGAGGCCCAGCGGATCCAGCAGGTGGAGAACCTGTGCACCGTCTCTATGGGACCCAGAATTCTGCGGTGTGAGACGGCGGCCCTGTGTGCCGTCACCCTTGCCATGGTACACACCGGCAATCTGTAGCGGGAGGGGAGAGAATTGAAGGGACATCGGCCCATGGACAATTGGAAATATCACCTGCTGTCGGTGTTCCTTGCGGTGCTCTGCCTGACCGGGGTCATGTGGGTGGGGACCTTTGCAGCGGACCGCCTCTTTACCCCAGACAATCTCCAGCGCCTGGAGGTAATCCGCCAGCTCTTTTCCACCGACGAGGTGGGTCTGTTGGAAGTGCTGCAAAAGGAGGGCGGCTGGGACATCGCCCGCAAGTATGCGGCAGCCCTAGCGGATGCGGCCATCAATTTTGAATTCCTACCCTACAATGAGGGGAACAACCTGGCCGTTCTTATGGACGCCACTCCCGACGAGGTGACCATCCAATCCTTCCAATTTATTCAGCGGGACCTGGAGATCCGCTGTACCTGCCAGAGTGTGGAACCGCTGCAACAGTTTCGGGCAAAGTTGCAGCAGGCCAAGGTGTATAGCCAGGTGGATTTCCACTGCACCAGGCAGGCGGACGGGACCTATCAGGGCATTTTTCTGTGTCACTCCACCTATGGGAACAGCGGTTAGAGAGGAGTTTCGTAACTGTGAAGAAAGACCGGTATCTTTGTCGCAAGGGCCTATGCCTGTTGG
Source organism: Candidatus Aristotella avistercoris (assembly GCA_904397835.1). GTDB lineage: Bacteria > Bacillota > Clostridia > Oscillospirales > Ruminococcaceae > Aristotella > Aristotella avistercoris. The sequence goes on from CAJFOV010000053.1 coordinate 10,315, forward strand.
CTTTGGTGGTCATGTTGTCGGGGTGCGGGCAGGGTGCCTCCGATTCCTCCACATCTATGGAGGCTCCCAGCCTGCAGGGAGAGGAGACGTTGTGGTCGGGGGAGCCCAGCCAGGAGGCATCCTCCCAGAGCGAAGCTCCTGCCTCCCAGAACCAATCCTCCGCCCAGGAGGCAAACAGCGCAAACCCATCGGATGAAATTGCCGAGGGACCACAGGCTTCTCAAGAGGAGTCCGGGAGCGCCTCCGCCTCTGCCCAAGAGGGAATCAACTGGACAAAGGTCTCTCAGCGGATGTTGGAGCTGGTCAACAACCTGCGGGCCCAGGAGGGGGCGCAGCCTCTGACCTACGATGAAACGCTGAACCAGGCCTCCGCCCGGCGGGTGCAGGAGATGATCTCCTCCCAGATCTTTGACCACTCCCGGCCGGACGGCAGCGCGTTTTACACCATCCTCCAGGAGTATCGGTTCCCCTACCGGGCCGCGGGGGAGAACCTGCTGTGGTATGAGACAGACCGCACCATGACGGAGGAGGAGATCGCCCAAAAGATGTTCCAGCTCTGGGAGAACAGCGATGGACACCGCAGAAACATGATGGATGGTGCCTTCAACGTTCTGGGCTTCTCTGGCGCCCAGGTGGGCAACCGGTACTATGGGCTGCAGATTTTTGCGGGAACGCAGGATTAGCACCACCCCAGGGATGTATTATAGAGATCTTTTCCTGATCGGAGAGACGCCGCCCAAGCTGAGCGGCGTCTCTCCGTGTAAAAGCGGATATTTCTGGTCCCTATAGGCCGCCTCCCCCATAGGGACATACATGCAGGCACAGGGAGGAAGAACCAATGGACAGGTGTTTATTTTACGTTCACAGTTTTGGCAGAAATATTTGCTATGATAGATGTTGTACGGCGTGCCCAGCAAGCTCCGCTCCCTTTTCATAGGGCATGCCATCAAAATGCCAAATAGATGAGAGAGAAGAGAGGGAGAATATGCAGGAAATCAAAGAACCAGAGGAAAAACCTTCCAAAAAACCGCTGATATTTTATTATCTGATCGCCATGCTGGTGGTGATGCTGCTCAACGCACTGTTGTTTCCATCCATTCTGCAGGAGGAGGTCACAGAAGTTCCCTACAGCCAGTTCCTGACCATGATCGATGATGGCAAGGTAAGAGGTGGCCCTGGAGGAGAGTTCCAACCAGGTCATCTTTAAGGCCTATGATGATGAACAGCAGCGGACCCGTATCTATAAGACCGGCATCTGGCCCGATGATGGCCAGCGTCTGCTGGAGCAGCTGCGCAGCAACCCGGACATTCAGTTTCAGGCCGAAATTCCCACCCAGGCCAGCCCCCTGATGAGCTTTATTGTCAGCTGGGTTCTGCCCATTCTCTTCTTCCTCGTGATGGGCGAGATTCTCTCCCGCTGGATGGCAAAACGCATAGGCAAAAACGGTATGATGGGTATGGGCAACGCTATGACCTTCGGCAAATCCGGCGCCAAGGTCTATGTGGAGGAAGCGGAGACCGGCGTCACCTTTGAGGATGTGGCCGGTCAGGAGGAGGCCAAGGACTCCCTGCGAGAGGTGGTGGATTTCCTCCACGATCCTCAGAAATATACGGACATCGGCGCAAAGCTCCCCAAAGGCGTGCTGCTGGTGGGCCCTCCTGGAACGGGTAAGACCCTCTTGGCCAAGGCCGTGGCCGGAGAGGCCCGGGTGCCCTTCTTCTCCATCTCCGGCTCGGAGTTTGTGGAGATGTTCGTGGGCATGGGCGCTGCCAAAGTGCGGGATCTGTTCAAACAGGCCAACGAGAAGGCCCCCTGCATCGTCTTTATTGATGAGATTGATGCCATCGGCAAAAAGAGAGACACCGGCGGCCTTGGCGGCAACGATGAGCGGGAGCAGACCCTGAACCAGCTGCTGGCGGAGATGGATGGCTTTGACGCCCGCAAGGGCGTGGTGCTCCTGGCAGCTACCAACCGGCCGGAGAGCTTGGACCCCGCCCTTATGCGCCCCGGCCGGTTTGACCGCCGGGTTCCCGTGGAGCTGCCGGATCTGCCGGGCAGAAAGGCCATCCTGTTGGTTCACGCCAAAAAGGTCCACATTGCCCCCGGCGTCAACTGGGATCTCATCGCCCGGGCCACTGCCGGCGCCTCCGGTGCAGAGCTGGCCAATATTGTCAACGAGGCCGCCCTGCGGGCGGTGCGCCACAACCGCAAGCAGGTTCTCCAGGAGGATCTGGAGGAGAGCGTGGAGACGGTCATCGCCGGCGCCCAGCGCAAGAACGCCGTGGTATCCCCGGCGGAGAAGAAGATCGTGGCCTACCACGAGATTGGTCACGCCCTGGTGGCCGCCAAGCAGTCTCACTCCGCTCCGGTGACCAAGATCACCATCATCCCCCGCACCTCCGGCGCGCTGGGCTACACCATGCAGGTGGACGAAGGGGAGAAGATGCTCATGAGCCGCACCGAGATCTACAACAAGATTGCCACCTTCACCGGCGGACGCAGTGCGGAGGAGCTGATCTTCGGCGAGGATCAGATGACCACCGGCGCCTCCAACGACATTGAGCAGGCCACCAAACTGGCCCGCGCCATGATCACCCGCTACGGCATGTCCCAGGAGTTTGACATGGTGGCCATGGAGACGGTACAAAACCAGTACTTGGGCGGGGACACCTCCCTATCCTGCGCCCCGGAGACGGCGGCAAAGATTGACGCCATGGTGGTGCAGACGGTCAAAGAGGCCCACCAGCGGGCGCTGAAAATCCTCAAAGAGAATGAGGACAAACTCCATGAGCTGGCTCAGTACCTCCTGGAGAAGGAGACCATCACCGGCGAGGAGTTTATGAAGATTTTGAAGCAATAGTTTTGCACCTGCCAGAGGGACCCTGTGTACCATTGTACGTGGGGTCCCTTTGTGATAAAATATGACTGTTATTGTCAGACAGGGCCGCCCAAAACCACAGGATAGAGGGGATATCTTATGTCGCTGCATCTGGAGCCCATCACATCAAAAAATCTGGATCAGGTGCGCCTGCTCAAGGTCCTGCCGGAGCAGGCGGAGCTGGTGGGGGACCTGCCCGCATTTTTGGCTCAGACGGATCGACGGTGGCGGATGCTGGCCATCTGTCAGGGATCAGCCCCGGTGGGATTTGTGGCCTATGGCCTCTTTCCCCAGGAGCCCTCCAACGGGCGGCTCTGGGTGGATGAATTGCTCATAGATGCCCACCACCAGGGCAGGGGATATGCCCGGCGGGCCATGACCCTCCTTTTGGCACAGCTGGAGGGGGAATATGGTGCCCGGCCGGTCTATCTGAGCGTCTATGAATCCAACCGGCGGGCCATCGCCCTGTATCAGAGCCTGGGTTTTGCCTTCACTGGGGAGCGGGATGCGCTGGGCGCCCCGGAGATGGTCCGCTTTCCATAGGGTTTTAGGTGTCCACCGGGCACAGGTTCAAGGACAATATGGTGAAGAATTGTCCCCAGTTGCAGGCAATTCTCATTGTATTTGTGGGAAAATTGTGGTACCCTTAAAAGCAACAAAGGCATCAAAACAGATCCGCTCCCCACAGCGGGAGCCTGGAATCATAAAAGCAAAGGATGAGAAGAATGAACTATGATGATCTGGCTCAACGCCTCTTTGGCGGTGTGACCACGACACCTGAGGACCTGGAGCGGCGCTATCCCCCCCGCAATCTGCCGGAGGGGGCAAAGGTCACCCGGATTGCCCCCAGCCCCACAGGCTTTATGCACCTGGGGAACCTGTTCGGCGCCATCACCGACGAGCGGCTGGCCCACCTGAGCAACGGGGTCTTCTACCTGCGCATTGAGGACACCGACCTCAAGCGCGCGGTACCCGGCGGCGTGGAGACCATCCTCAAGGTGTTCGACCACTTTGGCCTGCAGTTTGACGAGGGCGCCACCCTGGATGGGGATAACGGCGACTATGGGCCCTACCGACAGCGGGAGCGGGTGGAGATCTATCATACCTTTGCCAAAGAACTGGTCCGCAGGGGACAGGCCTACCCCTGCTTCTGCACCGAGGAGGAGCTCAGCGAAATGCGGGCAAAGCAGGAGGCAGAAAAGGCCAACCCCGGCTACTACGGCAAGTGGGCCGTTTGGCGGGATGCCCCCATGGAGCAGGTGTTGGAAAAATTGGACGCCGGCGCGCCCTATGTGCTGCGCTTCCGCTCCCAGGGGGATCCCAACCGCAAAATCAAGGTCACAGACCTGGTCCATGGGCTTCTGGAGATGCCGGAGAACGACCAGGACTTTGTGCTCCTAAAGTCCGACGGCGTGCCCACCTACCACTTTGCCCATGTGGTGGACGACCATCTCATGCGCACCACCCATGTGGTCCGGGGGGAGGAGTGGCTGGCCACTCTGCCCATCCATGTGCAGCTCTTCCAGACCTTGGGCTTTAAGATGCCCAAGTATGTCCACACCGCCCAGCTGATGAAGATGGACGGGGGCTCCAAGCGCAAGCTCTCCAAGCGCAAGGATCCGGAGTTGGCTCTGGGCTTCTACAACCAGGAGGGCTACCCGGTCCCCTCGGTGATCGAATATCTCATGACCCTCTTGAACTCCAACTTTGAGGAGTGGCGTCTGGCCAACCCCAATGAGGACATCAAGAAGTTCAACTTTACCACCAAGAAGATGAGCGTCTCCGGCGCCCTGTTTGACATTGACAAGCTCCGGGATGTGAGCAAAAATGTGGTCTCCAAGATGGATGCGGACACGGTCTACCAGTATGTGTCCGACTGGGCCAAGGAGTTTGACCCGGACTTCTTCCAGCTGCTGGATCAGGATCCGGCCTATGCCAAGTCCATCCTGGCCATTGGCCGCGGGGTACCAAAGCCCCGCAAGGACATTGCCGTTTGGACGGAGGTCAAGCCCTATATGGCCTTCTTCTATGACAGCCTCTTTGTCCCGGGCTCCGACTACCCGGCCCATGTGAGCCGGGAGGATGCCATTGCCATGCTGGAGCAGTATCAGGCCATCTACGACCCGGCGGACGACAACGATGCCTGGTTTGCAAAGATTGGCCAGCTGGCGGAAAAGCTGGGCTATGCCCCCGCCACAAAGCTCTACAAGAAGGACCCCAGCGCCTACAAGGGCCATGTGGGGGATGTGAGCATGGTGCTGCGGGTGGCCGTCACCGGACGCACCAATTCCCCGGATCTGTGTGCCGTCATGGGCATCTTGGGCAGGGAACGGGTCCTCGCCCGGCTGCAGCAGGCGGCCAACGCCCTGAAAGAGTCCAAATAGAAAGGAAGAGAACCCTTGGAAGAGAAGATCTCCAACTTTATTCATGATATCATTGATGCGGACCTGGCCGAGGGCCGGGTGGACCATGTCCACACCCGTTTCCCGCCGGAGCCCAACGGATACCTGCACATCGGATCGGCCAAGGCCATCTGGATCAACTCCTCCACCGCCAAAAAGTACCATGGGCTCTTCAACCTGCGGTACGATGACACCAACCCGGTGCGGGAGGATGACGAGTACGTCAAATCCATCGAGGAGGATCTGCGCTGGCTGGGGGCTGAGCCCACCGGCGGCATCTACTACGGATCCGACTACTTTGACCAGTGCTACGAGTATGCGGTCCAGCTCATCAAGGCGGGCAAGGCCTATGTCTGCGACCTGAGCGCCGAGGAGATGCGCCAGTACCGCGGCACCCTCACCGAGCCAGGGAAGGAGAGCCCCTACCGCAACCGCTCGGTGGAGGAGAACCTGGATCTGTTCCAGCGCATGAAAAACGGGGAGTTCCCGGATGGTTCCCACACCCTGCGGGCCAAGATCGATATGGCCTCCCCCAACATGAACCTGCGGGATCCGGCCATCTACCGCATCGTCCACACCCCCCACCACCGCCAGGGGAACAAGTGGTGCATCTACCCCCTGTATGACTTTGCCCATCCCATCCAGGATGCACTGGAGGGCATCACCCACTCCCTGTGCTCCATTGAGTTTGAAAATCACCGCCCCCTCTATGACTGGGTCATTGACAACATTGGCTTTGAGCACAAGCCCCATCAGTACGAGTTTGCCCGGCTGAACATCACCCACACAGTGATGAGCAAGCGCTACCTGCGAGAGCTGGTCATGACCGACAGGGTGGACGGCTGGGACGACCCCCGCATGCCCACCCTCTGCGCCCTGCGCCGCCGGGGTTATACCCCCAGCTCCATTTTGGAGTTTGTCAAACGGGCAGGGGTGGCCAAGGCCTACAGCGTGGTGGACATCGGCCTGCTGGAGCACTGCATCCGGGATGAGCTTAACACCGCCGCCCCCCGCCGCATCCTGGTCACCGATCCGCTGAAGCTGACCATCACCAACTACCCTGCCGACAAGGTGGAGTACTTCCAGCTGCCCAACAATCCCAACGATCCCGAGGCAGGTACGCGGCAGGTCCCCTTCTGTGCGGAGCTCTATGTGGAGAAGGGGGACTTTATGGAGAACCCGGTACCCAAGTTCTTCCGGTTGAAGCCCGGCGGAGAGGTCCGCCTCATGGGCGCCTATATTGTCAAGTGCAATGAGGTTGTCAAGGACGATGCAGGCAATGTGGTGGAGCTCAAGTGCACCGCCGACCTGGAGACCGGCAATGGAAATCCTGTGGACGGGCGCAAGATCAAGGGCACCATCCACTGGGTCAGCGCGCGGCATGCCATCCCCATGGATGTGATGCTCTACGATTATCTCTTCACCTTGGAGGATGTCAATGACGTGCCGGAGGGCACCAACTACCTGGATTATCTGAATCCAGACTCCCTGCAGAAACTCACCGGCTGCATGGCGGAGCCCGCCCTGGCCGAGGCAAAGCCCGGGGACAAGTTCCAGTTTGTCCGCACCGGCTACTTCTGCATGGACAGCAAGTATCCCAATACTTTCAACCGCATTGTGGGTCTGAAGGATAGCTGGGCCAAGGCCAACAAATAACAATCTTTTACCCCCGCCAAAACACAGTGAACCGCCCCAGTAAAAACGGACAATAGACAAAATTCCCCTGATGTAGGAAAATAGAAGTACTACATCAGGGGGATTTTTATA
>CAJFOV010000054.1 GCA_904397835.1 Candidatus Aristotella avistercoris
CCATATAAAAATCCCCCTGATGTAGTACTTCTATTTTCCTACATCAGGGGAATTTTGTCTATTGTCCGTTTTTACTGGGGCGGTTCATTTCTTCTGCATGGAGCTTTTTGCCTCCCACAACGGGGAGAAGTTGGAACGTATGACAAGAAAAGAGAGAAGTTTCAAAGGATTATGCCGCATGGCGGGCGCTGAGCAGGTGCTCCACTGCCGCCAGCTTGACACACACACAGAACAGTTCGGAGGCCAGCTCCAGTTCCTCAATGGGCGGGTAGGTGGGGGCAATGCGCAGGTTGCTGTCCAGCGGGTCCTTTCCATAGGGGAAGGTTGCGCCCACATTGGTCAGTTTGACTCCCGCCTGTTTGCACAGCTCATAGATGCGGGACGCACAGCCCGGCATGGCGTCCACCGAGATGAAATATCCACCCTTGGGCTCGGTCCAGGTGGCCACATCCAGGCCCTCCAGCTCCCGGCGGAAGATGTTCAGCACCGCCTGGAACTTGGGGACCACCAGCTCCGCATGCTTTTTCATATGGGCCAGCACACCGGCCTGATCCCCAAAGAACTTCAGGTGCCGCAGCTGATTGAGCTTATCCGGCCCGATGGTCTGGACAGAGATGTGCTTCTTTGCAAAGGCGATGTTGTTTTCAGAGGCGCACATAGCTGCCAGCCCGCCGCCGGAGAAGGAAATTTTGGAGGTGGAGGCAAACATATACACCATATCCGGGTTCCCCGCCGCGATGCACTCCTGGAAAATGTTGCGCAGTTTCTCTGGGTGGTCCACATCGAAGTCGTGGACACAGTAGGCGTTATCCCAAAAGATGCGGAAGTCCTCCGCAGCAGGCTGTAGCCGTGCAAAGCGCCGCACCACCTCGTCGGAGTAGACAATCCCCGTAGGGTTGGAAAACTTGGGGACACACCAGATGCCCTTGATGTCCGGGTCACTGGACACCAGACGTTCCACCAGATCCATGTCGGGACCGTTTTCATCCATGGGGATGTTGATCATCTCAAAGCCAAACTCCTCTGTGATGCCAAAGTGGCGGTCATATCCCGGCACCGGGCAGAGGAACTTGCGCCCTTCGCATTGAATCCAGGGGGTGCTGCCAGGAGCAACACCAAAGAGCATGGCCCTTGCCACCGCGTCGTACATCATATTGAGGCTGGAGTTGCCTCCCACAATGGTATCTGCAGCGGGGACGCCCATGATGTCTGCAAACATCTGCTTGACCTGCGGCAGACCGTCCATCAGGCCATAGTTGCGGCAGTCCACCCCGTCGTCCGTGATATATTCGCTGATTTTCAGCATGTCGTTGGACAGATCCTGTTGCTCTGGACTGGGTTTTCCCCGGGACATATCCAGAGAAAGCTTTTGATCCACAAACATCTGATAGCGCTCCAAAAGCTCTTTTTTGCTGGCGAGCAGCTCTTCTTTTGACTGTTTGAAATACGGTACCATGGTGACCCTCCCTACTCGTTGCCCCAACAAGATGGGGCCTCCCCCTGCCGCGGGGTTTGTACTGTGTCCTATTGTACATGATCTCAAGAGATTTTGCAAGTAATTTTTTTATTTCTTGCATATATTATGCGATGGAACCAAAATTGTTTCTCTTCTCATGTTGGTTTTTTATTTTTTATTCAAGCCATCTCTCATTTTTTCGGTTTTCAACGGATTAAGCAGCAGTTGCATCAGTTATTTTGCAGGAAATCCACAAGAATTTTTCATAACTTCAAAGACTCATCCTGTCTCTTTATGAAGGACATCTCACACAAAAATTGCAAACAGATTTCAATTTTATCCGCATGATTTCTAGTTTTTCGCAAATATTGTGTTTTATAAAAAGACAGATGTCTTTAATATAAAAACAATTATTTGGTTGATGCATCTTAATAAATACAAAATGCCGGAGCAACACAGCAAAAACAGTGTTGCTCCGGCCATTGGCCGTTCCCGCGGGAAGGTAGCTGCCAGCCCATAGGAATGATTTCATTTTGTAGCAGGTATATCCGGCAGTCCTATGAGAGATTCATGGATTGATCTTCTTCCCCCACAGAGGTGTTGGACCGTCTGCCGGTAAATACCTTGTTGGACACAAAGCCCTGTTTGTGCATCTGATAGGCGTTGCGCACATAACCAAAGCTGGCCACGGCACCAAGGACGATTCCAATGATCAAATCCCTGGCGTAGGCGCCCAGGATCTCTCCATCCTCCAACATGACAGGGGCCAACTGGACCGCATCCATGATTCCCACATCCAGGAAATACTCCTGCAAGGCCGCATAGATATCCCAGCAGAGGGAGGCATAGGTGGAAAATACGCACATGAGCAAAGAGACCAGCACACAGGCCACGATACCCGCCGTGCTCAGGCGTTTACCAAAGATCTCAAAGCCCTTAAAGGCACAGACAGTGATGACCAGGCCACTGATTGCCGCAATGTATCCCAGACGGTTGATCAACACCCACAGCACCACGCCGATCAGGGAGAAGAGCACTGCGCCCACAATGCCTGCCACCAGATTGCTGGGGACCTGCTGCTGATTCACCTTCGCCTGTTCGGACAGGTGCTGATAACAGTCGTCACAGCCAAAGTAGTAGCCGGAATTCAGCAGATAGAGGTTCACCCCATCCTCCCTACCGCAATCTTGGCAGCAGGAGCGGAACTGGTGTCCCAGCAGATAGGCCGCCAACTGATCCATCATCTGGGTCAGCGCCGCTGCAGCCTCATCCGCCGGCTTGATCTGCTGGATCTGCAGGGTGGCAACATTCCCATTGTACTGCCGCGACAAGATCTGGGGGTTCCCCGCCTGAAAATCCTGCAAATAACGCTCCAGCTGTGCACGCTCCTCCGGAAGGTCATTTTTGGCCCAGACATGCAGCAGATACTGCTTGTTGTGCCGGTCATGCTGGATCATAAACAGCAAGTCCCGGTAGTAGCCCACCAGACGGAAGTTCTGGGCATCCAGCCGCATGCCCGTGTTCTGGGCAATCTGTTTTAATTCATACTTCAAACCGCTCACACTCCTCCTTCTTAGATGCAATTATTATAAGGGATCCCAGATGAAAACTCAAGATTGTGGGATTTTGGTTGTGATTTTTCGTCCAAGATGATATAATATTTCTAATTTCTTGGCATGATTACCAAAAAACAACACATTCGCAAGAGATTGGGAACCCGCCGGCAATGGGGACCTCTTGCGGCTACATACAGGGGGGAGGATCTCATGATCTGCTGTACTATTTACGCCCATATGGACCGGGAGGATGCCGTTCTCACGTCCATCCGGCAACAGCTGGGCTTCTTTCAGCCACAGCTGGACCCTACAGAGCCCACCTATCACATTCAGATGCCGGGCATGCTCAGCAAATATTTTGGCACTGTGTCCGTCATGACGCGCTTGCGTCAAAACGATACCTTTGTTCCACTGTTGGAAAAGGTTATCCTACGGGTCAAAGGAGCCGCCTCCGGAGAACAACAGGAGGCGCTGCTGTCCCATCTGGCAGACTGCCAATGCGCCATAGGCATCGCCTATGACGAGGGGATGAGCCGCAAGCTCTTCCCCAACCTGCTGGAGCTGTGCGGTCAGTTGGATGGCGTGATGCTGTTGGAGAACGGGGATTTTCTGGCGTCGGACGGCTCCCTGCTCCTGGAGAGCAATTAGATCACACGAGCCGCTAAACTGACAGGAAAGAAAACAACAGTGCCTGCTCCCCTTTTTTGTGCTTCTAGCGAATACAGTACGATTACAGGCTGAGATAAGCAAAATTGCCGCATCCATAATATGGATACGGCAATTTTGTTATTCAGCAACTGATGACGAGCTGGATGAAGATGTAACGTAATAGAGGAGCACCTGATCTGTGCTGCGGTTGACAGAATCTCCCTCATACACCTGACGGAGACCAGAAGAATTGGAGATCCAAATTTCAACGACCCTTGTTGTAGAACCAGCCGGAATATCGCCAGTACCTATATTCCTTTCCCTACAAGCAATTTCTAAATCACTAAGTTTGTTCAAAGCCTTCTGGATATCAGAATCAATAATCCCACTCGGTATCTCCACCAGATCCTGTCCCAAGCTCACCGTCAAAGTCACAGTGATCTTGCCAGAGACAACGGCCACTGTGCTGTACTGCGGGGGATCCTGGGAGATGATACGTCCCTCTGATACCTCGTTGCTGTGTTCTCGCTCAACGATAAAATTGTACTGTTCCTGATAGTCCGGGTTGTTGATAACACTGGTATACTCCAGCCCCACAAAGTTGCGGACCTGGTTGTTCTCCGGTTCGCTGCTGGACTCTGAGGAGGTGGAGGGCTCACTGGATGTGGACTGCTGGGAGGACGAGGAGGACACGCTGGCCCCCACTGCCCGGAAATCATCCAGCTTAAAGACCACAAACCACACCACAAAAGCCACCAGAATGGCTGCAGCAACTCCCACGGTGATGCCGAAGGCCACCATGTTCCGCTTTTTCTGCTCCTGCTGCCCCGACTCAGCCGCAGACTGTTCCGGCTCCTGTACCAGGGGAACCGTTCCACTGCCTTTGTTGGGCATGGAGTAGACGGTGGTGTTGGAACTGGCAACCTCCAGCAGCTGGGAAGTCAGGTTTTCGACAGAGGGGGTACGCTTTTCCACACCCAGCTGCAGCGCGCGAGAGAGGGCCTGTGAGACATTGTCGGGAATGGCGGCATTGAGCTCCTGGGCCGGAAGGAGGTTGTCCTCCCCGCCCCGGGAGAGCGCCTCCGGTGGACGGGTCCCTGTGATGGCCCGGTAGCAGACCGCCGCAAGGGCGTATACATCCGTCCAAGGCCCCTGCCAACTGGCCCCTGAGCCATATTGCTCCGGTGCAGAATATCCTGGGAACAGCTGGGGCGGGATCTCGCTTTGATCGGTACGCAACGCCGCTGTGGCAAAGCCACTGAGCCAGAGCCTGCCCTCCTGATCCACAAGAACGGTCTCCGGGGAGATGCCCCGGTGGATCACCTTGTGCCGGTGCAGGGCGGCAACGGTGTTCAGCAGCGGCAGGAACATCTTTTTGGTCTGGCTCCAGGTCAGGTCCCCTCCACTGCGGTTGATGAGCCCACCCAGGGTGATGACCGTGCGGTATTCCAACACTCCATAGGCGGTCCCATTGGCGCGGAAGGTGTCCAGCAGGGGAATGATATTCCCCAGGTCCTGTACCAGGAACAGGGTCTTTTGAAGGTCTTCGAAGTCGGCCAGGAGGGCCTTATAGCGGATTTCCTCCCCTGCGAGGGGGCGAACCGTGGCGTCCTCCTGGTTGCGGGAGGAGAGCCCCTGGGGGAAAAACTCCCGGATCCAAACTTTGCACTTGCGCTCCTGATCGAAGCCGATGTATTGAACCCCTTCCCCATCCATCGTCAGAACTCTGCCCACCAGATAGCGGTTGGCCAACAGGGAGCCCGGCAAGAGATAGTTGGGGTCCCCCGGCATCCGGTTGGAGTAGCCGCAGCGGGGACAGAGATCCCTCCCGTCCTCCAGCGGGCTCATGCAACCGTAGCACAGGGTCGGATTGTCATTGGACATGCAGTCTTCACACTCCTGATCTTGTGTCAAAAGGTCATGGAAAACCCTCACCCGAATGGTAAGGTTCAGGATATATCATACCGCTTTTTGACGAAACTTGCAAGAAAACAGGAATTTTATGGGATCTATTTCTCATTTTCCCGGCGATTTTTCCACAGCAACACCACCAAAATTGCAACTGCTGCCACAATCAGATAGATCCAGGCAAGGTAGGTGCGCCAATCTGTGCTGGATGATGCGGTGTTAGTTTCCTCTGTCACTCCACTGGTGGAGAGGCTTCCCCCTTCCCCTGCAATGGAGTTGCCGGCTCCTGCAATTTCTCCATTGCCAGAGGCGTTCCCCTGGCCAGTGGATCCCCCTGTGGCCGGTCTAGTATTGCCGCCACCCGCTTCACTGTGCTGGGAGGAAGACTTCGAGGATTCCGGCTCTCCGTTGGATGATGTCTCCCCCTGGGAGGGCTCCTCCGTGGAGGCAGAGCCCCACCCAAAGTGATCCCCAGAAAAAGTGATGCCAGTCACCAATGGCGTGTAGTATCCCTTTTGAATTTGATCATCCTGAAAACCAGCCGTAGGACAGATCCGCACCGATTGAACTCCCTCTGGCAGGTGGTACTGTTTGGTATCCATCCAAAGAAAGCCCTGTTTTTGGGTTCGCTGTGTGGTTGGCATGAGGAGGTCATAGTTCTTCCCATCCTCTGAGACCAAAACCTGCGCCCCCAGGGGAAACAGCTCCTGAGGCAGGACGGCATCACCGCTGGGTTCAAAAGCCACCTTTCCCGTCTCTGTATCAAAGGTGAGCTTCCAGGTGCCCTGGTAAAAGGCAAAGACGGCACCGGTTCTGGGGTCCAGGTAGGCGTTTGTGGTGCCGATCACCTGATCCCCCTCCCCATAGTGCAGCGCCAAGCTCCCATCGGAGAGGATGTGAGCCACTGTGGTGGTACGTCCCGCCAATTGGATCGTCAGTGTCTGAGGATCATGGAGGGTGTATTCCATCATACCAACCTGTAATTCCTCCTTGGAAAGGGTGTATCCCACTACATCGGTGTTGGGAATCTGGGAGACTGTTACGTTTTCATATTGTACAAATGAGTTCTGCTGCAGGCTATCACAGGGATCGGTACCGGTCAGTGCCAACAGTGGTGCCCAGATAGGACCGATCAGCACAAGGATACAGAGCAAACTGAAAAAGATTCTGTTACGGCGCCTCAAGAGAACTTCCTCCCAATTGTTCTTTTGGGCCTATTATAAAACAGAATCGACCAAATTACAAACAAATGGAATTTTAATCGGTTTTATCTAAAATAAATCCCATATATTTTCCATTATATTCCCATTTAAAGGAAGCCTTGCAGTCCGATACCTGGAGATGCAGTGGTTCTTTTCTTTCGTCAGGGCACTGGTCTTCCCACGGTAGGCAGAAACAACAGAGGATCAACATGTTCCCCGGATGTTGGCTGCATCTCTCCCTCTGAGCCATGCAGCGTACTGTGAAAATCTTACCTATTGATAAAGAAAACCATGCAGTCTCTTTATTCCTCTAACATCGCTTGATACTCCTGCTGGAATTGGAGAACCCGATCCACATAGGCGGTCCGCTCAATCCCTTGGGACTTGGCGCGGAGCATCCCTGCCTCCCCCAGATTGTAGGCCATTAACGCATCTGGAACAGAGTAATGCTGGCACAGCTCTCCCAAAAAGCCGATACCTCCCTGTAAGTTGTCGTAAGCGTTCCACAGATTTTCAATCCCGTAGCGCATTTCAAATACAGAGGCATAGGCACTGTTCAGCTGCATGAGGCCCACGCTGCCGTTGTTCTCCGCATCCAAGTGAAAATTGCTCTCCACCCGGATCACAGCGAGCGCCAAAGAGGGCTGGACACCATTTTCCTGGCACAGATCCTGTAGATGCTCCTGCAGCGGATAGCTCAGGGGGATTTCCGGACAGTAGGAAAAGGCCGTGGCAGTGCGTGTGTTAGGATGGATGCGTACAGGTATCGGCGATACTGGTAGCTGCTGACCCTTGGCATGAGCATCACCTTCAAAGAGGGCGCGGGTCTGAGGAGTCAATAGATCCTTTTGATCTTTCTCCCGTGAAACAGAGTCTGAGGCGGCCGCCTCGACAGACTGTGCCGTCACCTCTTCAGGCAGTACTGTCACCATCCATCCACACAGCCAGAGGGTTCCAAACAAACAAGCGAGGCGGCAAACCATACGCCCCCCAAAAATTAGATGATTTTTCATATTCTCACATCCTTGTCTTTTTACTGGAATTCCAGTCTATCCGGCGGATCGGGACTCGCCGCCGTTCCAAAAAAGGCCGATTTCCATGTCCGAGCTTGGAAGGGCACATGCCCAAAATCTTCCTCTCCTTATGAGTATGAACGCGCCTGTCCAATCTATTCCTCTCTTTGGCCATTTTGACCAGAAAAATGTTTCACATGAGTGGGTGAAAATCTTCTCCTATCTGCTTTTAGAGACGATCCGATCAAATCAGGCCAATCTTTTTCGAAATCTTTACACAAAATTGCATTATATTATAAAATATTTATCCGATTAATTACTACAAATTTGACAAATATTTTCAACGGTCAAAGATCCAAATGATGCAATAAAAGGTTCATTTTGTCCTCCCACGGTGGAATCTCATTTGAGACACTTGTTAAAAAAATACTTTAGTAAAAGGTGCCAATATCAAGGGGTGCTATTTCCCCTATTTATCACAAAAAAAGCAAGAGTCCTTGGTTTTTTCAGGAGGTTGCGGACGTATGTCAATCTGACAAGAGAATTATTTTGGAGCAATTTACAGCTCAACGTTGCAACTTGACTTTGATCTGCGGAATGGATAGAATGAATTTGCAGCCTTTATGGGCAAAAGTATCATATCAGGTGGTGAACAACCCATGAGCAGATTAAATATTGACATGCCTAGCCAGGCACAGAACGTGATGGATGGCCTCTATCGCGATCTGGAACGGCGCCTGCAGGTGAGCCCCGTGGGAATCTGCCAGGTTGACATGGCCTCCGCTTTTATTAAGCTGTGCCATGCTCAGACTTGTGGAAAGTGCGTCCCCTGCCGCATCGGATTGGGCCAACTGTCCAAGATGGTGGAATCGGTACTGGATGGAACGGCAACCATGGAGACCCTGACGCTCATCGAAAAAACCGCTCGCGTCATTGCGGATTCCGCCGACTGCGCCATCGGCTTTGAAGCGGCACAGATGGTTCTGCGTGGCATCAAGGCCTTCCGTGCGGACTATGAGTCCCATGTGAAGACTGGACACTGCGCCTGTGGAATGGATCAGCCGGTGCCCTGTGTGGCCGCCTGCCCCGCCCACGTGGACGTGCCCGCCTATGTGGCCCTGATTCAGGAGGGCCGCAACGCCGACGCCGTGCGGGTGATCCGCAAGGACAATCCCTTCCCCTCCGCCTGCGCCTATGTGTGTGAGCATCCCTGTGAGCACCATTGCCGTCGCAACATGGTGGATGATTCCATCAACATCTGTGGCCTCAAACGCTATGCGGTGGACCATGCTGGAACCGTGCCAGCCCCCGCCAAGGCAGAGCCCACAGGCAAAAAGATCGCTGTCATCGGCGCTGGACCCAGCGGCCTGACTGCTGCATATTTCCTCTCTTTGATGGGCCACAAGGTGGTTGTTTATGAGCAGCGGCCCAAATTGGGCGGTATGCTGCGCTATGGCATCCCCCGTTACCGCCTGCCTGCGGCGCAGCTGGATTCAGACATTGAGAATATCCTCTCCACCGGTGTTGAAGTACATACCGGCGTCTCCGTAGGCAAGGATATCTCCATGGAGGAACTGGAGTTCTCCTACGATGCAGTGTATGTTGCCATTGGCGCCCACACTGACAAGAAGCTGGGCATCCCCGGCGAGGATGCTGAGGGCGTTCTCTCCGCTGTACAGCTCCTGCGGGATATGGGTGAGGACCGCGCCCCTATCTTTGACGGCAAGCGGGTCTGTGTCATTGGCGGCGGCAACGTGGCAATGGATGTGGTGCGCACCTCTATCCGGTTGGGCGCCTCCTCCGTCAAATGCATGTACCGGCGCAGAATTGACGATATGACCGCCCTTCCGGAGGAGATCGAGGAAGCCATGGCCGAGGGCTGTGACTTTGAAGTCCTGCAATCTCCCGTGAAAATTGAAACCAATGAAAAAGGGGAAGTTTGCGCTCTGTGGACTCGTCCCCAACAGATCAGCCTGGTGGGCAAGGACGGCCGTCCCCGTCCGGTGGACGCTGGCGTTGCAGATGTGCGCACCCCCTGTGACATTGTGATTGTGGCCATCGGTCAAAAGATTGTGGTGGAGCCCTTTGAAGCTGTGGGTCTGCCCAGCAACCGTGGTGTCCTAGTGGCTGACTCCGCCGGCAGAGTGACCGGCAAGGCCAAGATCTTCGCCGGCGGCGATGCTGTCACCGGTCCTGCTACGGTCATCCGCGCCATTGCAGGCGGCAAAGTGGCGGCTGCCAACATCGACGAGTTCCTGGGATACAACCATGAGATCAAGCTGGATGTCCAGGTACCTCCCGTTCACCTCAGCGCCAGCCCTGCTTGCGGCCGTGTCAACCTGAAGGCACGTCCCTCCGATGAGCGCGTGAAGGACTTTGGTCCGGTTCTGGATGGCATGAGCGATGCAGAAGCCCAGCAGGAGGCCTCCCGTTGCCTGCGCTGCGATTACTTTGGCTATGGAAACTTTAGAGGAGGGAGGACCTTCAAATGGTAAATCTGACCATTAATGGTATTGCTGTTTCTGCCCCGGAGGGCACCACCATCAAAGATGCCGCCCAGATGGCGGGCATCTATGTCCCCTCCCTGTGCTATTTTAAGGACCTCAACGAGATTGGCGCCTGCCGTGTCTGTGTCGTCGAGGTGGAGGGTGAGAGCCGCCTGGTTCCCTCCTGCAACACCCCTGTCCAAGAGGGCATGGTGGTGCGCACCAATTCCCCCCGCGTACGGGAGGCCCGTCGCACCAATGTGGAGCTGATTCTTTCCCAGCACGACTGCCACTGCCCCACCTGTGTCCGTTCTGGCAACTGCAGCCTGCAGACCATTGCCAACGATCTGGGCATTGTGGAAAATCCCTATGAGACCGAGCTGCCCAAGGGCGTCTTTGCCCAGTGGAACAAGGACTTCCCCCTGATTCGGGATTCCAAGAAGTGCATCAAGTGCATGCGCTGCGTACAGGTCTGTGACAAGATCCAGTCCCTGAACATCTGGGATGTCACTGGAACCGGCGGACGCACCACCGTGGATGTGTCCTTGAACCGGCTCATCAACGAGGCCGACTGCTCCCTGTGCGGCCAGTGCATCACTCACTGCCCTGTGGGCGCCCTGCGGGAGCGGGACGACACCGACCGTGTTCGGGAGGCTCTGGCCGATCCCGATGTGGTCACCGTGGTGCAGATTGCCCCTGCCGTGCGTACTGCCTGGGGTGAGGGCCTGGGCCTGACCCATGAGCAGGCCACTGTGGAGCGCCTGGCTGCCTCTCTGCGCCGGGTGGGCTTCGACTATGTGTTTGACACCGTATTCTCTGCTGACCTGACCATCATGGAGGAGGGCACCGAGTTCCTGGAGCGCTTTAAGTCCGGCGAACTCAAGGAGTTCCCCATGTTCACCTCCTGCTGCCCCGGCTGGGTTCGCTTTATGAAGAGTCAGTATCCGGAGTATACCAAGTTCCTCTCCACCTCCAAGAGCCCGCAACAGATGTTCGGCGCCACCACCAAAACCTGGTTCGCCCAGAAGATTGGCGTGGATCCCAAGAAGATCTTCTGCCTGTCGGTGATGCCCTGCACCGCCAAAAAGTCCGAGTGCGACCTGCCTACCATGGTCAACGAGGCCTATGGCAAGGATGTGGATCTGGTGCTCACGGTGCGCGAGGTGGATCGCTTGATCCGCTCTGAGAACATCAAACCTGCTGAGCTGCCTGAGGAGCCCTGTGATTCTCCCCTGGGTGAGGGCACTGGCGCTGGCGTGATCTTCGGCGCCACCGGCGGCGTCATGGAGGCAGCACTGCGCTCCGCCTACTTCCTGGTCACCGGTAAGAATCCTGACGCCGACGCCTTCAAGGATGTGCGTGGCTGTGAGGGCTGGAGAGAGGCCACCTTTGATATGGCAGGGATCCCTGTGCGCTGCGCTGTTGCCAGCGGCCTGGGCAACACCCGCCGTCTCATGGAGGCTCTGAAGGCCGGCAAAGTTCACTATGACTTTGTTGAGATTATGGCCTGCCCCGGCGGCTGCTCCGGCGGCGGCGGTCAGCCCATCCAGGATGGCAAGGAGATGGCCTACGTCCGCGGAGAGATCCTCTACGGTCTGGATAAGTTGGCCAATGTGCGCTTCTCTCATGAGAACACCGCTGTACAGGCCCTGTACAACGAGTATATGGAGAAGCCCCTCTCCCACCGTGCAGAGGAGCTGCTGCACACCGACCACTTTGGTTGGAGCCTTCCCCTGGCCCCCGGCAAAAAGGCTTAGGATTCTTGTGCAAACAATATGAATCGGAAAAGGGTGTGTATTCATATGGATACACACCCTTTTTGATGTTTGATCCGGAGCGTCTGGTATCGCCCCATTCTCATCTCAATACAGGGATCTTTACTCCTGTGAAAGCTGCCGCAGTCAGTTCCTGTCTGGTGAGAGGATACGGCGTCCCCTTGGCCTCTCTGAGCGGAAGATACTGCAAAACCAGTGGATATCCTCACCTGTGATGCAGCTGGTCAGACAGAGGAAACACATATACAGAATCAACGTGACGGCAATGGCGGACCAGAGATTCCAAGTTGTCAGAAGCCGCCCTGCACAAAAGAGGGTTCCCCCCAAACAGAGCAGGGGCTTGAGCAGGTCGTGGAACAGGTTTACCTCAAAGGGGCTGATGGTCACCAGGCAGCGGAAGCTCAGGACAAAATTGATCAGCTCACTGACAAAGATGGTGATGACATAGCCCTGGATTTGACACCGAGGCACCAAAAAATAGACCAGGATCACGCACAAAAAGGAGTCGATGATGTTGTACCGCATGGAGCTCACCTGTTGATTGAGGCCCTTGAGGAGGCCATCCACCGTCATGTCCAGGTACATCACCGGCACCAGCGGAGCCAGCACCTGGATAAACCTGGTGGAATCCCCGTTGTGGTAGATGGCTTGGGACAGGTCCGCCGCATAGAGATAGAAGCAGCCCGCCACCCCCAGGCCGAAGTACAAGGTGATCCGCAGCACCCGCTGGGAGATATAGCGGATCTGACGGATATGCCCTTTGGCGTGGCACTCCGCCACCTCCGGCACCAGCAGGCTGGCCAGGGAGTTTAGGATGGAGGATGGAAAGAGCAGCACTGGCAGCACCATACCCTGGATGACTCCGTAGGTGGCCAGGGCACTCTCATTGGAGACTCCCGCTTTCTTCAATCCTGAGGGGATGAGGAGGTGTTCAATGGTCAACAGAATGGACCTGGCCCAGGCGCCCACCGCATCCGGCACGGCAATGCGCAGCATCCGCCACACCAGACCCCGGCGCTCCCGTGGCTCCCGGGAACGGTCCGGACGGCTGTCCCTGCGGTAAAGTAGGAAGGAACATACAAAGGACAGTACATCTGACAGGCAGCTGCCCAGCACAATGGCCACACAGGCATACTCCAGCCCTCCTGGTAAAAACCAGGTGAGCAAAAATGCCGTGGCAACCACCCGGATCAACTGTTCCGCCACCTGAACGGCAGAGTAGCGGCCCACCTTGCGCACTGCGGTAAAATATCCTCCCAGGGAGGAGGACATGGCCACACAGGGCAGGCTCACTGCCAACAGCTGCAGCGGCAGCTTGGTGCGTGTATCTCCCAGCCAGGTCTGGCTGATCCAATCCGCTCCCAGATAGAGCACCATCGCCACTGTGGAACCCACCAACAGCCCATAGAGCACACAGCGCCACATGACCGCCCGAACCTGGCCGTTGCGGCTGCTCAGCTCCTCAATGACCAGCCGGGTGGCCGCCAGACGGATGCCGGAGGATGCAAAGGTCACCGACATGCTATAAACCGACATGATAAGCTGGAACAGACCAATGCCTGCAGATCCAATGCGGTTGGTCAGGTACACGTTGAAGGCCATCCCCACCGTGCGCATAAACAGCGCAGTCGCCGTGAGGAGCAGCGTATTCAGCAGGAGTTTTTTGACATTTTTCATTCTGGCACCCTTTTTCTATTTGCTGTTTCAAGTATATGTGCCATGGTTGAAAAAATAGTCGTCCTTTTTGTTCCTGCCTCACCCCTCCAAGTGGACAAAAATCTTCCTGTGCGTCAAAGGGAGGTTTCCTATTCACCTGGTAGCACTTCCCTGCGGCCGCTACGTCCCAAGGTTGATCTTCCTATCCCATGCTGATCCGCACCACCGTCCAATGCGGAGGGGTCTCCCTATCCGAAATACAACAGCGGCGCCGGACTGCATCAACCTGCAATCCGGCGCCGCACGCCACACAACACATCGACATGTGTTGGTGAAACCTGTCCCATTCGCGTCCCTGGGGCCAAGGAACATGCAATATAGAACATAAAACCCCAAGGCTCTTATTACCGCAGAGGAAGGCCAAGCTGATCCGTAAAGGTACCCTTGGCAATAGAAATGATATCAGCGATCCAGCCGACAAAAAATAAGCCACAGGTAAACAGGTAGAGAACCCCCGTGCCCGCCTTCCCCACATAAAACCTGTGGACGCCATAAAACCCCAAAAAAGTACAGAGAAGCAATGCAACCTTCCTGCTCCTTTTGCTGACTTCCAGTCTGCTCACTTCGTTGACCTCAGGGGTCGTTTCTTCCTTGTTTGATACGACATATCCACAATATTCGCAGACATCGCCCTGCATTGGTGCACCGCATCCCGGACATCTCAATTGCATATCTGTTGCCCTTTATGTGCAATCATGGATCACCCTACGATCCTTTATCCAATTGATATAAGTTGATTATAGCATATCTTGTAATAGATTTCCAGGTTGTTCCGGTCAATCCGTCCCTGATGGGCACAGACAGATAACATCATTCTGGTGTACCTGATAGGAGTTCAGCCGCACCAAAGAGGCCAGTTCCCTGTCAAAGCTCCCTCCAGTTGAGGCCATCCCCATTGCACTGCCCACCCTACTGCTGGCAAATCCAGTTCTCTAGCTCCCCTTCCCTATAAAAATCTCCAGATTCTTTTGAGCAATCCATAACGACAATTTTTTGATGCCAGAAATGCGCTTACAAAAAGAGCGGCATATGGATTTTGTCCATATGCCGCTCGATTTTCTCTGAAGGAGCAACCACCGCAGGTGGAATCGCTCCTTTGGATTATTTGTGTCTGTTACGCCCTCTTTTTGGCCATGGCCTCCTTGGCCCGCTGGGCCAGGACTTTGGCCGTCAGGCCATAGGACTCCATGACCAGCTCCGCCTTGCCGGAGCGGCCAAACTCATCCTGTACACCGTGGCGCACCACTGGGGCCGGGCAGTTCTCCGCGACATACTCCGCCACGGCAGAACCAAGGCCGCCCAGGATGTTGTGTTCTTCGGAGGTGACAATGCAGCCTGTCTCCGCCACCGCTCTCTGCAGCAGCTCTGTATCCAAGGGCTTGATGGTGTGCATGTCAATGACCCGGGCGGAGATTCCCTCCTGGGCCAGCAGGTCCGCAGCTTTCAGGGCCTCCTGAACCATCATGCCCGTGGCCACAATGGTGACATCCTCCCCAGGGCGGAGCAGAACGCCCTTGCCCAGCTCAAACTGGTACCCGGGAATCTGGTCTGTAACGGTCTCCACCGCCAGACGGCCCAGGCGCATATAGGCCGGTCCGTCGTAGTCCAACAGGGCCTTGACCGCAGCGGTCATCTCATTGCCATCGCAGGGACACAGGACGGTCATACCGGGAATTGCCCGCATGAGGGCAAAATCTTCGATACACTGGTGAGTGGCGCCATCCTCACCCACAGAGAGGCCGCCATGGGAGCCCACCACCTTGACGTTCAGATGGGGATAAGCGATGGAGTTACGCACCTGCTCATAGGCGCGGCCTGCGGCAAACATGGCAAAGGTGCTGGCAAACACCTTTTTGCCACAGGTGGCAAGGCCCGCAGCAATACACATCATGTTGGCCTCTGCAATGCCGATGTTAAAGAAGCGCTCCGGGTACTCCTTGGCAAACTTTCCAGACATGGTGGAGCCGGACAGATCCGCATCCAAAACCACCAGATTAGGTTCTTCCTTTCCAAACTTCACCAGCGCCTGGCCATAGGCGGCGCGGGTAGCAATCTTTTCTCCCATATCGTTAGCCCTCCAGACGGTGTAAGGTTTCCAACAGCTCTGCTCTTGCCACCTGGTACTGCTCCCCATTGGGCGCCTTCCCATGCCAGCCGGCGTTGTTCTCCATAAAGGAGACACCCTTGCCCTTGACGGTGGCGGCCAGGATCACGGTGGGCTTGCCCTTGCAGGCTGCAGCCGCATCCAGCGCATCGGAGATGGCAACCAAATCGTGGCCATCACATTTGATCACATTCCAGCCAAAGGCGGCCCACTTTTCATCCAACGGCTCAGAGGGCATGACGTCAGCGGTAGCTCCATCGATCTGCAGGCCGTTGACATCCACAATGCCACAGAGGTTGTCCAGATGGAATTTGGCCGCGGCCATGGCGGCCTCCCAGATCTGGCCCTCCTCAATCTCGCCATCCCCCATGAGGGCATAGACCCGGTAAGTCTTTTGATCCAGCTTGCCAGCCATGGCCATACCCACGGCACAGGACAGGCCCTGCCCCAGGGAACCGGTGGACATATCCACCCCCTTGACATGGTGCATCTCAGCATGGCCGGACATGTGCCCATCAATGCTCCGGAACAGCTTGAGGTCCTCCACCGGGAAGAAACCCCGTAGCGCCAGTGTGGGATACAGTGCAGGGGTGCAGTGCCCCTTGGAGAGCACAAAGCGATCCCGGTCGGGGTCACTGGGATTCTTGGGATCCACATTCATCTTGTCAAAGTACAGGACCGTCAACAGGTCCGTGGCCGACAGGGAGCCTCCAATGTGACCAGAGGCCGCTCCATAGACCGCATCCAAGGCACTCAGGCGAATTTTAGCCGCTGTGACAGCCAGCTCCTTCGCACGCGCTTGATTCATAGATTGCCCACCCTTTCCTTTGCCTTCCACCCTTGGAACAGGGGTCCGCATCCCCAAATTCCATCCATTGGGAAGGCCACATCGATTGTAGAACGGACGCTGCTGCTGTCGAAAAACGGCAGCATTCCCTCAAATATTGTAATACACCTTGCATCATCTGTCAAATAAAAGGTCAATTTTTTAGCACTGTCGCCTATTTTTTGCGGTTCATCCCCTGTGCATCACTCTGATCCATTCCCATATGGTGTTCAAGGGATAGGAAGGCACCTGGGTGATCAATTGACCGGGATTTGGAGGCGCTCCCCCTGACCTTTTCACAAGATTCAAAAAGGCGGAGAGGCCCAATGGGTCTCTCCGCCTTGTGCGGCAATCGCTAGCAGCTCTTTGCCCGCTCCTCTGCGCGCTCTTTGTAGTGGTGTGCATCCTCCAGCATCATATCCTTCACCTTCATCAGACGAATCTGCGTGCTGCGCTCGTTTTCGTCCAACTTCATGGTGATGTACTTGATGTTGGCCTGAGTCTGCGGAATCATCACATGCTCCAGCGCATTGACACGGCGGCGGGTCTTTTCGATCTCAGCCGCCATGAGCTGGCAGGACTTTTCACACTCAGCCAACTCCAACAGATCCGGCAAGGTATCCGCCAGAGATTTGACTGCATCATCCAGGTCACTGGATGTGAACGCAAAACCATAGGAATAGATGTCATTGGCATCTGCCGTACGGGTCTTGTAGGTGAACTGTGGGATATCCACGCTCATGACATTTTTGACGCTTGTCTCCAGATAGACCTCCTGTTTGGGTGTCATCAGGGCGACATTGAGCACCTCGTCTGTCATACCGGCACGGGCCACCACAAAGTTTTGGTTTGCGGCGGCAATTTTTGCCTCCACCTTTTCCCGCAGGGCCTTGTTTTTGCGCACCAAGTCCAAGAACTGACGCATCAGCTCATCCCGCTTATCCTTGAGCAGCTTGTGCCCACGGGTTGCCGTGGCAAGTTTTTTCTTCTGCCGCGTCAGCTCCATTCGAGTGGGGTTCACATGAGTTGAAGCCAAGAATTTCTTCCCCCCTTTGGGTCCGAACCACCGTGCCTACCCGGGAGATATCCCCCGGGCAGTACGGAACCGGAATGATTACTTTGCGTCGTAGTATTTGTCCAAATACTTGTCGTCGATACGTTTCAGCTCGCTTCTGGGCAGGATCCGCAGCAGCTTCCAGCCGAGATCCAGAGTTTCCTCAATATCCCGGTTGGCATCGTAGCCCTGGGAGACATACTCCTGCTCAAAGGCGTCGGCAAATTTGGCATAGAGCTTATCCATCTCGGTGAGGGCAGCCTCGCCCAGCACCACCATCAGCTCCTTGGCCTCCTTGCCGCGGGCATAGGCGGCAAACAGCTGGTTCATGGTGTTGGAGTGATCCTCACGGGTCTTCCCTGCGCCGATTCCCTTATCCTTCAGACGGGACAGGGAGGGCAGCACGTCGATGGGCGGTGTGACACCCTTGCGGTACAGCTCACGGCTCAGGATGATCTGGCCCTCGGTGATGTAACCGGTCAGGTCGGGGATGGGATGGGTCTTGTCATCCTCGGGCATGGTCAGAATGGGGATCATGGTGATGGAACCATTTTTGCCCTTCTGACGGCCGGCACGCTCATAGATGGAGGCCAGGTCCGTGTACATGTAGCCGGGATAGCCACGGCGTCCAGGGACCTCCTTGCGGGCTGCAGAGATCTCACGCAGGGCGTCCGCATAGTTGGTGATATCGGTCAGAATGACCAGCACGTGCATGTTCTTTTCAAAGGCCAGGTACTCGGCGGCAGTCAGAGCCATCTTGGGGGTGGAAACACGCTCGATGGCGGGGTCGTCGGCCAGGTTGATGAACAGAACCGTACGGTCAATGGCGCCAGTCTCCTTAAAGCTCTCAATGAAGAAGTTGGACTCCTCAAAGGTGATACCCATGGCAGCGAACACCACGGCGAACTGCTCGTCGGTGCCGCGAACTTTTGCCTGACGGGCAATCTGAGCCGCCAAGTTTGCATGGGGCAGACCGGAGGCGGAGAAGATGGGCAGTTTCTGGCCACGGACCAGGGTGTTCAGGCCGTCAATGGCAGAGATACCCGTCTGGATGAACTCCTGCGGGTAGCTTCTGGCGGCGGGGTTCATGGGCAGGCCGTTGACATCCATGCGCTTCTCCGGCAGGATCTCCGGGCCGCCATCAATGGGACGGCCCAGGCCGTCAAAGATGCGGGAGAGCATATCTTCCGATACGCCCAGCTCCATGGCCCGGCCCAGGAAGCGGACCTTGCTGCTCTCCAGGTTGATACCGGTGGAGCTCTCAAAGAGCTGGACCATGGCGTTGCCGCCATCGATCTCCAGCACCTTGCAGCGCCGGCGCTCGCCGTTTGCCAGCTCAATTTCGCCCAACTCGTTGTATGTGACGTTTTCTACGCCACGGACCAGCATCAGAGGACCTGCAACCTCTTCTATGGTTCGATACTCTTTTGGCATTTAGAAGTCCTCCTTCTGCGAAAGTTCGCCAATCTCTTTGGTCAACTCGCCCAGGACCTTCTCATACTCCGCCTGCAGATGATCCATATCGCTGACATATTTGAAACGACCGATCTGCTCGCGGACAGGAAGGTTCACCAGATCCTCCACAGAGCAACCCTGCTCCAGAGCCGCGGTGGCCTGGTCAAAGAAGTTCAGCACCAGCTTCATCATCAGATACTGCTTCTCCAAGGGGGTGTAGGTATCCGTCTCATGGAAGGCGTTCTGATGCAGGAAGTCCTCACGGATGGAACGGGCGGCCTCCAGCTTGATCCGGTCGGGTGCAGACAGGGCGTCCATACCAACCAGCTGGACGATCTCGTTGAGCTCGGCCTCCTCTTGGAGCAGGCGCATGATGCGGCTCCGCTGCTCCATCCAGTCAGCGTGAACATGCTCATTGAACCACTTGGACATGTTGTCCGTGTAGAGGGAGTAGCTGGTGAGCCAGTTGATGGCCGGGAAGTGGCGCTTGTAAGCCAGATCGGAATCCAGGCCCCAGAACACCTTGACAATACGCAGGGTGGCCTGAGACACAGGCTCGGAGGTATCGCCTCCAGGAGGAGACACAGCGCCGATGGCGGACAGAGAGCCCTCTCTTCCCTCTTTGCCCAGGGTGATGACGCGGCCGGCACGCTCATAGAACTGTGCCAGACGGCTACCCAGGTAGGCGGGGTAACCTTCCTCACCAGGCATCTCCTCCAGACGGCCGGACATCTCACGCAGAGCCTCGGCCCAACGGGAGGTGGAGTCAGCCATGAGGGCCACGGAGTAACCCATGTCACGGAAGTACTCGGCAATGGTGATACCGGTATAGATGGAGGCCTCACGAGCGGCCACGGGCATATCGGAGGTGTTGGCGATCAGAACGGTACGCTCCATGAGGGAGTGGCCGGTCTTGGGGTCCTTCAACTCCGGGAACTCGTTCAGAACGTCGGTCATCTCGTTGCCGCGCTCACCGCAGCCAATGTAGACCACGATGTCCACCTCAGCCCATTTGGCCAACTGGTGCTGCACCACAGTCTTGCCGGAACCAAAGGGACCAGGAACTGCAGCAACACCGCCCTTGGCGATGGGGAACAGGGTGTCGATAACACGCTGGCCGGTGACCAGAGGCATATCGGGGGACAACTTTCTCTGATAGGGGCGGCCACGACGGACCGGCCACTTCTGCATGAGGGTGAGGTCATGCTCCTGGCCCTTCTCGTCCTGAACCTTGGCCACCACCTCGGTGACGGTGTAGTCGCCCTCGGTGATGGAGGTGATCTTACCAGAGATGCCATAGGGCACCATGATCTTGTGCAGGACAATCTTGCTCTCCTGCACGGTGCCGATGATATCGCCGGCCTGGACCTCATCCCCAACCTTGGCGGTGGGGTTAAAGTGCCACTTCACATCCCGCTTGAGGGAAGGAACCTCCACGCCGCGGTGGAGCAGATTGCCGGAGACCTTCATGATGTCGTCCAAGGGGCGCTGAATGCCATCATAGATGCTGGAGATCAGGCCAGGCCCAAGCTCCACGCTCATGGGAGAACCGGTGGACTCCACGGGCTCGCCGGGGCCAAGGCCGGAGGTCTCCTCATAGACCTGGATGGAGGCTTGGTCGCCGTGCATCTCGATGATCTCGCCGATGAGCCTCTGCTCACTGACGCGCACCACGTCGAACATGTTGGCGTCACGCATCCCCTCGGCGATGACCAGCGGGCCGGCAACCTTTTTGATGGTACCTTTGCTCATTTATTTTTCACCTGCTTTATCATACTATTGTGAGAAATACATCTGTGGCAGATCAATTTCCGCCAAAGATGATGTCGGAGCCGACAGCCTGCTCCACATACTTTCTAACAGCAGCAATGCCCATTCCCGTGTTGCCGGACACGCCCGGAATGGGGATGATGGCGGGAAGCCGCTGCTCTTGATAGTGCTCGATCTCCGGTTTGAGCTGCTCGGCCAGAGCCTCGGTGATATAGATCACCGCATAATTGCTCTCGGCCAATTTGCGCAGCAGCTTACCGGCCTCCTCTGGGTCAACGGTCGGGAAGGTGCTCAGACCCACAGCCGCGAACCCGTAAATGCTGTCACGGTCGCCCAACACTGCAATCTTATACATACATCTCCCTTAACCTTTCCCGAATGGATTCCTCTGACAAGTGGTTGAGCTTGCCAGAAAGAATGATCCGCACTGTTTTGATCTCGTTCTCCCGGGCCAAAATATAGGCCGCCAGGGGACCGATGGTGAACGCATTGTATTGCTGTGGTTTGATCTTACGGATAAGCAGATTGTCACACCAACGCTCAAATGCGGAAGGAGAGGTCTTGAGCTCCGGCACCGCATCGGCGTAGGAAGTTCCCTCTAAATAGGCGCAGATGGCATCCACCCCGCCGACAGCTGCATAGGCCAGGCGGTCCACATCCAGCGTGTCACAGGGGGCCAGCGCCCGCTTGATGAGATCCAACGGTTTGCCAGTCTTTTGTGCACGCACGGCAATCTTGATGTCCGCGGCGGCCACAGTGATCTCCGCATAGAGGCGGAGCAACTCATTTGTGGCCTGTTTGCCCGTTTGATGGATGGCATCCAGAGCACCACGATCCACAATCAGATCGCACAGTTGGCCGTCCTTGGTATGCAGCAAGGACTCAAAGGCCTCCTGGGCGGTCTCACGCATATGTTCCGGCAGATCGCCAAAGGCATGGGTTCGCACAGCCTCCAACACCTGTTCCGGCG
Organism: Candidatus Aristotella avistercoris; assembly: GCA_904397835.1. GTDB lineage: Bacteria > Bacillota > Clostridia > Oscillospirales > Ruminococcaceae > Aristotella > Aristotella avistercoris. The sequence continues at coordinate 21,940 of CAJFOV010000054.1, forward strand.
GGATGGTGGCCTGGGACAAAAAGATGTTCCCATGCTCCTCCTGACCGCTGCAGACCAATTTGATGGCCGCTTTCAGGTTGTGGTAGTCGTTGGCATAGAGGAATACATCAAACACCGACAGATCATCCACCAGCTCCCCGATGAGGCTCCAGGTCTTCTCCCGCTCTCTCATCAGGATCTCTTCCGCGGTGAGGTGCTCATCTCCGCCCCAGCCCTTGTCGGCCAGCAGCTTGAGGCACTCCCCATAGCTTTTGGCAGCAAGGAGTTGCTCGAGAAACTGGTTGTTCAGCAGCCCGAGCTCCTTGGAGCGAATCCGCGCAACCGCATAGGTATACTGGTTTTCGGACATGGTCATTCCTCCTTACAGACGCGTTTCGGAGAACAGCAACGCATGAACCCGATCCTGCAGGATCTCATGGGATGCATCAAACAGCGCCGTAAAGGAGCAGTTCTCCTCCACCCCGCCATAGGCCAGCACAAAGCCGCCATCGATGGGGCGCGTTTCACGGGAGACGGTCAGGCTGGCTCCCTGATCGGCTACCGCACGGTTGAGCGTCTCCTCAAAATTCTGAGGCAAACGTTTCAGGTCGGCTTCTGAGAAGAGGATCTCCCCCTGCTGGGGCAGAACATTTTTCTTGACCAATTTGACAATGATATCAAAGTACTCCTGCTCCCCCAGAGCGGAGAGGGACTCCTTGGCCTTTTGGATCACATCCCGGATGATCTCCTGTTTGGCCTGTAGAATTTCTCTGCGCTTTTGCAGCGCTGCGGCAGACTCTGCACGGGACAGGATATCCTTGACTGCAGCCTGTGCTTGCTGGGCAATGCGCTCGCTCTGGGCCTTCCCCTCTTCCTCGGCCGCCTTCACGAGGTCCTGGGCCTGAACCTTGGCCTGAGCCAAGGTCTCGTCGGCAGCCTGCTGGGCCTCGCTACTGATCTGACTGAGTATCTTTTCTAATCCTGTCATGGATTTCTCTCCTAACTTTGAGAATTACAGATTCAGGCCGTTGACGCCGAAGACAGCCAGGATGGAGACCAGCAGGGCCAAGATGGCGTAGGTCTCAACCATGGCGGGGAAGATCATGGCTTTACCAAACTGATCGGGTTTTTTGGCGATCACGCCAATGGAGGCAACAGAGGTTTTGCCCTGATGGATCGCAGAGAGCAGACCCACAATGGCGATGGGCAGGCAGGCGATCAAATAAAGCAGGCCCTTCAATGTAGAGACCTCCACAGGATTACCAATGATACCAATCTGAGACATGGTCAAGAAGGCCACCAGCAGGCCGTAGATACCCTGGGTACCAGGCAGCAGCTGCAGAACCAGAGCCTTACCGAACTGAGACGGATCCTCTGTCACCAGACCAGCGGCAGCCTGACCAGCCAGGCCAACACCCTTAGCAGATCCAATACCAGCGAGCAATGCAGCCAAAGCTGCTCCCAAAAGTGCAAATGTCAGTCCCATGATTACATTTCCTCCTTGATTCTGTAATATTTCGTGTGCATGGCGTACGGCACAAACGCCCGGCCGCCGCCGTCATAAAATTTCCCAAAGAACTCCACATACTGCAGACGGTTGGTGTGCACATAGGCGCCCAACACGTTGATGCCAATGTTCAGCACGTGCCCAATGACGAACACAAGAATGAATACAATGGCGCCCACAATGTTTCCACCCATCATGCTGCCCATCTGGTTAAAGACGGTAGCAATGACGCCGGTGGCAAGGCCCAGGGCCAACAGACGGGAGTAGGACAAAATATCGCTCAGATAGCCGGTGACGTTGTACAGGGAATAGGCACCTTTCAGCAGACGCTTAAAAGGATTGCGGGACTCCCGGCCACCGGTCAACAGAATGCCAACTGCTCCAATTCCTGCACAGACCGCTGCCACCGTGCTTACGATGGAAGGCACAGCAAAAGACAGGTCGAACATGTTTTGGAACATGGGCATGCCCACCAGATAGACGATTCCACCGCCGACCAGAAGGTACCAGAAGACGGCGTCATAGATGGCATCTGCATAGGCATGAGCACGGAGTTTTTTATAGAGCAAAATTGCCAGGCCCGTGAAGAGATGAACCACACCAAAGGCGAAGGAGAGCAGGAGCATCTTCATGGGATTGCTCACTGGATCAAACAGCACCGGTGGAATGGTCACTTCATGGCCAAAGAAGGTGTTGCTGATGACAGCCAAGGCATCGCCAAAGTAACTGCCAAACATCACACCCCAGAACACGGTGGAGATACCACAGTAGAAGAAGAGCTTGATGCTCTTACGAAAACTGGGCTCCAACCCTTTACATTTGAGCAGGATGATCCCCGTGACCAAGGCCAACAAAAAGCCATAGGCCGCATCGGAGAACATGATGCCAAAGAATACGTAATAGAAGATGGCCATAATGGGGCTGGGATCGATGTCCTCTTTCCCAGGCATACTATAGCCAGCCACAACTCCCTCCATGGGATCATTAAACCCGTTATTTTTCAGCAGAACGGGGACATCCTCGTCCTCTCCTGGGTCATTTACCTCCATGGCGCAGTCAAAGGGCTCCAAGGTCTTTTCCAAGTTGGGAACTGCCTCTGCAGGCACATAGCCCGTCAAGAAGAAGGTCCGCTTGGACTGGGCCAGACGGCCCACGGCCTCATAGCGATCTGCCCGCATGGTATAGTAGTCCACGGCGAATCGCAGCCCCTCCCGCTGATCCGCCATTGCGGCAACTTGCTCTTTTGCCTGATCGATTGCCTTCTGGGTGGTGAGAATCTCCTCCTCCAGCCGGGATTTTTCCTCCAGCGGCGGGACGGTGGATGGCATTGACGGGCGGGCAAACCCCATGGTCCGCAGCGCATCCTCCACAGCAGAGGCGTTCTCCCTCCGGCACAAGACAAAGAGGCAAGTCTGATCTGTGGTAGAGCTGATCACATTGCAGTCCACTGCCTCAATCTCTGGGCAGCGTTCCGCAAGCACACCGTAGATAGACTCCAACGAATGTTCGCCGGGGACTGCACCAATGAGCGCAGCAGTCGTCTTTGTTCCCTTAAAACTTTGCGGCACATCCAACGAGAACCAAGGGACGAGGGCCTCGATTTGAGCCTGGAGCTTGGGGATGTTTGCGGACCGTTCCGCAATCTCCTTGGCCAGGGCGTTGAGGGTCCTGGCATGCTCCATAATCTCATCCTGCTTTTCGCTGTAGGTGTCGTACACTGTCAGCGGCATTTCTTCTTTGCCGCTTAGCATCGCAAGCATGGGCTTCTTTACCGGTGCATAGGTGTCCAACACATCCAGCGCCTGTTGCGCCACTTGCACATTCTTTTCAAAAAGAATGCGCTGATCTGTGGTGTCCATGCGCTGAAAGGTGTCGTCTTGTTGCACCTCATCGTCCAGTTCTACGACGCCGCGGCGCTGCAGAATTTTCATAATCTGCCTGCGGTCCCGCTTGAGCGCGCAGATCTGTACGCGTTTCATCGGCAATTTAGCCATACAACAATGCCTCCTTTCCTACCAGGCCTGCCCCAACAGGCCTTTTTTCCAGCGGCAACCCCGATTGCCGCCGCCCCTATCCTATGAGCTGGGACAGGATCAGCTCCACGGCCTGCGGCTGCTTGGCAGCGGCGCCCTCTTTGAGAGATGCAACCTCCTGCTTTGCTTCCTGGACCGTTTGAGCAACCAAACGCTCTCCCTGCTCCTTTGCCTGATCCGTCTGGATCTTTGCCTGGTCTCTCGCCTGCTGGGTCAGCTCGTCAACAATGCGCTTTGCTTGCTGCTTCGCTTCCTCCACCAAGCGCGAGGCCTCAGAGAGTGCACGTTTTTCGGTCTGCTCTGCATCCAATTCCGCCTTGCGGACCGCTTCGATGGTCTCTTGTGCCACTTTTTCACCTCATTCCATTCCAAATTCCCTATTTCCCTATTTTACCAAATAGAAAACCACTATTATTATAGCGTATTTGCTAAAAATAATCAATCGATCTTTCTGATTACAAATAATTATCACACATTTTTTGTTTTACAGGGGTATGTTAATATTATTTATAAAAAATTATTAATCAATAGATAAAATTTAAATATTCATCCGAATTATTCACAATTTATACACGATTTTCGTCTTCTCAACCGGAAGTCACAATGAAATATTCCAGACTGATATACAAAACTGTAAAAACAAGATAATATTTTGTACATATATTTCTTATTTTTTCTTCACGATGATTTGGGTCATTGCCTGCGTCATGGCCCATCATCGGCCAGCGCTAGAGCACATTGCCTTGCCCAAGATGACCTTTTTCTATATCTCAAGCCCCATTTGTCAAAACAGCGCTCGGAATACTTCCGAGCGCTGTTATTGGCAGAGAAACCTACTGTCCAATGGAAAGGTTTTCAAACTCTGTCACAGTGCAGATACCATCTTCACTGTCCAGATAGACCACATGGACCTGGTCCCCCACGGCGGTGAGGGCCAACTTCTGGCTTTGAGAGGACTCGGCCACAAAGATCTTTTCGCTCCCCCCCACCATAAATTTATAGACGGTGGAACCCTCCACAATCTCTGGAGAGAAGCGAGTCACAGCAGCAGTGGTCTCCTTTGTGGTGTCAGAGATGGTCCCCTCATCCAGCTGAGTTCCATCATTCTGCAGTCCCCTGCGGTAGTCCAAAAGGGCGTCCTGGATGGTCTCACCCACACCCACTGTATTGTAATTGATGACAGAGACCATGGAGTACTGTTTGACCAGGCCGCTCTTGTCCTTGAGGGTCATAAAGTAGGTGGGCTGGCCATCCACATTCAAAATAATAGGGAATGTGGCCTCGTAGCCCAGGTGCTGCACCTTGCCTTCAGCAGAACGTTGGGCGGCCTCCTCGGTGGCGCCGCTCATCTGATAGAAGTGGGACTCCTTGGTGACCATGTCCACCAGGATAAAACCGATGGTGCTGTCATCGGATCCGATGCTGGTGAGGCCTGTAAAAAGGTAGCAGTTGCCGCCATTGTAAATGATGGCCTGCCCCTCGCTGGGCTGATATTTTTCCCGATCGGAGAAGTTAAAGATGCCATGGACATACTCGCCCTTGTGGGTGATCTGGTTCCGCACAAAGTCCTCCGGCTGTACCCGGTCCACCCACTGGGGCTGCTCCCCCAGAGCATAACGGTGGTGCTCACCAGTGGTGGCATTGACCAGGATGACCCCTGTGGCCTCCGGCAGAGAAAATCCCCTCTTGTTGCTGTAGGTGGTCACAATCCAATAGGGCTGCCCACTGTCATCCAGCTCAAAGGAGTAGTCGGTGATACCGGTGAAGGGCGCTGAGGTGAAGCGGGTATAACGGTCCAGCTTTTGCCACAGATAGCTGTTGGGCTGGTACTTAATGGGATGATTGTCCACATACCGCACATCCTTTTCATTGGTAGCGGAAACCACAATATAGCCCGGCGTTCCCTCCAAGTTTGTGATCCACTGGAAGAAGCCGGAGTGATACAGGGGCACCACCCAGACCAATTCCTCATTGACCATTTGAATGGTGGGTTCTCCCAAGGTCACCTGACTGCCCAGGGAGATCTGTTCTGCGTCCCCCAGCTTTTTCTGAGCCAGGGTATAGGCCAACTCCTGATCCACCACGGGAATTTGGCTGGTATCCACCGCCTGGATGTCACTGGTGAAGGCGCTGGTCTGGGGTTCTCCCAACTGATCCCGATAGGCACGCCAACTGATTAGCGGGCTGGAGAACACATAGAACACCACCAAAAACAGCCAGGGCGCCAGGAGGAGAACCTTGACCCATCTGGGGAATTTCTGGTTTGGGACATAGTGAAAGGGATTTTTCCCCTGCTGGAAGGAGAACTCCCCAAATTTCTGCAGCGCATAGATCGCCACATAGATTGTAATGAGGATGCACCAAAATAGGGCTCCCTCAAAATAGAGGGGGCTCAGGTTGACAGATTCCAAAAGAACATAGAGCACCGCCAGCAGGGCCACTCCACCATAAATGAGCCACTTTTTCTTCAAAAGATCGACCACCTTTTTCACATACTTGCCTCAAAGGGATCCCCTAAACTTGGCAAAGTTACGCCATCCTTGGCCTATGGATCCTGATAAGGAGTATAACACAGACCCGTTCCACATACCAGGGGGCAGCAGCCTTCTCCCATATATTTTTGTAAGGAACTGCAAAGCGAAAAAATTGGTATAAAATGTAAAATTCCCTGAACAGTGAATCCAACATCCAACAAAGTCTGATCCACGCCCCTACCAACCAGATAACGCAAAGGCCGTCATGTTTTATGCTGCCGCATCAAGGCACCATCCGCTTTCTTTTTTCCCTCAGTAAAAGAGGACGCCCAGCACGGTTGCCTGGCGTCCTTTTTGATCAAACTTCTTTCACATACTGCCGGAGGATGGTTCCCTTGGGGTAGGGTCTCTCCCAGGGGAAGGAGAGAACCATCATGGGGTGGTTGGCCCGCTGAACCGGCTCCCCCTGCTCATCCCGCAGATCCGTAATTTGCAGCACCTGGGGGGCGCCCCGAGGCACCAGGGCCTCAATCTGGTCCCCATTGCAAAAGCAGTTGCGCATGGTGCAGATCACCCGGCCATTTTCATAGCCCTCAACCACCGCCAAAATGTCGCAGGTGCGCACATATCCCCCGTTCTCATAGAACTGCCCCTGCTCCGGCCGGCCAAAGTAAAAGCCGGTGGAGTAGGCCCGGTGGCTCACCTTGCGCACCTCCCGGGCGATCCAATCGGGCAACACAAAGTCTTGGGGATGCGCCCGGTAATCATCCACCGCGTTGCGGTAGGCGTTGGTCACCACGGATACATAGTAGGCGGACTTGGCCCGTCCCTCAATCTTCAGGGATGTGACGCCCGCCTGGGCCAATTGGTCAATGTGCTCAATCATGCACAGATCCTTGGCGTTGAGAATATAGCTGCCGCGCTCATCCTCAAAGATGGGATAAAACTCCCCAGGGCGCTTCTCCTCCATCAGGTGATAGCCCCAGCGGCAGGGCTGAGCGCACTCTCCACGGTTGGAATCCCGCCCCACCAGATACTGGGAGAGCAGGCACCGGCCAGAAAAGGCCATGCACATGGCCCCATGGACAAAGACCTCAATCTCCAGTTCCTGAGGTGTCCTTTGGCGGATCTCTTGGATCTCCTGTAAGCTCAGCTCCCGCGCAAGGACCACCCGCTTGGCCCCCATGCGGTAGAACTCATTGGCCGTCAGATAGTTGGTCACCCCCGCCTGGGTGGAGACATGCAGCTCCATTTGGGTCAGGATCCGCCGTGCCAGCTGAAACACGCCAATGTCACTGATGATGAGGGCATCCACCCCGGCGTCCCGCGCCTGGCACAAAAAACCCTCCAGGTGGGGGATCTCTCGGTTCAAGGGCACGGTATTGCAGGTCAAGTAGACCCGCACACCCTGGCTGTGACAAAGTTCCACTCCCTGGCAGAGCTCCTGAAAGGTGAAGTTTTTGGGGCCAGAGCGCATGCCAAACATCTGGCCCCCCAGGTAGACCTCATCGGCGCCATATTGTACGGCGCTGACGAGGCGTTCCATATCCCCGGCCGGGGCCAGAACTTTTGGAATCAAAGGGTGATACCTCCCTTACTCATCTGTGGCGGTACCGCCAACGGTACCGTCGCCGACGCTGCGGGCCCGCTCCACATTCTGCAGATGTTCCGCATAGGTGGAGGCGTAGTAGACATTGCCCTCAGAGTCGTGGACAAAGTAATAGTAGTTGTTGTTCTCCGGCTGCAGCGCCGCCCGGATGGCATCGAGGCCTGGGTTGCAAATGGGGCCCGCCGGCAGGCCGTTACACACATAGGTGTTATAGGCGTCCAACATGGCCTGGTTATCGGTGATAAAGGGACTGATGTTGTTGGTGGCATAGTCCCTGGTGGCATCGGACTGGAGCATGGTCAAGGAGTCGCTGTTCAAGCGGTTGTGGAAGATGCCAGAGATGGCGTACATCTGATCGCTGTCAGCAGCCTCCGCCTGAATGACCGATGCCAAAGTGATCACCTGATCCAAGGTCAGGCCCAAATTTTCTGCCTGGGTACGCATCTCCGCCGTGACCTTGCTGTTGAAGTTGTTCAGGAACCGGTTGATGACCGAGACAGGGTTTTCATTGACATAGAAATCATAGGTATCTGGGAACAGGTAGCCCTCCAGCTTCAGATACCGGGTATCCGAGGCGGGGATACTATCGACAAAATCATAGCCGAACTCCTCGGTGTTGAGGGCCTCCAAAAAGCTCTCACTGGTACACACCCGATTTTCTTCCAGAACATTTGCAATGTCCAAAACGGTCATGCCCTCTGTAAAGGTGACGTTGTTCACCACCTCCAGCTCCACATAGCCGTAACGCAACGCCTGAATGATCTGGCTATAGCTCATATTGCAGTTAAAGGTATAGTAGCCGGACTGAATGTTGTCCCCCGCACCTTTGAGACCTGCATACAGAGAGAAGACAGCCGAGTGGTTGATGATATCATTTTCCTGAAGCAGGCGTGTCACGTCGCTCAAGGTTGCCCCTTCCGGAATTTCAATTTCCACATTGCGATCCTCTTGATTCAGGCCAAAGTAGTCGCTGGAAGCCCCCAAGAGGTAGATAGAGAGCAACAGGGACACCACCAATACACTGCCCACATAGGTGATAACCTTCACCCGATTATTCATACGATTCCATCCATCACGAATGGTAGCAAAAAAACCGTTGGCTTTTTTGCCGCTCTGGCGGGCAGGAGCATCCTCTTCGGCGGCCTTTCTGCGTTTTGCAGGCTCTTTGGCCGCACTATCCTCTGCTGTGTTCTTCTGCTGGACCGGAGCATGCGCCGCATCTGTCCCCTTCTCCTGATCGTGGGAGGAGGTTCCTGCATTAGAAGCAGATGCCTGCTTGACCGCCTCATTCTTTTGTTCCCTTGGGGATGATTTCCCCGCAGGATCTGATTCTCCAAAGTACTGGGCGCGAAATTCGTCGTAAGAAGCATCCTCATCCACTTGACTGGCACGGGAATGTGTAGTAGAAGTGTTGGATTGTCCGCCAACCGAATGGGACGGAGATTCCGGAGCCGTTTCATTTGTGTCCGAAGTGTCTTTGGAATTTTTAATGCTCTCAATGAGTTTGTCAAACTCATCCTGGTAGTTCATACGATGCCTCCTAACCACAGGGGACTGGTCTTGCCAGCCTTACTTCACATTTGCCATTGGCCGCTCCGGCCGAGAAAAGTTTCCACTGGGGAAACAGCCCGCCTGCGTCACAATATACTGCACAGGAATGTCGTATTTGCCATGGAGGAGCTGCGGCAGCAGAATCTCCTCATAGCACAGGGCAACTGTGACCCCCTGGTAATTTGCCAAAAAACGATCATAATATCCGGACCCATAGCCCAACCGGTAACCCTGTTGATCACAGGTCAGGCAGGGAACCACACACAAGCTGTCCCCAAATCCCGTGACCAGCTGCGCACGATCCGCCAGTGGCTCCATGACACCAAAGGTCCCCTTTGCCAGCTGATCCAGGGATGTGATCCAATAAAAGTCCATCAAACGCGTCCCTGGGATACATCTTGGCACTGCCACACCTTTTTGTTGTTCCAGTGCCAATCGGATCAGACGGATGGTATCAATCTCCAGCTGTTTGGATACATAGGTCACAATATTCTGGGCCTGTTGAAATTGAGGCATTGCCAGCAAATGATTCAAAATTTCATGGTCCATCCGTCCTTTCTCTTCGGGGGTGAGGGCGGATCGCCATGCCTTCATCTCACTGCGCAACTGTTGTTTGTAGGGCCGCAGATCTATCTTTGCCATTGCATCTCATCCCGAACCTGGCCGCTGCACGCCTCCCCCTTTAGGCATGAGAGCAACTGGTAGCCAAATTGGTCACACACACCTGGGCCCTTGGCCGTGATGATTGTTCCATCCACCACAACGGCCTCTCCAGTTGGCGTAGCGCCAAGCAACTGCTCCTCAAAACCGGGATAACAGGTGACCCGCCGCCCTCTGAGCAGGCCCAATTGCCCCAGAACATAGGGGGCGGCACAGATGGCTCCCAGATAGGCCCCTCTCTCATAGGCGCTCACCAGCGCCTGGCACACCCCCTGGCTCTGACGCAGGTTGTCCGCACCCGGCAGTCCGCCGGGCAGAATGAGCATCTGGGCATCTTCAAAGGTTTGATCGGTCAGAACACAGTCCGCCAACACCGAGATTCCGTGGCAGCCTGTAACTTGTTTTCCGCCGACTCCCACGGTGGTCACAGAGACCCCGCCGCGGCGCAAAATATCAACAGGGGCGATCGCCTCCATCTCCTCAAACCCATCGGCCAAAAAGATATAAACCATGATTCCCCTCCTCCATAGATTGCTTCCCCACGCCCGTCCTCTCCATGACATAGGGAAAGACAAGGCGGATGTACATAATCATTTTTATTTTATCGGAAAATGAAGGATAAAACAATGGGATATGCCTCTGAATTTCTAACGAATTCATGAATTTTCTTGCGCCCCACCGGGCACAGGCACTCCTGGCTGGGCACACAACCTCTGTCCCCTACATAGATTATCAAAAACAGTTTGGAGGGACAAACGATATGCCAAGCAATTTTAATCCCTTTTTCCGGCGGCCAGGGCCATGGTGCAATGGCTGCTGCCCGCCGCCTCCGCCTCCCGGGCCGACTGGTCCCACCGGCCCCACAGGCCCAACTGGCCCCACGGGACCTGGGGTAGGTGCCACTGGCCCTACAGGCCCTACAGGTCCAACAGGACCAACTGGTCCCACTGGACCGACTGGACCAACCGGTCCCACCGGCCCCACAGGTGATACTGGGCCACAGGGGCTGCCTGGTGCCACCGGTGCTACAGGACCACAGGGTATTCAGGGGCTACAAGGTATTCAAGGTCCCATTGGTTTAACCGGCGCTACAGGACCAGCCGGTGAAACTGGATCCACTGGATCTACCGGCCCCACCGGTCCTACCGGTCCTACTGGTCCCACAGGGCCTACCGGAATTGGTGTCACAGGGGCAACCGGACCCACTGGCGTCACCGGTGTAACAGGCCCCACCGGCCCAAGTGGACCCACCGGAGTAACCGGTTCCACTGGATCCACAGGTCCTACTGGTCCTATTGGTCCCACAGGGCCTACTGGAATCGGTGTCACAGGGGCAACTGGGCCCACTGGCGTCACCGGTGTAACAGGCCCCACCGGCCCAAGTGGACCCACTGGAGTAACCGGTTCCACTGGATCTACCGGCCCCACCGGTCCTACTGGTCCCACAGGGCCTACCGGAATCGGTGTCACAGGGGCAACTGGGCCCACTGGTGTCACTGGTGTAACAGGTCCCACCGGTCCAAGTGGGCCCACTGGATCTACCGGCCCGACTGGCCCGACTGGTCCCACTGGTCCCACTGGTTCCACTGGAGCTACCGGTCCCACCGGCCCCGCAGGAACAGATGGAGACACCGGCGCCACAGGAGATGCAGCCACTATCCAGGTGGGCACAGTGACCACCGGCGACCCGGGGACCAGCGCCCAGGTGACAAACAGCGGAACCAGCAGCAGCGCCATCTTTGACTTTGTCATTCCCAGGGGACAGGATGGATGCACAGGATGTTCGGTACAGGTTCTCTCCGCCTATTCCACTCCTTCCCAGACGACCACGGTCAACAATCCGCTGATCTTTGACCGCAACTCCACCGCATATGGCACAGCCATCACCCACGCCAACAACAGCGGCCAATTTTTGATTCAGGAACCAGGTGTCTACATGGCCCTCTTCCACGGTTCCATTGCGCCGCCCAACAAGCCAACTCTGCCGCTGACCGTTCTGCTGAACTTGACGGTCAACAACGTTGCAATCAACGGTGGCGCTGTACTTCATGTGTTCCACAACGCGGGAGAGGTGGCTCCAGTGAGTTTCGCGGTGCCCTTTACCGCAACAGCGGCCGGCACGGTGGTGCGTGTCATGGCCCAGCAAAACACCTTCCTCTACAGTGGTATCGCCCTGACCATCTATAAGTTGGGAGAGATCCCCACCGTTTAATCGGCACCTACCAAAGGATCCAATGCTGACAGCCAAAGGGAGCCCGCCTTCCACCCAATGGGATCGGAGGAACCGACGCCGCAACACGCAAAACAGGAGCCAGCTCAAATTGGGCTGGCTCCCGTCTTTGTAAAAAAGAACTACTTTTTCTCTGGAACCACTTCGATCCAGTAGCCATCGGGGTCCTCAATGAAGTAGATGCCCATGGTGGGATTCTCAAAGCAGATGATTCCCATCTCCTGATGCCGGGCATGGTACTCTGCAAAGCGGTCGGTGACAAAGGCCAGGTGGAACTCCTTCTCCCCCAGGTTGTAGGGCTCCTTGCGATCTCTCAGGTAGGTGAGCTCCAGGGTGAATCCTGTCACATCATCCCCCATGTAGACCAGTTTAAAGGTCTTCTCCGCATCCTCATACTCCCGGGCCGGATGCAGATCCAGCGCCTTCTCATAGAAGGCAATGCTCCGGTCCAGATCCAAGACATTGAAGTTGAAGTGGTCAAAGCGAATCATAAAAATCCTCCCTTTTCTTGTACTTATGCCAAGGTCACAAGACTCACCTTGTGACCACACCGGTCAAAATAGTGCAGCAGGCTCTCATAGGAGATCCAAAGGGTTGCAGTGTTGTCGTTGGGATGAAAACCAAGCCGGGGCTGATCCACCATCTCCTGGTCCAAAAGGACCTGCACCCGGCCCTCCTTGTCATAAAAGACACCCAGAGGAGAGACCGATCCCTGGCGGACCCCCAACAGTTCCTCCAGGCGCTGCTCTGAGGCAAAGCCCAGTTTGGTGCTGCCGATCTGCTGGGCCAGAGCCCGCAGATCCACGTGCTTGTCCCCCAGAACCACCAGGAGATAAAACCGCTTGCCTTTGTTATCCCGCAAAAACAGATTCTTGCAGATGGGCCCCCGCTCCAGCAGGCCCTGTTCCTGGACCTGCTCCATGGTGAACACTGCCGGATGTTCCACTCCCTCATAGGGGATCTCCCACTCCTTTAAGATCTGATAGACCTGCTCCTTTTCGAGCAATGTAATCCGCTCCCTTCCAAACCGTTCTCTGAATGTTTCACAACGCTGTGGCAGTGGACCTCTTGGTCCGTTATAGACCGTAAATGCCATACGGCCGCCTTATCTGGGGTTCTGTCACCGGCAGTTAAACCGTCAATACCCGCACCCCATTCTTGAGATCCTCCGTCAGGGGCAGGCCCATGGAGACCACCTCGATGCCAAAGGCCATGAGCTCCTCTGTGATTCCATAGCGGTTGGTACAGGCTTTGCAGGCCTTGACCGTGACCCCAACGCTCTGTAGGAGCTTGAGCTCCTGCTGGATATCCCCATCCTCCAATACCAAAGTGGCAGAGGGGCCCCAGATCACCAGTTCCACCTGGTCCCACCACCCCCGCACTTTGGAGTTGCGGGCATACATAAACGCCATATTCATGGCCGCCTGTTTATCCTGGGTGACCCACAGGACAATGAGTTTATTTGGTACCGATTCCATGGACATGACACACTCCTTTTCCATTGGACGTTGAACATTTCACAGGATCCTCCCCCAGGGGCAGGGTCAATACTGCCGCCCGCCCCAGGAGATCCCGCCGGCGGTAGTGAAAAAAGCAGAGGACTTGGCCCTCCCATATCCCCTGCACATCAAAGGGAAACACCTGGCAGTGGACAGCGCGCTCCAACTGGACTTGGGACAGGTCCCCGTAGTCCTGATAGAATGCCTGCACCTGGGGCCTGGCAAACTGGGCGCGCACCCAGTCCTTTGGAGGCATCGGAGGAACTTGGAGGCCCTCGGGAAGCTTGCGGGGAGTCCGGTGCCGGCACAGGTCGAAGAGAAGGCGGCAATCCAGCTCCCAGAGATCTACCGCTGCACAGCGCTCCTGGGCAAAGGCGCGCAGCGCCTCGTACTGCCTGCTCTCTGTTAGGGATGAGGGGGTGTAGCCCCTCTGGAAAAAGAACTCCCCCAGTTCTAGATAGAAGAGAAAGGGCCTGGGCCAAAGGGAGACCAGATATTCCACACCCTGGGAGAAGCGGCAGCTGTTGTAATAGAGCTCCACCATGGCCTCCACCTCCTTGAGCCGCAGCAAATCCCCATAGGGGAGCACATGGGTCTGCAATACCTCGTAGGGTGGCCTGTGGCGGTAGAGGATCCCATACCGGGCCGCATCCCGGTACATGCCAGAGCCCTTGAGGACCTTGAGAAAACCCAGCTGCAGCTGTTCCGGCCCCAGGGCATAGACATCGTCAAAGCTGCGGCCAAAGGAGGCAAAGTCCTCCCAGGGGAGGCCGGCAATCAGATCCAGATGCTGGTGAATATTTCCGAAAGAGGCGATGGTGCGGCACGCCCGGCCGATGGTCTGGAAGTCCGTGGTGCGGTCGATGGCCTGGATGGTGGACGCATTGGTGGACTGCACGCCAATCTCAAATTGGAACAGCCCCTCCCGGGCGGTGCGCAGCAGCTCCAGTTCCTGCGGTCTCAGCAGATGGGCAGCCAATTCAAAGTGGAAGTTGGTCACACCGTTGTCATGTTCGATCAGGTAGCGCCAGATGCCCATGGCATGTTCCCGGTTGCAGTTGAAGGTGCGGTCCACAAATTTCACCTGGCGCACCTGTCTCTTTAAGAAAAAGTCCAAATCTTGGTACACCCGCTCCAGAGGGAGCAGACGCACATTGCCCGCCAGGGAGGACAGGCAGTACCGGCACCGGAAGGGACAGCCCCGGGAGGACTCATAGTAGACAATGCGGTTGGAGAGATCCTCCCCCTCCCTATAGGGAAAGGGAATCTCTTGGAGATCCAACGGCTCCGCCAAAGGATTTTCCACAATCTCCCCGTTCCGGCGCCAGATCAGAGACGGCACCTCCCCGTAGGCCTGCTCCCCTCGAACAGCCCGCAGAAGCTGGAAAAAGGCCTCCTCCCCCTCGCCGGACAGGACTCCATCGGCCCAGGGATTCTCCTGCAAAAAGCGAACACTCTCAAAGCTCACCTCCGGCCCGCCGCAAATGATGGGCACCCGGGGCAGGATCTGTTTGAGATCGTCCCCCAACTTTTGGACCAGGTCCAGGTTCCAAATATAGCAGGAGAAGGCGATCAGAGCAGGTTCTGCCCGATAGATCCCCTCCAAAATCTGATCCAAGGGCTGGTTGATGGTGAACTCCTGCAGCTGCACGGAAAAATTGCCCCGCGCCAACGCATAGGCCCGCAGATCCCGCAGGGCCAGATTGGTATGAATATATTTGGCATTGATCCCCACCAGAAGCACCGGCCCACGCCGGCACGGATGTTCAAACACCTGTGACACTTCCTCTCAACTGTGGCGGGAAACCGTGCGCCGCCCCGCTGCTGTACGTTAACAGTGTACCATACCTTTCCTGCGTTGTGCAACCGGCAACCTTTTGCCACACACGAGAAATGCTCCAAGGATTCCCAATTTGTTCATAGAAGATTCACGAGAGGACTCGTTGTGATTATCACAGCTTTGGTGTATAATAATTGGTACAAAAGTGCATCCATCGAAGGAGATGGGAGGTTTTTTATGCCTGCATTTATTACACACAACGAATTTGGAAGCGATGTTCTCTCCCACGTCAAAACCCTGGTCCCCTCCGATCCAGAGAGCCGCTTGGCCTTCCGCTGGGGCCTGCAGGGGCCGGACATTCTCTTCTTCCACCGTGCCATCCGTGGCAACAGCCCTCTGCCGGGCTATGGGAACCGGATGCACCGGGAGCGTACAGCAGAGCTGTTCACCGAGCTATGCCGCTACGTGATGGACCACAGGGACCAGGCGGATGTCTGCATTCTACTGGCCTATGTCCAGGGGTTCACCTGCCACTACGCTTTGGACCGGCACACCCACCCTTATATCTACTATCAGCAGGAGAAGTGGAAGGAGAACCTGCCCACAAAGGTCCACCGGGGTGTGCACAACCGCATTGAAAGCGATATTGATAGCCTGATCTATCTGGCCCGCACCGGCAAGACGGTCTCCCACTGCCAGCCCAAACGGGTCTTTGAGGTGACTCCCTCTGTCCTGATGCCCCTGGGGATGCTGTACGAGCAAATTCTGAACAAGCTCTACCAGGTTCAGGTGCCAGCTTCCGACGTGGTGGACGCCATTATCAGTGGTCGAAAACTGTTCTCCCTCATGGTGGACCGCACGGATTTTATCACCTTCAATGCCGTCAAACTGGGGGAGTTTTTGATCCGCAAGCCGGGGCTCTTTGATGGATCCATCAAGCGCAACCAGCCCGGGTGGGATGCCCTGAATCTCAAGCATGCCTTTTGGCACAACCTTGCAAGACCCGCCCCCCCAACTTCCGCCTCTTTTTGGGACCTGTGGGAAAACGCCAATCAGGAGGCTTGTGAGCGCATCCGGGAGATGACCCGGTGCATCATTGGTGGTGTGGAGTACCTGCCAGGGGAGATGCTGTCCTTTGACGACGGAGCCCCCGTCCCTCAATTGGACCCGCCGATTCTCCCTCCCCAGGAGACATAAAGGCTTTTATTCCAACCACAATGACATATTTTGATTGCTGTAATCTTGCAGAGGAGGAAGCCCCCATGGATCAAAACCAAAATTCTCGCAACCTGAGCATGCTCATGGATTTCTATGAGATGACCATGGCCAACGGGTACTTTGTCAATGGAAAAAAAGACATCACCGCCGTGTTCGACATGTTCTTCCGGTCCATTCCCGACGGGGGAGGATTTGCCATCTTCGCCGGCCTGGAGCAGGTGATCGACTACATCCAAAACCTGCATTTCTCCCCGGAGGACATCGAATATCTGCGCAGCAGAAACCTGTTTTCCGAAGAGTTTTTGGCGTACCTGCGGGACTTCACCTTCACCTGTGATGTCTGGGCCCTGCGGGAGGGGACACCCATTTTCCCCAATGAGCCCATTGTGGTGGTCAAAGGCCCCATCATCCAGGCCCAACTGCTGGAGACCATGGTGCTGCTGACCATCAACCACCAGTCCCTCATTGCCACCAAGGGCAACCGCATGGCCCGGGCAGCCCAGGGGCGGCCCGTGATGGAGTTCGGTTCCCGCCGGGCCCAGAGCTATGACGCGGCCATGTTGGGGGCCAGGGCCGCCTACATCGGCGGCTGCGACTCCACGGCCTGCACCATCGCAGACCAGTACTATGGGGTCCCTGCCGTGGGAACCATGGCCCACAGCTGGATCCAGACCTTTGACAGCGAATATGAGGCCTTCCGCTGCTATGCCGAGACCTATCCCCACAACTGTGTGCTTCTGGTAGACACCTACAGTGTACTGAACTCCGGTGTGCCCAATGCCATCCGCGTCTTTGATGAGGTTCTCAAGCCCCGGGGCATTCGTCCCCAGGGGATCCGTCTGGACAGCGGAGACATTGCATATCTCTCAAAAAAGGCCCGTGCCATGTTGGACGCCGCCGGATATCCCGATGTGAAAATTATGGCCTCCAACTCCCTGGATGAGTATATCATCCGGGATCTGCTGCTCCAGGGCGCCAAGGTGGATTCCTTTGGCGTGGGGGAAAAATTGATCACCAGCAAATCTGACCCCATCTTTGGCGGGGTCTATAAGCTCACCGCCGTAGAGCGGGAGGGCGTGCTGATGCCAAAAATAAAGATCAGCGAGACAGTAGAAAAAATTACCGTGCCTGGCTTTAAAATGCTCTACCGTTTCTACAGTAAATCCACCGGCCAGGCCATGGCGGACTATATCACCCTATTCGACGAAGTGGTGGACACCAGTGAGCCCATCACCATCTTTGACCCACTGGCCGTCTGGAAAAAGAAGACCCTCACTGATGTGGAGGCAAAGCCTCTGCTGATCCCCATCTTCCAAAAGGGCAAGCTGGTTTATCAAAAGCCCAAGCTCTCTGAGATCCGCACCTACTGCCAGGAACAGCTAAACACCCTGTGGGACGAGGTTAAGCGTTTTGAGTATCCCCACACCTACTATGTGGACCTCTCCCCCAAACTGTGGCAGATCCGTCAGGATCTTTTGGAGCAGGCCAGCAACACCACTTCCCGGTAGTTGGGTTCCCCTTCTGCCGCTGAGATCCCGTGCGCTCTTTTCAGCATGGGGCAAAAGTATTCTCTCTGGAACACTGCACCCACCCATTTCTCTGAATCCATTTGGGGCCCTTTGGGACCTGCCGTAGGCAGGTCCTTTTCTTTTACAAAAATCAGACAATGGCCATGTTGAGGCAGACCATAGCAACCAGCATCCCTGATGCATATTCCCTTCTATCACTGTTGGACAGCAGCCTTGCGCCAGCATGGTTAGGGTTTTCTTTTCGGGGGATAAGATCCTCTCAGCTTCTTTATGGATCAAAAAGGAGGAAGGATTGAGAAGAAATCGGGATAAAAAACAGCCACCCCTGCAAAAGCAGGGATGGCTGAACAGAAGGAGAAGATCTTTCTCAACAATGGCCCACTTGAACAATTGGGCCATTGCCAGAAAGCCTTTGCAATGCAAGACGTCCAAAACGCTGCATTAGAGAAGTTGGTAAAATGAATTGCCTTTGAGAAAAGACAGCGCTATGCCTCTTTTCTCTTGCGGATGAGCACCAGGGCCGCGCCGCCGGCGACAGCCATCATGGCGCCCCAAGCAAACAAGTTGCTGCCATCGCTGGTGTCAGGAACATCCCCACCACCTGTTGTTTGCGCAGCATAGTTGTAGGTCACCTGGGTCAGACCAGTCTGCGCGTTGAGGAAGCCGTTTGCATTGAGCATGGCATCCTGGAAGGCCTGCTCGGTCTCATAGGTCTGGGTGGTGCCATCGGGCAGAACCACAGTGATACCGGTCAGGACATACTGGTCATTGGCCAGAGAGGCCAGGTTCTGGGCATCGCTGAACTGGGCGGTGTAGCCCTCGCTCCAGTCGGTGATGACCGGCAGGGAGGTGTACTTCTCCGGCAGGGTCAGAGGATCGCCGGTTACGCCCTCAGCATAGGTGTGCTCCACAGTGAGAACACCCACTTCAAAGCTGGCATTGGGCACTGGGAAGGCCAGATCGTCGGCAGTGACGTTGCCCAAAGAATCGGTGCTGTCGAGGACAGCGGACTCGTTGGTGGGCTCGGTGTAGACAAAGCTGGGCTCCTCGTCCAGGGTGTTGCGCATGCCGCTGAGGTTGGTGTGGGTTCCCTCATTGCGGACAGAATCCGCCAGAACCACATTGTAGGTCAGGGCCACGGGCTGATCCTTGGTCACAGGCACGTTGATGTTCCAGACAACCGTCTCAGTGCCATCCTCCTGTGCCTCATAGGTGACCACATAGTCATACCCATCCCCGTTGGGGGCAAAGCCGTAGCTGCCGTTCCCCAGTGCGGCGCCCTCATAGGTGACGGCATCCTCGCCCACACCCTTGGTGAGGGTGAAGGGAACTGCGTTGGCGGTGTTCAGGTCAAAATCGGTGCCAATGACGTCGGTCACAACGCCCTTGTCAATCAACTTGATGGTCTCGTTGGCGATATCGGAGAAGACGTTGGTCAAATCGCCCTCCTCACCGCCGGAGCCGACCTTGCTCACCTCATAGTAGCTGTCGCTCTGCTCGCCAATCCAGGCGCAGAAGGTCCGGGCATAATCGTAGTGGGTTACACCAGGGTTCTTATCGGTTCCATAGGCCACCGTGATCAGGTGCGCCTTGTCCCCAGCCAGATTATCCTGGATAAACTTGGCCGTATGATAGGTGGCAGTCTCCAGGTTGGTGTAGTAGGCGCCACCGTCGCCATCCTTCTCCATATACGCACCGGTGTTCAGGTTCATATAGATGTTGTCGGAGTCCGCCTCAATGGCATCGCCATTGGCCAGCAGCTCCTCGATGCTCAGCAGGTCCGCGGCGGAATCAATGGGTCTGGAGTTCGCAGCGTTGCCCTGGTTGATCTCGTTGCCCGCCTGGAAAGAAGTGCTTACGGAGCCATCGTTCTGCAACTGGTAGATGGTCTTGTTGGAGACCTGGCCATCCTCCATCCAGCAGATGGGGATACCGTCGCTCATGAGTACCAGGTACTGATCGCCAGCGGTGCTCTCATCCAACATGGCTTTGCCAGCCATCAGGCCGGCCATCATGTTCGTATCGGAGCTGCTGGTGATGCCATCGATCTTGGCCTTGACGCCGCCCAGGTCGCTGGAGAGCTCCGAAACAACGGTGGCATCCCGGTCAAAGGTCACAACACCCACCCGGATATCCACGTTATTCTTGCTGGCCAGCTCATCGCACATGGCGTTGGCGGCAGCCTTGGCCTCTGCAACGTCCGTCTCGCTCATGCTGCTGGAGACATCCATCACAATGACCACGTCAGCGGAGGGCCGTACCTCCAAAGCCGGCAGAGACAGCTGCACCTGCCATTCGTCCGCTGCAACACGCTCAGCGGTCTTGCCCAGTTGGTCTGCTTGCACCCCGTCCGGATTGCTTGTTTGTGCAGTGGCAACAGTTGAAATACAGCTGAACGCCATGGCACCCGCGACAAGGATGGAAAGCAACTTCTTGCTCTTCAAGATTGTCAACCTCCTTTGTTTTTTTTGGAAGGTGTACCTAAATAAATTGATAGGAACACCCCTTTCTATAAGAATATAACACAAAGACTATCCTTTTACAAGGGCAATCTTATGATATTCCCCTGATTTTACGGCCTTATTGTGTGTTTGAAAAGGTACACTTTTCAAAAACTTCTGCTGTCTTTTTACACTTTTCACAACCAAAAATTGCCCTTTCTACGGGCATTTTTAGGCCCATTTTATGGAAAAATCAAGGTTTTTTGGTTTATTTCATGTCCTCGAAGTGGTTTGTTCACCCTAAAAATAGCGCCAATTCTTATTTTTTCGATGGGTTTTATTTTGTCTTTTTGTCCACAGAACTCTTGTACCGATGACACACATGGGTCAAAAGGCCGGCGTTCACAATACGCCGGCCTTTTTTGCTTTGCAGGTGCTACTGCCCTACATCAGATTTTTTCCATCCATGCCTGCACATCGGCAAAAAATCTGCACAGATGATATCCATCTGCCACTGCATGGTGGATGTTGAGGGACAAGGGCATGGTAATGTGGCCATCCGCTCCCTCTGCAAACCTGCCCCAGGTGATCACCGGAGCAAGATAGATCCCCTGGTCAAAGATGTGCATGTCAAAGCTCTGGTAATGGGTCCAGGGCAGACAGGACACGTCAAAGACATTGGGCGGCGGCGGCAGGTCAAACCACCGCAGATCCCGGTACCGCTCCATATCTCGGGAGAAGGCCCGGCAGAAGGCGGCACAGGATGGATCATATTCTGTCACCAGCTTGACGAAACGCTCTTCCCGGGGATAGAAGTGGGCATAGTAGGGGGACACCATGTCCCAAAGGCCCACATTTCCCTGGGCATCGTAGCCCGCACGCAGCTCCTCCCGGCTGTTGACGGCAGAACTGACCACCCACAGCATGGCGGGGTAAAATTTGTATCCCCTCTGCCGGATGGCCTGCAAAAAGCCGGTCACATTCATCTCCACGGTCATGCTCATGACACACCGCAGATCCTTGACAAAGTGTTGGAAGAGGGGCGCCCTCTCCCAGGTGTTAAAATCGTATGGGGTAAACTTCACGGTTCATACGCCTCCTAAAATCTTTGTTCGATTTTAGAAGGCCCCCTCAAGTCCATGTCTCACGGCTGGAATCCCTCCCTTCTCAAAGCCGTGGTTCACCGTGCTATGCCACAGGCGACCTGAAGGTCTCCTACGGCCGCAGCCGGAAGGTCTTTGGGGCCAGGCGGTAGATGAGCACGCAGGCCACCACACAGTACAGCAGGCAGAATGCGATGGTCCAGAGGCCAAAGGTCAGGGTTGGCATCTTCAAGCGCATCATAAAAAAGCAGACAAAATAGGTTGCGGACAGCACCACCTGGTAGGTGGCGCTCTTGGTCTCCGTACCGGCGTTGTAGGGCTGCAGCAGGTAATAAATGGTCAAATAGTGTACAGAAAAGAAGACGCTCAAACAGAGGATGGAGACGATCAACACCCCGTAGTTCAGGGGGTTGTCGGTTCCGCCGGAGGCAAAGAGCAGCAGGGCAAGACCCGGACCGATGACCAGAGCCGGCAGAAGGTTGACCTTGATGATCTCCCACAGGCGGATCTGAAAGAGTTTGAGGACAAACTTTGGCTGCTTGTAAAAGGAGTAGGTGAGCAGGCTGTGGTCGCAGTTCATAAAGAGGGCCCGTGTGAAATTGGTGCCCCGGTTGATGGCGTACATGATAAAAACAAAATAGGGCAGGTAGATCAGCAGCAGGCCGTTGGTGGCCTCCCGGAAGTCGGGCGACAGCCGAAAGACCAGCAGCGCCCCTAGGATCAAGCACAGGCAGACGAAGGCAAGGCGCTTGGAGGAGCGCCAGAGAATCTTCTGGTGGCGTTTGACAAACAGGTCGTTGAGGTACTCAAATCCCTTCTTGTTGCTGGTGATGTTCCCGTCAGCGGAGATGAGCCGCTGGCTCTGCTGTTTGGAGATATTCCCAATCTCGTCCATCTGGTTAAGGGTTTTCGCCAGCAGCTCCTGGTACATGGGGCGGTAGAGGGGGAAGGTGAGAACCTTGCGCAGGCCCACACATCCCAGCAATATGGCCGCCAGCAGGATGGCAACACTCCCCCACACCGGCAACACCACACCCACGGCGGGCAGGCCATAGGCCACCCCCAGCATGAACAGGATGAAGAGCCACATATATTTGCCCAGGCCGTTCTCGTTGGTGATGCGCCCCTTCTTTTGATAGCTGCGCAGGGAGAAGGCCGCGGAGATCAGCTTTGCGCCGGCCACAAAGAGGGGCAGCAGCAGGCAGATCCAGAGGGGGACCCCCTCCCCCATGCCAAACCAGAGGACAAAGGGCAACATGCCAATCACCAATTTCCCCATGGCATAGGCATAGTTGACCAGGGTGTACTCCCTGGCGTCCATGCGCAGCAGGATCATGGCATAGTACTTATCCCGGCCGGGGTCAAAGAGATAGGTGTTGGCAAAGGCCCCAATGACCGTCAAGCACACCAGCAGATGCAGAAATAGGGCCCTGGCGGGCACCTGGTGGTACAGCCCCATGGGCAGCGCCACCATCAACAGCAGGTACAGGAACTTGCCCAGGAAGATGGAGACCACCTCCCACAGGGCCGAAAGGATGTTGGCAAAGATCTTGAGCCCCCGCACGCCGTACAGGACGTCGGGCAACAGCTTTTTGATGAGGGGGAGCTGCTTGAGGGAGTAGAGGATCCCGTTGACCCGGTAGGTGTTGCGCAGGGAGAAGGAGATCCGTAGGGTCTTAATCATGGTTCTCCTCCCGCAGCGCTGCAATGATCTTGTCTTTAAATTCCCGGCTGTCCAGGTTGGCCTTGTCCACCGACTCCAACTCCCCGTGGTTGAGGAGCACAATCTCGTCGCACAGGTCCAGGGCCAGGTCCATAATATGGGTGGAAAAGATGGTGACCCGCCCCTGCTTGAGGGTGCGCAGCAGCTGCTTCATCTCCTCGGCCACCACCACATCCAGGGAGGTGAGGGGCTCATCCAACAACAGCAGATTGGGCTGGGCAATGATGTTGATGAGCATCTGCATCTTGTTCTTCATGCCGTGGGAGTAGTCCTTCAGCAGCTTGTCCCGATCCTCCGGGGCGATGCTCATCATCTGGAAGTAGTCGTCAATGGACTTCAAATTTTGGAGCCTACCCTCGTTGATGTCCAGGAAGAATTTGAGGAACTCCCGCCCGGTGAGAAACTCCGGCACCGTGGGGGTGGAAAGCACATAGCCAATGTCCTCAGCCAGCACGGGGCGGCGTGCGCCATCCTGCACAAAGTAAAAATCGCCGGAATCAGCCCGAATGTCCCGGTTCAAGCAGTTGAAGAGGGTGGTCTTGCCTGCGCCGTTGCGGCCCAACAGGCCATAAATCTTGCCACTGTCAAAGGAAAAGGTGATGTCCCGCAGAACCTCCTTCTTTTCAAACCCCTTGGACAGATGCTCGATGACAAATTGCATAACATCTTCTCCTTCATGCTACCAAATTTTTGAGTGGGTGTGTGCAACGCTTCCTTCTATTGCCCTGGCCAAAGGCCCTCCCATGTTCCAAAAGGGACAAGGGTATGGGAGAGACTCCTCTCTCCATCATACAGGTTTTCCGATCCTTGTCAAGCTGCCGTTCCCATCAAAAGTTTCTATCCTCCGGCATAGCCGTCCCCATTGGGCAGCGGACACGTTTTCTCATCGGAATGGACACAAAAAGGGCCGGGCAGTCCCTTGGGATTGCCCGGCCCTGATGAGAAGGATGCACCGGTGCGACAGATGGGGGCTGCCGCCCGGCCGATCCTTTCATCCAAAGAATGGGTTGCCCCTGGCTGGGGCTCAGTACGCTGTTACCCCCTCAGGAGGAGGCGCCACGGAACTGCCACAAAAGATAGGACAGGCCCCGGTCGGTGGGAATCTGCGGCTGCAGGACCAGGTGCTCAACGTCGGCTTCGGTCTGGCCTGCCGTGTGCATGAGCCGGTCCGCTTGCTCCTGGGTGATGACCCCGCAGCGCACCATGCTCTGGAGCACCTGACCCGTGCGCTCCTTGGCCAGCTGGGGATTGGCGGCGGGAGAGTAGACGCTGGGGGCGTTGGGGAGCCCTGCCAGCATGGCGCACTCATAGTCGTTCAATTGGTCCGGGGTCTTGCCGAAGTATCCCTGGGCCGCCTGGCCGATGCCCTGATAGCCGTTTCCAAAGGAGATGGTGTTGACATAAAGGGCAAAAATCTCCTCCTTGCTGTAGTGGGACTCCAGGCTCAGGGCGGCAAAAATCTCCGCGAACTTGCGGGTCAGCTGTTTTTCTTGGGTAAAGAGCAGGTTTTTGGCCAGCTGCTGGGTGATGGTGCTGCCCCCTTCCGCCAGGGAGAGGGTGCGCAGGTCGTTCCAGGCGGCCCGGGCAATGGCCAGCACATCGATGCCGCAGTGGCTGAAAAACCGCCGGTCCTCCACACAGATGACCGCCTGGCGGTAAAAGTCGGGCAGCTCCTCATAGGGGACAAAGTCCTCGCTGGCGAGGATTCGATCCGCCTTCTCCTGGAGGGTCTCCTCCTGCTGGGCGTCACGGTACATCTGGTACCCACGAAAGCTCAGGACACATCCGGCCACCAGCACAGCCACAAAAGCCAACAGCATCACAACGCTGATCCCCTTTAGTAGGCCATAGATTGCTTTTCGCATGGATCATTTTCCCCCTTTGGCAAATGGGCAGCTCAACAGTGCGCCCTTCTGTGCAGGAGATAGGCCACTCCGCAGACCACCAGCAGAATGCCGGCTGCCCACAGGCCCCTGTGACTGGGGAAAAAGGCGTCTTGGATCCTATCCTTGTCCATGGTGTTCATGAAGATTCTCCTTTCGGTTCCACCCCGGCGGCTGCCGCTCGGGTTAAACTCTGTATGAGGGAGATGGCCAGAATCAGCACCCCTGTAGGCAGGAGCAAAATGGCCGTGGCCACCACCCCCAGAAGCTGAACCGCCCTTGCTGCCAGCCCTCTGAAGGAGGGGCTGTGGCCGCTTCCCGGATGTTGTCGCCTTGGGCGGATCTCCTCCCTTTTGGAGGCTTGGCCCTTTCCGCTCATCAAGTGTTGCATCGAATTGATCTGCTGCATCAGTTGTATCTGCTTCATCCTATGTATCTCCCAGCGGTCCCGCCGCCGGGAGAGGGGAACAGGCCCTCCCCCGCAGTTGGACCGCTGCAAATCACCGGTCAGTGCTCCTCCCGCGCGCCGCTGACAATGTTGTAATAGGCCCGGGAGGTGACCCGGTACACCACCACATAGAACAGGGCAAAGATCAGGTAGCTGCCCACCGTCACCAGGATCAGCAGCCGCTGGTTGTTCAGACCAAAGAGCAGCAGCATCTTGTAGATCATGGGGAAGGCAAAGGCCAGGTGGACCCCCGCCAGAAGCAGCGGCAGGAAGAAGACCGTCAGCACCTGGGAATTGATGCTGCGCCGGATCTCCCGCTTGGTCATGCCCACCTTCTGCATAATCTCAAACCGGGACTGATCCTCGTACCCCTCTGAGAGCTGTTTGTAATACATCATGAGCACGGCCGCAAAGATGAAGACCACGCCCAACAGGATACCCAGAAAGAAGAGCCCACCGTAGAGGCCGTAGAAGCCAGCCCGTTCAGTGGCAGCCCCCTCACAGAGGACGTGGAGGTAGGCTGTCTCCCCCTGATCGATCTCCAGGTTGTTCAGGGCCACCTGAAGCTGGTCCTGGATGAGCATCTGGGTCTCGTCGTCACAGTCCAGGTCAAAGCCGTAGAACCAGTGATACTCCAGCAGTTGATTCCCGTCGCTGTCGGTCAGGGCCTGGAGGGGGGCCAAATCCCCCTCAAAATCTGACACGAAGACGTAGAGGAAGGGGGTGACCTGGGAGACCTCCACCCCGTTGTCGGCAAAATCGGACACCACCTTTTTGACGGTCATGGGCTCCCCGTCCCCAAAGGTGACGGTGTCCCACTGGTATTCCGCCTTGGTGCTGTAGATCAGGCACTCCCCTGGGGCCAAGGTTTCATTCTGCCCCATGAGGCGGTTGTAGTCCTCCAGGGACACCACAAACACCTGCCAAAGGTTGGCGTAGGCGCTCATACCGATGCCCTCCTGGGTGCCATCCTCCCCCACAATGCGCCCATCCTCCAGATAGGTGGCCATGGCCGCCACCCGGTAGTCCAGCACATTCTGCATCTGCTGGTTCTGATCCTGGGCCGCCTGTTGGGCCGCCTGCCGCATCCCCTGGGTCTGATCCAGCATCTGCAGCTCGTTGGTGGTCACATCCAGGTTGATGTTGCGGGGATAGCGGGTGCGCAGGGTGTCCTCCGCACCTGCATACAGGCAGGTGGTGGAGGAGAGCATCACCAGCACCATGGTACACAGGATACAGATGGAGGCAAGGCCCGCGCCGTTGCGCTTCATCCGGTAGACCATGGAGGAGATGGAGACAAAGTGGTTTGTTTTGTAGTAGTAATTTTTGTTCTTTTGCAGCAGCCGGCAGATGGCCACAGATCCGGCGATAAAGAGCAGGTAGGTGGCCAGGATCACCATGATGACCGCCACAAAGAACCAGACCATGGCGCTGACCGGATCCTCAATGGTCACGGCCAGATAGTAAGCGCCCCCCAGAAGCACCGCCCCGGCCAGTGCCAGAAGCCAGTTGGCCTTTGGAGGCTTTTCCCCCGTGTTTTCGCTGCGCAGCAGATCGATGGGATTGGTCAGGTGGATCTGACGCAGGGCGTTGAGAAAGAGCAGGGCAAAGATGACGGCAAAGACCTCCAGGGTCAGCACAATGGATCTGGGCCGCAGGGAGAGGGAGAAGGACACCTCCGACTGCAGGATATTCACCATGCCCAGCTCTGCCAGCTTGGAAAAGAGAATCCCTGCTCCAAGGCCGCCCACTAGGGCGATGACTGCGATCATCAGGTTCTCCCAAAGGAGAACCCGGCCCAGGTTCCACTTGCCCATGCCCAGGATGTTGTAAAGGCCGAACTCCTTTTTGCGCCTGCGGATGAGGAAGGAGTTGGTGTAAAAAAGAAAGATCAGTGCAAAGATGCCGATGACCCAGGTGCCAAGGCTCAAAATTCCCTGCATGGTGGTGCCCCCGGGCATGGACTGCAGGACAGCGCTGTAGGTCAAAAAGGACATGATATAGAACATCATCACCATGCCAAGGCAGGTTAGGATATAGGGGGTGTAGAGCTGCTTGTTTTTGCGGATGCCCGACCAGGCCAATTTCCAATAGAAGTTCTTTTTCATTTTCTCTCACCGCCTGTTGCCAGCATGGTCAAGGTATCAGAGATCTTCTGATAGAGCTGCTCGTTGGTGCTGTTGCCCCGGTAGATCTGGTGATAGACCTCCCCATCCTTGATAAAGAGCACCCGCCCCGCATGGCTGGCCGCCTTGACCGAGTGGGTGACCATCAAGATGGTCTGGCGGTTGGCATTGATTCTGCCAAAGAGATCCAGCAGCTCGTCGGTGGCCTTGGAGTCCAGGGCGCCGGTGGGTTCGTCCGCCAACACCAGCTTGGGGTTGGTGATGAGGGCCCGGGCCACGGCCACCCGCTGTTTTTGACCGCCGGAGACCTCATAGGGGTACTTTTTCAAAAGGTCTGTGATCCCCAGCTGGGTGGCGATGGGGGTCAGGCGGCGGCGCATCTCCGTGTGGTGTTTGCCCGCCAGCACCAGGGGCAGGTAGATGTTGTCCTCCAGGGTAAAGGTGTCCAACAGGTTAAAATCCTGGAAGACAAACCCCAGGTTGTCCCGCCGGAAGGCCGCCCGCTCCGACTCCTTGACCCGGGCCAAATCCTGCCCATCCAAAATTACCGTGCCCGCTGTGGGCTTATCCAGAGCCGCCAGAATGTTCAGCAGGGTGGTCTTGCCGGAGCCGGACTCACCCATGATGGCCACATACTCCCCCTCCTCCACACGGAAGGTCACATTGCGCAGGGCCTGGACCTGGTTGCCCCCCAGGCGGGTGGTATAAATCTTTTGCAAACCATTGACTTCCAATATGCTCATGGTTTTCGCCTCCTGTTGATCTGTTGTCCCCATTGTAACAAAAAGGGGAAATGTGCTGCCATCGATTTGGCTTACATTTCCCCAGGGATTTCTTACAGTTTTGTAAGGAGTGGATCACTCCACCTCCAAACGGGCCTGATCCAGATAGATACGGATGACCGTGCCGCTCTCCAGGTTGGAGTTGGCCGTGATGGCATGGCCTAAGTTTTGGCAGATTCTGCGGCAGAGATACAAACCGATGCCGCTGGCGCGCTTGTCGCTGCGGCCGTTGTAGCCGGTATATCCCTGGTCAAAGATCCGGGGCAGGTCCTCCGGCGCAATGCCGATGCCCGTATCCCGGATACAGAGGATCTTGGGCTGCTCCAGGTCGATGGTGATGCTCCCACCGCTGGGCGTATATTTCACCGCATTGGACAGCACCTGTTCCACCACAAAGGCTAGCCACTTTTCGTCGGTGAGAACGGTCACCCCCAGCTCCTCGTAGTTGAGACGGAGCTTTTTGCGGATAAACTGCCCGGCAAACTTGCGCACCACAGGTTTGACCACGTCATCCAAAGACACTTGGCGGAACACATAGTCGGTGGAGGAGGAATCCAGCCGGAGATAGCACAGGACCATCTCCACATACTGCTCGATCCGCTGCAGGTCCTCCGACAGCAGGCGGGACTGGGCGGAATCCTCATTCTGCAGGTTCAGGCGCATGGAGGCGATGGGCGTCTTAATCTGGTGGGCCCAAAGGGTGTAATACTCCATCATATCCCGATATTTCTGGTTCAGCTGGTCCTGCAGCCGGCGCTGCTCTGTACAGAGGGTCTGGATGATCTGCTGATAGTCCGCTTCCTCCTGGCTGCGGGGCTCCGGGAAGTTCTGCATCAGATAGGCGGGCATCTGGTCCAGCAGTTGGAGCTTGCAGTGGCGGGAATAGGCCCTGCGCAGATCCAGACACAGCAGCACCAGGCCCAGCACCAGACAGACCAGGGCCGGATACACCACCGCTTGGGCGGGAATGTGGTACAGCTCGAAGATCACCAAAAAGACCACGACAAAGAGTACAAATACCCCCAGGGCCCCCCTGCGTGCTTTGAGATAGTGCAGGAAAAATTGTATCATCAGTTTTCCCCCCCTAGGAGAGCAGATAGCCCACGCCGAATTTGGTGGCGATAAAGTCTTTGAGACCTGCCCCATCCAGCTTTTTGCGCAGGCGGTTGACATTGACCGTCAGGGTGTTCTCATCCACAAAGCTGTCTGTCTCCCACAGGCGCTCCATGAGCCGCTCCCGGCTGACCACCTTGCCCTTGTTCTCCATCAGTGCCAGCAGAATGCGGTACTCGTTTTTGGTCAGGGTGATCTTTTCTTCACCATAGGTCAGGGTTCCATCCCCTGTGTTGAGCAGGGCGCCCCGGTGCTCCAACACGGGGACCCCGCCGGCAAAGTCGTAAGTGCGCCGCAGCAGGGCCTGGATTTTGGCAATGAGCACACTCTGGTCAAAGGGCTTGACGATAAAATCATCCGCTCCCATGTTCATGGCCATCACAATGTTCATGTTGTCCGCCGCGGAGGAGATGAACACAATGGGCACCTTGGAGACCTTGCGGATCTCAGCACACCAGTGATAGCCGTTAAAAAAGGGCAGGCCGATGTCCAACAGCACCAGGTGGGGGGCAAATTGGGCAAATTCCGGCATGATGTCCCGGAACTGTTCCACACTTTTGGCCTGCAGGCCCCACATGCCCGCCTGGGTCTCGATGGCCTGGGCAATACCCTGGTCATCCTCCACAATCAAAATACGATACATAACTCGCTTCCCCTTCATCGCAAAATAGGAATCTGTGCAATGGTCCCTCCGATTCAAATTTGGGCGGGATCACTGATTGTTAAACCATAAAACAAGGCCCGTAGAGCCGATTTCACTGACGTCTCAATGTCCTCTCAGGCGTCCGCGACGAAAGCTCTTGCTTTCGGAGTGGAGAACGCCGTGAGGTTATTATAACAAAAAATAGGTCCGCAGGACC
>CAJFOV010000055.1 GCA_904397835.1 Candidatus Aristotella avistercoris
ATCAAATTGTTATCAAAAGACTTCTGTAAACGCCGCAAACCCGCATAAATACTGGGTTTTTACGGTACTTCGTTTTATTCCCACTCTATGGTTGCGGGGGGCTTGGAGGTGATGTCATAGACGATGCGGTTGATGCCCTTCACCTCGTTGACAATGCGGGTGGAGATCTTATCCAGCACCTCATAGGGGATACGGGCCCAGTCTGCAGTCATAAAGTCGCTGGTGGTGACGGCGCGCAGAGCCAGGGTGTAGTCGTAGGTGCGGCCATCTCCCATAACTCCCACAGAGCGGGTGTTGGTGAGAACGGCAAAGTACTGGTTCATATTCTTGTCCTCGCCAGCCTTTGCAATCTCCTCCCGGAAGATGTAATCTGCATCCCGCAGCAGATCCGCCTTCTCCTTGGTGATATCCCCAATGATGCGAATAGCGAGACCGGGGCCCGGGAAGGGCTGGCGGCTCACCAGATACTCTGGCAGGCCCAGCTCCCGGCCAAGCTGGCGGACCTCGTCCTTAAACAGCATGCGCAGGGGCTCGATGATCTCCTGAAAGTCCACATAGTCCGGCAAGCCGCCCACGTTGTGGTGGCTCTTGATGACGGCTGCATCCCCGGTACCCGATTCAATGACATCCGGGTAGATGGTACCCTGGGCCAAAAAGTCCACCTTGCCGATCTTTTTGGCTTCCTCCTCAAAGACGCGGATAAACTCCTCCCCGATGATTTTACGCTTGCGCTCCGGGTCAGAGATGCCGGCCAATTTGCCCAGGAAGCGCTGCTCCGCATCCACCCGGACAAAATTGATGCTCCACTTGGCGAAGGCCTGCTCCACCTCGTCCCCCTCATTTTTGCGCATGAGGCCGTGGTCCACAAACACACAGGTCAACTGTTTGCCCACCGCCTCTGCCAGCAGGGCTGCCACCACAGAGGAGTCCACACCGCCGGAGAGGGCCAGCAGCACCTTGCCATCCCCCACCTTTTGACGGACCTGGGCAATGGCGGTTTTGCAGTAGTCCCCCATGCTCCAATCCCCCACGGCGCCGCACACCTCATAGAGGAAGTTGCGGATCATGGCAATGCCGTTCTCTGTGTGGTTGACCTCTGGATGGTACTGCACGCCATAGAAGCCCCTCTCCTCGTCGGCGATGGCCACATTGGGGCAGGCATCCGAACGGGCGGTGAGGGCAAAGCCCTCCGGCACCTTGGCCATAAAGTCCCCATGGCTCATCCAGGAGATACCCTCCTCTGGCAGGCCCTGGAAGAGCTTGCAGGAGGTGTCATAATAGGTCTGGGTCTTGCCATACTCCCGGGCTGTCTCATCCTGGGCCGGGGTGACCTGGCCCCCCAGCAGATGTGCCATGAGCTGGCATCCGTAGCAGATACCAAGGATGGGCACCCCCCAGGTGAAGATCTGGGGATCCACCGTGGGCGAGCTCTCCAGATAGACGCTGTTGGGGCCGCCGGTGAAGATGATCCCAATGGGATTCATGGCCTTGATGGCCTCCAAGGGGGTGGTATAGGGATGGACCTCGCAGTACACGCCGCACTCCCGCACCCGGCGGGCAATGAGCTGGTTGTACTGGCCGCCAAAATCCAACACGACAACCATTTGGTGTGACATTCTATTCCCTCAACTTTCTATGAAAAATACAATTCCCCCTCTATTTTGCCATGAACGGCGCAAAAAAGCAACGGGGCAAGGGCAAAAGCGCCCTCTTTTTTCGACGGAAGAGGGCACCTGTGCCCGCCATCGGGCGAAAGTTCCGCCACGCGGAGGGCACATCGGTGGATCATCCATCGGATTGTCATCTTGCCAACATCCGGGAAAAATATTATAATATAACCACAAATCCAACGGCAAAAATAATCTTTTGGGGGAATTTTTATGAAAAATGTTGCATTTATCGGCGTGGGCGTCATGGGCAAGAGCATGGTGCGCAACCTGATGAAGCATGGCTTCGCCCTCTCTATCTACTCCCGCACCAAATCCAAGTGCGAGGACGTTGCCTCTGAAGGGGCCAAGTGGTGTGACACCATTGCCGACTGTGTCAAAGACGCCGATGCGGTTATCACCATGGTGGGCTACCCCAAGGACGTGGAGGAGGTCTACTTTGGGGAGCAGGGGATCCTTGCCAATGTGAAGCCCGGCACCTATGTCATCGATATGACCACCACCAGCCCCAAGCTCAGCGTGCGCATCTATGAGCAGGCCAAGGAGAAGGGCATTGTCGCCCTAGACGCACCGGTCAGCGGCGGCGATGTGGGGGCCAAGAACGGCACCCTGGCCATCATGGTGGGCGGCGACAAGGAGGCCTTTGATGCCTGCATGCCCCTGTTCCAGGCCATGGGCAACAACATTGTCTATGAGGGCAAGGCCGGCTTTGGCCAGCACACCAAGATGGCCAACCAGATTGCCCTGGGCGGCGCCATTGCCGGTGTGTGCGAGGCCATGACCTATGGCCGCAAGATGGGCCTGGATATCCAGACCATGCTGGACACCATCAGCACCGGTGCTGCCGGTTCCTGGCAGATGAGCAACATGGCCCCCAGAATGCTCAAGGGAGACTTTGCACCTGGCTTCTTTGTCAAACACTACATCAAGGATATGAAGATCGCCACCGAGGAGGCCGCCGCTGTGGGCCTAGATATGGCCATCTCCGATGAGGTTTTGGATATGTACAAGGAGCTGGAGGAGAAGGGCATGGGCGACCTCGGCACCCAGGCGCTGATCAAATATTTTGAGGACTAATAGAGGCCCGTTCCATAAAAGACAAGGACAGATCAAGGGCGTGGGAACCCAGTGGGTTCCCACGCCCTTTGCATTTCAAAAAGCGGATAGGGGCTGTTGTCGCGGCGTCTGTACGCAGTTCCCCTCTGGGAAGGTGGTCTTCCGTAGGAGATTTCGCAGGCGGCAGGGCGTCAAATTCTGCTGCCTGCCGCTGTCCCTTTGATGGGTTCCATTTTGATTGGGGCGGTACAAGGGAGGGGAAACCCGGCGGGTTCCCCCTCCCCTTTTTCCGGCCAACCTGGACGGCTACTCCTGCCCAATGGCGTTGCCGGTGTAGAGCTGGTAGTAGCGGCCCTTCTCCGCCAGGAGCTGGTCATGGCTGCCCCGCTCAATGATCCGGCCCTGCTCCAGGACCATGATGCAGTCAGAATTTTTGACCGTGGAGAGCCGGTGGGCAATGACAAAGGTGGTGCGGCCCTTCATGAGCCGGTCCATCCCCTCCTGCACCAGGGATTCGGTGCGGGTGTCGATGGAGGAGGTGGCCTCATCCAGAATCAGCACCGGCGGATCCGCCACAGCGGCCCGGGCGATGGCCAGCAGCTGCCGCTGCCCCTGGGAGAGGTTTGCCCCATCGCCGGTGAGCATGGTCTGGTAGCCGTCAGGCAGGCGGCGGATGAAGCCGTCGGCATTGGCCAGCTTGGCCGCGGCAATGCACTCCTCATCGGTGGCATCCAGCCGGCCATAGCGGATGTTCTCCATCACTGTGCCGGTAAACAGGTGGGTGTCCTGGAGCACCATGCCCAGGGACCGGCGCAGATCCGCCTTTTTGATCTTGTTGATGTTGATGCCGTTGTAGCGGATCTTGCCATCCTGGATGTCATAGAACCGGTTGATGAGGTTGGTGATGGTGGTCTTGCCCGCCCCGGTGGAGCCCACAAAGGCGATTTTCTGGCCGGGCGTGGCGTAGAGCTTGATGTTGTGCAGCACAATCTTATCCTCGTTGTAGCCAAAGTCCACGTCATCAAAGACGATGTCTCCGGCCAGCTTGGTGTAGGTGACGGTGCCGTCCGCCCGGTGGGGGTGCCTCCAGGCCCAGGTGCCTGTGCGCTCCTTGGTCTCCTCCAGGGTGCCGTCCGGCCGCTCCCTGACATTGACCAGAGTCACATATCCCTGGTCCACCTCAGGCGTCTCGTCCATGAGGTTGAAGATCCGCTCGGCGCCAGCCATGGCCATGACGATGCTGTTGGTCTGCTGGCTGATCTGGCTCACCGGCTGGGTGGCGTTTTTGTTCAGGGTCAGGAAGGAGACCAGTGTCCCCAGGGTCAGTCCCGTGTAGCCGTTCAGAGCCAGAATGGCGCCGATGACCGCACAGAGCACGTAGCTGATGTTGCCGATGTTGGCGTTGACCGGCATGGTGATGTTTGCAAAGGTGTTGGCCCGATCGGTGCTCTCCCGCAGCTCCTCGTTGATTTTGCGGAACTGCTCCAGGGTCTTGTCCTCGTGACAGAAGACCTTGACCACCTTCTGGCCGTCCATCATCTCCTCAATGTAGCCGTTGACCACGCCCAGTGCCCGCTGTTGTTTGGAAAAGTAGGCGGCGGACTTGCCGGCGATCTTGGAGGTCACCAGCAGCATGACGCCGATCATGGCCAGGGTGAGCAGGGTCAGGGGGATATCCAGCACCAGCATGCTCACAAAGGAGGTCACAATGGTGACACAGGAGTTGATCAGCTGGGGGATGCTCTGGCTGATGAGCTGGCGCAGGGTGTCCACGTCGTTGGTGTAGACAGACATGATGTCCCCGTGGGCATGGGTGTCAAAGTAGCGGATGGGCAGGGACTCCATGTGCTGGAACAGCTCCACCCGCAGGTTGCGCATGGTCCCCTGGCTGATATTGACCATGATCCGGTTGTAGCCATAGGCACAGAGGATGCCCAGCCCATAGGTGACCGCCAGGGAGAGGAGCGCGCCGGCCAGGGGGCCAAAGTCCGGGTTCTGGGTCTGGGTCATGGGAACGATGTAGTCATCGATCAAGCGCTGCATAAACAAGGTTCCCCGCAGGGTTGCCAGGGCGGAGCCCAGGATGCAGACCAGCACGGCACAGAAGGAAAACTTGTAACTCTTGAGCATGTAGCGCAGCACCCTGCCCAGGAGCGGAAGCATCTCCTTCATGCTCTTTTTCGGGGCAGCGCCCTGCATTTTCATTGGTCCTGGCATTACGCATCGCCCTCCTTTCCGGCTGGGGCGGGCTGGTCAAAATCGCCGCCGCCCTGGGTCTGGGCCTCGTAGATCTCCTGATAGATCCGGTTGTTCTGCAGCAGATGTTCGTGGGTGTCAAAGCCGTTGATCCGACCCTCCTCCAACACCAGGATGCGGTCCGCATCCTGCACGCTGGAGATCCGCTGGGCAATGATGATCTTGGTGGTGCCCGGGATCTTGGTGGCAAAGGCCTGGCGGATCTTGGCGTCGGTGGCGGTATCCACGGCGCTGGTGGAATCATCCAAAATGAGGATTTTGGGCCGTTTGAGCAGGGCGCGGGCGATGCACAGCCGCTGCTTCTGGCCACCGGAGACGTTGGAGCCTCCCTGCTCGATCCAGGTGTTGTATCCGTCGGGGAAGCGCTCTATGAATTCATCGGCACAGGCCTGTTGGCAGGCCTGCCGGCACTCCTCCTCGGTGGCGTCCTCCTTGCCCCAGCGCAGGTTATCCAGAATGGTGCCAGAGAAGAGGACATTCTTCTGCAGCACCACGGCCACCTGGTTGCGCAGGGTCTCCAAGTCGTAGGTACGCACGTCCTTGCCGCCCACCATGACGCTGCCCTTATCCACGTCGTACAGCCGGCTGATGAGGCTCACCAGGCTGGACTTTCCGCTGCCGGTGCCGCCGATGATCCCCACCGTCTCGCCGGAGGAGATGTGCAGGTCGATGTCGTGGAGGGTTTCCTCCCCGGTGCCGCCATGTTTGTAGGAAAAGCTCACATGGTGAAAGTCGATGCTGCCGTCGGCAATCTCCGTCTCAGGGTGCGCAGGATTGGTCAGATCCGGTTGCTCCTGCAGAACCTCTGCAATCCGGCGGGCGCTGGCAAGGCTCATGGTGAGCATGACAAAGACCATGGAGAGCATCATCAGGGACATGAGCACGCTCATCACATAGCTGAACATGCTAGTCAGTTCCCCGGTGGTCAGATCTCCGGCCACGATGAACTTGGCGCCGAACCAGGACAGGGCAATGATGCAGCCGTAGACCACCAGCATCATCACCGGGTTGTTCAGGGCCAGGCGGCCCTCCGCCTTGACAAAGAGGTGGTAGAGGTGATCCGCAGCCTTTTGGAACTTGCTGTTCTCATGCTCCTCCCGGACATAGGCCTTGACCACCCGGATGGCGGAGACATTCTCCTGGACGCTGGCGTTCAGGTCGTCATACCGGCGAAAGACCTCGTTGAAGATCTTGACGGCCTTGCCCATGATGAGCACCAGCGCCACGGCCAAAATCACCATGGCCACCAGGAAGACGGAGCTGAGCTTGGCGCTGATGACCAGGCACATCGCCATGCTGCAGATGAGCATGAGGGGCGCGCGCACTGCAATGCGCATGCACATCTGATAGGCGTTTTGTACGTTGGTTACATCGGTGGTCAAACGGGTCACCAGGCCTGCGGTGCTGAACTTATCGATGTTGGAGAAGGAGAAGGCCTGGATATTTTCAAACATGCCATCCCGCAGGTTGCAGGCAAAGCCGCTGGAGGCCTTGGATGCAAACCGGCCGGCCAACACGCCAAAGGCCAGGCTCAAAAAGGCCACCACCAGCATGATCCCCCCATAAAAATAGACCTGCTGGATGTTGCCTGTCTCGATGCCCTGATCGATGATGGAGGCGGTGATGTAGGGGATCAGCACCTCCATCAGGACCTCCAGTCCGGTACACAGGGGCGTCAACAGGGAGACGCCCCGGTACTGCCGGACATACTTTAACAATGTTCCAATCAAATGACATTCCTCCCAATCTGTGTCTGCTTCAAGTTTTGCAGCATGGTTGCCAGGCTCTCTTTCAAACAGGCCAGCTGCTCCGGAGACAGCCCCTGGCAGAGGACCTCCTGGCGTTTTTGAACGATCCAATCGATCTGCTGGTGCATGGCATGGGCCTTGGGGGTCAGGAGGATCTCCTTTTTGCGGTCGTCCCCCTGGGGGGACACCAGGGCCAAGTACCCCGCCTGTTTCAAACTCTTGATGGTGGCGGAGAGGGCAGACTTGGAGATGCCCAACTTGCTGTGCAGATCCGTTGCATAGGCCGGCCCCTCCTGCCGGTCCAGCAGATAGTTCATCAGAAAAATCTGGGATGGAGAGAGCTTACATTCCTTCATGACCCTCTTCCCGTCCCGTTCCAAGAACAGGTTCAGCTGCTTGAGAAGCCAGATGATGCTGTCCTTCTCCATCGATTTTTCCTCCCTTCGCAATTGGTTTTGTCCCACACTGTTCGTGATCGAACTATTCGGACACAAACTATTATAGCAAACAATCTTGAAAAGTGAATTCAAAATATGTTATTATTGATAAAGATATTTTATTAATCCAGCAAGGAGGTCCATGAGATGGATATTTTCCAGCTGTCCTGCTTTTTAACGGTGGCGGAAACCTTGAACTTTGCACAGGCTGCCCAGCAGCTGAGCATCACCCAGCCGGCGGTCACCCACCAGATCCGCTCCCTGGAGCAGGAGCTGGGCGTCAAACTCTTCCACCGCACCACCCGCACGGTGAAGCTCACCGAGGCGGGGGTCATCTTCCTCAACGATGCGCAGCACATGGTTGCCATCGCCCGGCGGGCAAAAAAGCGGTTTGAAAACCCCTATGACCAGGAGTTCCAGGTGCTCTCCATCGGATGCCATAGCTACACCCACCTGTTCCTGCTGGCCGATGTGCTGCAGCAGATGGCCCAACAGTATACGGACCTGCACCCCAGGCTGCGGGTGGTGCCCTTCCAACACCTGTACCGGCTGCTCCAGGAGGACGAGGTGGATGCCATCATCGGCTTTCAGGAGCCGGACGACAAAAAGGTGCCAGGGACCTTTTTATCCCTGCAGAAGGTGCCGGTGGCCTGTGTCTGTGCCGCTGGGCACTCCTTGGCCCGGCGGCAGGTTGTCCACCTGGAGGAGCTGACCCAAGAAAAATTGGTGCTGCTGGACCCCCTGCGGGCCGTTGCCACCGTCGCCCAGCTCCAGGGGCAGCTCATGGGGGGCCGCTCCCCCGACAACTTCTACTTCTGTGAATCGGCGGAGGCGGCAACGGTGTTGACCAAGGCGGGGTTTGGCATCTCCATTCTCCCGGACCTGATGGTTCCCCCGGACCCCGGCCTTGTGAGCATCCCACTGGAGGGGTTGGAACCGGTCTCCTTTGGCGTCTATTACAGGACCCTCCAGGGGAACGCCCCTCTGCGCAGCTTTGTCCACCTGTTGAAGGGGCTGTTCCCCCCGGACGA
The DNA here is from genome assembly GCA_904397835.1 of Candidatus Aristotella avistercoris. GTDB lineage: Bacteria > Bacillota > Clostridia > Oscillospirales > Ruminococcaceae > Aristotella > Aristotella avistercoris. The sequence goes on from CAJFOV010000055.1 coordinate 8,196, forward strand.
TCCACCGTCAGCGCACCAGACACGGGAGGGGATGCCCCGAACATAGCCAATAAAATGGGTCCAGGGGGCCAGATCTCTGTCGGGATCTGGCCCCCTGGACCGCAGTGGAATGGATCAATGGAAAGGGTTGCCTCTTGGAGCCGGTTCCATGGAGGAGCGGCAAGGGGTTTCCGATGGGGCCGGGCTACAGAATAAAGCAGATGAGACCGCCGCACCCCTCGTTGATGATGCGTTCAATGGTCTCCTGGAGTTTGAGCCTTGCATCTGCCGGCATGCGGCAGAGCTTGTTGTGGAGTCCCTCATTCACCAGTTCGTGGAGGGACTTGCCAAAGATGTTGGAGGACCAGATGTTGGAGGGGTTCTCCTCAAAGTCCTGCATCAGATAGCGCACCAGCTCCTCGGACTGCTTTTCGCTGCCGACGATGGGCGCCACCTCGGTGGTGATATCTGCACGCATCATGTGGATGGAGGGGGCAGAGGCCCGCAGGCGCACCCCATAGCGGCCGCCCTGTTTGACAATCTCCGGTTCCTCCAGGGTCAGTTCGTTGATATCGGGCATGACGATGCCGTAGCCGGTGGCGGAGACCTCCTCCAGGGCGGACTTGACCTTGTCGTAGGCCTTTTGCACCTGGGCCAGGCGGGTCATACAGGGAATGAGAGCCGCCTCGTTCTCCACGTGGATGCCCGTTGTCTCCTCCAGCACCTGGTAAAACAGGGGCTCCTGCACCCGCAGGTCCACCACGGCGCTGCCCTTGCCCAGGTCAATGTTGCGGATCTCCGCCTGGGCGATCTGCTCACAGGCGCGCACCTGCTCCAGGCTGGGTTGGATGTGGCTGATGTGGTGGATGTTCTGGGCCGCGCCGGAGATGGCCTGGAAGACCGCCTCCTTGAGCCAGTGATCCTTGGGCAGGCCCACCAGCCAGCGGGGGATCTTGACCCGGATCTCCTTGGCCGGGAACTCATAGAGCAGGTTGGTCAGGATCTCCCGGATGTCCCCCTCGCTCAAATCCAGGCAGTTGACCGGCACCACGGGGACCTGGTACTTCTCCATGAGCTGATCCGCCAGGCTCTGGGCCTCGCTGGAGTTGGGGGAGACGCAGTTCAGGAGGATGACAAAGGGTTTGTCGATCTCCTTGAGCTCATTGATGACCCGCTCCTCCGCCTGGGCGTACTCCTCCCGGGGCAGGTCGCTGATGCTCCCATCGGTGGTCACCACCAGGCCGATGGTGGAGTGCTCCTTGATGACCTTCTCCGTGCCCACCTCGGCGGCCACGTTGAAGGGGACCTCCTCTTCAAACCAGGGAGTCACCACCATGCGGGGGTTGGCGCCCTCCAGATATCCCAGGGCGCTGGGCACAATGTAGCCCACGCAGTCGATGAGGCGCACGTTGAAGGTGGCCTTGTCGTCCACGGTGATGTTCACCGCCTCCTCGGGGATAAACTTTGGCTCGGTGGTCATAATGGTCTTGCCGGCGGCGGACTGGGGCAGCTCGTCGGTGGCCCGCTCCCGGCGGAAGTCGCTGTCCATATTGGGGAGTACCAAGGTTTCCATAAACCGTTTGATAAAGGTGGATTTTCCGGTGCGCACCGGCCCCACCACGCCGATGTAGATATCCCCATCGGTGCGCTGGGCAATATCCGTGTAGATGCTGTGGCTATCCATGGCCCATCTCCTCCTTTGTTGTGCTCTTCATCCAAACTAACCGCTCACCACGGGGATCAGCAGCATGGTGCGCTGGGGCAGCAGATCCTGATCCAGGGCGTTCTCCTCCATGACGGCGGCAACGCTGGTGTTGTAGGCCTTGGCAATGTCCCACAGGCTCTCCCCCTTGGCGCCGTAGTAGATGATCAGGCCACAGTCATTCTCCGGGTCATTGGGTTTCTCCTGCTCCAGCAGCACGTCGCAGAGCAGCTCCTGCTGCCTGCGCTGGAAGGCCGGCCCCTGGATGCGCAGGTCCCCACGGATCTCCACAGAGCCACTGCCTGTGAGGGAGACCCCCAGGTTTTGCAGACAGAGCTCCGGCTCAAAGACCAGGTCCTGGGTGGCCCGGTCAAACTCGTGGCGGTGCTCCACTGGAATCACCTGTTCCAGATACCCCGGCGTCTCCGCCCCCTGGGTGAGGATGCCCACCGTCACCTTGGCGGTGATGATGGCCGCCTGGTCCTCCGTGCGGACCTTCACATCTCCAACGCTGGCCCAATAGTCCAGGATACTCCGCACCTCCTCGGGCGGGTCCACCGTCTCTGAGATGGTGTGGTTATCCGACACCATGGTCACCAGCTGGAGCACCGGCAGCTTTTTGGTCACAACCCGGGTCTGGAAGAGGGTGGAGTAACAGTCGGTGACCGTGGTCAGCGGCTCCACCTGGAAGGCGATGATCTCCGCCCCCAGCTGCAGGTTGATGTCCAGCATCCGGTTCTCCCCATCGGCGTCCGGTGCAGGCTGGATCTCCCCCGACAGGAGCTTGAGCTGCACAGAGCAGAGGCTCCCCTCGTCGGCGCCGGGCACATCCACAATCTGGCTCAGGGGCAGGGTGCTCTCCACCAGGTCCAGGGCCCCGTCCTCTGTGACATAGAGCACCCGCAGGGAGACCTCCCCCTTGAGGATCACCTTGCCCACGATCATCTTGTAATCGATCAACTCCGGCCGGGCGGACCAGCGCAGGATGCTGGAGATGGCCGGTTTGCCGTAGCTGAGCTCCACTGTCTCCTCCAGGGAGAAGGCGCTGCACCCCTGGTGGAGGATCTTCACCTGCTCCATGGAGTCCTGGCGCATCTGCAACCCCTGGCCGCTTCCGTCGGCCACAATCTCCTCCTGGCGGCCGCAGTTGACGGCAATCTGCAGGGTCAGCGCCCCCCGGATGTCCAGCCGCCGGGGACTCACCACCCGGCAGTTGACATAGTTTAAACTGGCGCTGGCCTTGACACAGGCGGATGGATCGGCGCCCTTGACCTCCACGCTCTTGCTGAAGGGGAGCTTCTGCTCGCTGCACCGCACGGCCATGGCGTCGCTCAGGTAGAAGACCCGCACCACGGCCATCCCCTCCACCATGGCCCGCTCCCCGTTGATGAACGCGGCGGAGATCATGGGTTCCACCGCACACTTGAGCACCTTGTGCACATCTGGGCAGTAGTCGGGCAGCACCACATCACACTCAATGGGCTGTTCCGCCGCGCCGCTGTAGATCCGTTCGTTTATGGAAATCGCTTGTTTCATGACGCTGCACTCCATGACGATTCACTCCCTTGGTTTTACTAAGACAAATATATTCCCCCCCTGTGTGAAATATGACCAGGCTCTCCCCAGGGCGCAGGGAAATTCTTCTGAGGCGCTCCGGCAGGCCGGATGACGGCCTCACCAGGGGGAATCCGGCGGTTTTGCCCCCTGCTTGTCCCCCGCTCCAACAGGAAAGGCCACAGTCCCCAGCGGGGGCTGTGGTCTTCCATCTGAGCAAACGGCGGTTCCGGGGGGCTTGTCCAACGGATGGATCGATGCCGCCGGCCCATCCCTTTGGGAGGGACCGGCCGAGGAGCTGCTCCTCTCCTGCAGCGGTAGCGCATCCTTTCCAGCACACAGGCCGCATCTCCCACAGGGAGGCTGCGGCCTGTGTACATCCAACGTTGTCAGGAGGGGTTCTCCTCCTTTTTGATCTTAAAGATCATCCGCAAAATACAGGAGAGCAGCTTTGGGCTCTTGTAGACCACAACCTTCATCGCACAGCCATCCTTTCTCAACATTTCAAAAATGCAATGCCCAACAGAATCAAGGCAACCCCTGCGAGGACGACGATCAGCCGCAGTGGGCACACCAGTGTGATGAGAATTCCCACCCCCAGGGCCAGGGATAGGATTGCCAGGTTTCTCCCCATTCTGCCCATCTCATCGATCCCCCTTTACCATTGGTTCTCTGCAGTATCCTATTCCCCAGGGGGAAAGAATGTGCAGGGGGCAGCGACAAAGACCGCTGCCCCCTGCACTTGGAGGAAGGTGTATATTAGGTCCGCTTCTCCAGATGAGACTGAACCTTCTGGGTGATTTGAACCGCCTTTGCAAACAGCTGGGGGGTGCGGCGGTGCCAGATTGCCCGGACCATCTGATACAGCAGGTACAGCACCCCCGCCAGGGGCATCATCAGCATGAGGATCCCGCTGAGCTCCCACTGGGTCTCAATGGAGGCGAAAGTCCAGCCCTTCAGGCACAGGTGGCCCAACAGATAGGCAAAGGAGAAGAGGGCAACTGTGGAGGCGCCTAAGCACGCCTCTCCCTTGTGGTGGACCGAAGCATGCCGGATCAGGCAGGCGCACCCCACCAGAAACACCGTCCAAAAGGCAATGCCAAGGGTGTAATCCTTCTCATGGGGATACCCAATTTGGCTCAGATCCACGGGATTTCCGTAGAGGAGCTGGGGCTCCCCCTCCCCGCTGTCGTAGTAGACAGCCACAATCTCCTGGGCCGGGTGATTCAGCACCTCCCGCTGGGGCGTGGGAGTGGTGCTGTTCCACCCTATGGGTTGATCCCAGTGGATCAGGCTGGTATGCATCCGTACGGTGTAGATATAGCCCCAGTAGCCGCTGGGTTTGGTCCAATCCAGGGAGATCCGAACCATCTCCCCATCCGGCTGCAGATAGACCTGCCCGTTCTCCTCATAGACCTCCAGGTGTTGTGCCCCATCTGTCATGGGATAGGTGGAGGAGAAGAAGTTGCAGGTACTGAAGAAGGCCACCATCACCAGAATGCTGATGAGCGCTGCCATCCGCTCCCGCCGGAGAAGGATCCGGTCCCGGAATGTCTCCAAATTGGTCAGATCCTGGTCCGCCGGAACTGGGGGCGGCGCTTGCATGGCCTGCAGGCGCGCCCGGCAGGCGGGGCAGCCCTCCAGGTGCTCCTCCACCAGGGCACAGGTGTCCTCACTGGTCAGATGTTCGGCGTAGAGGGGCAGCAGATCCTGGATCACTTGACAGGTGACGTTCATCAAAATCCCTCCATTTCCTCTTTGATTTTGTTCTTGGCCCGGTGGTAGGTGACACAGGCCCAATTTTCTGTCCTGCCGAAGACCTGGCCGATCTGGCGGAAGCTCAGCTCCCCCAGCACCCGCAGGGTGAAGACCTCCTTGTAGGGTTCCGGCAGCTGGTGCAGCAGTTCATAGAGTTTCATCGATGCCTCCTGGGAGAGAAATGCCTGCTCCACATCCAGGGGGGCCGCCTCCTCTGGCGGCGTCTGACCCAGCACCTCCCGCCGGGTGCGGCGCAGGTGGGAGTAGTACGCGTTTTTGGCAATCTGGCACAGCCATACCCGCACATCACAGTTCCCGCGGAACTGATCCAGGCTCCCCATGGCTTTGAGAAAGGTCTCCGAGGTCAGGTCCTGGGCCAGGTGCTCCTGACCGGTCAGGGCCTTGAGATACAGGAACACGTCCCGGAAATAGGTTTCATAGAGCTCCTCCAGCGTGGCCACTCCCTCACCTCCTCACCCATAAGACGCCGTTTCTTCAAGAATCTTACAAAAAGATTGTAAATTTTCCAAAGGAAAAACGCAACTGCCCGGGGCGGAGCCCTTTCTCTCCATCATGGCAGGCGGTTCTCTCCCCCACCTCGCCAAGGGCCAGGGGACTGGGAGATCCCCACACCACCCTTCAAGGATTCCAACAGATGCACCGGACAGGGATCATCTTGGGCGGGTGCAAAACCTGCAATCAGGGGGATTCCCGCCTGTGGAATCCTCCTGGCGTGGGAGACCGTAGATTTTCCACATCAAAAAACCGGAACGAGCACCGCTCGTTCCGGTTTTCGATTGGGATCTTGCCTTTGGTTCTACTTCTATTGGGCGGTCTCCTCCTGCCAGCCCTTGCAGACGTCCACCCAGCCTACGGCGCGGGAGGTCTCCTGGAGCTGGTCACAGGTGAGCTGAATCATGGAGTTGCTGCTGCCGCAGGCGGGGAACACGGTGTCAAACCGCCGCAGGGATACATCCAGATAGACCTGCACCTGGGGGTTTTCGATGGCAAAGGGACAGACCCCGCCCACCGCATGGCCCGTCCACTCCAGGGCCTGTTCTGGGGTGAGCATCTTGGCCTTGAGGTGAAATTGGGCCTTGAATTTGGCGTTGTCCACCTTGGCATCCCCTGCCGCCACCAGGAGAATGCAGCCCTCCTGGCCCTGGAAGGACAGGGTCTTTGCAATGCGGGCGGGAATGACGCCAATGGCCTGGGCCGCCAGGGGGACCGTGGCACTGGACTGGTCCAGCTCGTGGACCTGGTCCTGCAGGTTCCACTGGCTCAGATATGCTTTGACTTTTTCAACGGACATGGGGGGTCTCTCCTCTCTGCTTCCTTGTGATGGATCATATTTTACCCCCAATTCTGGCAAAAGACAAGGATTTTTCTTGTTTTCCCCCACCTGGCGGCGGTATAATAGAAATCAATGTTTCGCCCTGGCGCCGAACTGCCAGGGGGACAGGCCCCCATGTTTTTCACAGAATCCCAGAGAGAAAGGCAGGTTGATTGGAAATGAACGCTCCCATCACGCTGCGTGTGGCGTGCCCAGCGGACGCCCAGGCCCTGGTGGAAATCTATGCCCCCTATGTGCGGGACACCGCCATCACCTTTGAATACACCGTGCCCACAGTGGAGGAGTTTGCCCAGCGCATCGCCCAAACCCTGACCCGCCACCCCTACCTGGTGGCCCTGCGGGAGGGGCGGATCGTCGGATACGCCTATGCCTCCCCCTTCCATGGGCGGGCCGCCTACGACTGGTCGGTGGAGACCTCCATCTATGTGGATCAAAACCAGCGCCAAGGCGGCGTGGGGCGCACCCTGTACCAGGCCCTGGAGGCCCTGCTCAAGGCGCAACAGGTGACCAACGCCAATGCCTGCATCACCTACCCCAACCCGGGGAGCATCGCCTTCCATGAGCGGATGGGGTACCACACGGTGGCTCATTTCACTCAGTGTGGGTATAAATTGGGGCAGTGGCGGGATGTGATCTGGATGGAGAAGCACCTCTCTCCCCATCCGGCCAGTCCGGAGCCCCTGGTGCCCTTCCCCCAACTGGACCCGGAGCGGGTACTGGCCCTTTGCAACCAATAGGATAGGAGGAATGTGATCCATGCGATCCATCACACAGTTGACCGTACGGTATGCGGAGACCGACCGCATGGGCATCGCCCACCACTCCCACTATGCGGTGTGGTTTGAGCAGGCCCGCACCGACTATATCAAAGAATTGGGCATGACCTACAGCCAGATGGAGGAGATGGGCATTCTGGTGCCCCTGGTGGAGCTGCAGTGCCGGTTCCGGCAGCCGGTGCAGTATGAGGACCTGCTGGAGGTGGAGGCGGTGCTCACCGCTGTGTCCCGGGCCAAACTGGAGTTTGGCTATCTGCTGCGCCGGAAGGGGGATCCGGCCATTCTCAGCACCGGGCGCACGGTTCACGGCATTGTCGGGCGGGATCTCAGGCCCCTGAATCTGCAGAAGGCCTTTCCTCAGATCTATTCGATGCTGACCCAGGCGGTGGAGGCCCTTTGATTCCAGGAATTGATGGAAATATTACATACAAAATGAGAAAAGATCGGAGGAATTGCAATGGAATACGGCAGATATGACAACCAGGTGGTTCTGCGCCTGGACAAGGGGGATGAGATCATCGCCTGCATCACCGATCTGTTCCAGCGGGAGGGGCTCCAGGCGGCCACCGTCCAAGGCATCGGCTACACGGACAACATGCGCATCCGCATCTATGACCGGGATCGGGACACCTTCCTGTTCCAGACGGTGACGGACCCCATGGAGATCACCTCCCTGACGGGGAATGTGGTCATGGCGGACAATGGCCTGTACCCCCACCTCCATGTGATGGCCGCCGGGCCGGATCTGAAGGTCATTGGCGGGCATCTGTCCTCCTGTGTCATCGCGCTCACAGGGGAACTGGTGCTGACCCTGCTCCCCGGCAAGGTGCGCCGGGAGGCCGCCGGGGATGAAAAGATCGGGCTCATGCGCTTTGAGCCCTAACCACCGCCCCAAGCCCTTGAAACAACACAGGGCCCACCCCATTCGTCCATCGGATGGGGTGGGCCCTGTTGTTGTCTGCCAATTCGATACCCCCTCCGCCGGGCTTCGGAGAGTTACTCCACCAGCAGACAAAGCATCCCCACACTATGGCATAGAGAGGGCCCGGAGAGAACGTCTCCGGGCCCTGGGGAAAGGGATGCAAAAGATTAGGCGTTGACCTTGGGGATCTTCTCCTCCTTCAAATCGAAGGGGAACAGCTGGGGCTCCTGACCGTTGAGGTCAAAGTCCGCCAGATCGAAGCGGAACACCTGGGTGTTGTCATAGAAGCGGATGAACAGGCTCTGACTCTCCACATTGGTGACCACCGTGTACTGGGTGTAGAAGGGCACGTCGTTGGCCAGCATAATGGCGCCCTTGGGCACGTTCAGCGTGGCCATAATGTGGAAGCCTGCCCGCATGCCCTCGTCGTCGTCAACAGGGGTGCACAGGTTATCCACCAAAAAGGCTGCTCTCACAAACCGGGACCCAGCGGTGTAATCCCCAGGCAGGCCCAGCTGGCCAGTCCCCTTGAGGGAGGGCAGTTTGTGGCCGTTGATCTCCCCATCGGGGCAGTTCTGGTTGCTCAGGTGCAGGTAGTTGCTCAGGTTGACCATCTGCCAGTCAAAAGCGGGGCTGTTGCTCAACACGCCCACCGGATTTTCATACACTGCAAAGCCGCACTCCACCGAGGGCTCAATGACCACGCATCTGCCGGTGCGGTCTCTCAGGAAAAAGTGCTGGGGCAGGGCGAAGCCCAGGCCGGGGTTGGGGATGTTGGCGCAGGCAATGCCGTCCAGCTGTTCCAGAACATCCGCCACGCTTTCGCAGTTGCACAGGGCCCACATGATGAAGGAATCCGGGCGGATGGGCGTTTTGCCCGCTGCCCGCACTGCCTCTGGGGATGCAAACTTGTAGTAGGTGTCAAAGTAGGAGGTTGCCCCTGCCAGGCCCTTCTCGTTGACGCCGTCCGAAAAGATGATGGTGCTGAAATCATTTTTGAAATCGCCGGCGGTGCCAATGGCAATGCTGGCGTATTTGCTCTCAATGGGGTTCATCCCCTCCATGGGGTACCTCTGTCCGCGGGGAGAAAAGATGGCTCTCCAGGGCAGATTGTACTGGAAATCCTGGGTTCTGGCCAGGAAGACGTGGTTTTGCGCCGTCAGGTAGGATGTTGTGGTACACATGTTTTTGACTCCTTTGCTTTGTAGAATGGTTGCATAAGCTTTTTTATTATATTCCAGTCCCACACCTCTGTCAAAACCCGCCTTGACCTATCGCGCGGGAGGAGTCTCCAGAGAAGGGTCATGGAAACAAAAGGGATCCGCCGCACCTGTCGATGGTGGGGCGGATCCCTTTTTTGGACATCTCCGCATTTGGCGGAAAATTCCCCTTTATCGGCCTGCAAAGCGGGCCTTGAGGGCCGGGATGGTCTCCCCCTCCTGCCGCAGGCGGCGCAGAAGAGCAATGCGCGCCACACTCTCCTCCCGGCGGTACCGGCGGGTCAGGTTGGTCTCCCCCTGCTCAAAGGGGAGCAGGCCCTCCTCGGTATAATACTTCAGGGTGCTGTAGCGGGCTCCGGTCAGACGGACCAGCTCCCCAATGGTGACATATTCCGATTGGAGGATCGTCTCCATACTCCGTTGACGGGACATTCCGATTCCCCCTTTGGCATCAGCAGACGGCGATCACAACCACCAGGGCCGTGATGTAGTCCACCATCTCCTGGACGATCTTGTTGTTCGAGGTGTGTTTCAATTCTTTGATGCGGGCCTTGATGGCGCCCCGCTCATACTTGGAAAAATATTGGCCCAGCTGGCCGGTCTTGGCCAGAAGCACCGCCAGGGCCGCCGCCTCGTCGGACAGTTCCCCCGCCTCCAGCAGCTCTGCCCGCAGGGACTGGATCACCTGATCCCTCCCCTGGGGATCGGGGAGATAACAGGTCTTGTTCCCCCAGAGTCCCCCCTGGCGCTCCTCCGCCAGGCCCATGGTCACCAGGGATCTACCCAGGTCCTGCAACAGCTGGTTGTAGCGCCGGTCGGTGAAGGAAAAATTGTATTCGGAGGCGATATCCTCCAGGATGCGGGGTTTCTCCTGCAAAAATTCGTAGAGGCTGCTCAGGGGCTCCAGACGGCCGGGCAGCGGCCCTGCCACATCGAATTTTTTCTGCTGCAGGGTGCCGCACCCCTCCAGCAGCAGGTCCATCACACCGCTGGCCACCAGGCCCACCTGGACCTCCGCACGCAGGCTGGAGATGGTCCCCTTGTCCCCCAGGGAACAGAGCAAATATCCTTGAGAAATGGTCAAGTCGTGCATGTTGCTTCTCCTTTCCTTCTTTGGCAGTTCTGGCCAGGCTCTTACAGGAGCCATGGCAGCGGAATCTCTGCCGTAAGTTGAATGATCGATCTCTCTATTTTCCACTAGCTACTTATTACTTACTACTTACGATTTAAGGATACAACATACAGCCCACCCTGTCAAGGGGGCAAAAAAATTTAGATGGATTTTTCCCTTCTCTCCTATGGGCATGTGATACGGAACAGTTTACCAGCAGGCGGATCAATGGCCAGGGCAGTCCTTTTGCCCCTTGCGCCATGTCCCGGGAGGCGACAGCATCAGACAGCCTGCGACAGAATGGACCACCGCTCTACGGAAAACCAATTTTCCCCCGTTGGAATAGGATGATCCAGGAACAAGGCTGGGACGGACTGTCCGGCCCCCTTGTAGGAACGAAACAGTTGGAGGACAGCACATGGAGAAGATCATGGTGGATCTGCGCGCCTCCCCCATGGTTGGGATGCTTCCCAGCCTGGGGCAGGTGTTGCAGCAGCACCCCGATGGCATTCAGGTGGCGGTGGGGGAACAGGAATCCCTGCGAGCCATCTGCCGCCTGGCGGGCAAAATGGGCTACCAGCTGCGGGTTCTGCGGCGGGAGGAGGGCTTTTTCATCCACATTTTAAAATAGAGCAGGGATTTTTATGAACCATTATTTGGCAACCTTTTACAACCACTACGGCGCCATCCACTTCTACCAATCCCTCCAGAAGAAGGGCATTCAGGGGGAGCTGGCCCCGGTTCCCCGGCGGATCAGTGCCTCCTGTGGCACCTGTGTGCGATTCCAGACCAATGTGCCCCTGCCCGCCCTTTACCGCGGGGAACTGGTCAGGGAGATCTACCAGGTCAACGGCTCCCAACTGGATCTGGTCTTCCAGGGACATTGAGGTACAGCGTTCCATGCCACAGATCCAAAACAAAGAGGGACCGAATGGATGTTATCCATTCGGTCCCTCGGCTTTTCGTCGATCGGCAGGCTTACAGCTCCACAATCTGGCCCATGACACAGCCAGACAGGTTGGCCGCATTGGCCTCATCGGTGTCGATGTGCACTGCGGTGCCGGCGGTCTCAGAGACACGCACCACCACATCGCCCAGCACCAGGCGGCGCTCCGGCGTATCCAATTTCAGATAGACGCTCTCCCCATTTTTCACCCCTGCCTTTTCTGCATCTGCGGGGGTAAAGTGGGCGTGACGTTTGGCCACAATGACGCCCTCCTGCAGCTCCACCTCGCCGCAGGGGCCCACCAGCTTACAGCCGGCGGAACCGGCCAGATCCCCCGACTCCCGGATGGGTACCGTCAGGCCCAGGGTTCTGGCATCTGTCAGGGAGACCTCCACCTGGGTGCTCTTACGCACGGGGCCCAGGACGGACATCTTCATGGTGTTCTTGGGACCCACCACAGATACCTTTTCCTCACAGGCAAACTGCCCCGGCTGCGAGAGATTCTTTTTGGGAGTCAGCTTTGCATCCTGGCCAAACAGGATCTCCAGGTGTTCCTGGGACAGGTGCAGGTGACGGGCCGATACTTCCACTAAAATTTCATAGCTCATTGTTTTCCCTCTCCATCCATTGAAAATTTGCAATACGTTCCAATCCACTGTTATTGTACTCCCATCTCCCCCAAGATGCAAGCTGTGTTCGCAAGGTTTCAGGGGCAATGGGCCCTTTCTCCCTTTTTCCCAGAAAACTTTTCCAAAGTGCTATGGCCTCTTGGGGCCTTTGTGCAAGGGTGAGGTTTTCGTCTCAGGGAGGAAACCGGACGAAATGGCATTTTCCATCGGGAGCGAGATCATGAAACCGGTTAGAGGATCCTTTGCCCTGACGGGCAAAGAACGTTGTAACTTTTCAAGGAGTCGGCTCTCACGAGCCTTTTTATGTTATAACAACCTCCATACCTTCGGCATGGAGAACGTTGAAAGAGGATATGAGAAACCCTTGCAATAAACTGGAATTACTCTCTCACTGCGATTCTCGGGGGATTCCAAAGGGGGAACACCCTTTGGCGGTGGTGGGGAGGGGGACCGGGGGAACCCGTTCCGAAGGTTCCCCCGGCACGTTTTTTGTCCAGCCTTTTTGTCGTGCAACAAAAAGGCTGGCCCGGTTCCGGAGGAACAAGCCTGCCGACTCCACTGGAGACAGCGGGTGCCATAGGGAAGAACTTTTCGCACAAGCCAATGGAAAAGTCAAAGAGTTCCTTTTTGGAACATCCGGAAAACCTTTTCATTCTTATAGGAATCGATTCTGCAAGCCTTCTTTTTATGTTATAACAACCTCCATACCTCCGGCATGGAGAATGTTGAAACATGCTAAGGAATCGCCCTTTCAGGGCTTTTTATGTTATAACAACCTCCATGCCTTCGGCATGGAGAACGTTGAAACATTTCAAGGAATCGGCTCTCACGAGCCTTCTTTTATGTTATAATAACCTCACGGCGTTCTCCGATTCAAAAGCAGCGCTTTTTCATCGGACGCCTGAGAGAACATTGTAACGTCAGAGGA
>CAJFOV010000056.1 GCA_904397835.1 Candidatus Aristotella avistercoris
AAATCCTTTATTTTCAACGGTTTCGGAGGTCTTTATTAAATCCCTATGAGGCGGTATAACCACCTACATAATTTGAGGTTTCAAATTTGAAATTACAGACGGCCGGAGCGCATTTGTCCGATCCACCGCTGGGAAGGGGGGATATGCCGTTTGAGAAATGATGATTCGGCTGTTCCAATAGGCGCCTGCAGGTCATGGGGCCTTCCCCTTGTAGAGAAGTTGGGCATGGGCCAGAGGGCATGTTTTCTGCTTTGGAGAGGCCTGCTTCCGTAGCTCCCCCTCCAATGATCCCGTCAAAGCGGCACACCACGGCCATCCATCAATGACGGTTCCGCTGTTGCCTCTGTGGAAAATCAGTGTTTTTGCCCCATAGATTTGCGATGGGCGCTGCCATCCTTTTTGCAGCATACTTGGTTTTGATCAAGAGGATATTACGCTGCAAATCGGAGGTGGAGACAGGGCGAATGGAGTGTTTGTCCCGTTAAAAATCCCCTCACCAGATGGTGAGGGGATTTTTGCTGCAGAGGTATTGAAAATAATGGGATCCATATGAACTACTCTTGGGATTCCAGAGTCTCTTTTCTTTTCTCTCCGATGCTGAGGAGCAGATTCAAAACAATGCCAAAAACGGCCGCACCTGCAATGCAGGGGATCTGCAAGCCAAAGAAGGGAATGTTGCCGCCAAAGGCATAGTTACCACCGATGCCAATGATCATGATGGAGGCAATGATTGCAATGTTCTTGGAAGAGAACATATCTACCTTCTTTTCAATCATAATGGCAATGCCCTGGGCCGCAATGGCGCCAAACAGGTAGATCTCCAGACCGCCGATGACCGCCAGAGGAATGCCATAGATCACCTGAATCAATGGAGTGAAAAAGCTGACAATCATGGCGATGATGGCTGCGACCACCAGAACAGGGACGGAAAAGACCTTTGTAATTGCCATGGTACTGATATTTTCGCCGTAATTGGTACCAGCAGGTCCACCGACTACACCGGAGATCATATCGCAGATACCATCTCCGATGAGATTGCGGTCCAACATGTCGATCAGGCTATATTTCATCTTTTTGCCTTTTCTGCGGGCAACATCGTTGACATAGATGTCCAACTGATACATGTGAGCCGTGGATTCAGGGATGGTGGCAATGGCGATGGGCATGATGGCAGCCACTGCAGTCCAGGACACCTTGGGCAGAGAGAATGCAGGGACAGCGAAAATAGAGCCGTCCCCCAAACGCCAGATGGATGCCTCCAGCGCTGCAGCAGGCATAGCGCGGAACAGGTCGGCCCAGCCAGCAGCATAGGCGATGCCGGCAACGGCGCAGCCGGTAATCACCCCCAGGAGCAGCGGAAGTTGTCCCAAAAATCCTCTGAGATATTTGGCGTATACAATGGTAGAAACCAAAGTGACCAGGGCCACGATCGTCCACCAGATGCTTTCACTGGAGGCCTCTGTGACATTGGGAATGGCATCGCTCAAAGCATTTCCTGCCAAAGTTAGACCAATGATCATAGCAATCGGCCCGGTGATGGTGGCAGGCAGGATGGTCTCTACAGCCTTCTTGCCAAAGAAGCGTACCAACAGACCTGCGGCAATGGAGATGAGACCAGAAAAGATGATGCCAAACTGGGCATATTGGATGGCCTCAGTCGGGAGGATTCCGTCCACCTTTTCAAATCCTTCTGCAGCGCACATACTGGCAATGGCGGTCAGATAGGCAAAGCTGGAACCATAATAGAGGGGGATTTTGCGGCCTGTGATCAGAATGAAGCAGAGGGTGGCAAGTCCGCTTGCAAAGATGGTGGTGGAGACCTGAAACCCAGTGACAAGGGCGACTGTAACCGTAGCAGGGAACATGACAATGACCTGCTGGATGGCATACAGTAGCAGCTTAACAAAGCTTGGCCGTTCCTCGGGTAAGTATCCGACGGCAATTTGATGTTCTTTCATGTTCAACGAATCCTTTCCTAATGGTGTTCTGGGCTGCCATGAACTGGTGAGATGGTAGATCATTTCCAATCTCAATTATGTTTTAGTATAGTATATTTGCCATGGACTTTCAATACTTGTTTCTGCATGCGCTGCCCAAATTCGCCCTCATTTGCAACAGAATTGGCCAAAGAAAATGGAAAATCAACCGATGTCCCATATTCACAACAATATCAAGCCTGAGGGATTTTTTTCCAGGTACTGCACTGCCCATCGGTAACAGAGCATCCTCCCATATGTTGCTGCACCGGCCGTTACCTTGACAGTAAAAGCTTTTTGGGGGTATACTAAAATAATATTTGTTCTTTTTTGGCCAATTTTGCTCAAGTGGACATTTTGCTGCAGGAGGAATCAGATGTTTCAAACCATTCTTTTCGATCTGGATGGCACCTTGCTTCCAATGGATCAGGAAATCTTTACCCAGGACTACTTCCGCCGTTTGGCGGCCAAATTGGCCCCCCAGGGCTATGATGCCAAAAAGCTCATTGATGCCATTTGGGCGGGTACTGCCGCTATGGTCAAAAATGATGGCAGCTGCACCAATGAGGAGGCCTTTTGGCGGACCTTCTCCCTGCTGATGGGCCCCCAAGTTCTGGAGGATAAACCTTTGTTTGAGGAATACTATCGGGTGGAATTCCAGCAGGTGGCTAAGGTCTGCGGCTGCAACCCCAAGGCCAAGGAAACCATTGAACGCCTAAAAAGAAAGGGTTACCGGTTGGCCCTGGCCACCAACCCCCTGTTCCCGGCCATTGCCACTGAGAGCCGGATCCGCTGGGCCGGTCTGGAGCCAGAGGATTTTGTCCTCTACACGACTTATGAAAATACCAACTACTGTAAGCCCAATCCCGCTTATTACCGGGATCTTTTGGTGCGGCTCGATTGTTCCCCAAAAGACTGCCTTATGGTAGGCAACGATGTCCAGGAGGACATGGTTGCCCAGACCCTGGGTATGGGGGTTTTCCTGCTCACTGATTGCCTGATCAACCGGAAGGGAGCGGATCTGTCCCAGTTCCCCCGGGGAGATTTTGATGCCCTCAATGAATTTTTGGAGAGGAGCGCCATGACCTGATGAAAAAGATCGCCATTGTAACAGACAGCAACAGCGGAATCACACAGGAGATGGCACAGGATCTGGGCGTCTTTGTGATCCCCATGCCTTTTTTGATCAATGGGGAAACCTACTATGAGGGTGTCAACCTTTCTCAGCAGCAGTTTTATGAGAAGTTGGCCGACGATGCAGAAATCTGCACCTCCCAACCCCTGGTGGGAGAGGTGCTTAAACTTTGGGACAGCCTTTTGGAGACCTACGACGAGATCCTCCACATCCCCATGTCCAGCGGACTCTCCGGTGCTTGTGCGACGGCCGCTGTCCTGGCTGAAGATTACCAGGGCAGAGTCTAGGTGGTGGACAACCAACGAATCTCCGCAACCCAGCGGCAGTCGGTGTTGGACGCATTGGAGCTTGTCCAGGCGGGTAAGTCCGCTGCGGAGATTCGGGAGATTCTGGAACTGGTGAAGCTGGAGGCCAGCATCTATATTATGATGGATACGCTCAAATATCTTAAAAAGGGCGGGCGCATCACACCGGCCGCCGCTGCCGTTGCAACGGTGCTGCGGATCCGTCCAGTTTTGCAGATCCAGGGAGAAAAACTGGATGCCTTTGCAAAGGCCCGCAGTGAGAAGCAGGGCCGCAGCATCATGATTGAAGCCCTGCGCAAGGACATTGAGGAGCGCTTTGGCGGCGTGGATCAGGTGCATCTCTATGTGGCCCACACCAATTGTGGCAATGTTGCCCAGGAATTTGCCCAACAGATAGAAGCAGAGCTGGGGGCGCCGGTTGCTTGCTGTGTCCCGCTGTCTTTGAGCGTCGCCTGTCACACAGGGCCAGGGGCATTGGGCATCGGCTGCGCCAAAAGAATCGATTCTTTTCTGTAGTGCTTGGCACAACAATTCAAACAAGATCAATCAAACACCCTCTGATGTCGATGAACAGAACGAAATCAGGGGGTGTTTTTCAGAAAAATTGGTTGTGCGGAACCCGCTCTTTGCACAGAACTGGATGCTCCTTGCTGGGAAAAGGGGACGGTTGTTTGGAGGGAGCATTTCCCCAAACGGTTCAAAAAAAGATGCCGCTCCCCACAGGAAGCGGCATCTTTTTTTGTGAGATTACCCAATGGCAATGGTGCTCTTGCCGGGGAGTTCCTTGGGCGCAGCCTTTTGGACAGAGATCTTCAAAATCCCATCCTCAAACTTTGCGCTCACGTCTTTGGACTCCACGCTATCACCCACATAGAAGGTCCGGCTGCACTGGCCGGTGTAACGTTCCCTGCGGATGTACTGGCCTTTCTGGTCCTTTTCATCCTTATCCAGACCTTTGGCAGCCTGGATGGTCAGGTAGCCGTTCTCCAGGTTGACCTGCACTTCGTCCTTCTTGAAGCCGGGCAGGTCGATATCCAACTCATAGGAGTTTTCCGTCTCCCGCACATCCGTCTTCATCAGGTTCTTGCCATGTTTGCCGTATAGCGGATTCCGCCGGCCCATGACAGGCATCAGGTCAAAGGCGTCCTCGAACATCTCATCAAACAGATTCTCACCAAAAATGCTAGGCAACATAAGTCATTCCTCCAATCAACTTTGTGCTCATGGCTCGTAGCTGTGGGGAAGTATCCTCGCGGTGGCGAGCTTTTGTCACCTACATCTGCTCTGTTTGCAGGTGATACTTTCTAGGGAGATCGGTGGGATTCCGCCGGCCTCTCTTTCAAGTACAATTTTATTATAGCATAGTTTTTAGCACTGTCAAGAGAGAAGTGCTAGATTTACATATTGTTATTGATTTGTTTACAAATCAACTCATTTTTCCTTTGCCTCTCTTGGAAGCGGCATATGCACACCAACACAAAAGGGATGGAGTGGCGCCTTGAAGGCCAATTTGGCTTGAAGGGCATCTGCGAATCTGATATGGTATTGTTATAAGCTCCTCCATCGCCCCATTGGAAAAGAATCAAGAGGCGTGTATCTCCTGTGGAGCAAGTTGGAGTGTGTGGCATGCTGCGCTCCAAAAAGAGGATAGACCATTTGAGACCACTGCCAAAGTGAATTTCTGGGCGGCTATGGGTGTTGCGAGAGACACTGAGAGAAGAACTGCATCCACAGAAGAGTGGTGCCTCTATTGGAAAGCGGTGGGGACGGCCTGCTGCACATTTGATCGGAATGCCCCATTTATATTTGTGGGTACTGGGTACAAAATCTCTGACTGACAAAAACTGAAAGATTCTAGTGGGAACATACTGCAGTTTGATGATACATAGATCAGAAGGAGGGGTGTTTTATGCGTATTCTGGTTGCAGAGGATGAACGGGACTTGAATGCGTTGATCAAAAAACGATTGAAGGAGGCCCACTACAGTGTGGATGCCTGCTATGATGGAGAGGAGGCCCTGGACTATCTGCGGGGTGCGGAGTATGACGCTCTGGTGCTGGATATTATGATGCCCAGGCGGGATGGCCTGTCGGTGCTGCGCACTCTGCGGGAGCAGCGCAATTCCGTTCCAGTGCTGTTGCTCACTGCTCGGGATGGAATTGAGGACCGGGTCAACGGCCTGGATGCCGGGGCAGACGACTATCTGGTCAAACCCTTTGCCTTTGAAGAGCTGCTGGCGCGGCTTCGGGTGCTGCTGCGGAGTCCAAACGGGGCCAAGAGCAATCTGCTTCAGGTGGGGGATCTCACCCTCCATTTGGACACCCATCGGGTCTTTCGTGGGCAACGGGAGGTGGCCCTTTCTGCCAAGGAGTACAACCTGCTGCGGTATCTGATGCAGAATGCCGGCATTGTTCTGAGCCGGGAAAAGCTAGAGAACCATGTGTGGGACTATGATTACTCTGGTGGGTCCAATGTAATTGACGTATACATCCGCTATCTGCGCAAAAAAATTGATGAGGGGCAGGCCCATAAACTCATCCATACCGTTAGGGGACACGGCTATGTGCTCCGGGAGGAGGAATCATGAAGCGCCTATCCCTAAAGACCCGCCTGGTGCTGCTGTACACGGTGGTCATGGTGCTGGTGATCTGCATTGTGCTGGGGCTGTTGTTTTCCATCAGCTCCTATGAGCTCCTATCCAATGTACAAAACCAGTTGGAGGAGCGGGTCTCTCAGTCCTTTGACTATGTGACCTATGAGGATGGGCGGCTCAAATTTGATTCCGACCTGTTGGAGTTGCAGCATGGGGTCTACCTCTCCATCTATGAACAGGACCACAACCTGCTCTACGGCAAGCTTCCCTATGGCTTTATCTATGATCTACCCTTTGTAGATGGTCAGGTGCGCACCGTCTCCTCCGAGGGGGTGGACTACTATGTCCTGGATATGGAGTTTCCGGTGGAGGATTATGACACCCTGGTGGTCCGTGGTATTGTGTCCATCAGTGAGGCGGAGCGCAATTTTCGCTATACCCTGCGGATGTCCCTGGTGCTGTTTCCGGCACTGGTGCTGCTCAGTGCGGTGTGTGGATACTTTTTAAGCCGCAGGGCCCTCTCTCCTGTCTCTCGGATCATCCGCACAGTCCGTGAAATTCAGAAGGAGCAGGATCTATCCCGAAGGATCCAGCTGGGTGAAGGCCGGGACGAGATCTATACCCTGGCCAAGACCTTTGACAGCCTGTTGGATACCATTGAAGCTGGCGTCCAGCGGGAAAAGCAGTTTACCAGCGATGTGTCCCATGAGCTGCGCACCCCTTTGAGCGTCATCCTCATGCATTGTGAGGCGCTGTTGGAGGAGGGACATCTGGACGAGGAGACCCGGAGCCAGGTGCAGGTGATCGATCAAAAGAGCCGGTCTCTAACCAATCTTGTCTCTCAACTGCTGTTTCTCTCCCGGGCAGATCAGGGCCGGGCCAAGGTTCAGATGGAACAGGTGGACTTTTCAGAGCTCACCGCCATGGCCGCGGAGGAGTTCAGCGAGCTGGCGGCGGAGCAGAACATGACCCTGCAGGCCCAGATTCAGCCCGGGCTGTTTTTACAGGGGGATCAAACCCTGTTGATCCGGCTATGGAGTAATCTGTTACAAAACGCTGTGAACTACGGCCAGGCTGGCGGCCACATCTGGATGGGCGCGCAAAGGGAGGGGGAGCGCATCCGGTTCTGGGTGCGGGACGATGGCATTGGGATTTCTACAGAGCACCTGCCCCACATATGGGAGCGTTTCTATCAGGTGGATCCCTCCCGTGGCCGGCCAGGCAGCAGTGGACTGGGTCTGGCCATGGTCCAGTGGATTGTCCATGCACACCATGGAACCATCTCTGTGGAGAGTGCACCAGGAAAAGGGACCACCTTTACCTGTGAATTGCCGGTGTCACAGGTATGATGGCGTTGCCTCCTTCCGCTACGATGCTGGCTAAAAATCAGATTTTTGCTCCACCTCTCCTCTGAGGTGGAGTTTTTTGAAAGATTTCAAATTTCCGACTTCCTCTCATCTTCTTTTAATCTTCAGCTGCTAGAATACAATCAAACAAAGCCGAAGAAGAGAAAGGAGAATGAAACATGAAAAAAACAAATCTGAAAGTCGTCGCTACCGCCGCCGCGTTGTGTGCCCTTCTGGTGGGTGGAGGAACCGTTCTGGCCATGGGAAATACAGGCGGGAACCAGCTGCAGCAAGATGCCCAAGGGGAGATCAGTGAGCAGCAGGCCAAGGAGGCCGTTTTGGCCCACGCTGGCATCGCTGAGAGCGATGTGACCCGTTGGAAGATCCAGCTGGATCGGGAGGATGGAATTCCCGTTTATGATGTGGACTTCACCACTGCAACCCATGACTATGACTACGATGTGAACCGGAACACCGGCGAGATTGTCAAGTTCTCCAGTGAAGTTCGGGAGGGCGACGGTGCAGAAACCATCGCTCAGGAGACTGGCAGCACAGCTGGAACCGCCTCTGGAAGTGGCACCGCTGATACAAGCACTTCCAATGGCGCTTCTGGCACCATCACAAAGGACGAAGCCAAGGCCATCGCCCTGGAGCACGCAGGTGTGGCTGAGGCAGACACTCAGTTCCTCTGGGTGAAGGCCGATCGGGAGGACGGCGTCCCAGTCTATGAGGTGGAGTTCTATGCCAACGGCACCGAGTATGACTACGACATCCTCCAGAGCACTGGTGCAATTTTGAAGTACGACTATGATGTGGAAAACTTTGCCCCCAGCACTGGCTCCGGCTCCAGCAGCACCGGCGCCATCCTCTCCCGGGAGGATGCCATTGCACTGGCACTGGAAAAGGTGAGCGGCGCCACCAGCCAGAATATCCACATTGAGCTGGATCAGGACGACGGCCGCCAGGTCTATGAGGGTGAGATCCACTACAACCAAATGGAGTATGAGTTTGAGATCGACGCCTCCACCGGCACCTTTCTGGAGTGGAGCGTGGAGCACTGGGATTGATTCAAAAGTACCTGGCAGGATCTCATTTCCACAGGGAAAAATGGACGCCGAACAACATGTTCGGCGTCCGTTGCTGTTTGGAGACGCGGATTTCGCAGATCCCCTGGCACGCAGTGTGCCATTGAAAGAAAAATGTCGAAGGGCTCTTTCCAAGCTTGAAAAATATACGCTAGGCCGGAAGAGTCGTGTCATGTGTAACCCGGTACCGGCGGGGAGAGAGACCGAAACGCTTGGTAAAAACGGTGGAAAAGTAGGCGGAGGAGTAGAAGCCACAGGCCTGGCCGATGTCCTGGATGGACATTTTGGTGTTCATCAGCAGCTGTTTGGCCCGTTGCATCCGCCGTTCCGTCACATAAGCGGAAAAGGATGTCCCGGTGTGGCTGGTGAACAACTCTGACAGATAGGCCTTGCTGATGTACACCTGGGCAGCAACCTCCTCCAGGCTCAGGCGCTTATCTAGGTTCCAATCGATATAGGCCTTTGCCCGAGCGATGTAGCGGCAACTGCAATGGGTACAGCCGGCATCCAGTTTGCTGCAGTAGGTGGCCAGGATCCGCTCGGCCAGGGCGAAAAACTCTTCTTTGTTCCGGCATTTGTGGATGATTTTCCCGTTTTCTGCGCAGCACTGGTAGAGGGATAGGCTGGTGCGGTAGAGGATATAGTTGTACAGGCTGCGGTTCATGGAGGTTAAAAAGACCATCATGGCCTCCCAGGAGGGCTCCTCTCTCTGGAATAAACACTGGGATTGATCCTCTAGAATCAGGCGTGCCTGTGCCATATCCTTTTGAAAAACAGCGTCACACAGAGTGTGAAAATTGAAAAACTCTTCTGAATAAGGTGGATTTGGTGATTTCATAGCCGGTTCCCTTCCTGTAAAACTACAAGTTCTGTCAATCATTTTGAAAGACAAGTTGGTTTGCTGTGTGGTATACTGGAGCCCGTGAGTTAGCTTAAGCTAACTATATCACAAAGCTTTATAAAAAGCAAAGATTTTTCCCAATTTTTCGGGCATATTTTATCCCATGAAAGGCAGGAGCTCAACTTGGACCATCTGGTAAAACGTAAAATTGCCATCTACGGCAAGGGCGGTATCGGCAAATCCACCACCACCTCCAACCTGTCCGCGGCGCTGGCGGGCAAGGGTTACAAGGTCATGCAGATCGGCTGTGACCCCAAGGCGGATTCCACCAAAAACCTGATGAAAGGCCAGCGCATCCCCACGGTGCTGGAGCAGATCAAGGCCAAGGGGGACGCGATCACCCTACAGGATATTGTATTTGAAGGTTTTGGAGGGGTGCTCTGTGTGGAGTCCGGCGGCCCCACCCCCGGCGTGGGCTGTGCGGGACGGGGCATCATTTCTGCCTTTGAACAGTTGGAAAGCCTACAGGCGTTCCAAGTTTATCGACCTGATATCGTCATTTATGACGTGCTGGGGGATGTGGTCTGCGGCGGTTTTGCCATGCCGATCCGAGGCGGCTATGCCAGGGAGGTGTACATTGTCTCCTCTGGAGAGATGATGAGCCTGTATGCAGCCAACAACATTGCCACCGCCATCCGTGGCTTTGGCAAGCGGGGCTACGCCAAACTCAGCGGCCTGATTCTCAATGCCAAAAATATTGAAAATGAGCAGGAGATTGTTCAGCAGGCTGTGGAGGAGATTGGAACCAAGGTCATTCAATATATTCCCCGTTCCCCGGATATCCAGACAGCGGAGGCCCAGGGGGGGACGGTCTTTGAAGTGTTGGAAGATTCCCCCATGAGAGATGTATACAATGCGTTGGCGGATCAAATTCTGTCATCGCAGCTATAAAACCCAATTACGAAGAAAGGAACGGTTCTATGAAACGCAAAAGTATGTTTGCCGCCCTGTTGGCCGCTGCAATGGCCCTGTCCATGGCAGCCTGTTCCAATGAAAGCGAGCCCAGCGGAGGCTCCAGCGGAACAAGCGGAGCCCAGCAAAAATTCACCCTTGAATATCCTGCCCATATGCAAGAGTTAGGATATACTAACACCATCGAACTGGATCAGGTTCCCACCCGCATCGTCTGTACCAGCACCTACCCGGTGATGACCCTGTACGAGATGGGGGCGGAGATGATCGCCGTTCCCCAGACCACCGTGCTGGACTACCCGGAGGATCTCACCGCAAAGGCGGAGCAGCTGCCCTCCCTGGGCGACACCTTCAGTGCAGAAAATATTGTAGAGCTGGAGCCGGATCTGGTGTTTATGCCCGTAAGCCAGCAGCAGGACTATGGCCAGAGCTTGGAGGATCTGGGGATCCCCGTCTACTATGTGGCCACCAACTCCCAAACCCACAACATCTACGATGTGGTCCGGGAGCAGAGCCAGAGCCTGGTGGACGCCTTCTCCGTGGACGAGGAGAGCACCCAAAAGGGCGAGGAGGTTATGGGTCAGTTTGACGCCTTGGATGCCCGTGTCGCTGAGCTGCAGCAGACCTGCGCCGGCAAGACGGTGCTTATCCTTCTGGCCGGCGGTACCAACGCCATGTACCTGCAGACGGAGGATGCCACCCTGGGCTGTATGGCCGCTATGTGCGGGCTGGAGAGCGTTTACCAGAATGACCAGGCCAACTCTATGATTCCTCTGGATATGGAGCAGGCCCTGGAATATAACCCCGATGTGGTGCTCATCACCGGTATGGGCACAGCTGAGGATGTGCAGACCCTCATGGAAGGTGTCTATGAGATGAACCCTGATTACTGGTACAGCATCCCCGCCATTGAAAATGGAGATGTGATCTACCTGCCCGGCGACTATGTCTCTACCGCCGGCATCAACATCATCAACAACATTGAAGATCTGGCGGACATTCTGGAGGCCCACTTCACCGAGGCGTAGTTCCCAACCCTAGAATGGAAAGGATTTGACAAATGACAGCAACAAAGCAAGCAAGCAAACGCGGAAAAAACCAGGGCGGCATCCGGCTGCTGCGGGTAAGCGTGGTTTGGACAGTTCTGTTGGTGGTTCTGTTTCTTCTGATCGTCGCCTCTATCGCCGTGGGCAGCGCCGGATACTCCTTTGGCACGGTGATCCATGCCATCTTCTCCGGGGAGCAGAGTACGGCACGCACCATCATTCTCAGCCTGAGGTTGCCCAGGGTGATCCTGGCAATTCTCATTGGCGCATCCCTCTCCGCAGCCGGTGCGCTGCTGCAGGCTGTCATGCGCAACCCCCTGGCCGACCCCGGTACCATCGGTGTGTCGGCCGGGGCGGGTACTGCGGCCATCACGGTGTTGTTGATCTTTCCCAATCTCACCCTTTCCCTGCCCCTGTTCTCCTTTGTGGGAGCAGCTCTGGCCTGTGTGCTCATCTATGCACTGGCCTGGAAGGGCGGCGTGGACCCGGTGCGGATCATCCTCTCCGGTGTTGCCATCAACTCGGTGCTGGGGGGATATAACTCCCTGCTGCAGCTCATGAACAGCGACAACCTGTCCGGTGTCCTCTCTTTTATGAACGGGAGCCTGTCGGGCATGGCCTGGGTCCATGTGCGCACCATGGCGGTATACGCGGTCATTGGCCTGTTTTTGGCCCTGCTGTGCATCCGCCACGCAAACGCCCTGCAGCTGGGGGACGAGATGGCCAAAAACCTGGGCATCCGGGTCAACGCCAGCCGGGTGTGCCTGTCGGCGGTATCCGCCTTTTTGGCCGCATCCACCGTCTCGGTGGCAGGCATGATCAGTTTCGTGGGCCTTGTGGTGCCCCACATCTCCCGTATGCTGGTGGGGTCCGATTACAAGGTCATGCTGCCCACCAGCATCCTGCTGGGCGGGGCCACCCTGTTGTTCGCGGACACCGTGGGGCGCACCATTGTCCCCGGGATGGAGATTCCCGTAGGCATCGTCATGGCCGTCTCCGGCGGACCATTTTTCCTGTATATGCTCAGAAAGCGGGGGAAATTCAATGGAGGTTAATGCGACACAACTTCAGATCGGCTATGGAGACTATGTGGTGGTGGAGGATCTGGATATTTGCATCGGCAAACATGAGATCACCAGCATCATTGGACCCAACGGATCGGGCAAATCCACCGTTCTCAAGGCCCTGACCCGGCTGCTGAAGTATCAGAAGGGCAGTGTCTTTGTGGACGGTCGGGACCTACAGGACTTTGCTCCCAAGGAGTTTGCCCGGCGTATCGGGGTACTGCCCCAGATGCACTCCGCCCCGGCGGACTTCCGGGTCAAGGAGTTGGTGAGCTATGGCCGCATGCCCCACCAGGGCTTCTTTTCCCGCCTGTCCAAGGAGGATGAGCGGATCATCGAGGAGGCCATGCGTGCCACCGGGACCTATCACCTGCGGGACAAATCCATCCACGAGATCTCCGGCGGCGAGACCCAGCGGGTCTGGATTGCCACGGTGCTCACCCAACAGCCGGAGATCCTCTTTTTGGATGAACCCACCACCTATCTTGACATCTCCCACCAATTGGACACCATGCAGATGGTCAAGCGCCTGAACCGGGAGACGGGGGTGGGGGTGGTCATGGTGCTCCATGACCTGTCTCACGCCCTGGAAGTCAGCGACCGGATCGTGGTCATCAAGGATGGTCAAAAGTACAGCGAGGGCACTCCGAATGAGGTCATCACCAGTCAGATGCTCCGGGAGGTGTACCATGTGGATGGGGAGATCATCCACATCCCCGGCCGCAGCAAGCCTCTCATCGCCTTTGCGGAACTCGCCTGATGGCACAAAGGAGGAATTATTTTGGATGGTCAGACCCTCGTCTCCCGCATGAAACGCCTGGGAGAGGTCAAAAGCATCAAAGAGGTCACCCAGTTGAGCAGCGCCATTTTCCCCGGCCCCCACTGCCCCCTTATGGGGGCGATGATGGCCGTACGGGGCATCAAAGACAGCATCATGCTGGTGATTGGCACCGATGAATGCACCTATTACACCAAGAACACCACCATCAGCAACGCGGCCTTCGGCGGCATTGACGGGCGCTGTCTATCGGTGGTGCTGGATCAACACGATGTGACCTTTGGCTGCAAGGAAAAACTCGATGCCGCCTTCCAGGAGCTGATGGAGGAATATCGCCCCAGGGCAGTGTTTCTAGTGACCACCTGCGTGGTGGAGGTCATTGGGGATGATGTGGACTCCATGGCCGAACAGCTTCAGGAGAAATACGGCATCCATATCATGCCGGTACACACCGAACATTTTAAGACAGAAAATCACCTGCCCGGGGTGCGGGACACCATTACCGCCTGCTTTGATATGATGAAGAAGCAGCCAGTGACGGACCGGGTCAACGTCATTGGCCAGCGCATGGGGGACTTTACCACCACGGAGCTCTACCGGATGCTGTGTCAGTCTGGGATCTCCCTGGGGATGAAGCTCCCCAGTGGCACCACCGTCTCGGAGATTGAGCAGGCCCCCGGGGCCAAGGTCAACATTGTGGTCAATCCCATCGGCCTGCCTCTAGCTCAAAAGATGCAGAAGGCCTTTGGCACCCCCTATGTGCTCTTTGACAAGTACATTGACCCGGACCGGATCTATGGGCTGTACCAGGAGCTCTTTTCCTGTCTGGAACGGCCGGTGCCACAGGAGGTGCAGACCCTCTATCAGCGGGCCAAACAGGCGGTTACAGAGGCCCGGAGCCGGCTAGAGGGGATCACCTATATCTATGGAAACACGCCCATTGACTGCTTTGAATACAACGCCTTTATGGTAAAGCTCGGGATGCGGCCCCTGCTGATCCAGACCAATGACCTGCCGCCAGAGGGGGATCCCAACCGGCAGGCTATTTTGGACCGGTGGGACCCTTATGTCACCAAGACGGCCAATATTGCACCCTTGCAGTATGTCTACGACGTGCTGCGCCCCAATCTCTATCTGGGGCACGAGTATGCCACCCGCCTGCGCAAAAAGGGAATAGAAATTGTCCATGGGGATATTATGTCCCCCATGCTGGGGCTGGAGGTCACCCTTGCCGGGGTATCGGAGCTGATCCGCGCCAGTGACGCGGCCCGCCAGCTGAGAGAGGAGAGAAAAGCCATATGAGTCTATGCCGCTACCTGCCAACCCCCTCCGACCGCATGGCGGTCATGTGGACCCTGCTGACTGTGAAGGACGCCGTGGTGTTGGAGTACGGGCCTGCAGGAACCACCCACTATTGTGTGAGCCTCTTTGGGGCCATGGGCATCTCTCCGGACCAGACCCTCTTTACCACCCACATGAGTGAGGATGATGTGATCATGGGGGACGTCCAGCGTCTGGAGCGGGCCATTGTGGAACTGGACCAGAGTTACCACCCAAAGGTGATTTTTGTCATCGCCTCCGCCGTCACTTCTGTCATTGGCACCGATCTGGTGGGGGTATGCAGCTATATGCAGGATCAGGTGGACGCCCGGCTCATCGCCATGGAAAACGGCGGTTTTCGGGGGGACTATACCATCGGCCTGCGGCAGGCGTACACCATGTTGGCCCGTGAACTCTCGGGGGCAGAGGCGGGGCCGCTGCCCGGTCGGTATAACGTTCTGGGCGCCTCTGCCAGCAGCTACCGCATTCGCTCCGACCTGTGGGAGATTGAGGATCTTATGTCCCGCTCCTTTGGCCTGGTACAGCACACCGCCCTGGGGGTGGATAGCAGTCTGGCGGAACTGGCATCCATGGGCGGGGCCAGGGTGAACCTGGTTTTGCGGGCTGAGGCGCTGCCTGCCGCCCGGTACCTACAGGAGCAGTTTGGCACCCCCTATTTCTATGGAGTCCCCTACGGTTACAATGGCACCAGGGGGTGGCTTGCAGGGGTTGGGGCACTGCTGAGCCGCCCGGTAGCCCAGGAGGTTTTGGATCAGCTGCAGGAGCGGGAGAGCCAGGCCGCCACCTTCCGCATGTATGCCAGTATGTATCAGAACAAGCCCCACCGGCCCGCCGCCGCCATCGTGGGGGACTACGACATGATCCAGGGCATGGCGGCCATGTGCCGGGATCTGGATTTTGAGACGGATCTGCTCCTGTGTCCCCACACCCTCAAGGACATTGAGAGCCCGGATCCCAACGTGCGCCACTTCACCACGGAAAAGGAGCAGCTGGACGCCCTGCGGTCATTGGAGTACCACCTGGTTTTGGCGGACGACGTCTCCCTGCATGTCTGTGGAAAAACCAACACCGGTGTTTGTGTCAGCTTCCCTCTGGTGAGCCATGTGCAGATCGCCAATCACCTGCCCCTCATGGGCATCCGGGGTACAGATTACCTGTTGGAGACTGTGGACCGGTACTATCAGGTTTTGGAGTGATGGGGATGAAACAGCTTGTGATTCTGTATTCCACCCGCACCGGGAACACCAAAAAGCTGGCCCAGGGCCTTGCCAGGGAGCTGGAGGAGTTTGAACCGGTGGTCATGGAACGGAAAGCGGGGGAGGCGGTACCCCAGGCCCAAGCATATCTGGCGGGCTATTGGGCGGACCGAGGCCACGCCAATGAGGAGATGGAGATCTTCCTCAAGAGTTTGAAAAATGTCAAGGTGGGCCTCTTTGGTACCTTGGGCGCCTACCCCTATGGTCCCCACGCCCGGCATATTGCCCAGGCGGCGGAGGACTGCCTGGGGGAGGGCTGTGTGCTGTTGGGTCACTTTCTCTGCCAGGGACCGGTGGATCCGGCGCTGCTTCAACGTATGAGCGCCGGAAAGCCCCCCACTCCAGAGACCCGGCGGCGCCACGCCATTGCCGCAACCCACCCCAACGAGGCGGATATCCGCTACGCAGCCGCCCTCTTTCGAGAGCGACTGCAGGCAGAATTTTTGGATTAAAAGGATTGATCAAAGGCCCACCGGCAGATTGCTCCGACGGTGGGCCGCTGTCCGTCCAATGTGGATCAAACATTGTTTCAAAATCGTTCATAAAAATGGGCTGACTGGGGTTGTTGGATGGGATAAACTGATGATGTCACTGTTTACAAGCGTAGTATAAGGGGAGGCGCACCCATGATCCGGATGTTGGCCATCGATATGGATGGAACCTGTTTGAATGAAAAAAGTAAGATCTCAGCCCAGACTCTTCAGGCCCTGGAACAGGCCGCCAAAGAGGGCATCTGTGTGGTGCCCACCACAGGCCGCGCCCTGTCCTGCCTGCCTCATCAACTGGTGGGCAAGCCCTGGGTTCGGTATGTCATCTCCTCCAATGGGGCCATGGTGACGGATCTTCACACCGGCCGCAGCATTTATCGGGCGCTGATCCCCCGGGGACAGGCAGTGGAGGTCCTGCGGACTCTATCCCCCCTGCGGGTCGGTCTCACCGCCCACGTGAACCACGCCTACCTGGTGCAGGGCAGGGCGCTGTGGCTCCTGGGACAGGCTGTCTACGGCAGGGATGGCAGGGCCAGTGTTCAGGTGGCCAATCTGTCCCAGGCCCTGCTGCAGCAGCCCTGGAATGTGGAGGAGCTGCAGATCTTTTTCTTCTCCGATCACACCCGGCGGCAGGTCCGCACCAGGCTCAAGAGATGGGATGGGAGCCTACAGACCGCCTATGACCGCAACTATGTGGAGATTTTTCCACAGCGAGCCTCCAAGGGCAGCGCTCTACAGGCGCTCATGAAGCATCTGGAGCTACCGGCCTGCCAGGTGGCCTGTATTGGAGATGGGGAGAATGACCTCTCTATGTTCCAGGTGGCGGGGCTGCGGATGGCCATGGGCAACGGCACTTTGGCGCTGCAGGCCCAGGCGGACGTCATTCTGCCCTCCAACCGGGAGGATGGAGTCTTCCACGCCATTCACCAGCACCTCTTGCCCCAGCAGGAGACCATTGCCCAATAGACGGTGTAACACTGTGGTTCAGTCGTGTGGGAGAAGTTCCACGGGAATGATAAAAAGGGCTCCAGGCAGATGCCTGGAGCCCTTTTTATGTAGAGCGCCCGAAAGGATGTAGGTGGGGGTCACTGCTTTTTCCCCAGAAGGAACAGCCAGCGCTGCCAAAAGTGGAGGGCGCCGTCCTTGACAAAGGGTTCAAACCCCGTTTGGGGTCCCCCTGACAGTTCCACCTCCAGGGCCTCTTGGATCTCCTGACAGATCTGGGGCGGGGTTTTGGTCAGCTCCAGCCACGCCTGCAGGGAGACGGCAATGGGGGTGGTGTCCTGTTTGACGGGCTGGATTCCACCCGCTTTAAAGAGGGCCAGCAGCTCCTCCAGGCTGCGGTTCTTCACATGGGAGGGATCCCGCAGTGTCTCCAAGTGGTCCTCACGTTCCCGCAGCGGTTCTGGGGCGGCCTGCATATCAATGATGGCCAGGCGGCCACCGGGACGCAGCACCCGCACCATCTCCCAAAATGGGGGTTCCATCTGGGCAAAGTGGTGCATGGCCAAGCGGCTGAACACCAGGTCAAAGGAGGCGTCCGCAAAGGGCAGTTGTTCCGCCTCCCCCTGCAGAAAAATGAGGTTCTTCAGCTGCTGTTTTTCCGCCTTCTGCCGCCCCACCTGGAGCATGGCGGGGGTGGCATCCAGACAGGTGACCGTGTGGACAAAGGGGGACAGGGTCCGGCTGCAAAGGGCTGTGCCGCAGGCCACCTCCAGAGCCTCGTCCTCCAAACGGGGCTCCATGCCGCGGATGGAGGCGTGGAGGTACTCCTGTTTGGAGAAATTCATGCGTTTGCTCTCAAAACTCTGCGCCTGCTGAGAAAAGGAGGCACGGATCTTTTCCAGATGTTCTGATGAGGCCATAGGGACCGCTCCTTTCAAACTGCCCTTTGGGCAAAATTTTTTGCTGCTGATACAATGTCGCTTTTTTCCATCATAACACAGGGGCGGACGAAGGAAAAGTGTTGAAACATCAAAATCCAGAGGCAAGCACTGGGTTTGGTTGACAGAGCTCTCCCTCTGTTGCTACAATGGAATTCAGACACCCCAGCCCCACTAGGATTGCAGAAAAATATCAGAGGAGGGCCATAGCATGTTTACACTTCACCCTTACGCCTCCAGTGACCTGCCGGAGATGATCCAGCTCTTTTACGATACAGTACATACGATCAACGCCAGAGACTACACCCCCCAGCAGCTGCAAGCCTGGGCTGATGGCCAGGTGGATCAAAAGGCTTGGAACCGCTCGTTTTTGAACCACACCACCTGGGTGGCCAAGGGGGAGGATGGGGCCGTAGTGGGTTTTGGGGACATGGATGCCACTGGATACCTGGACCGGCTCTATGTTCATTGGAACCATCAGGGGGAGGGCATCGGCAGCGCCCTCTGTGACATGCTGGAACGCATGGTTGGCCCGGGGGCTGTGGTGACCCACGCCTCCATCACGGCCCGGCCGTTTTTCCAAAGACGTGGATATCTCACCCTCTGGGAGCAGCAGGTGATGCGCCACGGGGTCGCCCTGACCAACTATGTCCTGCGCCGGCCGGGGCAGGGGGAGCACCGGCCGGAGGTCTGGCCGGCACTGTTTCCGTTGCTCAAGGCGTTTGCCCAGTCGGGGTGGGAGCAGTTGGAAACGCCCGCCCGCCGCTATCTGCTGGAGGGGAGCGGTCTGCAGGAACTTGTGAAGGCGGTGGAGGGAGCCGTGGAGACCTGTGGAACCTGTGGATGCCATTTGGATCGGATTTATCCCCAATTTCTGGCTCTGACCCGGCCGTTGATTCGGGATGCAGTGCAGTATTAGAAGAACAGAAAAATTTTCTCTGGGACGCATGTCAAAGAAAAGCGGAGGGCTCAAAAAGCCTTCCGCTTTTCTTTGTTCGAGGGAAAAGCGATCCCCAAAAGATCGTGCCAAGGGAAATGGCCAGCTCACTTTGCGGGTGAGCTGGCCAAATAAAAGGAAAAGAGATTTCTTCCTGCGCCTGCCACAGAAGGCATGGGCACGGTCAGAGAATCACAATCATGCGGGCTGTCTGAGACCGCTGCATGTGTGGGGATATTCGATATCCGTGTATCAAAATTTTTTCAGATGTTGCTGGAGGGAAAAGAACAGGTGCTATCTCTGCTCCCTTTTACGGCGGCTGAGCAGAGCTGCACCAGCGGCAACCGCCATCACAGCTGTCCACAGGGCAAGGTTGCAGCTGTCACCAGTCTGGGGTGCATCAGGATCCCCTGCGCCTGTTGCGGGAATGTCCACTGCTGCTTTGGCATAGCCACAGACGGTGCACGCCTCATGCTTGGAACCCGCCTGGGTTGCGGTCGCCTCTCGGTCGATCACCCATTGGAAGGTGTGGGGGCCCTCATGGAACCGTTCTCCGCAGAGGGAGCAGAGGTTCCAATGGCTGGTCTCGTCATATGTCCAATCGGGATCCACCTGGTGCTCTGTGCGAGAGACCACATAGGTCGTGCTGGACTGTGCCGTCTGGCCATTGTCGGCTCTGGTGGCGGTGACGGTCAGGAGATATGTGGCGCTCTCCCCATGGGCGGGAGAGGGCACAGCGAGGGTGGAATCTTCTCCAAGGGCCTCGCCATTGGCATTCTGCCATAGATAGGAGTAGGTGTATCCCTCTTCCTCCTGGAAGGAGGGAGTAAGGGTTGTGCCGTCTTCATCGCCACAGGAAAGATCAATCTGGAGCTCCTCCGGCAGAACAGGTGCCTGCGCCGGAAGAGGAGACCACTTGGCATAGAGGCGGAACACGCCCTCCTCTCTAGGCAGGGTATCCTCTTCAAAGTTCCACGGCTGGGTCAACGCGGCATCGGTGTACCAACCATCCAAAGCGTACCCAATCTTGGAGTACTCTGGCTGGGCGATCAGATCCTCCACAAATGTCCAGCGGGAGAGCGCTTCGATCTCCTCCGTACCATCCATAAAGAGGACCTCTCTCCGTGCCTCGGTGTAGAGGTAGGTCTGATCCGCCGCTTCCTGGTAGCCGTAGTTTTGATCCGTGGCCTTAAAGTGGTTGGAATCGGCCTGCAGCCCTGGGGCGTAGGTTACCATCTCCTGGCCAATGATATAGTAGAACAGGGAATCCAGCTCCACTGGTACCACAGGGGTGAAGGTATCCACCACCTCGATGGGCCGGTAGTAGATGGAGGAGCTGTTGTTGGCATAGATGATGCTGCTGCCCTCAATTTTGGGGGAGCCGCTCAATTTGAGGTAAGCGCCCACATCCTCTATACTACTCCAAAGATAGATGGCGTTGGGGTTGCCGTCTGCATCCTGATTCCCGGTGATTTCACCGCCGGTGATGGTCAACACGCCGGGCCACTTGTCCTCAAAGGATGTGATCTCCTTGACATAGATAGCGCCATACCCGGCTCCATAGGAACTGGCAGCGGAGGTATTGTTGCGGATGACAGTGCCGTTGAGTTCCACCTCACCGCCCTTGATGGTGACAGCGGAGCCATTGGCAGCAACATTGGTTTGGTTCCCCTCAATGACGCCGTCATTGAGGACCGCCTTGCCGCCTCTGGTCACCATGATCCCGGGAGAACCATATTTGAGGGCCTGGTTGTTGGAGATGGTACCCCCATTCATGATAAAGGTGCTCTCCTCCAGAACGGTGACGGCCACACCTGTGCTGGAGCTGCCGGCAGGCATCACATTTTCTGTGATGGTTCCGCCGTTCATTACGCACACACCGCCAGGGACATTGGTGCCGATGTTGATGGCAGAAGTGCGGTTGTTTTTCAATGTGACGCCATCCTCAATGGTCACACGGCCACCTTCGATGTTGAGGATGTTTGAAAAGCTCCGGTTTTCGGCGGAACTGCCATCCATCACGATATCTTGAATGGTCAGTGCCCCCGTAGCGCGCACTTCGATCATGCTGAATGCCTCATTTTTGGCGGTCACTGTGTGACCCTGGCCATCCAGTGTCAAAGATTTGCCTTCCACCACCATGGTGGGGGACTGCTGTTTGCCATTCAGCTCAAAGAAACCCATCTCCAGGTCTTCATTGAGCAGCAACGTGTCTCCATCTGCTGCGGCATCTGCCGTCTCAAACAGGGTGGCATATCCCTCTTCTGTGCCATCTGTCCCACGAACGGTCACAGCATCTGTTGCACGTGGGCTGGCAGGCCCATCTGCAAATACAGTGGCAGGAACCAGCGTAAATGCCAACAGCACCGCCAAGAGGCAAACCAGCCATTGTTTTGGCCTTGACTTCTTCATGAACTTACCCATCCTTTCCTTTTTTGTGTACCTAAAAAAGGATTTTAGGCACCTTCTAATTTTCAATATACCACAATATTTTCCAATAAATAAGGGAAATCTTGTAAAAATTTACCTACATTGCCACTAAATTTTGCAATTTAAAATGTACATTTTTCTAGAATTCATGTGGCTACAACGGTTGGATCGGTTGGGGATTCATGCAGGTGGAGTTTTTATGTAAGAGGTGAAATATCCGTATATAAGAGCAAAGAGGCAGACGAAAGCATGCTTTCGTCTGCCTCTTTTGGTTTGGGCCTGTGTTGGCGGATATTATTTCGACACATCAGCCTGCAAGGATGGATTCCTCTGTTTCAAATTCGATTTGTCGAGAGTGGTTGATGGGGAAGCATTCGCCGGTGGAACAAAGAGATGGCATCAGCACGTTCTACCTTCAAAGTAAATTGGGAAATAGAGGGGCTTGCCGCGAAGAAGAGGGAATTTGGGGATAGTTTGTTTGCAGTTGCACAAGATAGAAGGGCAGGCGGTGATGAGCCGCGCTGCAAAAGGATTCTGCTGTCCTGGCCAGAGGACAGCTTGATAGCCCTGCGAGATCGCCCCTGCCGCCTGGCAGCTATTTTTCCCTATTCTGGAGCAGCTTTTGCTGGGTGTTGAGGAGTTCCCGTGCCATCAGCAGCAGGTACTGCTGCGTCTCCGGTACCAGATGGCCAAAGATTTCGATAAACTCCCGCTCGTATGGGGAGGCCAGGAACATCTCCCCGGAGCCGGTGACAAGCCAGTTTTCGTCCACATGAAAGGTGGAACAGATCACCTTGATGTATTTGCTCGCCAGAGGCCGCACGCCATTTTCAATCATCGAGTAGGCTGTCTGGGTGATGCCCAGATGCCGTGCAAACTCTGTTTGATTGAGCCCCAGTGCCTTGCGAACCTGTTTGAGACGTTCATTCACAGTATCTACCTCCCCTTGGATTGCGCAATTTCAATTTATCACAAACAACATAATAAGGCAATGAAAAGTATTTCCCAGATAGAAGAGAGTCGTCGAATTTGACGTATTATTAATTTAAAGTTATATTAATATCACAAAATTAATAAAAGGAGGCGCCTGTCATGCAGAAGACGGCCCTGCAAGAGGCGGTTGAGGTGTTCCGGCAGCTGAATCCTGACAATCAAGAGCGCTTGATGGCCATGGCGCGGGTTGCACAAGCGGCACAGAACAACATCAGGCACACGACAGACGCAGGAGCGGGGGAGGAACCCCATCAACCCTCAGGAACTTTGCCATAGCAGCATGTCGATGCAGATCGAGGGCATGGTCAGAAGACATTTTGGCACCGCAAGTCGGATTGGAACGGAGGTCATAGGAATGGAAGCAGAATTTACTTCTGGGGCATATCCCTATCAGTTGCAGCGCTTGAAGGCCGGCACGGGACCAACTGGGCCCAAAAAGGTGCTCTTTGTATCCCATACGGCCAACTTTTCCAAGTTCAACCGTCCCTTTATGCGCTGGTTTATGGAACAGGGCTATGAGGTCCACTATGCCTCCGCCGGTGAGGAGCCAGTGCTGGACTGTCACCGCCACTTTACGATTCCCTTGGAGCGCTCTCCCTACTCCTGGAACAATGTGAAGGCCTGCCGGATGCTGCAAAAGATCATCCGGCAGGAAAGGTATCAACTGATCCACTGCCACACCCCAATGGGTGGGGTTGTTGCCCGCCTCGCCGCCAGAGAGGCCCGCAGGCAGGGGGCAAAAGTACTCTACACAGCCCATGGATTCCACTTCTATCAGGGGGCGCCCTGGGTCAACTGGGTCCTGTACTATACCATGGAAAAGCTCCTCTCCCACTGGACCGACTGCATCATCACCCTCAATGAGGAGGATTACCAGCTGGCCTGCCGGCATTTCCACACTCAGGTGGTCAAAATCGATGGCGTGGGTGTCAGCCTACGGCGCTTCCATCCCCTTTCGCTCCAGGAAAAGCTGGCGCTGCGGCAGACCTTTCATCTGTCCCAGGAGGACTTTGTGCTGGTCTATGTGGCGGAGTTTATTGTTCGCAAAAACCACCGGTTTCTTCTGGAGTCTCTCAATACCCTGCGCCGGGAGATCCCCCATCTGAAGGTTTTATTGGCAGGGAATGGCCTGCTGCTGGACGAGATGGGGAGGTTGGCCAGAGATCTGCAGGTGGAGGACCTGGTTCAGTTTTTGGGCTATCGCAGGGATGTGGAAAAGCTCTACCAGATTGCAGATGCCGCCATCTCCACCAGCACCCAGGAGGGGCTGCCCATCAACGTGGTGGAGAGCATGGCCAGCGGCCTGCCGGTGGTCTGTGCAAAGATTCGCGGTCAGACAGACGTGATTCAGCCGGGACGCAACGGCTATCTCTATGACCTGGGGGACCGGGCGGGGATGGAGCAGTCCATCTGCGCCCTCTACCAGAGGCCCCAG
This sequence comes from Candidatus Aristotella avistercoris, assembly GCA_904397835.1. GTDB lineage: Bacteria > Bacillota > Clostridia > Oscillospirales > Ruminococcaceae > Aristotella > Aristotella avistercoris. The sequence goes on from CAJFOV010000056.1 coordinate 23,905, forward strand.
CTGCGGCAGGAGATGGGGATTCACAACCTGCAGGATGTCCAAAGGTATTCCCTGGAGCACGCCCTCCAAAACATGGAGGGGATCTATCTCCAATTCTGTCAACAGGAGGAGCATGCCCATGGCACCAGTTCTTAGCTTGATTCTGCCGGTGTACAACCTGCAGGATTATTTGGAGAGCTGCCTATTGAGTATCCTGCCGCAGCTGACCCCTCAGGTGGAGGTGCTGCTGGTGGACGATGGCTCCACCGACAAAAGCCTTGTCCTGTGCCGCCGGTATGAGAGCGCCTATCCGGGCATCCGTGTGTATCCCCAGGAGAACCAGGGTGTCTCGGTGGCCCGCAATGTGGGCCTGCGGCGGGCCCGGGGAGAGTACGTCTTTTTTATTGATGGCGACGACCTGCTTCCGCCAGGGACGCTGGCCATGATTCTGCAGCAGATCCAGGAGCATCCCAATGTGGAGATCTTCTGCGGCGGCTGTGTCAAATTCCAATCCCAGGGCCCATTGCCGTCTCTGGAACCCTTCCCAGAGGGGGAGGTCCGGTGGATCAATGAGACCCATGGGCAGCAGACCCTGCTGCGCCTGCTCCAGAGCGGCCGGTTTTTGCCGGCTGCCTGGGCCGCCATTGTCCGGCGCAGTCTGTTGACAGAGCACCACATTCAATTTCCCCCAGGGTGGATCAACAACGAGGATGTGGATACAGCCTTAAATTATTATTTGCAGGCAAGGCATGTTCGCGCCCTGCCCAGGCCACACTATTATTACCGTCAGGGCCGTCAAGGAGCCGCTACCGGCACCTTCACCCTGGAGCGGGTCCAAAATTCCCACCGCATGATCTCCTCCTGGCAAAGGCGGCTCCAGGGGAGCCAGATGCCCCGGGAACTGCTGAGCTATGTCAGGGACTATTTGGCCTATCAATATGCCATCGCCCTGGGAAGCGCCTATCTCTGCCAGAGGGAGGAGCGGGAGGAGGCCCTGGCCATGTTGCGCCCCCTGCGGGGTCTGCTCAAATCCAACCGGACCCCAAAGACCGCTCTGGTGGCCCGGCTGTACCGGGTGGTGGGCTACCGGGCCACGGCGAAGGCCCTGTCCATCTACATTCTGCGCAAGCGCCAGGGGGGAGAGGAAAAAGTATGAAGTCACTCACCGTCATTGTCCCTGCCTATCAGGTGCAGGATTATCTGCGGGAGGCGCTGGATTCCCTCCTGGTGGCCCAGGTTCTTCCCTATCTGGAGGTTCTGGTGGTGGATGACGGCTCCACCGACCGCACGGGGGAGATTGCCCTGACATACCAGAGGCGCTATCCCCAGGTGTTCCGGTACCTGCCCAAGAAAAATGGCGGCCACGGTTCTACCATCAATCTGGGAATGCAGCAGGCCACAGGGGCCTATCTCAAGGTGTTGGATGGGGACGACTGGTTCCGGAGCGAGGGCCTGCTGCAGCTGATGGCCTTTTTGCAGGGAGCGGATCAGGATGTGGTCCTGACCCCCTATGAGACCTACAACATGCAGACCCAGGAGGTTCAATCCCATCGGTTTGACCAGGTGCAGTACCACCGGACCTACCGCGCCCCGGAGGATCCCATCCCCAACAGTCATTTTGCCTTGACCACCGTGTGCTACCGCACAGATTTTTTGCGTGGGCTGGGTCTGACCCTGCAGGAGAACACCTTCTACGTGGATGAGGAGTTCATCGGCATCCCTCTGTTGCATCTGCAGACCTGGGCCTATCTGCCGGACCCCCTGTATGTCTACCGCATTGGAAATGCCAACCAGAGCGTGGCCATCGAAAACCGCCTGAGACGGCTGGATCATTCCGAGCGGGTCATTGGCCGTCTGCTGCAGGAGCTGCAGCACACCGCGGTGGACCCTTGCCACCAGGCGCCCCTCCTGGACCGGCTCCATCGCCTGGTGACGGGCTATGCCCTGTACACACTGATCTATCTGCCGGATCGGGCCAGGGGGAGGGCCCTCTTTTTGCGCATGTGGAGCAAAGCCCGGCAAATTCCGCAGCTGGAGCGACGCTGCCGCTCCAAGGCGCGCCTGTTCCAGCTGTTGCACGCCCTCGGCGTTGGTGGCAGCCAATATGATTGGCTGCGATCCCGCAAGAGCCTGCAAAAATACCGACAAGCAGAAATTTAGAGGTGAAACTATGGCACAACAGCAATATTTGGTGGTGGGCAGCGGCTTTGCTGGTTCCGTCCTGGCCCGCCGACTGGCCCAGGAGCAGAACGCCCGGGTGACCATTTTGGAAAAGCGGGATCATATCGCCGGCAACATGTACGATGCCTACGATCAGGCCGGGGTGCTGGTCCACCGCTATGGGCCGCACATTCTGGTCCTGAATCGGGCGGACTGTTTCCAGTTCTTGAGCCGCTTCACCGATTGGACCTACTACGAACACCGGGTGCTGACGGAGATCGACGGCATCCAGGTTCCGCTGCCCATCAACTTCACCTCCATCCGCACCCTGTTCCCGCCCCTGCAGGCCCAGGAGATCATCGATCTTCTTCTGGAGACCTATGGGGAGCATGCCCAGATCCCCATTCTGGAGCTGCGCAAAAACCAGAGCCCCCTGATCCAAGACTTTGCCGGCTTTGTCTACCGCAAGGTCTTTTTGGACTACACCACCAAGATGTGGGACCTGGATCCCACCCAGGTGGACCCCAGTGTGACAGCTCGTATCCCCGTGCGCCTGTCCTATGATTCCCGCCATTTTTTGCAGAAGTATCAATACATGCCAAAAGAGGGTTACACCAAGCTCTTTGAGCGAATGCTGGATCACCCCAACATCCAGGTTCAATTGAACACCAACGCGGTGGATCACCTACAGCTCAAGGGCGGCAGGGTCTATCTGGATGGATCACGCTATAAGGGCGGTGTCATCTACACCGGGCCAGTGGATGAGCTGCTGGGCTACCGGTATGGGGAGCTGCCCTACCGGTCCCTCCACTTCCAATGGGAGACCTGGCAGCGGGATCATATCCAGGCCTCTCCTGTGCTCAACTGGCCGGACAAACGGCCAGCCACCCGCCGTACCGAGATGAAACGCCTGACCCAGCAGGAGATCCCCGGTGTCACCACCACCCTGACGGAGATCCCCGGGGCCTACAGCAGGGGAGACGCTGTCTTTGGCGAGCCCTATTACCCCATTGTCAACGACCAGTGCCAAGGGCAATATGAGCGCTATGCCCGGGAGCTGGAGAACTATCCGCAGATCACTCTGGTGGGCCGTCTGGCGGAGTACCGCTATTACAACATGGAGGCTGTGATCTGCCGGGCTTTTCAGATCTATGAGGAACTCTGCCAACCCAAGGAATCGGGGGGGATCGCATGAGAAAGACCTGGTATCTCCTGCTGGTGGATGGCTCCCTGTATCTGCTGCTCTTCACCCTGGTCTCCTTCTGCACCGTGCTGCCGGCCCTCCATGTCTTTGCAAACCCGGTGATGCCCCTCTTTTTGGTGTGGGGGCTGCTGATTCTGGGTTACCACCTGCTGATCCGGCGGAAAAACTTGTTTCGGGATCACCTGCTGTTGGGCATCTTTCTGCTGAGTTATCTTGTCACCATGCTCCTGCACCGGGAAAATTTTTTGGAAAATCTCAAGACCCTGCTCTGGACTGCCTGCTTTTTCTACGTCTTTTTGGAGGCATTCCCCAGGAACCGCTGGGAGGAAAACCGGCGCCTCTTTGTACACTGGACCAATCTGCTCTTGATTCTGACCTTTGTTGCAGGGCTCCTCTCCTGTCTGATGTATCTGACCCAGTACCTGCACTATATCGATGTGCCCTTTAACGCCCACCAGCCCCAGGGCCTGTGGGGCAACCGGTTGGTGGGTGTCTATCGGGAGGCCAACTTTGGGGCCATGTTTGGCATGGTCTCCATGGGGCTGTCCGTCTATCACCTGTGTACTGTCAAGGATCGGAGGGCCTTTCACATCGTCAATCTGGTGGTGCAGTTCTTCTTTGTCATCTGGACCCTCTCCCGGGGCGCCCTGGTGACCATGTGTGCGGTACTGCCCCTCGTGATCTTTTTATCTGCCCATCATCAGGGTCTCTCAGTTTGGCGGAGCGCCGCATGTGCGGTGCTGTCAGCGGTACTATATTTGGCCTGTTTCTGGGGCATTCCCCAGATCACTGGGTATATCCCGCCCTACCTCAACGCCAAAATTGAGCAGTATGTCATCATCAATGACAGCCACCGCAGCCCCGATTTTACAGACGAGGTGCGCGATGAACACAACAAAGTGGAGCCGGGGCGGGACTATGATAAGGGATTTTCCGACGTGATCCAGGGGGAAAACGACGCCGATGACGAGGACTTTTTGAAGGACATCTCCACCGGACGCCTGGCGGTCTGGAAGGATGCGGTACTCACCTGGGTACACTACCCCCTCTTTGGCGTGGGGGCGCGCAACATCTCCCACTATGCAAAACTGATCCGCCCCAACGGGATGCTGGCCCGCTCCTACAGCATGCACAATGCCTTTCTGCGGGTGCTGCTCTCCTGCGGGGCAGTGGGCTTCCTGCTGTTGATGACCTGGGGCATCGTGGTGCTGTTGCGGCACTTGGGGTGTCTGTGGCTCCGGCAGGCGCCACAGGGACTCACCCTCGGCGGTTATACGGCCCTGTTTGGGGTGGTTTTGACCATCCTTGCAGCCTGTTGCTTTTTGGATGGGCTGTTTCTCTATACCAGTGCCGAGTCGGTGATCTTCTGGGTTCTCATTGGCTACCTCTACAGCTTATTGCCCCAGCGGGAGAACCAAAGCAAAACCAGGCAGGGCAAATTCCACTGGATCTAGGTGAAACCATGATTGCTTTTTTGTGTGCCACCCCTTATCAGGCGTTCAACGCAGTGCAAATCAAACGTTCCCTCTACCCCTCGGAGCGTGCGGATCTATATCTGCTGACCTATACCAGCGATCTGTCGGGGCTGTGCGCCCCCTTGGAGAGATCGGGCCTGTTCCAACAGGTGTATCTGGTCCACACCTTTGACGGGTCCGGCAGTGCGGGCAAAATGGTGGGACATCTCTGCTTCCTCCAGAAGGATCTGGCCAAGATTCTCCAGGCAAAGGTCTATTCCGCCCTCTTTGGCACCTGTGTGGGGAGTGTCAACACCGTCTTCTATTCCCATCTACGGCGCAACAGCCCCGACCTGGCCTTCCACTACTACGACGAGGGGATTGGTATCTACTGTGTCCCCATCTTCCAGGAGAGTGCAAAGCTGCGCCGGTTCGTCCGTCTGACCGGCGGCCGGGATTACTACAGCGAGATCCAGAGCCTCCTGGTCTATCAGCCGCAGGCCATGGTGGAGAACCGCACCTTCCTTGTGCGCAGGATTCCCCCAGTCTCTCCCCAGGATGCGCCGGTTTACAACCGGATCTTTGGCTATGGGGAAGAGGGAGCCTTCTACCAGGACCGTCCGGTGCTCTTTTTGGACCAGGCCTTTCAAAAGCAACTGAACCTACCTGTTCCAACTGGAAAGCTCCTAGAACGGGTTGCCGCCGCCTGTGGGCCCCAGAACGTCGCCCTGCGGCTGCACCCCACCCGCCCGCCAGAGGATGGGGAGTACAGGGGGTGCGATGTGGCTGTGGCGCCGGCGTCCCCCTGCCCCTGGGAAGTGCTGCTGCTGAATTTGGATCTGGAAGACCGGATTTTTGTTTCTGTCCATTCCACCGCCTGCCTGACCCCCAAGCTGGTCTTTGACCAGGAGCCCACTGTGATTCTGTTGTACCGGCTGGTGGAGGAGCTGTTTGAGCGGCTCCCGCCCCACCTGCGGCCCAACGAGGCGTTTTTTCAGGCGGTGCGCGACACCTACCGCCGGCCAGAGCGGTTTTTGATCCCCAGTTCTATCCAGGAACTGGAAGATTATCTGCAGAGTAGAAAGGAGTGGCGAAGATGAAGGTTTTTCTTCTATCCGGAGCATATAAAAATGCTGGCGATTTTTTAATTGTCCGCCGTGGCCAGCAGCTGCTGGAGCGTCTCATCCCCGATTGCCAGATTACGCTGCATGAGCGGCGGCTCCCCTTGGAGGATAAATTGAATCTGATGAATGGCTGTGATTTGGCGGTTCTCTGCGGGGGTCCTGGTTATTCCTCTGACTTCTATCCAAGTCAGATACCGCTGGTGAAGGATTTAAGTTCCATCCATCCCAAATTGATGGCATTGGGGATGGGGTGGCAGTCCCGGCGCACGGACGCCGCCACCCGGATGACCTATCACTTTGCCGCGCCAATGGCCGGCCTGCTGGCAAGAATCCAAAAAGATACCCACATTCTGGGTTGTAGGGACTGGTTTGCGGTGGAGATCCTCCGGCGCAATGGCTATTCCGGCGCCACCATGACGGGGTGCCCGGCCTGGTATCATCCGGACTTTTTGGACAAGACAGAACCCGCCCTCACCAACCTGGAGCAGGTGCGGCACATTGGCATATCGGATCCGGCCAACCTGGCGGTTCACGGGCCGCAGATGGAGGATCTCATTCACTTTTTGCAGGCCCGTTTTCCCGATGCACAGCTGCATGTCTTCTTTCACCGGGGAACACAGATGGACGCAAATACAGATCGGGCCACGGCCGACCATCTGCAAAAGATAATTGCTTTTTTAAAGCGCGAAGGCGTCCCCTACCAGGACATTGCCTATGGATGTGAGGGATTTTCCTCCTACGATAGCTGTGACCTGCACATTGGATTCCGGGTCCATGCGCACATCTATAATATGAGCCGCAGAACCCCCTCCTTCCTGTTGGAGGAGGACTGCCGCGGTACAGGGACCAACGATGCCATGGGGCTGCCTGGCCTGCGGGCCTATAGCGAGCGGGCAAATCGGATGCCCGAAAAGGTCTACCGCCTTGCGATGCAACTTCGTCCCCAAATTTTGGCCAATCCCAACCTGCTGCCAGAACTTGAGGCTCAGTTGGACCGTCAGCAGGACACCGGTTTTTGGACCTACCGCCAGGCCTATGAGACCATGTCCAAGACCTATCAGGCCATGGTGCGCCAGGTGCAGCAGGCTGTGGCGTTGGGAGAGGGATAAACTGCCATGTCAGAGGGAAGAACCATAAAGTCTTTGCGCAATGTGATCTATGGGGTACTGGGCCAGGTGCTCACCTATGGATGTAATTTTCTGGTGCGCACCGTCCTCATTCGCACCCTGACAGTGGAGTATTGGGGCGTGAGCGGCCTGTTCTCTACGGTCCTGACCCTGCTGAGCCTATCGGAACTTGGCGTGGGGACCGCGATCCTCTTTCACCTTTATAAACCCATGGCCCAGGGGGATCAGGATAAGGTGTGCGCCCTCATGGACCTGTACCGCAGGGCCTACCGGTGGATTGGCCTGGTCGTAGCAGGCATTGGCGTTCTTCTGATTCCCTTCCTCCCCTATCTGATCAAAGGGGGCGAGGGGATCGAGCACCTCACCTGGATCTATCTGCTCTTTCTCTTTCAAAGTGTGACCTCCTACCTGTTTTTTGCCTATAAATCCGCCATTTTTGAGGCCAACCAGCAGAAATACCTGGTGGTCACGGCGGGTTACTGGTTCACCATCCTCTCCTGCGTGGGGCAGATCGCCCTGCTGGTGCTCACCCACAATTACATTGCAACCCTTTTGGTTCAAATTGGGTGCAACATCGCCAAAAACCTCTATGTGGCCTACCGGGCAGACCGGGCGTTCCCCTATTTAAAGGAGCCGGTGACAGAAAAATTGACCCGGGAGGAATTGACGGAGATTGGCCGCAACGTCTACGGCCTGGCCATGAACAAGGTGGCCGGGGTGGCCCTCAATGCAACGGACAGCCTGGTGATCTCCGCTTATTTGGGGCTGACCGCCGTTGGCATCTACTCCAACTACCAGATGATCTTCCAGGCGTGCCTGATGGTGGTCTCCACCATCTTCAGTTCCCTGACTGCCAGCATTGGTAACCTCAACGCCACAGAAACTCCAGAGAAGAAGTATCAGGTGTTCCGCCGGATCTCCTTTGCCAACTACTTCTTCTATGGGGGAATTTCCACTGTTCTGTGGGTAATACTCAATGACTTTGTAGAGATTTGGACAGGAGATAGGGCCTTTATTTATCCCATGTGGGTCACAGGGATCTTAATCTTAAACTTTTTGACCAGCGGCTTGCTCTCCGCGGTCACCTCCTTTCGGGACGCCTGCGGCCTCTACTGGCAGGGGCGGTACCGCATGTTGATCTATGGGCTGCTCAATGTGATTTTTTCCATCCTCTTGGTCCGTCCGTTGGGGGCGGGAGGTGTCTTTTTAGCGACTATATTGGGCCGTATGCTCATTGTTTTCACCTATGACCCCTGGCTGGTGTTCTGGCATGTCTTTCAATGTTCACCCAAAGCGTTTTATGGGAAATTCCTACAGCACCTGTGCGTTACCGTATTGGCAGCAGCCTTTGGAAGGTTTTGTTGCCAATGGATTGCTATGGATACCCTTTGGGGTGTGATATTAGGAGCATGTGTGAGCGGCATTGTCTTTTTATTCATAACAGTTCTCTGTTTTCTGCGTTCGGAGGAACTGGCCTATTACTGGGACATTGTCCTTCGGATTTTGCGGGGCAACCGGCGAGAGAGGAGCAAATAATATGAAGTGGCTATCCAATCTGCGGACATACCTGGTGGATCCATCGGCGGTTCGCAACCGGAACCAGTGGGGACATCAGGGGGAGGGCATTGTCATTGCCCCCTATGTGGACCTTTCAAAGGTGCAGCTGGATGATTATGTAAGTATTGCCCACCACGCCCAAGTGAGCGAGAGCATGCTGGGGCGTGGCACCTCCGTAGGGCGCTACAGCAAGATCCGCCAGGCCCAGATCGGCCGCTACTGTTCCATTGCCTGGGATGTGACCATCGGCGCACCGGCCCATCCCCTCAACAGGATTTCAAGCCATGCTTTTTCATATCGCAAACAGTTTGGAATAACCGACCATGATGAAGTTTTTCCACAAAAGACAACGGTGATCGGGCATGACGTTTGGATTGGCTGTTCTGCCATTTTGATCTCTGGAATAACAGTGGGAGATGGGGCCGTCATTGGCGCAGGGGCGGTTGTGACCAAAGATGTACCACCCTATGCCATAGTGGCCGGTGTTCCAGCACGAAAAATCCGGGATCGCTTTTCTTTAGAATTACAAGAAATATTGGAAGAGGCAGCCTGGTGGAACTGGAGCGAAAAGAGACTGCGGAATAGCCTGCACATCTTTCAACAGGAGATTGATCAAATGTCCCCAGAACAACTGAGGGATCTGTTAGAACAGGCAAAGGGGGATAGCGAGCGATGAATCTTTTGGCTGTGATTCCTGCCCGAGGCGGCTCCAAAGGAATCCCACGGAAAAATGTGCGGCTCATGCACGGCGAGCCCCTCATCCACTATGCCATTGCCAACGGGCTCAGCTGCCCCCTCATCCAGGATGTGGCCGTCACCAGTGACGATGAGGAGATCCTCTGGATCGCCCAACGGGAGGGGGCCATCCCCCTGCGCCGCTCCAGCGACCTGGCCCGGGACGCCGTCACCCTGGATCCTGTGATCTATGACGCTCTTCTACAGATGGAGGCGCGCACCGGCAAGCGGTACGACGGTGTGATCACCCTGCAGCCCACCTCCCCGACCCTGACCCAGGCGACGCTGCAGCAGGCGGTGGAAACCTTCCTGCAGGGGGATGCTCACACCCTCATCAGCGCGGTCAACCGCCCCCACCTGGCCTGGTCCCAAAATGAAGGGGGCTACTATCCCCTCTACGAAAAACGTGTGAACCGCCAGCAGCTGCCGCCCCACTATGAGGAGGCGGGGGCCTTTCTCATCACCCGCAGGGAGTTTGTCACTCCAACCAGCCGGCTGGGAAACAAGATCTCTGTCTACCAGGTCCCCGAACTAGAGGGAATCGATATTGACACCCCAGAGGATTGGATTCTCTGTGAATCCATCCTGAGCCGCAAAAAAATCATCCTGCGGGCGGATGGCTACCGTGCACTGGGCATGGGCCATATCTACCACTGCCTGACCTTGGCCTACCACCTCATGGGCCACCAGCTGCTCTTTGTCACAAGGGCGGAACACCGTGATGGGGTCCAAAAACTCCTGGAATCCCACATGCCGGTTCGGATCATCCGGGATGATGAGGAGTTTCTGGCGCTGTTGGAAGCGTGGCGGCCGGACGTGGTGGTTCATGACTGCCTGGACACCACCGAGGAGCAGATGCGCGCCCTCAAGGCCCGCTGCCCGCGGGTGGTCACCATAGAGGATCTTGGCGAGGGGGCAAAGCTGGCAGACGTGGTCATCAACGCCCTGTATGAGGGAGCCCCGGCATGGGGAGCCGGCAAAGTCTACAGCGGGGAGGCCTACATCTGCCTGCGGGACGAGTTTCTTCTGGCCAAGCCCAAGGCATTCTCCCCCAAGGTGGAGGAGGTGCTGGTCCTCTTTGGGGGGACCGATCCCTCCAACCTGACCCGGCGGGTCTACGACCTGGCCAAGGAGGAGGTTGCCCGGCAGCCGGGGCTCCACTTCACCTTTGTGGTGGGCCTTGGATATGATGGGCAGGCCCATGGGGTGTTGCCCCGGGCCGGCATCGACGTGCTGCAGAACGTCCCCTTCGTCAGCGCCTGTATGGAAAAGGCGGACCTGGCCTTTACCTCCCAGGGCCGCACGGTGTACGAGCTGGCCAGCATGGGGGTTCCGGCCATTGTGCTCTCCCAAAACCAGCGGGAGCAGCTGCACACCTTTGCCCAGATGGACAACGGCTTTTTCAACCTGGGCCTGGGGAAAAAATTGACGGATGAAACGTTGCGGGGCGCCTTCCGCTTTTTGCAGAGCACGCCGCAGCTGCGGCAGGAGATGCAGCGCCTCATGCTCCGCCACCGCGGCCGGCTTCAGCAGGGGGCCCACAACGAAATAAAATTGATTTTAGGAGAGTAGCGCTATGGAGAGTACCATTGTCAAACGCATCCAGGAGGGGAAATTTACCCTGATTGGAGAGATCGGCGTCAACTACTATGACATTGCCAAGGAACATGGCCTGACTCCTATGGAGGGGGCCAAACGGATGGTCCAGCAGGCCAAGGAGGCCGGCATCCACGTGGTGAAATTCCAGACCTACCGGGCAGAGACCTTGGCCAGCCGGAAATCGCCCTCCTATTGGGACACCCGGGAGGAGGCCACCCGCTCCCAATATGAGCTCTTCCGCAAGTACGACTCCTTTGGCCCAAAGGAGTATGAGGAGCTGGCCGCCTACTGCCAGGAGCTAGGGATCGAGTTTTGCTCCACCGCCTTTGATGTGGAGTCGGCGGATTATCTGGAGCCCCTCATGCAGGTCTATAAGATCTCCTCTTCGGATCTGACCAACCTGCCCTTTATCGCCCACCAGGCCAAAAAGCAAAAGCCCATTCTCCTGTCGGTTGGGGCCTCCAACCTGGATGAGATCCAGCGGGCGGTGGACACCATCCGCAAGTATAACCACCAGCTGTTGGTGCTGCTCCACTGTGTGCTGGAATACCCAACCCCCTATGCGCACGCAAACCTCAACAAGATTGCCGCTCTGCGGCAGCAGTTCCCCCATTTGGCGGTGGGCTACTCCGACCACACCCGACCAGATGACTGTTGCGACGTCATTAAGACCGCCTATCTCCTGGGGGCCCAGGTGGTGGAGAAACACTTCACCCTCAACAAATCCCTGCCGGGGAACGACCACTACCACGCCATGGATCCGCAGGATGCCAAGCGGATCCTTCAGGGCATCCAGTTTGTCCAGAGCCTGCGGGGGAGCTACGCCCTCACCAGCTTGGATACAGAGGACGCCGCCCGCACCAACGCCCGGCGTTCCCTGGTGGCCCAGGGGAACATTCCCAAGGGCAGCGTAATCACCCGGGAGATGCTCACCTTCAAGCGCCCAGGCACCGGCATCTCTCCCAGCAGGATGGACGAAGTGATCGGCCGCAGGGCCGCCCAAGATATCCCCGATGACACCACCATGACCTGGGAGATGTTGGAGTAAAAAAGCAGGTTCCCCTTCTCCACATGGAGAAGGGGAACCTGCGCGTTTTTTATGGTTCAATGGCCCGCAACCCTTTGGCAGCGGGAGAAAAGTGTGATAAAATAGGGGCAAAACAACAGATCCTGCAAAAGAAAGAAGGTGCCGTCCCATGACAAGACAGAACCGGTTGGCCGCCCTCTTGGGCCTCTCCTTGGCCCTGCTCCTGGTGTTGAGCGGCTGCGGCCAGGGGGGAGGCAGCTCCTCCCAGATCCAGGGAAGCAGCAGCGCCCAGTCCTCCAGTGGGGAATCACAGCAAAGCTCCTCCAGCACTCCCCAGACAGAGTCCTCCCAGGGGGACAGCTCCTCTCAGAGCAGTACCCCAAGCGCAGGCCCCGTGGATGGGGATGGGGCCTATGACATCGCCCTGGGGCATGCGGGCCTCACCAGGGACCAGGCAGTGCTGATGAAGCTGGAGCGAGATCGGGACCACGGCAGGGACCAGTATGAGGTGGATTTTTTCAGCGGCGGCAAAAAGTATGACTATGAGATCGATGCCGCCACCGGCGCCATTTTGAAGATGGAGGTGGAGAACAGCGGCCTTTCCCCTGACGCGGTCTCCATCGGCCTGGAGGAGGCCCGCCAGATCGCTCTGAACCGGGTCCCTGGCGCCACAGAGGAACACATCCACCTGGAATTGGATGTGGATGACGGCTACGCCATCTATGAGGGGGAGATCTACTACCAGCAGACGGAGTATGAGTTTGAAATCGACGCCAGAACCGGCGCCCTGCTGGAGTGGAAGATGGAGTCCGCCTACGACTAGGGCAGTCCCCGATATAGAGGGAGGAGGGATCAACGGTGAAGGTGGCAATCTCCTTCAGCGGCGGCAAGGACAGCACCCTGGCCCTGGACCGGGCGGTTCAGGAGGGTCATGAGCCTGTTGCCCTGTTTGTGATGATCAATGAACCATTGGGCCGCAGCTGGTTCCACGGGATTGATCCGGGTCTGCTGCAGGCCCTCTCCGCCTCCCTGCAGCTGCCATTGATCCTCTGCCCCTGCCGGGGGGAGGACTATCACACCGCCCTGGAACAGGGACTGCTCCAGGCAAGGGCCATGGGGGCCCAGGGCTGTGTCTTTGGAGATATGGACATTTTGGAACATGCCGCATGGAGCAGGGCGCGGTGCAGCCACACTGGGCTGCAGGCCCTTTTTCCCCTCTGGGGCCGCACCCGCCGGGAGAATGCCTTTGCACTGCTGGAGCGGGGGTACCGCTGTGTCATCAAATGCGTCAAAAATGGGGTGTTGCCCCAGTCCCTGCTGGGGCAGGTGCTGAACCGGGACCTGTTGCTGGAGATGGAGCGGCAGGGGGTGGATCTGTGCGGGGAGAACGGGGAGTATCACACCCTGGTGGTGGATGGGCCGCTGTTTTCTTTTCCCATCCCCTATGAGCGGGGCAAAATTTTGAATTTTGGGACCATCTCGGCCATTGATCTTTACGGCCCTGCCCCCAAGGGGTAGCGGGCGGTGCCATACCGGCCAAATGATGGGAGACAGGGCGCTTTAAGGGCAAAAGAGGAGGAAGAACCCTATGAGAGAACCGGACCCCCGGTGGATCGCGCTGCTGACGGCCTTCTGCACCCGTCGGCCCTCCAATGAGGAGGTCCGGGCCGTCCTTTCAGAGGCCTTTGACCCGGACCTGGTGCTCCAATCCGGGGACCAGCTGTTGGGGGATCTCTACTTCTCCCTGCTCCACGCTGCCACCGGGGAGGAGGACCTCACGCCGCGGGAGGCCGCCTATTTTTTGGCGTGCCTGCAGGGCCGGCGGGAACACACCTGGGTGGACAAATGGCGCTTCTGCTATGGCCGGCCCTACCCTGAGGACAGTCGACTGGATTGCACGGCAGAGGAGCATTCCCTGGTGAAAAGACAGGGGGCGGATCTCAAAGCTGGACCTGGAGATCCCCAGCAGGGGGAAGCACAGCCCCCGAATAGGTGACAAAAAACTCCGGAGGCGGGGTATGGGAGGAAAACTGTACCGGGGTCAGGGAGGCGCCATAGCTGCCGGCGTTGGTCAGAACCAACACATCCCCACAGCGCAGTCGGGGCAGGGTGATGTCCCGGGCAATCTCGTCGGCGCTGGTGCATAGATTGCCGACCAAGGTCACCGTCTCCTGGACCGTCTCCCGGGTCAAAGGGAGAATCTGACAGGGTTGCCCTGTGGTAAAGAGGGGCTCCGTGGGTGCTGGGGAGGGCCCCTCTGCATATTGCAGCACCAGGCGGGCCAGACTGGGGCGCAGAAAGCCGTTGAGGGTCCGGTCCAATATCACATAGGTTCTGTCGTGGGAGACCTTTTTGTCCACCACCGTGGTGACAAAGATCCCGCTCTGTCCCACCAGGTAGCGGCCGGACTCCAGGAGGATCCGGGTGTGGGGAAATTGTTCCCGCAGCGGGGCAAGATGCCGCTGAAAGGCCTGGCCCAAGGCCCGGGTGTCCAGCGGCTGCTCCTGCTGGGTGTAGGGGATGCCCAGGCCGGAACCCAGGTTGATGAACTGCAGGGCCTGCCCCAGGGCTTCCTGCACCCGTACAGCCACCTGGAGCACCTGTTGGTGGTATCGGCCCAGAACCGGGGCACAGAGCTCCTGGCTACGCAGATGGACGTGGATTCCCCCAATGCGCAGGTGGTCCAGCCCCTTCCACTGGTCCAGCTGGGCAAGGACCTGGTCCTCATCGATGCCAAATTTGGAGGGCGCGCCTCCCGCCCCTGCAAAGGTGAAGTCCGGGTTGATGCGCAGCCCGATCTCTGCAACGATCCCCCGATGCTGGGCCAGCTGTTGGATCCGCTGGACCTCACCGGGGCTGTCGGCGATGATGGTGCATGCCTCCAGGGCTCCCTCCAGATCCTCCAGGCGCTTGCCCGGTGCGGAGTAGAAGATGCGGTCCCTGGCCAGTCCCATCGTGCTGCTGCACCGGACCTCGGCCAGGCTGGCAGCATCCGCCCCAATCCCCAGGGGGAATAGACACCCCAGCACACCGGGGTGGGGGTTGGCCTTGACGGAATAGAGGAACTCCACCCCGGGGAAGTCCCGCATCAGCTGCCGGGCCTGTTGGAGGATCCCCTCCTCCTGATACAGATAAAAACTGGGGTGCCGCCGGGCGAGGGTGAGCACCAACTGGGGGTCAAACATGTCTGCCGCTCCTTTCGTATGGGTGGTTTGGCCAAATCTCTTCCTCTATTATAGCGGCCAAAGGGGCCCCTGTCACCATCGGGCAGAGGGAGCCTGGCCTAGGAATATTACTCTGGGGAATGCACAAAAAAGAGGAAAGAAATCTTGCCAGAGATCAGCCCCCTTTCTTGCAAACTGGGGCGCCATTGGCTATAATGGTACAGGAATAAAAACGACAGGAATTTTTTGGGCCGCGCAGGGCTCTCTCCCCAGGCGGGGGAGGCACTCCCAACCGGGAGATGGGCGGCCGGGAGGGTTCCTCAACCACAAGGGGGCCGAGGAATGAATCAAATTGGTTTTGACAACGACAAATATCTCAAGACCCAGTCGGAGCACATCCGTGAGCGCATCGCCCAGTTTGGCGGCAAGCTCTATTTGGAGTTTGGCGGCAAGCTCTTTGACGACTACCATGCCTCCCGGGTGCTGCCCGGTTTCCAGCCGGACAGCAAGCTGCGCATGCTCCTGCAGCTCAAGGACCAGGTGGAGGTGGTCATCGCCATCAATGCCGACGACATTGAAAAGAGCAAGCTCCGGGGGGATTTGGGCATCACCTATGATATGGACGTGCTGCGGCTGATCGATGTCTTCCGCAGCGTGGGGCTCTATGTGGGCAGCGTGGTGCTCACCTGCTACGAGGGCCAGCCGGTGGCCCAGGCCTTCCAAAAGCGCTTGGAGAGCCTGGGGGTCAAGGTCTACCGCCACTACCCCATTGAGGGCTACCCCACCAACATCGCCAAAATTGTCAGCGATGAGGGCTACGGCAAAAATGAGTTCATTGAGACCAGCCGGGAGCTGGTGGTGGTCACCGCCCCTGGTCCTGGCAGCGGGAAGATGGCCACCTGCCTCTCCCAGCTGTACCACGAGCACAAACGGGGGATCCAGGCGGGCTATGCAAAGTTTGAGACCTTCCCCATCTGGAACCTGCCCCTGAATCATCCGGTGAACCTGGCCTATGAGGCGGCTACGGCGGACCTGAACGATGTGAACATGATCGACCCCTTCCACCTGGAGGCCTATGGCGTCACCACGGTCAACTACAACCGGGACGTGGAGGTGTTCCCGGTTTTGACGGCCATCTTCGAAAAGATCTTTGACCAGTGCCCCTACAAGTCTCCCACGGACATGGGGGTCAATATGGCAGGCAACTGCATCATTGACGATGAGGTCACCTGCCGTGCCTCCTGCCAGGAGATCATCCGCCGCTACTATGCTGCCCTCTGTGGCCAGCGGCAGGGCACCGCCACCCAGGAGGAGGTCTACAAGCTGGAGCTGCTGATGAAGAAGGCGGGGGTCACCATCCACGACCGGGCAGTGATCTCCCCGGCCCTGCAGAAGGCCGCCCTCACCGGGGCGCCGGCGGCGGCCATGGAGATGCCCGACGGAACCCTCATCACCGGCAAGACCTCCGACCTGCTGGGGGCCTCGGCGGCGCTGCTGCTCAACGCCCTCAAGTACCTGGCCGGCCTGCCGGACGAGCTGCACCTCATTGCCCCCGGCATCATCCAGCCCATCCAGCATCTGAAGGTGGACCACCTGGGCAACCGCAACCCACGGCTGCACACCGATGAGACCCTCATTGCCCTGTCCATCTGCGCCACCAGCGACCCCAAGGCGGAGAGCGCCATGGAGCAGCTGTCTAAACTCCGGGGATGCGAGGTCCACTCCTCCGTCATCCTCTCCCAGGTGGATGAGAAGGTCTTCCGCCGCCTGGGGATCAACCTGACCTGTGAACCCCAGTACCAGTCCTAAGGGATATCCGGCCCGGGCAGGCGCTGCCCGGGCCCTTTGACTGTCCGCTGAGCGGCCAGCAAGGGCCTCTTTGGCGGACCTTGCCTGCAGGGATGTTCCCACAAAAAATCCCTCTGCGGTCGAAAATTGTTGCACCCTGTCGATCAATTTCCCCGCATGGAAGGGGAACATGGGTTTGCTTTCCCAAAGAAATGTGTTAGAATAAAACTGTTCGCCCCAAATGCGTCTGCCTCCCTTGGAGGTATGATCCCCTTGAAATTGGGAAAGGAGGCTGCCCATGCGTCAAAAGGGACGAAGGAGCAACCACGGCATTGCCTTTTTGGCCGGTGGGATCATCTGCCTGCTGGCATCTTTTTTGATCTCCTGTTTTTTTGAGACCTTTTTGGTCTCACTGCTGTTTTTGGCCTCTCTGGTCTTAAACTTTATTGGAATTTTTAAGCTCTTGCCGCGAAAGGAATGAACATCATGGAACAGATGGACTACTTAAAACGCAGTTGGGCTGTGGTGGACCTGGACCAGCTGGACGAAAATGTCCGGCTCATCCGCAGCATGCTGCCTGCAGATACAAAGATTGCCGGCGTGGTCAAGGCCGATGGCTACGGCCACGGGGACATCGCCATTGCCCGTGAGATGCAGGAGAACGGGGCGGAGTGGTTTGCCGTCTCCAACGCCGATGAGGCGGTGGGCCTGCGGGACCACGGCATCCAGCGGCCCATCCTCATTTTGGGGGTGAGCCCGGTGGAGATGGTGGAGACCCTGGCCAAGAAGCAGATCACCCAGGTGGCCTTCTCCCTGGAGTATGCTAAGGCCCTGAACCAGGAGGCCCAGAGCAAAGGCGTCACCCTGGAGGTCCACCTGAAGTTTGACACCGGCATGGGCCGGTTGGGCTTCTATGCCCCCGAGGGGGAGGAGGATGCCCTAATCCAGGAGGTGCTGCAGGTGGCCGCCCTCCCCAACCTAAAGATCACTGGGGCCTTCACCCACTTCTGCTGCTCCGACGACCGGTCTGAGAGCGCCAGGGCCTATGTCCACATGCAGTTTGACCGCTTCCAGACCCTGAGCCGCCTGGTTCAGGAGGCGGGGGTGCCCCTGCCTCTGCGCCACTGCTGCGCCAGCGGCGGTGTGCTCCTCTATCCGGAGATGGCCCTGGATATGGCCCGCCCGGGCATCATCCTCTATGGCCTTTACTCCGATCCGGATATCTCCAACGTGCTGCCCCTCAAGCCCATCCTGTCCCTGTATTCCACCGTGGCCATGGTCAAGGAGGTTCAGCCGGGGCGGTACATCGGGTACGGCCGCACCTTCCAGGCGGACCATCCCATGAAGATTGCCACCGTTCCCATCGGCTATGCGGACGGGTATCCCAGGAGCCTGTCCAACAGGGGGCGCATGATCGTCAACGGCCAGTATGCCCCCATTGTGGGCCGGGTCTGTATGGATCAGCTCATGCTGGATGTCACCCACATCCCCGGCGTCAAGCGGGGGGACCGGGTCACGGTCATTGGCCAGGACGGCAGCTGTGAGATCAAGATGGACGACCTTGCCGCATCGGTGGGCACCATCAGCAACGAGCTCATCTGTCTGATCGGCAAGCGGATCCCCCGGGTCTATGTCAAAGGCGGCCGGGAGGTCGGGGTGATGGACAGCATCCGTCAGCGCCCCTAACATGAGGAATCTGTGCCTGGGGAGGGGACCCTTCTCCCCAGGCTTTTTATTTGCAACACAGTCCGGCATCGGCCGGTGCACAGGGAGGAAGTCATGGCAAAATCAACCAAACCAACCTACGGCAACGAGAGCATCTCATCCCTCAAGGGGGCGGACCGGGTCCGCAAACGCCCGGGGGTCATCTTTGGCTCCGATGGGCTGGAGGGATGCGAACACTCGGTGTTCGAAATCCTCTCCAACTCCATTGACGAGGCCCGGGAGGGCTTTGGCAACCGGATCCTGGTGACCCGGTACCTGGACACCTCCGTGGAGATTGAGGACTTTGGCCGGGGCATCCCCGTGGATTTTAACCCTGTGGAACAGCGCTACAACTGGGAGCTGGTCTTCTGTGAGCTGTACGCCGGCGGGAAATATCGGACCAACGAGGGGGAGAGCTACGAGTTTTCCCTGGGCCTCAACGGCCTGGGGGCCTGCGCCACCCAGTACGCCTCGGAGTATTTTGACGTGGAGGTCTACCGGGACGGCTGCCGCTACACCCTGCACTTTGAAAAGGGGGAAAATATAGGGGGCCTGAAAAAGGAGCCCACCAAGCGCAAACAGACCGGCTCCCGCCAGCGGTGGAAGCCGGACCTGGAGGTTTTTACCGATACCAACATTCCGGTGGAGTTCTATGAGGATATGCTCAAGCGCCAGGCGGTGGTCAACGCCGGCCTGGTGTTTGAGTTCCGCAACCAGCTCCCCGACGGGACCTTTGAGACCAAGGAGTTTGTCTATCCTCAGGGCATTGCCGACTACTGCCGGGAACTGGCAGGGGAGGAGCCCCTGACCCCCGTGCAGTTCTGGCAGACGGAGCGCCGGGGCCGGGACCGGGAGGACAAGCCCGAGTACAAGGTCAAGCTCAGTGTGGCCCTGTGTTTTTCCAACCGGACAAGGGCTTTGGAATATTACCACAACTCCAGCTTTTTGGAACACGGCGGCTCCCCGGAGCGGGCGGTGAAGAACGCTCTGGTCTACCAGATCGACAGCTATCTGAAGCAGCAGGGCAAGTACCTGAAGGGGGAGAGCAAGATCGCCTTTCAGGATGTGGAGGACTGTATGGTGCTGGTCTCCTCCTCCTTCTCCACCCAGACCTCCTATGAGAACCAGACCAAGAAGGCCATCACCAACCGCTTTATCTATGAGGCCATGGTGGACTTTTTGCGCCACAACCTGGAGGTCTATTTCATTGAAAACCCGGACGACGCCCTGCGCATCGCCGAGCAGGTCCTCGTCAACAAGCGCAGCCGGGAGAATGCGGAAAAAACCCGCTTAAATCTCAAGAAAAAACTGGCGGGCACCATTGACCTTGCCAACCGGGTGCAGAAGTTTGTGGACTGCCGCACCAAGGATACCGCCCGCCGGGAGATCTATATTGTGGAGGGAGACTCCGCCCTGGGCGCCTGCAAGCTGAGCCGGGACGCTGAGTTTCAGGCCATCATCCCCGTGCGGGGTAAGATCCTCAACTGTCTGAAGGCGGAGTACGACAAGATCTTTAAAAACGACATCATCACCGATATCATCAAGGTCCTGGGCTGCGGCGTGGAGGTCAAGAGCAAGGCCAACAAGGAGCTCTCCTCCTTCGACTTGGGGAACCTGCGCTGGAACAAGGTGGTCATCTGTACCGATGCGGATGTGGACGGCTTCCAGATCCGCACGTTGATCCTCACCATGCTCTACCGCCTGACCCCCACCCTCATTGAGGAGGGGTATGTCTACATCGCCGAGACCCCCCTCTTTGAGATCACCACCAAGGACCGCACCTATTTTGCCTACTCCGATGCGGAGAAGGCCCAAATTGTGGACCAGCTGGGCAAGACCAAGTACGACCTGCAGCGCAGCAAAGGCCTGGGTGAAAACGAGCCGGATATGATGTGGCTCACCACCATGAACCCGGAGACCAGGCGCCTGGTGAAGGTGAACCCCGCCGACGCCAAGGCCACCAGCGAGATGTTCGACCTGCTCTTGGGGGACAACCTGGCGGGCCGCAAGGAGTTCATCGCCGCAAACGGATCCCGCTATCTGGAGGACGCGGACCTGTCTTAGCCGACACCCCTGGAAAGGAGGCAGCCACCCTTTATGGCACCCAAAAAACAAAAACAGCCGGCCAAACACCGCGCCAGCTCCAACGCCTACATTGCCAACGCAGGCGTTGTCATTCAGCAGCCCATTACAGAGACGTTGGAGAGCAACTATATGCCCTATGCCATCAGCGTCATCGTCTCCCGAGCCATTCCGGAGATTGACGGGTTAAAACCCTCCCACCGCAAGCTCCTGTACACCATGTACAAGATGGGTCTGCTCACCGGTTCCCGTACCAAGTCCGCCAACGTGGTGGGGGCCACCATGCGCCTGAACCCCCATGGGGACGCCGCCATCTATGAGACCATGGTGCGCCTGTCCAGAGGATATGAGGCCCTGCTCTACCCCTTTGTGGACTCCAAGGGCAACTTTGGCAAGGCATACTCCAGGGATATGGCCTATGCGGCCTCCCGCTACACGGAGGTCAAGCTGGACCCCATCTGCGAGGAGCTGTTCCGGGACATCGACCAGGACACGGTGGACTTTGTGGACAACTACGACGGCAAGCTCAAGGAGCCGACCCTGTTCCCCGTGACTTTCCCCACCATTTTGGTGAACAACAACATGGGCATTGCCGTGGGTATGGCCAGCTCCATCTGCTCCTTCAACCTTCAGGAGATCTGTGAGACCACCATCGCCCTGATGCGCAATCCATCCCACGACATCCACGCCACCCTCACGGCGCCGGATTTCCCCGGAGGCGGGCTGATCCTCTACGACCGGCAGGAGCTGGACAGGATCTATGAGACCGGCAGGGGCTCGGTGAAAGTTCGGGCCAAGTACCGGTACGACAAGGAGAACCACTGTATCGAGATCGTCGAGATCCCGCCCACCACCACGGTGGAGGCCATCCTGGACAAGGTGGTGGAGCTGGTGAAGGCCGGCAAGATCCGGGAGATCTCCGACATGCGGGATGAGACGGATCTCTCGGGCCTGAAGCTGGCCATTGACCTGAAACGTGGGGTGGATCCGGACAAGCTCATGGCCAAGCTCTACCGGTTGACCAACCTGGAGGACAGCTTCTCCTGCAACTTCAACGTCCTCATTGGCGGTACCCCCCGGGTGCTGGGGGTGCGGGAACTGATTTTGGAGTGGGTGGCCTTCCGCACCGAGTGTGTGCGCCGCCGGGTCTACCACAGCCTGCAGCAGAAAAGGGCGCGGCTGCACCTGCTCCAGGGCCTGGAGCGGATCCTGCTGGACATTGACAAGGCCATCCGCATCATCCGGGAGACGGATGAGGAGCGGGAGGTGGTGCCAAACCTGATGATCGGCTTTGGCATCGATGAGATTCAGGCAGAATATGTCTCGGAGATCAAGCTCCGGCATTTGAACCGGGAGTATATCCTCAAGCGCACCGGCGAGATCCAATCCCTCAAAGGGGAGATTGCCGATATGGAGTCGGTGCTGGAGAACCCCCGCAAGCTCAAGAACATCATCATCAAGGAGCTGCAGGAGGTGGAAAAAAAGTACGCCAAACCCCGTCACAGCGAGATCCTCTATGAGGTCCAGGAGCCCCAGCAGGAGGAGGGGGAGGAGACACCGGACTACCCGGTCCACCTCTTCCTGTCCCAGGGGGGCTATTTCAAAAAGATCATCCCCCAGTCTTTGCGCATGAGTTCGGAGCAAAAGCTCAAGGAGGGGGATGCTGTGGCCCAGGCGGTGGAGGCTACCAACCGCGCGGAGCTCCTCTTCTTCACCGACCGCTGCCAGGTCTATAAGGCCAGGGCCTGTGACTTTGAGGACACCAAGGCCAGCGTCCTGGGAGACTACCTGCCGGCCAAGCTGGGCATGGACGAGGGGGAGAACGTCCGCTATATGGCGGTCACCGACGCCTATGACGGCTACATGCTCTTCTTCTTTGAAAATGGACGGGTGGCCAAGGTGGAGATGGCCGCCTACCAGACCAAGACCCGCCGGAAAAAGCTTCTGTCGGCCTATTCGGACCGGTCCCCCCTCTGCCAGGCCTTCTATCTGCGGGAGGAGGGGGAGTTCCTGGTGACCTCCTCCGGCGGCCGTGTGCTGCTGGTCCATAGCGGGGCCATCAGCCCCAAGACCACCCGGGACACCCAGGGGGTTCAGGTCATGACCCTAAAGAAGAACGCCTTTGTCCAAAAGGTGGCCCCCTATCAGGAGGGGATGATTGGCAACCCCCACCGGTTCCGCACCAAGACCTTGCCGGCGGCCGGCGCCATCCCCAGGGAAGGGGACCTGGGGGAGCAGCTCTCCCTGCTGTAGCAACGGTGGATAGATCAAATGATTGACGGGCCGCGCCCAATTCTGGGCGCGGCCTGCCTGAAAGGAGCGGTGTTTGGATGGAACAGGTGTGCTACCGTCCCCTGAAACCGGAGGACGCCCCGGCACTGTATGCCCTCTGGTCCGACTGGGAGGTGATCCGTTACACCAATGTGGAGAAGTCCTGCACCCTGGAGGAGGTACAGGGCCGTCTGGCGGCCCTTCGGGACCATGAGACCTTTGCCGTGGAGCGGCAGGGGGAACTGATTGGTATTTTGGGCTGCCCGGCCGTGGACAGAACCCAGGGGACCTATGGACTCTTCTACCAGTTTCGCCGGGACTGCTGGGGCAGGGGCTATGCCACGGCGGGTGTGGCATGGCTGCTGGAATATATGCACAGCCGGTATGGTGCCATCACTCTATATGCGGATGTGGTGGAAGAGAACACTGCCAGCGTGCGGATCCTCCAGCGGTTTGGCTTTCAGCTCCAGTCCCGGGCCATCTGCCAGCACCGGGGGAAACGCACCACCATCTGTAACTACCGGCTGGAGCTCCAATAGCCATATGCAGCAATCTCCCTGTTTTTTGGATTGCCCCTCTGGGGCTGTTGTGTTATGATGTGGACAGAGGGGCAATCCCAGGGCATTTGATGCCCTCGGATGCTGCGTTCTGCCGGCAAAAAGGGACGACCAGGGAGCACATCGCCTGTGCCTCCCCAGACGGTTCTGTAACAGGAGGATTGGAATGAGAAAATTTACGGCCAGCGGCCTTTTGACAGAGATGCACGTCTATTGTGACGACATGGGCGTACCCAAGACCTACTATTACCGGTTGCAGCAGAAGGTCCCGCTGGAGCAGCTGTTGGCATGCTCCCACAGCAGTGAGGGCGATGCGGAGCTCAGGGCCAATTATGAACGGGAGCAGTCCCATTGGCTGGCCTTTTGGCAGGAGACATGCCCGCTGCCAGGGGTCACCAATGAGCAGCTGCGGCAGCGGCCGTTGGCGGTGACCTTTACCGTCTCCGGCAGCAAGTATAAAGAAAAACTGTACAACCCGCCTTTGGAGAGGGTGCGCAACCTCTATACAGATCAAATCCGGTTGCAACGCCAGGAATGATCCGGCAATTTATTTGTCTACAGTCGAAATGAAGTGGAAAAACAGAAAAGGGCCCTTCACAGAATACCTGTGAAGGGCCCTTTTGATGTTATTTACTTTTTGCCAAAGACCTTTTCCCGCATCTTCAGTCCGGTGGGGGTCACGGCGACGCCCCCCAGGGCGGTCTCCCGCAGGGTCATGGGCAGGGCCTTGCCCACCTTACCCATGGCGTCCACCACCTCGTCAAAGGGGATGTTGGATTTGACCCCCGCCATGGCCAGATCCGCCGACAGGAAGGCGTTGGCCACACCAATGGCGTTGCGCTTTTCACAGGGGATCTCCACCAAACCGGCCACCGGGTCGCACACCAGGCCCATGACATTTTTCAGGGTCATGGCGGCCGCATGCAGGCAGGTCTCCGGGCTGCCGCCCAGCATCTCCACAATGCCGGAGGCGGCCATGGCCGACGCGGAGCCACACTCCGCCTGGCAACCGCCCTCTGCACCGGAGATGGTGGCATTGTAGGCGATAATCTGCCCAATGCCGGAGGCGTTGGCAAAGGCGTCGATCACCTGATCCTTGCTGGCGCCCAGGCGTTCTGCCGCTGCAAAAAGGGCGCCGGGCAGAATGCCGCAGGAACCGGCGGTGGGGGCGGCAACAATCCGGCCCATGGCTGTGTTCACCTCAAAGCAGCTCATGGCGTAGGCCACGCCATGGAGCAGGGTGGCGCCACACAAGCCCTTGGCGTTGTTCTCATAGCCGTGGACCAGCATGGCATCCCCGCCGGTCAGGCCGCTCAGGGAGGGCACACACTGGTTCAGAGCCTTGGTACATGCGGCGAACATGACGTCGTAAAGCTCCCCGATCCTGTCCCGCACCTGCTGAACGGTGACCTGCTGCATGGCACTCTCATTTTCCAGCACAATCTGGCTGATTCTCTTCTTCTGCTGGGCGCACTGCTCCAGCAGGTCGGTACCTTTTGTATACATGAATCTGTTCCTTCCTTTCCCCAGCTCTGGCTACAGCAATTTTTCCAAGGAGGTGACGGCGAGCACCTCGTCCAGCGACCGGATGGCCTGCAGGGCCGCCGGGTCCGCCAGGGTGTCCGTCTCAATGATGGCAAAGGCCAGATCCCCCCGCTTCTCCCGGGTCAGACGCAGGGTGACGATGTTGACCCCCTGCTCCGCCAGCACCTGGGTGATGTGGCTCAGGGCGCCCACCTGGTCCCTGTGGGTGGTGAGGATCACCGGATACTCGCCGGAGAAGTCCGCCTTGGCCGAATCCACCTGGAGAATGCGCACATTGCCCCCGCCGATGGAGGAACCCATGAGGGTGTGTTCCTGCCCCTGGTCATCGGTCATCTCAATGAGCACGGTGTTGGGGTGTACATCCCCCAGATCCCCTGGGACAAATTCCACCTGGATGCCTTGGTCCTTGGCCAGCTGCAAGGAGTCCCGCAGCCCCTCGTCATAGGGCTGCATCCCCAAAAGGCCTGCCACCAGCGCGCGGTCGGTGCCGTGGCCCCGGTAGGTTTCGGCAAAGGAGCCGTGGAGGGTAAAGCGCACCTTGCGAGGGGGCTTGCCCAACATCATATAGGCCGCGCGGCCCAGTCGGGCAGCGCCTGCAGTATGGGAGCTGGAGGGCCCAATCATGACCGGCCCCAGGATGTTAAAAAGACTGCTTTTCAATCCATTCACCTCATTTTCATAGTGTTCCAGCCTGGCAGGAAAACATGCCAGGACAGAAGAGACAACAACCAAAATCCCCCTTCATTATAACTTGGTTTCTGAGGGCTGGCAAGGGGAAAAACTGGGCAAAGCTGGAGATCAAATCCCCGACAATGTTGCGAATCTCTTTATAGATAATGTATCGCAAATTTGAAGGAGGATACAGGAAAAATCAAAATAAATCTGAGGTTGTGCTGGAATACGCAGGTTAAAATCACTAAATTTATAGGTTTGAATATGGATATTTTGGCGATCATCTCCAGGCTTGTTCGATTTGGGAAGTTCTTACGAAATTCTTAACAAATTTCGGCGCAATATGGGTGGTTCTACATAAAACATAGGGGAGGAATCCTGTCGAAACACGGCAAAATCCCCCCGATGGTCCCCTGGTTCCCAGTTTGACAGGGGATGGGGCTGTTGCATATAATGACAGCTGACTCAAACTCTATGGGTAATGGTGCCAGCAGCGCTGGCCAAATGACCCGTAAATAAGGAGAAGCTTATGCAAGAACGACTTCGAAGAGTGTCCTGGTGTTTGCGCAATCTCAACCGCCGGATGTTTGCAGTTCCGCTCTTGGCGTTGGCACTTTCCCTGACCATTTTTGCAATTGCCCATATGACCAGGGTCGTCTGCATCTACGACGGCGACCAGTCGACACTCACCTACACCACAGAAAAGGATGTCCATGAGATCCTCAACACCGAGGGGTACTATCTCATGGCGGCGGATGAGGTGGACTACACCGACTTCGCCCAAAAGTACGTGGAGATCAACATCACCCGCGCCTTCCCGGTCCAGATCAAAGTGGACGGGGAAAAGCACACCGTCATGACCACCGGCGGAACCGTCGCCGCAGTGCTGGCCCAGGCGGGCGTGACGTTTGGCTCCGATGATACCGTCTCCAGCCCCCTGGACGCCACCGTCTCCAGCGGCTTGGAGATCGTGGTCACCAGGGTCCAGTACCAGACCTACACGGAGGTCCAAACCATCCCCTATGAGCAGGAGAACCAGTACACCAGCCTGCTCAAAACCGGCAGGACCATTGTCACCCAATATGGCTCCAACGGGGAGCGGGTGCTTACCTACCGGCAGAAAATTGTGGATGGGGTGCCCCAGGAGCCGGAGCTGGTGGACAGCACCGTCACGGTGCAGCCAGTGGCCCAAAAGGCACTGGTGGGCTCCAAGGTGCCCATCTCCCCCCTGGACTTCGGCGTCTCCCTGGATGCCAACGGCCAGCCCCTCAACTACAGCAGGGTGCTGACCAACCAGCGGGCCACCGGTTACACCGCCAAGGCGGGAGCTTATACCGCCAGCGGCCGCAAGGCGGGGGTGGGATACGTTGCAGTCAACCCCAATGTGATTCCCTACGGCAGCAAGCTGTATATCGTGTCGGCAGATGGCCAGTTTGTCTATGGCTGTGCCATTGCTGCGGATACGGGCACCGCCCTCATGAGCGGGCACGCCGGGGTGGACCTCTACTATGCCACCTATCTGGAGAGCTGCCTGAACGGGGCAAAATATGTGAACATCTACGTACTGGATTAGCCAACAGGCGGGGGAGAAACCACTCCTCCGCCTGTTGTGCTGCAGAGCCGTACCCATGGAGAGGTCCCCGTGGCAGGTTTGTGACCCAACACATCCGCCCAGCCCTCTGCCGGTGGGAGGGGGATTGGGACTGTATCTTTCAGAAAACACCCCTGTATTTTACCATAAAAATACAATTCCATTGACATTCCGGCCAAAATAGGATACTATCAAAATGATTGAAAAAAAGACCTAGAGGGAGCAATTGTAAGATTGCGCAGGTTTTACGGCGATCCTTTTCCTCGGCAGAAGTGCAGCCCCAGGGAGCGGGCTGTTTTCGTTTCTAGAAGAAAGAAAGGAAGGTCCCCCATGATTCACAGTATGACCGGCTACGGCCGGGCCCAACAATCGCTCAATGGGCGGGATATTTTGGTGGAGATCAAGGCGGTCAACCACCGCTATTTTGAGTTTTCCTCCCGGATTCCCCGCGCCTATGGATATCTGGAAGATCCACTCAAAAGCTATGTCTCATCCCGGGTTGCCCGGGGCAAGGTGGAGGTCTCCGTCTCCATTACAGCCACGGAGGGGATGCAGGCGGAGGTACAGATCAACCGGGAGCTGGCCCAGTCCTATATCCAGGCTCTGCGCAGCCTTGCCCAGGAGACCGGCCTCACAGATGATCTGACCGTCTCCAAACTGACCCGCTTTTCTGATATCTTCACCCTGCGCAAGGTCCAGGAGGATGAGGACCAGATCTGTGCCGATGTTCTGTCTGTGACAGCTCAGGCCACCGACGCCTTTCTCTCCATGCGCCAGCGGGAGGGGGAGAACCTGAAGAAGGATGTCTCCTCCCGGTTGGATCGGATTTTGGAACTGGTACAGGTGGTGGAGGAGCGCTCCCCCAAAACGGTGGAGGAGTACCGTGCCCGGCTGCTGCAAAAGCTCCAGGAGGTCCTGCAGGATGTCACGGTAGATCCCCAACGGGTCTTGACAGAGGCGGCAATCTTTGCAGAGAAGGTGGCTGTGGCAGAGGAGACGGTGCGCCTGCGCAGCCACATCCAGCAGCTGGGTCATATTTTGGACTCTGACGGCGCAGTGGGCCGCAAGCTGGACTTTATGGTCCAGGAGATGAACCGCGAGGCCAACACCATCGGCTCCAAGGCCCAGGATATCACAATCGCCCGCACTGTGGTGGAGATCAAAAGTGAGATCGAAAAGATCCGTGAGCAGATTCAAAACATCGAATAACCGGCAAGCAAAGGAGAAGTTGAACCATGAAGCTCATCAACATTGGCTTTGGCAATATGGTGTCTGCCAACCGGCTGGTGGCCATCGTCAGTCCGGAATCGGCCCCCATCAAGCGGGTGATCCAGGATGCCCGGGACCGCGGCACCTTGATTGACGCCACCTACGGGCGGCGCACCCGGGCGGTGATTGTCACCGACTCGGATCATGTGATCCTTTCGGCGGTCCAGCCGGAGACGGTGGCCAACCGCCTGGTGGATGACGAGGACGACGAGGAGGAGATGGACGAGGAATGAGCCAGAGCCAGGGCATGCTGATTGTCTTTTCCGGCCCCTCTGGGGTGGGCAAGGGGACTGTCCTGCGGGAGTATCTGCAAGAACATCCCAACGTCAAGCTCTCTGTCTCCGCCACCACCCGCGCCCCGCGGCCAGGGGAGGTGGATGGCGTCCACTACCACTTTGTGAGCCAGGAGCAGTTCCAAACCTTGATCCAGCAGGACGGCCTGTTGGAGTACGCCTGTTACAGCGGCAACTACTACGGAACCCCCAAGAAGGCGGTTCAGGAACAGCTGGAACAGGGCAACCACGTGGTGCTGGAGATTGAGGTCCAGGGGGCGCTGCAGATTCTGCGGCAGCATCCCCAGGCCCTGCTGATCTTTGTCATGCCCCCCTCCTATCAGGAGCTGGAGCGGCGGCTGCGGGAGCGCAACACCGAGAGCGAGGAGGTCATCCAGCGCCGGCTGCACACCGCCATTCAGGAGATGGGCCAGGCGTGCCAGTACGACTTTATCCTGGTCAACGATTCGGTCCCCCAGGCCAAGGCGCGCCTGGATCAGATGATCCAGGCGGGGCCATACTTAAACCGTCAAATGAAATCTATGATAGATGAGGTGTTACAAGATGCTCAAACCATCCCCCAATAAACTGTATTCCGATCACAACAGCTACTACGAGTTCGTGGTGGCCGTGGCAAAGCGTGCCAGAACCATTGCGGAGGAGTGGGATCCCGCAGTGCCCATGGAGGAAAAGCCCGTGAGCCTTGCGGTGGAGGACTTTGCCAGCGGCAAATGCACGGTGGACTCGGTCCTCCATGCCCATTCGGGCAAATCTGTGCACAATTAGCCCCACAGCACAAGGGAGGAAACACGTCCCATGAATCTCAGCGGAAGGACCATTGTCCTTGGGGTCACAGGCGGGATTGCCGCCTACAAGGCGGCCCAGGTGGCCAGCAAGCTCAAACAGAGCGGCGCGGATGTCCATGTGATCATGACCGAGCACGCCACCCAGTTTGTATCCCCACTGACCTTTGAGACCTTGACCAACAACCGGGTGTCTGTGGACACCTTTGACCGCAACTTCCAGTGGAACGTCCAGCACGTCTCCCTGGCCAAGCGGGCGGATCTATTTCTGGTGGCGCCGGCCACGGCGAATGTCCTGGCCAAAATGGCCTATGGCCTGGCGGATGACATGCTCACCACCACCATCTTGGCCTGTAGCTGTCCAAAGATGGTGGCGCCGGCCATGAACACCGGTATGTACCACAACCCCATCACTCAGCGCAACCTTCAGCTGCTCCAGGAGGCAGGGGTGCAGATTCTGCGCCCAGACAGCGGCTATCTCGCCTGCGGCGACGTGGGAGATGGGCGCCTGCCAGAGCCGGAGGAGATCTGCCAGGCGGTGGAGGCCGCTCTGACAGAGAAGGACCTGGCTGGGCTGCACATCCTGGTGACAGCGGGCCCCACCCAGGAGCCGGTGGATCCGGTGCGATACCTGACCAACCACTCCACCGGCAAGATGGGCTTTGCCCTGGCCAAACGGGCGGCCCTGCGGGGCGCCCAGGTAACCCTGGTGGCGGGGCCGGTGCATCTGCCCACCCCTTGGGGGGTGGAGCGGGTGGATGTGACCACCGCCCAGGAGATGTATGAACAGGTGACAGACCGCTTCCCCCAGACGGACATCACCATCAAGGCTGCGGCGGTGGCGGACTTTCGTCCCGCCCAGGTGGCCGAACAAAAGATCAAAAAGTCCGGGGAGGGCCACACCGCCCTGCTGCTGGAGCGCACCCGCGATATTCTGGCGGCCCTGGGGCAGTGCAAGGGGCCAAAACAGGTCCTGTGCGGCTTCTCCATGGAGACGGAACACCTGCTGGAGAACTCCCAGCGCAAGCGGCAGGCCAAGGGGGCGGACCTGATGGTGGCCAACAGCCTGCGCCAGGCGGGAGCCGGCTTTGGTACGGACACCAACCTGGTCACCATCCTGAGCGACCAGGGCCAGGAGGAGCTCCCCCTGCTCACCAAGGAGGAGGTGGCCGACCGGCTGTTGGACCGGTGCGCCGCCTGCTGGCGGGATAAACAGGGGCAGTAAGATCCCCTTTCCGCCGTATTTTTTCGCAACAGAAGCGATCCATCTCACCCATCGAAGAAGGAGGAGTCCCTTTGAACCTGGTTGCCCGGGTGGCTGTGGAAAAGGCCGCCTACTCCTTCGATGCGCTGTTTGACTATCAGATTCCCCCATCCCTCCAGGCGCTGGCTCAACCCGGCTGCCGGGTGGTGGTGCCCTTTGGCGGCGGCAACCGCCGGCGCATCGGCCTGGTGGTGGAGCTGGGGGAGAGCCAGATGCAGGAGCTCAAACCCCTCTGCTCCGTGGTGGACACAACGCCCATCCTCTCCCAGGAGATGCTACAGATCCTCCAGTTTCTCAAGGAGCGGACCTTCTGCACCTATTTTGAGGCGCTGCGGGTGCTGCTTCCAGCGGGAATCGGGGTGAATTTGGAGCGGACCTATCAGCTGGTGGATCCGCTGCCGGCGGACCCACAGGACCTTCCGGAGGTGGAGGGGCAGCTGGTGGAATTTTTCCGCAGGAAGAGAACCCCGGTCCCGGAGCTGCAACTGGTGAAAAATTTGGGGCTCCAGCGGGATGCCCCCCCTCTCCAGCGCCTGGTGGAGAAGGGCTTTTTGACCACGGGGGAGCAGGTGCGCCGCCGGGTCCAGGACGAAAAGCTCACCATGGTGCGCTTGACCGGGGAGGAGCCGGAGAAACTCACCCCCAAGCAGGAGAAGGTGTATGACTTCCTCCAGCAGGTGGGCGGGGCCTCATTGAAGGAGACCTGCTACTTTGCCGCTGTCACCAAGGGGGTGGTGGACAAACTGGTGGAAAAGGGCTGTGCCGAATACTACCAGCGGGTCATCTACCGCAACCCCTATGAGCAGGTTTCTCCGGGCCAGCAGGAGCCGCCCGCCCTCTCTGAGCAGCAGCAGCGGGCCTACCTGGCCCTGCGGGCGGAGAATGACCGGCAGGCAGGCGGGGTCTCCCTGCTGTTTGGGGTCACAGGCAGCGGCAAGACCCAGGTGTTTTTAAAACTCATCGAACATGTGCTGCAAAAGGGGCAGCAGGCTTTGGTAATGGTGCCGGAGATTGCCCTGACACCCCAGACCATCCAGCGGTTTCACCAGCGCTTTGGCCGCCGGGTGGCAGTGCTCCACAGCGGCCTGTCCCTGGGGGAGCGCGCGGATGAGTGGCAGCGGATCCGCCAGGGACAGGCGGATATTGTGGTGGGCACCCGCTCCGCCGTCTTTGCCCCGTTGGACCGGCTGGGCCTGATTGTAATGGATGAGGAGCAGGAGCACACCTATCAGTCCGAATCGGCCCCCCGGTTCCATGCCAGGGATGTGGCCCGTTTGCGGGTGCGCTACCACCACGCCCACCTGGTGCTGGCCTCCGCCACCCCCAGTGTGGAGAGTTTCTATCTGGCCAAGGAGGGCCGGTACCAGCTGGTGACCCTGCCGGAGCGGTTCACCGGATCCAAGCTCCCGGATGTGTATGTCATCGATATGGGCAGCCAACCCAAGGGAGCGATCCTCAGCGAGCCCCTTCTGGCAGAACTCTATTACAACTTGGAGCACAGGCAGCAGTCCATTCTGCTGCTCAACCGCAGGGGCTACAGCACGGTGGTGCAGTGTTCCATGTGCGGCCAGGTGGCCAGCTGCCCCAACTGCTCCATCCCCCTGACCTATCACGCGGCCAACGGCCAGCTCATGTGTCACTACTGCGGCTATACCCGGGAGCTGAAGGATGAGTGCCCCCTCTGCGGCAGCAGCTACATCCGCCACAGCGGGGTGGGGACCCAAAAGCTCCAGGAACTGCTCCAGGAGCAGTTCCCCCAGGCAAAGATCCTGCGGATGGACGCGGACACCACCATGTCCCGCTATGCCCACGAAAAGCAGTTTGCCCGCTTTGCCGCCGGGGAATATGACATGATGGTGGGTACCCAGATGGTGGCCAAGGGGCTGGATTTTGCCAATGTGACCTTGGTTGGCGTGGTGGCCATTGACCAGGCTCTCTACGCCGACGACTTCCGGGGATACGAGCGGGCCTTCAGCCTCCTGACCCAGGTGGTGGGCCGCTGCGGCAGGGGAAATTTGCCGGGGCGGGCGCTGATCCAGACCTTTTCGCCTGAGAACCCGGTGATCGCCCAGGCCTGCATCCAGGACTATGAGGCCTTCTATCAGATGGAGATTGGGACCCGCAGGCTGAACCTGTACCCGCCCTTCTGCACCATCTGCTGCGTGGGGTTTGCCGGGGTGGTGGAGGAAAAGGCCCACCAGGCTGCCCACTGGTTCAGCCGGACTTTGGCCCAGACGGCCCAGCGGGAGTACCCCCAGATTCCACTGCGGATTTTGGATGTCTGCCGGCCAGCCATCTACCGCATCAGCGGCAAGTTCCGGTATAAATTGGTCATTAAGTGCCGCAACACGGCCCCCTTCCGGGCGCTGCTCTCCCAGGTTTTGCGGGAATACTATCAGCAGAAGGCCTTTCGGGAGGTATCCGTCTACGCGGATTTGAATTTTGATGGAAAGATGTAACACCATGAGTCAGAAAGTTCACGTGCGGCTGGTTCCCACCCACCGCCCCAAAGGAAAAAGGAGAGGTAACAAGATGGCATTGCGTATGGTGCTCAATGAGCAGGACCCCATTCTGCGGAAACGGAGCCGGGAGGTGACGGATTTTAACCCCCGCCTCTGGCAGCTGTTGGACGACATGGCCGAAACCATGTACCAGGAGGACGGCGCCGGCCTTGCGGCCGTTCAGGTGGGCGTGCTGCGCCGGGCCGTGGTGGTGGACGTGGGGGAGGGCCTCATTGAGCTGGTGAATCCCCGCATTGTGGACACCCGCGGCGCGGTGGAGGACAGCGAGGGGTGCCTCTCCAGCCCTGGGGAGTACGGCCTGGTGGTGCGCCCCCAGTGGGTGAAGGTCCAGGCTCAGGACCGCAATGGCAATGCGTTTGAGATTGAGGGGGAGGACCTGTTGGCCCGGGCCTTCTGCCATGAGATCGATCACCTGGAGGGGGTTCTCTTTAAGGACCGTATGACCCACCTGCTCACCCGGGAGGAGCTGCGCCGCCGGCGCAGAAGATAATTCCTCTCCAAAGGTTGGAGCAATTGGTGGAATTTCGGGCTGGTAGGCGGCCCAATGTTGCCCCGCTGTATGGGGTCACAGCAGATTGAAGGAGGTTTGGAGCATGAAATTGGTCTTTATGGGAACACCAGAGTTTGCACAGGTCTCCCTGCAGGCCCTTCTGCAGCAGGGGAAACATGAGGTTTTGGCGGTGTTCTCCCAGCCGGACAAGCCCAAGGGGCGGGGCTACAAGCTCACGCCGCCTCCAGTGAAGGTCCTGGCCCAGGAACATGGCATCCCCGTGTATCAGCCCGCCTCCGTGCGCACCCCTGAGGTGCTGGAGCTGCTGGAGAGCCTGGCGCCAGACGCCCTGGTGGTGGTGGCCTATGGAAAAATTTTGCCCAAATCCATTTTGGAGCTGCCGCCAAAGGGCTGCATCAACGTCCATGGCTCCCTGCTGCCCAAATATCGGGGTGCAGCGCCCATCCAGTGGACGGTCCTCAACGGGGACCCGGTGGGCGGCGTGACCACCATGTATATGGATGTGGGGATGGACACCGGCGACATCCTCCTCACCCGCACCACCCCTGTGGGGGAGCAGGAGACCGCCGGGGAGCTCTTTGACCGGCTGGCGGACCTGGGGGCCCAGCTGCTGCTGGAGACCCTGGATCAGGTGCAGGCCGGTACCATCCAGCCCCGTCCCCAGGAGGAGGCCCTGGCCACCCATGCCCCCATGCTCACCAAGGAGATGGCTCGGATGGACTTTACCCAGTCTGCCCAGGCGCTCCACAACCTGGTGCGGGGGATGAACCCCTGGCCGGTGGCCCGCACCACCCTCCATGGAAAGCTCCTGAAGGTTCTGGCCACCAGCCCCCTGGCAGACTGGAAAAAGGGGGAGCCGGGCCAGGTGTTGGAGAGCGGGGAGCGCCTTGTTGTCGCCTGCGGACAGGGCGCCCTGG
Organism: Candidatus Aristotella avistercoris; assembly: GCA_904397835.1. Lineage (GTDB taxonomy): Bacteria > Bacillota > Clostridia > Oscillospirales > Ruminococcaceae > Aristotella > Aristotella avistercoris. The sequence continues at coordinate 58,803 of CAJFOV010000056.1, forward strand.
CGCTGGAGCGGGTCCAGCTGGAGGGGTCCAAACCCATGGCCAGCAGAGATTTTCTCCGGGGCCATCCGGTGGAAAAGGGGACCTTTTTGGGGCAGTAGGGGCAGCTTGCACCTGCAAAACCCCGGCGCCCTGCCTTTTGAAAGGCAATCTTAGGAAAAATAAAAGGCGCCGTTCACAGTCCCTTCAAATTTTTTGTTTAAACTGATCCTATCTTCTTGTCAATGTGTGAAGGAGGAGTTTGCCTTGTTCTACTACTTTGACCCGCTGTACCTCTATCTGGTGCTGCCGGCGTTGTTGCTGGCCCTCTTTGCCCAGTTCAAGGTGCAGAGCACGTTTAACCGCTATTCCCAGGTCTACAGCGGCTCACGCATGACCGGCGCCCAGGCGGCCCGGGCTATTTTGGACCGCAATGGCCTGTATGATGTGCGCATTGAGCATGTCTCCGGTAAGCTCAGCGACCACTATGATCCCCGCACCAATGTGGTGCGCCTGTCCGACAGCGTCTACAACAACACCTCCATTGCGGCCATCGGCGTTGCCGCCCATGAGACAGGCCACGCCCTGCAGTATGCAGAGGGGTACAGCCCCATCAAGCTGCGCGCCGCCCTGATCCCCATCACCAACATCGGCTCCCAGTTGGCCATTCCCCTGGTGCTGTTTGGCTTTCTGTTGGATCTGTTGGGGCTGGTGTATGTGGGCATCATTCTCTACAGCACCATGGCCCTCTTCCAGCTGGTGACCCTGCCGGTGGAGTTCAATGCCAGTTCCCGCGCCTTGAAAATTCTTGACACAGAGGGTATACTCTATAATGACGAATTGGACGGTGCAAAAAAGGTCCTCTCTGCGGCGGCGCTGACCTATGTGGCGGCACTGATTGTCTCCCTAGCCCAGCTGCTGCGCCTCATCGCCCTCTTTGGCAGGAGAAGAAATGACTGAGTTACACCGCTCCCCCCGCCAGGTGGCTGCAGTGGCCCTGCAGAAGGTGCTGGATCAGGGAGCCTATTCCAATTTGATTCTGGATCAGCTCTGCCGCAGGGCGGGTCTGCAGGGCCAGGATGCCGCCTTTGCCGGCGCTCTTTTCTATGGCGCCCTGGAGCGGGTCCTCACTCTGGATGCCATTTTGACCCGGTTTTCCCGCCAACCGTTGGAGAAACTCTCTCCGGCGGTGCGGTCCATCCTGCGGATCACCCTCTATCAACTCTACTATATGGATCGGGTGCCGGACCATGCAGCGGTGGATGAGGGGGTCAACCTCACCCGCACCATGAAGGTGCCCCGAGCCGCAGGGTTTGTCAACGGGATCCTGCGCAATGTCCTGCGCCAGAACAAACCCCTGCCCAAACTGCCGGAGGATCCGACGGGACGCCTCTCCCTGGCGTACTCCTGCCCCCAGTGGCTCATCCGCCACTGGATCCGGAGCTATGGGGAGGCCCGCGCGGAGCAGATTTTGCAGAGCTCCCTGGGACGCCCACCGGTCTATCTGCGGGCCAACACTCTGCGCACCACTGCCCAGGACCTGTTGCGCCGGCTGGAAGAGGCGGGGATTCAGGGCCGGCTGATGGAGCCCGATGGCTGCATCCAGGTGGAAAAGACCGGTTCCTTTGAGCGCCTTTCCCCCTTCCAAGAGGGGCTCTTCCACATCCAGGACCAGGCCTCCCAGTTTTGTGTGCGGGCGTTGGAGCCAAAGCCTGGGGAGCGGTTGTTGGACGTCTGTGCCGCCCCTGGCGGAAAGACGTTGACGGCGGCCCAGTACATGGAGAACACCGGGGAGATTCTCGCCTGCGACCTCCATGAGAACAAGCTCCCTCTCATCACGGCCTCCGCCAGACGGTTGGGCATTCAAAACATTTCTGTCCAGGGGAACGATGGCGCCATCTTCCGGCCGGAGTTTGGCCTCTTCGACCGGGTCCTGTGCGACGTGCCCTGTTCTGGACTGGGTATCATCCGGCGCAAGCCGGAGATCAAATATAAGCCCCAGGAGTTTTTGCAGGAGTTCCCGGAGATCCAGTATAAAATCCTGCAAACTTCCTCAAACTACTTAAAAAAGGGTGGAATCTTGGTGTATTCTACCTGCACCTTGAACCCGGCAGAGAACGAACAGGTGGTGGCCCGCCTGCTTCAGGAGATGCCGGAGCTTGTGCCATGTCCCCTGCCCCAGGAGATGGGGGAGGGGTATCAGCGGACCTTTTTCCCTGATGTGCAGGGGTCTGACGGCTTTTTCTTGGCCAGACTGCAAAAAAAGTGGTGAGACGTTGCAACAGCTTGACATCAAAAGTATGACGCTGGAGGAGCTCCAGGACCTGATGGCCCGGGAGGGACTCCCCAAATATCGGGCCGGGCAGCTCTTTGCCTGGCTGCATCAAAAGCAGGTGCTCTCCTTTGAGGAGATGACCAACCTGCCCAAAGTTCTGCAGCAGCGCCTGGAGGAGCTCTGTCACATCAACCGCCTCACGGTGGAGCGCAAGCTCCAATCCCAATTGGATGAGACGGTCAAATATCTCTTCGGCCTGGAGGATGGCAACTGTGTGGAGAGCGTGCTCATGCGCTACAAGCACGGGGACAGCCTGTGCATCTCCACCCAGGTGGGCTGCCGGATGGGCTGTAAGTTCTGCGCCTCCACTCTGGGCGGGCTGGTGCGCAACCTGACGCCCGCTGAAATGCTGGACGAGGTCTACACCGCCGCGAGGGACAGTGGGCGCAAAATCTCCTCCCTGGTGCTCATGGGCATTGGGGAGCCCCTGGACAACTATGACAACGTCCTGCGCTTTTTGAAGCTTCTCTCCCACAAGGATGGGTTAAATTTGAGTTTGCGCCATGTCTCTCTCTCCACCTGTGGACTGGTGGACCGCATTGAGCGGCTTATGGAAGAAAATTTGCCCCTGACCCTGTCCATCTCCCTGCATGCCACAGACAATGAAAAACGCAGCCAGATCATGCCGGTGAACAACCGCTGGCACATTGAGGCGCTGTTGGATGTGTGTAAGCGCTATTTTGCCAGGACTGGGCGGCGCATCTCCTTTGAATATGCCCTCATCGAGGGGGTCAACGACTCCCCGGAGGATGCCAAGGCTCTGGCGGACCTCCTCAAGGGCTTTATCTGTCACGTCAACCTGATCCCTGTCAACCAGGTGAAGGAGACCGGTTTTTCCCGCAGCAGCCGGCAGGCTGTGGAGCGGTTTCAAAAGCTGCTGGAGAACCTGCAGATCAACGCCACCGTGCGCCGGGAGCTGGGTTCAGATATCAATGCTGCCTGTGGGCAGCTGCGGCGAGATACAGGAAGGACGAAGGTTTGATGAACATCTTGAGCATGACCGACATCGGTCTGGTGCGGGAGCACAATGAGGACATTTGCCGTTCCCAAGTGCTGGGCCCCTCCTTTGGATATGGGGCCGTCTACGATGGCATGGGGGGCGTGCAGTCGGGGGATGTGGCCAGTGCCCTGGCGGCAGATCTGGTGGACTACACCCTGCAGCGCAACCTCCAGTGGGAGATGAGCGATGCGGCCATTCAGACCACCCTGACCTCCGCCCTACTGGCGGCCAACAGCACCATCCACGAGCGCTCCCAACAGGAGGAGGATCTGCGGGGGATGGGTACCACTGCGGCGGTTGCAGTGTTGCGGGGAAATCAGCTCTTTGTCGCCCATGTGGGGGACAGCAGGATCTACCTCTTCTCCGGGGGCAGGCAGATCCCCTTGACCAAGGATCACTCCGTCGTCCAGTCCATGGTGGACCGGGGGGAGATCACCGAGGATGAGGCCCGGATCCACCCCCAAAAACACTACATCACCCGAGCTCTGGGGGTGGACCCCACGGTGGATGTGGATTTTGATCAATTTGCCGTCCAGGAGACCGACCGGGTCTTGCTGTGCAGCGATGGCCTGTCCAACTACTTTGAACAGGATATGACCGAGCTGGTGGAAGCCTGCATACAGGCGGGTTCGCCCCAGCAGCTCATTGACTTTGCAAATCAGCAGGGTGGCATGGACAACATCACCGTTGTTCTGATGACGCAGCGCGTGTAGGGAGGATGCAGATGGGTAAATATATTGGGAAAAAAATTGATGGCCGCTATGAGATTTTGGAGCTCATCGGCGTAGGTGGTATGGCCAATGTCTACCGGGCCCGGGATGTGGTGGAAAACCGCATGGTGGCGGTAAAGATCCTGCGGGAGGAGTTTTTGGAGAACGAGGAGTTCCTGCGCCGCTTCCGCAACGAGTCCAAGGCCATCGCCCTGCTTAACCACCCCAACATTGTCAAGGTCTACGATGTGAGCTTTTCTGAAAAGCTCCCGGCCATTGTCATGGAGTACATCGACGGCGTCACCCTCAAGGACTACATCGACCAGCAGCACGTGCTCACCTGGAAGGAGGCCGTGCACTTCACGGTGCAGATCCTGCGGGCTCTGCAGCACGCCCACGACCGGGGTGTGGTCCACCGGGACATCAAGCCCCAGAATATCATGCTTCTGTCTGACGGGACCATCAAGGTCATGGATTTTGGCATTGCCCGCATGTCCCGCAGTGAGCAGCGCACCCTGACCCAGAGCGCCATTGGCTCCGTCCACTACATCAGCCCAGAGCAGGCCTGTGGTGGGGACACCGATGAAAAGACGGACATCTACTCCGTGGGCATCATGCTCTTTGAGATGCTCACCGGCCGGCTGCCCTTTGAGGCGGATTCCCCCGTCTCTGTGGCCCTCAAACAGATCCAGTCCCAGCCGCTGCTTCCCCGGGAGATCAACCCGGAGATCCCGGAGGCCCTGGAGGAGATCACCATGCGGGCCATGCAGAAGGATCCCGCCAAGCGCTATCAGTCCGCCGCAGAGATGCTCCAGGACATCGATGAGTTTAAAAAGAACCCCTCCATCCACTTTGCCTACCAATATCTGGCGGAGCCTCAGGAGGAGGAACAGAAGCGGTATACCAGCATCATTGACAAGATGAACCACCGCTTCCAGGATAAAAAGGGCGGCGAGGCCGTGGCGGAAAAGGCCCCCCTGATTCCCGTTATGACCGGCGTGCTGGTGGCGGCGGTGCTGGCTACCATCCTGTTTGTGGTGAGCATCATCACCATCATCAAGCCCTTCTCCAGCACCCAGGACCTGCCGGCCCCGGAGCTGGTGGGCCAGTTTTACACTGACATCCAGAACAACTCGGAGATCATGGACCAGTTCAACATCAAGGTGGAGTCCACCGAGTACAACGAGGAGTATGAGGAGGGCAAGATTTTCTACCAGAACCCATCCCCTGGCTCCAAGGTCAAGGAGGGCTCGGTGATCCGTATCCGGGTGAGCAAAGGCCCCTCAGAGACCGCGGTGATGCCGGATCTGGCCGGTGAGGAGTACAGCGTGGCCAGACAGGCCCTGGAGGATATGGGCTGCACCGTGCGGGAGGAGACCATGAACAGCAACACCGTTGCCAAGGGCTATGTCATCCGCACCAACCCCGAGGAGGGCGAGGCCATTCCGGAGGATAAGATTGTCACCATCATTGTCAGCGCAGGGCCTGTGGTCACTACTGCAACAATGCCGGAGTTAAAAGGCTTCTCGATTGAGGAGGCCACCGAGATCCTACGGAATATGGGCCTACTGGTTCAAACGGAGGTGGTGCAGAGCGAGGAGGCACAGGGTACAGTCATTGGTCAAAGCATTGCTTATGGCTCTCGTGTTACCGCTGGCAATACTGTTATTTTGACTGTCTCCGACGGCAGTGGTGCGGAAAAAACATTCACCGGTCAAATCGAGCACATTGAGCGGTATGCCTCCATGAATTCCACCGATGTTAGAATCAGCAAGGATAGCGACGCCTTCAATGTATCAGCAACGGTGGACAATTCCAACGGAGAGAACATCAAGGTTGATTTGACAATGACCGCTCCGTCTTCAGAGACCGGTACCTATACCTTCCGGGTCTATACAAGTGAGAATCAGTTGATCGCCACTTGTACGATCAATTTTAGCAACGGAAACTTTACGGTTGACCCGGCGGAAACATCCGACGAGCAGACGGTCACCTTCCGTCTGGATCTGTCCCAGTATGTCCAGGAGGGCTCTACGGCCTATGTGCGCTGGAACGGTCAGAACACAGGTATCAATCTGACCGATCCCAGCCGTGCGACCTTCACCCTAACTGGCTCCGGTCAGCAGACAGTGGAGATCTATATTGACAACCAGCGCAGGGGCTCCTGCACGGTGGACTTTGACAGTGGTCGAGTGAGCAACGTCAGTATTCAGTAGGTGGGCCTGTGCCCTCTGCGCCAATTCAAACAAAAAATCAACAAGGAGGCCCCGCCCCTGGAATGGCCAGAGGAGGCGGCCTCCTTGCCGCATTCGAAAGGTGGGAACAGCAGACGATGCAGCAACAAGGCCTGATCCGCAAGGCCACCGGCGGTTTTTACTATGTCCAGACACCCCAGGAGGAGTTGGAGTGCCGTGCCAGAGGCCTATTTCGCAAGGAGAAAATCTCCCCCTGTGTGGGGGACCGGGTGACAGTGGAGCCCACGGAACCGGGCAAGGGCTATGTGGTAGACATTGCACCCCGCAAAAATGTTCTGGTGCGCCCACCCCTGGCCAATCTGGATCAACTGTTTCTGGTCACCTCTGTGGCGGACCCGTCCCCCAACCTGTTGGTGTTGGATAAGATGATCGCCATTGCGCTCCACAAGGAGATCCAGCCCATCTTGGTGGTGACCAAGTGCGACCTGGGTGCGCCGGACACTCTCAACCGAATCTACCAACTGGCGGGGATCCCCGTCTACAATGTGAACAACCAGACCGGGGAGGGGGCCCAGGCCCTGATTCCCCTGTTTGCGGGCAAGATCAGCGCCTTCTCCGGCAACACTGGCGTGGGTAAATCCAGCCTGCTCAATGTCCTTTCCCCCTCATTGCAGATCAAAACCGGCGAGACCAGCCAGAAGTTGGGCCGGGGCCGGCATACCACTCGCCATGTGGAGCTGTTCCAGCTGTTTGATGGGTATGTGGCGGACACCCCTGGTTTTTCTGCCGTGGAGCTGGAGCGGTACGAGGTCATTCTCAAGGATCAGCTCCAATACTGCTTCCCGGAATTTGCTCCCTACTTGGGGGAGTGCCGCTTTACCGGCTGCTCCCACACCTGCGAAAAGGGCTGCACCGTCCTCCAGGCCCTGGCGGAGGGGAAAATTGCCCCCTCCCGCCATGAGAGCTACTGCACCATGTATGAGACGGCCAAACAGATCAAGGAGTGGGAGCTATGATGAAACTTCTCGCCAACAAACGGTGTCTCATTGTGGGGGCGGCCCCCTTGGAGGACATGGGATGGCTCAAGGCCCTGGCGGACCGCCACGACTTTTGCATCGGCGCCGATGGAGGATGCCGCCACCTTCTGCGTGCCGGCCGGAGCCCCGACCTTGCCATAGGGGACTTTGATTCTGGCACGGTGCCCTCTGGGGTGCCGGTGTACACCTACCCGGTGGAGAAGGATGACACGGACGCCATGTTGGCGGTCAAGTGGGCCCTGGAGCAGGGCTACCGCTCCTTTACCCTGGCCGGAATGGTGGGGGGAAGGCTGGACCACACGGTGGCGGCCCTCCAAACCCTCTATTACCTCTTCTGCCACGGGGCGTCTGGCACCCTCCAGGCCCCGGACCAGTGGGGGACCTTTCTGCTGGGGGGTGGATCCTTGGAACTGCCGCGGCAGGAGGGGTGTACCCTCTCTGTCTTTGCCTATTCGGAGCAGGTTCGGGGCCTGACCCTGCAGGGGGTGCAATATCCTCTGGAGCAGGGGGAACTGACCAACACCTTCCCACTGGGGGTGAGCAACCACTTTGCTGCTCCAACGGCCCGCATCTCTCTGGCAGAGGGGGCGCTGCTGATATTGGTCTGTCAGGAATATTAAAATAGGATAAAATTAGATATATTATCCTATTTGTATTGAAATTTGCCGTCAGGCCATGCCAATGGCCGCTGTAGGATGCTTTGGGTTGCGGGAAGACCCACTGTTATCAGAGTAACCGATGGGGCACCCACAGGAGGGGCGTAACGAAACCGTCCACCGTATGGACGGATGATTCTTGGAGATGATGCTGCCCCTCTATCCCTTGTCGCTCAAGGAAATGAGAAGAGGCTGGCGAGCGTCCCACCTCCTTTTGAGATACCAGCGAGGGAAGTGCCACCTATTGACTTCGCACAGGCAAATTTGCCCGGTCGTATCGCCGGGCCCCTCTTTTGATCGGGGTTCTCCCGTGTCATATTTTCGCTGTTGACAGGTAGAGACTGCTAAAATCGTTCCCTAAAATAAACCAATTGGATTATTATTGATGCTGATGACAATTTGTATTGGATGAGATGCCATAAGGCCTGGCTGGAGAGGAGGAAGAATCTGTGAGGGTGTACCGCTATCCCATCCATCGGGAGGATCAGGGCCGCATGATCAAGGAGTTCCTGCGGCAGCGGGGATACTCCACCCGCGCCATGGCCCGGTTAAAAAAGGAGGCGGATGGGATCCTTCTCAATGGGACCCACGCCCGAACTGTGGACCTGCTCCAGGAGGGGGATCTGCTGTGTATCACCTTCCGGGAGGATGCCCCGCCTGTCATCCCCGGCGGGGAGATGGTCCCCATCCTCTATGAGGACGGGGACCTGCTGGTCTTTGACAAGCCCAGCGGCATGGCGATTCACCCCTGCCGGGCCTGGCAGGGACGAACATTGGCCCACGTCTTTGCCGCCCACATGGCGCAGCAGGGGGAGGCCTGCGCCTTCCGAGCGCTGAATCGCCTGGATCGGGATACCACCGGCACGGTGCTGGTGGCAAAAAATCAGTATGTGGCTGGGGTGCTCGCAGGGAACTTTCAGAAGGAGTATGTGGGGGTGGTCCAGGGAATTCTGGAGCCGGACCAGGGCACGGTGGACGCCCCCATCGCCCGGGAGGCGCCGGACCGTATGAAGCGCACTGTCTCCCCAGAGGGCCAGCCGTCCGTCACCCACTATCGGGTGTTGGAGCGGGGAACAGATTGTACCCTGGTGGTCTTCCATCTGGAGACCGGCCGCACCCACCAGATCCGGGTCCACATGGCCCACCTGGGACACCCTCTGGCGGGGGATCCTCTCTACGGCGGGGACCGGTCCCTGCTGGAGCGCCAGGCCCTGCACTGCCGGTGGGTCCGGTTCCAGCACCCCGTCACCGGCCAGCTTCTCCAGGTGTGCTCCCCGCTGCCCCGGGATATCCTCGTCCTCTTTCCCAGGGGTTCCCAGTTGCTGGAGGCCTACGAACACCAGCTGGCAGGTGAGGAAATGGCTCAGTTAAAGGGCTGAGGAGAGCCTGCCCCATGGGCACTGGATCGGCAATTTTAAGAAAAGTAGCGGGAGGGGCAGGTGGATCCCTCCCTTGTCACAGGAATTTGCTTCCAGACCAGTTGCAAATACACTGGAAACAAGGGTATAATGGTACCGGATCTTACAGAAAGGGGGAACGGCCGTGTTTGTATCATTGCGCAGCATGGGCCTATTGGGGGTAGATGCCTTCCCTGTGTCGGTGGAAGTGGATCTCTCACGGGGGCTGCCCGCCTTTGACATTGTGGGCCTGCCGGATATTGCCATCAAGGAGGCCCGAGATCGGGTCCGCTCGGCCATCAAGAACTGCGGCTTCACCTTCCCCCAACAGAAGATTGTGGTCAACCTGGCTCCGGCGGACGTGCGCAAGGTGGGGCCCCTCTATGACCTGCCCATTCTGTTGGGCCTGCTGCTTTCCAGTGGGCAGTGCGATTTTTCTCCCCTGGGCCGGGCTTTTGTGGGAGAGTTGTCCCTCTCTGGGGAGGTGCGTCCGGTCAACGGCGTGCTCTCCATGGCGCTGCTCGCCAGGGAGCGGGGGGCGCGGGAGTTCTACGTCCCCGCCGCCAACGCCCGGGAGGCGGCAGTGGTGGAGGGGCTGTCGGTCTATCCCGTCACCCACGTGACCCAGCTGCTGGATCATCTGACCGGCAAAAAGGCCCTTGCGCCCCAGGCGGCCACCCCCTTCTCCCAGGAGGAGGAAGTGGACTTTGCCGTGGACTTTTTGGAGGTCAAGGGCCAGTTTGAGGCCAAGCGAGCTCTGGAAGTGGCCGCTGCAGGCTCCCACAACCTGCTGATGGTGGGTTTCCCTGGCACAGGCAAGAGCATGCTGGCAAAACGCCTGCCCACCATTCTGCCGCCCATGACCTTTGAAGAGGCGGTGGAGACCACCAAAATCTATTCAGCGGCGGGGCTCCTTCCTCCGGGGGAGGCCCTGGTCACCCACAGGCCCTTCCGGTCCCCCCACCACACTGTCTCTCCGGCGGGCCTCACAGGGGGAGGGTCCAACCCGCGGCCGGGGGAAATCTCCCTGGCCAACCATGGGGTGCTGTTTTTGGATGAGCTGCCCGAGTTCCCCCGCAACACCATGGAGGTGCTGCGCCAGCCCCTGGAGGACGGGCGGGTCTGTATCTCCCGGGCATCGGCACGGGTGACCTATCCCAGCCAAGTGATGCTGGTCTGCGCCATGAACCCCTGCCCCTGTGGGTATCACAACCACCCCACCAAGTCCTGCAGCTGTACGCCAAACCAGATCACCCGGTATCTGGGGCGGATCTCTGGCCCTCTGCTGGATCGGATTGACATCCATGTGGAGCTCTCTCCCGTGGAATTTCGGGATCTGGCCTCCAACCTGCCCCAGGAGGGCAGCGCACAGATCCGGCAACGGGTCTGCCGGGCCAGGGCTGTCCAGCAGGAGCGCTACCGGGGTACCGGGATCACCTGCAACGCCCAACTGACCCCCGCCCTGCTCCAGACCCACTGCGTGCTGCAGCCAGAGGCCCGTACGCTGTTGCAGCGGGCCTTTGACGCCATGGGCCTCTCGGCCCGGGGCTATGACCGGATCCTCAAAGTGGCCCGCACCATTGCAGATTTGGATGGGAGTGAAACTGTGAGCCGTTCCCACGTGGCGGAGGCCCTGCAGTACCGCTCCCTGGACCGGAAATATTGGGGCCAGGACTAGGCCCCGAGACCCCATAGAAAGGATGAATGCAAACATGGTTACACACATCATCTGTTGGAAGCTCAAGGATCAGGCCCTGGGTCACACCAAACTGGAGAACGCCCAGGAGATGAAGCGCCGCTTGGAGGCCCTGGTCGGGGTGGTGCCCGGCCTTTTGGAGGCCCACGTGGGGATCAACTTCAATGAGAAAAATACCTATGACGTCTCCCTCTACTCCCTGCTGGAGGACCGTCAGGCCCTGGCGGTCTATCAGGACCACCCGGCCCATGTGCAAGTCAAGGAGTTTGTCCACCGGGTCATTGAGGACCGGGCCTGTGTCGATTCGGAATAGTTGCTTCCTGTGCCGCCACCGCCGCATTAATGCCGGTGGCGGCATTTTTATCCCCGGCATAATGTGAGGACGTAGGACAAGGCCCCAGTGGCAGGCAGAAACTTTTCAGGGGATCGGCATTGCAGACCTATTTTTATGTTAGAACAACCTCACGGCGTTAGCCGATGCAAAAGCAAAGCTTTTCCATCGGACGCCTGAGAGAACGTTGAAACATTTCAAGGAATCGCCCCTTCGGGGCTTTTCTATGTTATAACAACCTCACGGCGTTGACCAATGCAAAAGCAGCGCTTTTGCATCGGACGCCTGAGAGAACGTTGAAACATTTTAAGGAAATGGCCCTACGGGCCTATTTTTTATGTTATAATAACCTCACGGCGTTGACCGATTCAAAAGCAAAGCTTTTTCATCGGACGCCTGAGAGAACATTGTAACATTTAGAGGAATCGGCTCTCACGAGCCTTCTTTTATGTTATAATAGACTCAGGTTTTCCCGACCGGTGGGGAAGGTGTGTTCCCACCCCGGGGATCGAAGAGAAAAATCCCTGGGGGTGGAGGAGAGGGGGCGTCCTGTCTGGTTCGCAAGATATTTGCCATTGTGCTGCTGGTTGTCGGCCTGTTCTTTTTGGCCATTGTGGCCTTTGTAGGGGGAGAATTTCTGGGCTCTGGCCGGGCTCTGACCAAGATGTGGTGGCTCTGCCTGACATTGGTCCTGTTGGCACTGGCGGTATCCCTGGTGCTCCTGTTCCGGCGCAGGCCTGAGAAAAGGACTCCTTTTGTGAAGGGGATCCATCCCGCACAGGAGGATCCCTCCCTCGATCAGATATACCCTGTGTTCCTGTGGACCTGCCGCGGAAGGGGCCCGGTGAGCCGCACCTATCGGAGGCGGCGACTGGTCTATCCCCTTGTGGCGGTGTTGCTGACCATTGGTGCAACAGGGGCAGTCGCCCTGGTTGCCGGGCGGGACCGCTCCCAGCTGACCATGATAGGGATGACAATCCTGGTGTTTCTGCTGACCATCAGTCTGGTGCTGTTTGCCCGGTGGACGGGGCTCCGGTCCCACGCCATGACCCTGGCCTTCTTTCGGGACAACCGGGGCAGGCTCTACGCTCTGGACTTCGACCGCCTGGCCACCATCCGCCTCAGACGCCAGGGCAAAGGTACCTGGTCGGGAGGCGGAACAGAGGGACAGATTTTAAACTGGGTTGTGGACACCTTCCAGCGGAGCAAGGTGCTCCCCTCCCTCCAGGAGGAGCCGGAGGACCAGGAACTGTTGGATCTGTTGGAGGAGTGCGGCGACGAGGTCCGCACCGTCAGGCGCATCAGGCGCGGCCCCATGGCCTGCCGGGTGTACTGTCAATTTGCCAAGACGGGGAATCGGAGCATTGTTCTTCCCAAAAGTTTTGAAGATTTTGATACCCTCCTGGAGGAGTTGGAATATCTCGAGAGAAAAAAGGAGTATTGTCATGAATAAGACACGTCCAAAGTGGGATGCTACGAGGAATCTGATCTATCTCTCCGGCCTGCCGGTGGGCTATTTGATCATGGTCAAGCTGGGGGAGATGGGTCTGCCCAACCTGGTCACACTGCTGATTGGCATTCTGGGGATCATCGTATGGTGGGTGTTGTTTTTTGCCCTGCAGGATAAATTCCTCTCCAGTCACAAGCGCCGCTTCGCCCAGGAGAATGAGGAGATCCGCCGGGCCTACCACGAGAGCGGGGATGCCCAGGCCTTCTATGAGGCCCTGCAAAACCGCAAGGAGCAGCCCAAGACCCAGGAGGAGCGGGTGGTGCAGCAGATCAACCTGTCCACGGCGCTGAACAACCTGGGCCAATATCAACAGGCACTGGAGGTGCTGGACACCCTGCTGCCCGACAATCCCAAACTGCGCCAGGTGGTGGAGAACCAGCGCCAGGAGATCCAGAAAAACTGGCAGGGGGCGCTGCACTAGAGGAGCTGCCACCACAGGAGATGGTGGTAGTTTATGAAATGGTAGTTTTTCCAAAGCACCAAATCGACCGCACAGAGCGGATCAATCTGAGGAGGGAATGGAATGGATTATCAACAGGAATATGAGCGCTGGTGTGCCCAGCCGCTGCAGGATGCGGATCTGACGGAGGAATTGCACGCCATCCAAGGGCAGAAGGAGGAGGTTTATGACCGCTTCTACCGCTCCCTGGAGTTTGGCACCGCCGGTCTGCGGGGCGTACTGGGAGCGGGCACCAACCGGATGAACATCTATACCGTGGGCCTGGCCACCCAGGGTTTGGCCTGCTATCTGTTGGAGCAATATGAGGCTCCATCGGTGGCCATCGCCTATGACAGCCGCATCAAATCGGACCTCTTTGCCCGGGAGGCCGCCCGGGTGTTGGCTGCCAACGGGGTGCAGGTGCATCTGTATCCCCAGCTCATGCCAACGCCGGCCCTTTCCTTCGCCGTGCGGCACCTCCACTGCCAGGCGGGCATTGTGGTCACGGCCAGCCACAACCCGGCCAAATACAACGGCTACAAGGTCTACGGCCCCGACGGCTGCCAGTTGACAGAGAAGGGGGCCAATGCGGTTCTCCAGGAGATGAACCAGCGGGACCTGTTCCGCGATGTGCTGCGCATGGATTTTGACCAGGCCCTGCAGGAGGAAAAGGTCCGCTACATCGGTCAGGACACCATAGAGGCCTACCTGCAGGCGGTGCTCACCGCTCAGGTGAACCCGGGCGTCTGCCCCAAGGCGGGCCTGAAGGTGGTCTACACCCCCCTCAACGGCGCCGGGAACTACTGTGTGCGCCAGATCCTCAGCCGCATCGGCGTGGCGGATGTGACTGTGGTGCCGGAGCAGGAGCAGCCGGACGGCAACTTCCCCACCTGCCCCTACCCCAACCCAGAGATCCGCCAGGCCCTGGCCAAGGGGCTGGAGCTGTGTGAGCGGGTGCAGCCGGATCTGCTGCTGGCCACTGACCCGGACAGCGACCGGGTGGGCATCGCCGTCCGGGATCAGGGGACGTTCCACCTGCTCACAGGCAACCAGGTGGGAGTGCTCCTCACCGATTACATCGCCCGCAGCCGTACGGAGCAGGGCACCCTGCCTGAGAATCCCATTGTGGTCAAAACCATTGTCACCACCACCATGGTCAACGCGGTGGCGGAAAAGTATGGCATCCAGGTGGTCAATGTGCTGACTGGATTCAAATACATCGGGGAACAGATCGGGCTGCTGGAGCAGAAGAATGAGGTGGACCGGTTCCTCCTGGGCTTTGAAGAGAGCTATGGCTACCTCTCCGGCCCCTTTGTGCGGGATAAGGATGCGGTCAACGGCTCCATGCTCATCTGTGAGATGGCCAGCTACTACAAGCTCCAGGGCAAGACGCTGCTGGATGTGCTCCGGGAGCTGTATGAGGAGCTGGGCTACTACTACAACACCGTGGACAGCTATGCCTTTGAGGGCGCCAACGGCATGCGGCAGATGCAGGCCATTATGGAGCAGCTGCGGGAAAATCCCCCCAAGGAGATCGGCGGCCTTGCCGTGGTGGGCCACGGGGACTACCTACTCTCCAAACGCTGGACCCAGGGGGGCGAGGCGCCCATCCACCTGCCCAAGTCCAATGTGTTGGAGTATCAGCTGGAAAATGGCGGCACAGTGATTGCACGGCCCTCCGGCACGGAGCCCAAGCTCAAGATCTACTACTCCCTGGTGGGCAGGGATGAGGCCGAGACGGCGGCTCTCAAGGAGCGCCTCTCCCAGGCGCTGCAGCCTCTGCTGGGGCAGTGATGGCCCCTGTCGATTGATGTAGCTGCAACACCCGATGAGAAAAATCTTGGGGATCGGAGAAAACCCCTTGCATTTTATCAAATCTTGTGCTAAAATTCCATAGTATGTGACAGGATACTGAAAGAGGTGAATGAGAATGAAAGAGGGCATCCATCCGAAATACGAACCCACAACCATCACCTGCGCTTGTGGGGAGGTTATAGAGACCCGGTCCACCAAGAAGGACATCCGTGTTGAGATCTGCTCCAAGTGCCACCCCTTCTTCACCGGCAAACAGAAGCTGGTGGACAGCGGCGGCCGCGTGGATCGGTTCAACAGACGGTTCGGCAAAAAATAAGCAAATACGGAATTTCCGTGAGGCGGTGCAAACAATCGGTCTGCACCGCCTTCTTTTCCATTTCACCAGACCTTGGGCCATGTCAGCAGCAGGGAGGGGGAGCGTGCCTTGGAATATACCACCATCTTGGGACCGGCACGGGACGAGTTTACCGAAAAGCGCAGCCGCTTTATTGGCTATGCCGCCCCGGTGACCACCGAGGAGCAGGCCCTGGCCTTTATCCAGGAAAAACGCAGCCGCCATTGGGACGCCAACCACAATGTCTATGCCTACATCTTGCGGGAGGGGGGCATCAAACGGTACTCCGACGATGGGGAGCCTCAGGGAACGGCCGGGGTCCCCGTGCTGGATGTGCTGCAAAAGGAGGGCCTCACCGACCTTGTGGTGGTGGTGACCCGGTACTTCGGCGGCATCCTGCTGGGGGCCGGGGGCCTGGTGCGAGCCTACTCCCACGGGGCAAAATTGGCAATACAGGCCGCGGGAAAAAAGGTCATGTCCCCCTGCAGCGTGCTGGAGATGGAGTTTGACTACAGCCTCTATGGCAAGGTGAGCTACCTGCTGCCAAAGTACCGGGCTGTCACCCTGGAGAGCGACTTTGGGGTGGGGGTGTACCTGAAACTCCTGCTGCTGACCGATCTCGTGCCCGCCCTCCAAAAAGAGCTGGACGAGCTCTCAGCCGGGACTTTGACCCCCCGCCTGGTGCAGGAGTGCTATGACTGCATAGAGCATCCGAGCTTGTTCTAAAAATTTTTTCAAATAAAAAGAAGGAATTGGGACAAAAAAAGGCTATATAATTGATAGCAGGTATTTTGAGGGGAAGATCCCCTGGGGAAAGGAGGGGCCGCAGATGACCTTTCGGGAACAGCAGCAGGCGCTGGAGGAGCAGATCCTCTCCCCCTATGCCTGTCTGTCCAGCCGCACCAGGGGGCGCAGGCGCCCCATTGAGGAGTGCCCCATCCGCACCGTCTACCAGCGGGACCGGGATCGGATCATCCACTGCAAATCCTACCGCCGGCTCATGCACAAGACCCAGGTGTTCCTGTCTCCGGAGGGGGATCACTACCGCACCCGGCTGACTCACACCCTGGAGGTGGTGCAGATTGCCCGGACCTTGGCCCGAGCCCTGCGCCTGAATGAGGACCTCACTGAGGCCATTGCCCAGGGCCACGACCTGGGCCACACCCCCTTCGGCCACGCTGGGGAGCGGGCCCTCAATGAGATCTGCCCCAACGGCTATGAGCACAGCGCCCAGAGTGTGCGGGTGGTGGAACGGCTGGAGAACGGCGGCCAGGGTTTGAACCTGACCTGGGAGGTGGTCAACGGCATTGCCTGCCACTCCTCCCACAGTGCGCCGGCCAAAACCCTGGAGGGCCGGGTGGTGCGTTACAGCGATAAGATCGCCTACATGAACCACGATATTGAGGACGCCATCCGGGCGGGGATCCTGTCGGATGACGACATCCCCTGGGACCTGAAATATGTCCTGGGCCGGACCAAGAGCCAGCGGATCACCACCTTTTTGACGGACATCATCCAGAACAGCGGGGAGGATGTGCGCATGTCCCCCACCGTGGAGGAGGCCTACCACAAGCTGCGCAGCTTTCTCTTTGAGGCGGTGTACACCAACCCCGTCGCCAAGGGGGAGGAGGGCAAGGCCATGGACATTGTCAAGCGCCTGTATGAGTATTTTTTGACTCACCCGAACCAGATGCCCCAGGAATATGTCCAGATTGCCCGTCAGGAGGGGCCCGCTCAGGGGGCCTGCGACTACATATCCGGCATGAGCGACCGCTATGCCGTAGGGGTCTTCACTGAGCTGTTCATCCCCAAGTCCTGGGGTGGCTAGCCCCAAAATTGCCGCAAAAGGGAAGGGATCGTACCCACAATTTTTCACATACTAAACCTGATCTTACAGCAGCCACAGAGGAGGGAGAGCCATGCTGCCAGAAAGTTTTTTGCAGGAACTGAAGGAGCGCAGCGACATTGAACAGATGGTCTCCTCCTATGTGCACCTCAAGCGCTCGGGGCGGCGTCTGGTGGGGCTGTGCCCCTTCCACTCGGAGAAGAGCCCCTCCTTCACGGTGTTCCCAGACAGCCAGTCCTTCTACTGCTTTGGCTGCGGCGCCGGTGGAGATGTGATCACCTTCTTAATGAAGGCGGAAAACCTGGAGTATCTGGAGGCTGTCAAGCTCCTGGCCCAGCGGGCCGGTATGACCCTGCCGGAGGATGCGGCCGACGACCGCATGGCAAAGCTCAAAACCCGGATTTTGGAGATCAACCGGGAGAGCGCCCGCTTCTTCTATCACCAGCTTACCACGCCGGAGGGCCGGGAGGGGCTGGATTATCTGGTGGGCCGCGGCCTGTCGGTCAAGACCATCCGCCGCTTTGGCCTGGGCTACGCCCCCAACAGTTGGGATACGCTGGGGAACTACCTGAGGGGCAAGGGCTACCGGCAGGAGGAGCTCATTGCCGCCGCTGTGGTGGGCAGGGGCCGCTCCAGCGGGACCTACGACCTGTTCCGCCACCGGGTCATGTTTCCCATCATCGACCTGCGGGGCAACGTCATCGCCTTTGGCGGCAGGGCGCTCACCGACCAGGGGCCAAAATATTTGAACTCCTCCGACACGCCGGTGTTTAAAAAGAGCCGCAACCTCTTTGCCATGAACATCGCCAAGAACACCAAGGAGAAATCGTTGATCCTGGCGGAGGGGTACATGGATGTCATTGCCATCCACCAGGGGGGCTTTGACAACTGTGTGGCCACCCTGGGCACCGCCCTGACGGCAGAACAGGCCCGTATCATGTCCCAGTATGCCCAGGAGGTGATTGTGGCCTACGACTCGGACGCCGCCGGGCAGAAGGCGGCCGCCCGGGCCATCAACATCTTTGGGGAACTGGGTACCAAGGTGCGGGTACTCAAGGTTCAGGATGCCAAAGACCCGGATGAATACATCAAAAAATTTGGGCCGGAGCGCTTCAAACGTCTGCTGGAGGGGGCCTCCAATGCCATTGAGCACTCCATCAACCGCATCCGGGAAAAGTACGACCTGACCACCGCCGATGGACGGGTGAGCTTCCTCAAGGAGTTTGCCCAGTACATCCCCCAGGTGCAGAACCCCATTGAGCGGGATGTGTACATCTCAAAGATTGCAGATGAGCTCTCTGTTTCCAAGGAGGCCCTCACCGCCCAGGTGCAAAACAACATCAAGCGTCAGGCCAACAGCAGGCGCAGGAGCGAACGGCGGGATCTGCGGGTCTACTCCGAGGTACAGCCGGGCCACAAGCCCAATCCGGAGCGCAGCCAGAACATCCACTATGCCCTGGCGGAGGACAAGCTCATCGCCCTGCTCTGCAAGCACCCGGATTACTACCCCTTCATCCAGGCCAGGATCCGGCCGGAGCAGTTTGTCACCAGCCAGAATCGGGAGATCTTCTCCCTGCTGATGGAGCGGCTGGGGGAGGGCAAATCCATCGAATTGATCCACCTATCCGGGGAGCTGAGCGGGGATCAGCTCTCCTGGCTCACCTGGCTGATCACCTCCAATGAGGGCCTTCTCACCCAGAAGGAACAGGCCCAGGAATATATCGATACCATCCTGTCCCATGGGACAGTAAAAACTCCAGAACAGGCTGCACAGCTATCCCCGGAGCAGTGGCAGGAGTATATGAACGCCCTAAAGGCTAAGAAGAATTAGGAGGCATGGACATTGGCAGAGACTGAAAAGAAAAAGATTACCGTCAACGACCTGATTGAGCAGGGCAAGGCAAAGGGAAGGCTCACCGCCCAGGAGATCAACGACGCTTTGGAGGAGATGGATTTCGACTACGAGCAGATCGAACATCTCTATGAAAAGCTGGATGCCAACAACATTGAAATTGTGGATATGCCCCTGAACGGGGAGGAGGAGCCCCTGGTGGATCTGAGTGACAACCAGGATCTGGAGACCGCTCTCTCCCAGGAGGGCATCAGCATCGACGACCCGGTGAAGGTCTACCTCAAGGAGATTGGCCGGGTACCTCTGTTGACCCCGGAGGAGGAGATTGATCTTGCCACCCGCATGAGCCAGGGGGATGAAAAAGCCCGTGCCCGCCTGTCTGAGGCCAACCTGCGCCTGGTGGTGAGCATTGCCAAGCGCTATGTGGGCCGCGGCATGCAGTTCTTGGACTTGATCCAGGAGGGGAACTTGGGCCTGATCAAGGCGGTGGAAAAGTTTGACCACACCAAGGGCTTCAAATTTTCTACTTATGCCACCTGGTGGATCCGCCAGGCCATCACCCGTGCCATTGCGGACCAGGCCAGAACCATCCGCATCCCGGTACACATGGTGGAGACCATCAACAAGGTGAAAAAGGTCAGCAGCCAGCTGCTCCACAAGAACGGCCACGAGCCCTCCGCCGAGGAGATCGCCGAGGAGTTGGGCATGCCTGTGGATAAGGTCCGGGAGATCATGCGGGTGTCCCAGGAGCCGGTCTCTCTGGAGACCCCCATCGGCGAGGAGGAGGACTCCCACCTGGGGGACTTTATCCCCGACGATGACGCCCCCGCCCCGGCGGAGGCCGCCTCCCACACCCTGTTGCGGGAGCAGCTGGGGGAGGTCCTCTCCACCCTGACACCGCGGGAGGAGAAGGTCCTGCGCCTGCGCTTCGGCCTGGAGGATGGCCGCAGCCGTACCTTGGAGGAGGTAGGAAAGGAATTCAACGTCACCAGGGAGCGCATCCGCCAAATTGAGGCCAAGGCCCTGCGCAAGCTCCGCCACCCCAGCCGCAGCAAGAAGCTCAAGGACTTTTTGGATTAATTTGCCGGACCCAAATTCTTGACGGAACTTGGGAAAAGGTCTATACTAATTACCAAGAATTGAGAGGGAGGCTCAGCTATGCACATCACCCTGGAGGGGGACTACGCCGTGCGGATTGTTTCCTGCCTCTGCGCCAACGGCAGGCGGATGGACGCCAAGGCCATCTCGGAGGAGACAGGCGTCACCCTTCGCTTCGCCCTAAAGATCCTTCGCAAACTGGTGGCGGAGGGCATTGTACATTCTTACAAGGGCACGCAAGGGGGCTATGAATTGGCCCGGCCCAAGGAGGAGATCACCCTGTATGATGTCATGTGCAGCATCATGGGGGAATATGCCCTGAGCCGCTGTGTGGATACCGGGGAGGAGGAGTGTCAATTCACCTGCACCAATCCCCACAATGCCTGCCCGGCCTCTTGCAAAACCCGCAAGGTGTACACGGAGATCTCCCAGCTGGTGCGGGAAAAGCTGCGCGCGGTGACCTTTGCCGATCTTACATAGGGTTCTGCCGATGGGGGAGAACCTGCCTTAGAAATAATACATTGTCCTGCCTGAGGGCGGCGTCTCTTTGAGACGCCGCCCTTTTTGTCATCTGCGGGACGGTGCCCTCTACACAGATCCACTGGTGGCATTCAGGATTCTATCATGGGCAAACAGGCCCATTCTCCTTTGCCGGGAAGAATTTTTTCACCTCCTTTGACAGAATGAAATGTATAAAATCTGTTCATTCTCTCTTTTATTTTTACAAAAATGAAAAAATAATGTCGCCCACTTTACAAAAGTTTTAACCAAATATGACTGGGATTCCATTGTATTGTCTCCTGCTGAGTGTTACCCTTAGAAAGGAGGTAAAAACAGAAGAGAATAAAGGAAAAGCACAAGAAGCGAAAGGATGATTGTACAAATGAACCTAAAAAGGCCCCTTGCAGGGCTGCTTTCTTTGTCTATGATGTTCGGCTCCTTGGCGGGTATGCCGGAGCTGGGCCTGCAGCTCCACGCGGCCGATGAGCCGGTGCTGGACCACAACACCTATCAGATCTCCTCCGTTGAGGATCTGATGTATGCAGCGGAACATCCAGATAAGAACTACATTTTGACCCAGGATATCGACCTGACCGCCCAGAAGGACTGGGAGGGGATCGGTACCCAGGAAGTTCCCTTCTCCGGCGTGTTTGACGGTGCAGGACATACCATCACCATCGATATGGACAAGGTGGAAAGCGAGCAGGCCATCCACTATGTGGGCCTGTTTGGCTGTGTCAGCGGCACCGTTGCCAACCTGAACGTGGATGGCACCTTGGATGCGGATATCTACGCTGGCTTTATTGGGCCAGTGGCGGCCAGCCTTTGCGGTGGTACCGTCCTCAATTGCACCAGTGACGTGGATGTCACTGCTGGCGACAGTGAAGGCGCTTCCCATGTGGGCGGTGTTGTCGGCGGCATCTCTTTGTCCAAGGGCAACCCCAGCGGCACTGTGCAGAACTGTACCAACAACGGCAGCATCCATGTCACTTCCAGAGACAGCGGTAGCCTGGTTCAGATGGGCAGCGAGGATCTGGAAAAAGGCACCAACGGCGGAATCGGCGGCATTGTGGGCTTTGTCTCCGCCCACTCCAAGGCCGAGATCAGCTACTGCATCAACAACGGCGATATGACAATCACCAATTGGAAGAACAACATCGGCGGCATTGTGGGCCAGACCTCTTCCAATGACAATGACACCATCGCCAACATCAGCTACTGCGCCAACAAGGGCGACCTGACGGTGAACAACCTCCAGGGGGAGCGTGCCGCCGGCATCATCGGCTACATCAAGGGCGGCACCATCCAGTACTGCTACAACCTGGGCAGCATCAAGGCCTTTGACGGCGAGGGCAACCCCTCCCGGGCGGGCTATGGCACCAACTACGGCATCTGGGGCTACTCCAGCAACGGTTCCGGCAACCCCTTGAAGGCCGTGTACTGCTACAATGCCAGCGCCGAGCCGCTGGAGGCAGAGATCTGTGTCATTCGCAACGCCCAGTATGTGACAGCAGAGAACTTCTACATGGCCGGCCGTGACGAGTATGAGACCGAACTGCGGGCAGGCAACACGGTGGCTGGTACCCCTGGTACTGAGTTTACCGATGCCAACGACCTGTTCCAGAAGCTCTCTGCCAATGAAGAGGCGGCCAAGGGCTATGTGGCAAACCCCGACGGCGGTTGGCCCATGCTGGCCTTTGAGCTGGACACCTCCCTGGAGGGGGATCAGGTCAATGGCCTGATCTACAAACAGGAGATGAGCAACGACGTGGCGGCCATCACCTTCCTGTTCCAGGTTCCCAACTCTGTGGGGACCGATGGCCTGGCCCTCTCCGCCCAGCTCCTCCGTGGAGAGACTGTGGAGGACACTGTGGAGATGACCGCTCTGTCTGACGGGGAATCGATCCAGGTTGGCGACCGGACCTATGTGGCCGCCGAAGGCTGCACCTTGTACGCCGGAACCCTCAACGGCATCCCTGACAGCCTGTGGATCACCGCAGTGCTCACTGCCACCAAGGGCGAGGAGACCCTCTACACCACCTCCCTGGTCAACGACAACGCGGTGGTGGTCCCTGGTGACCTGCCGGAGTACCCCGACGGCACCCTGAGCAAAACTTACAACGCCGGCCCTGGCCTTGCCAGCGACCAATATGATGAGACCGATGAGGACTCGGACATGGTGGTCATCAGCGGTACCAGCAAGGAGACCTACACCCAGTATGTCCAGGATCTCCTCTCCGCCGGCTATGAGCAGGTGTCCCACCGGGAGGTGGAGGGCAACCTCTATGACGCCCTGAGCAAGGATGGGCGCAACTTCTACCTGTATTTTACCGCCTACTCCAACCAGGTGCGCATCATCTGGGATAAGTCCACCAACACCGCACTGGAGGATCTGGACACCGATCCCCTGGGCAGCGGCAGCACAGAATTTTACCTCTACAGCTTGGATTACACCAACAGCGCCAAGCCCCTGGTGGATGCTGAAAACCAGATCAACTGCGGCGCGCTCATGATCATCAAGCTCCCTGACAACAGCCTGTTTGTCATTGACAGCGGCCACCGCCGCCAGAGCAGCGACGCTGCACAAAAGGGCCTGATGGACTTTATGTACAAAGTCACCGGTCAGACCTACGGCAGCAAGATCAACATCAAGGGCTGGTTTATCTCCCACGCCCACGGGGATCATGTGTATCTGTCTCACGCCTTCCTGGAGACCTACCATGACAATCTGAACATTGAGAGCATGCTGTACAACATCCCCTCCTACCAGGTGATGAGCAGCGGCTATGACACTGGCACCTTCCTGATGAAGCAGAGCTTTGAGACCTACTTCCCCGATATGAAGTATGTCAAGCTCCACACCGGCCAGACCTTTGATATCCAGGGGGTCAACTTCCAGGTGCTGCACACCCATGAGGATGCGGTCAATGAGAACGGCGTCAACACCATCACCGATTTCAACGACACCAGCACCACCCTGAAGGTCACCATCGACGGAAAATCCTTCATGCTCCTGGGCGACTCCGGCACCGTTGCTCAGCAGGATATGCTCAGCATGTACACCGCCCAAACCCTCAAGAGCGATGTGGTGCAGATCGCCCACCACGGTTACAACGACCTGGAGGCCCTCTACGACCAGATCGCCGCACCCCTGGCCATTGTCCCCAACTCTGAGGCCAATGCCAAGGACGGCAACCCCACCATCTACGATGGCTATGCCAAGGAGGGTGTCACAGTTCTCTTTGCGGACCCGGATACCTACAAACTGACGGTGAAGGACGGGGAGATCCAGTATGAGGCCCTGCCCAGCTACCGTGACAGCCTGTCCAAGTACACCGTCTCCGACCTGGTGCTGAACATCGGCTCCGATGCCAGCGAGCGCAATGTGACCTGGTACAGCGATGATTCTGCCGCCGGAACGGTCCAGCTTGCCAAGAAGAGCGACTTTGTCAACGGGGAATTCCCCACCAACTACCAGGAGTTCCAGGCCACCACTTCCACCTCCAGCGAGGGCCTGACCATCAACAAGGCCACCATCACCGGCCTGGAGGAGAACACCGAGTATATCTACCGGGTGGGAACCCAGGACGGCTGGAGCCCCATCTACAGCCTGCAGACCCTGAACTTCTCCGGTGACTTCAGCTTCCTGCTGGCAGGCGATCCCCAGATCGGCAGCGGCGATAGCGTCGAGAGCGACGGCGCCGGCTGGAGCAACACCCTGAGCAAATCCCTGTCCCAGTTCAGCAACATCCACTTCCTCATCAGTGTGGGCGACCAGGTGGATTCCGCTGCCAATGAGGAGCAGTACGACGCCTTCCTGAGCCCCGCCCCCCTCAAATCCCTGGCGCTGGCCACCAACATGGGGAACCATGAGTCCGGTGACACCGCCTATGCACAGCACTTCAACACCCCCAACAACTCCAGCTTGGGTATGTCTGACATCGGCCAGGGGGACTACTGGTACACCTACAACAATGTCCTGTTTATGTCCCTGAATTCCAACAACATGAATTCCCAGGAGCACAAACAGTTCATGGAGGAGACCATCCAGAACCACGGCCAGGATGCGGATTGGACGGTTGTCACCTTCCACCACTCCATGTACAGTGTGGCCAACCATTCGGACGATGAGGATGTTCTCCAGCGGCAGGCGGAGATGTCACCCATCTTCTCCGAGCTGGGCATCGATGTGGTGCTCATGGGCCATGACCATGTGTACACCCGCACCTACATGATGGATGGCACCATCCCTGTTATCCCCGAAGATGGCAGCGTCCCCTCCAGCGTCACCGATCCCGCGGAGGGCCAGGTGCTCTATGTCACTGCCAACTCCTCCAGCGGCAGCAAGTACTACAACATCCGCAATGTGGAGTTCCCCTATGCGGCTGTGATGAACCAGGAGCAGACCCCCAACATCACCAAAATTGATGTGACGGCCAACTCCTTCACCATCACTACCTACCGGGTCTCCGATATGAGTGTGGTGGATACCTTCACCATCAACCGCACCAGCACAGAGCCCACCGTCTCCAGCGTCACTGTCTCCCCGGAGACCGCCACTGTGGAGGCTGGCAAGACCCAGTCCTTCCAGGCAGTGGTCGCCGGCGAGAACGATCCCGCCCAGACCGTCACCTGGACCGTCAGCGGCAACACCAGTGCAGGCACCACCATCGATGCCAACGGCCTGCTGACCGTGGCCACCGATGAGACCGCCACCCAGCTGGTTGTCACCGCCACCTCCACGGTGGATGCGAGCAAATCCGACTCCGCCACCGTCACGGTGTCCCAGCCGGTACACCAGCATAATCTGCTCCAAGTTCCTGCCAAGGGTGCCACCTGCACCGAGGATGGCAACATCGCCTACTGGGTCTGCCAGACCTGTGGCGCCTACTTTGCAGACGGCCAGGGCAACACCTCCCTCACCTGGGATGAGATTGTGGTTCCCGCCACCGGCCATACCCTGGTGAAGACCGAGGCCAAGGATCCCACCGCCACCGAGAATGGCAACATTGCCTACTGGACCTGCCAGAACTGCGGCAAGCTCTTCCGGGATGAGGCTGGCACCCAGGAGATCACCCTGGAGGAGACCATCCTGCCCGCCACCGGCAGCGAACCCACAGATCCTTCCGAACCCTCCAATCCCTCTGAGGGCGGGGAACAGGGTCCCAACACCGGCGACGGCGCACCCCTTGTCTCCATGGCGGCGCTGCTGGTTCTCTCCGGCCTGGCTGTGGTGGCCCTGCGCAAACGCCAGATAAAGTAAAATAACCCTGTATACAGAAACACCTCTCCCATTTGGAGAGGTGTTTCCTTTTTGTCTCAACAAACCACTCCATCAAAATTACCATTTGGAATGCCGGCACAAGGCATCCCAGGGGAGTTGGCCGGGTGAGGGCAGGCGCACGGTCCATTTTTGACAAAGATAGAACCGTGGGGGCGCAAAACAGCGCTTTCCTGCTGCTGTTATCCCCTCAGAGCGGAGGGCAGGCCGCCGGATATGCGAAGCCCCCGCTCCAAGTTGGATCGGGGGTTTGACGGGGAGTATCCTCTATTTTCTTTTGATGAGGTAGAGCCCTTGAACTTTGGGCGGCTCCGGGGCCCTGGGATTGTTGGTGCGGCCCAACAGGTAGTCGGTGGAGGTGTGGTAGAGATCCGCCAGGTCACAGAGAATCTCACAGGGCAGCCCCCTGGCGCCGTTTTCATAATTGCTGTAGGCGCTGCGTGAGATGCTCAGATAGTCTGCCACAAACTGCTGGGTAAAATCATGGTCCTCCCGCAGCTGTTTGATCCGTTCCAATCTCATGCAATCACCTCCTCTGCCTCTATTATGTCTGACACAATATGAAACATTGTATTATGACACAAAATGTGTCATAATGGGGTGGAGGTGAGATGGATGCAAAAACGGGACGATATGCTCTGGGACCTCATCCAACAGATGGACCAGGAGGAGGGGGAGGCGCTCTGGCAGGCGGATCTTCAGCGGCAGGAGGAGGCTTTTCTCCGCTCTCTGACCCCTCAGGAACGCAAACAGTACTATCTCTACCGGTGTGAATGGCTCAAACTCCAGCGCACAGTGGAGGTCAACCGTTTTCGTCAGGGGATCTGCTGGGGCGTGTCTCTGACTGGCCGGGAACAGGAATAGACCGTTTTCCAGTTGGAGCGGTTCTATAAAACATGTCATTGTCATTCGGAGTTTATAAGAAAGGGGCCTTTTGCGCCCTCATTTCTGTTCGCAAGCCCTGCAACGGCCTCCATAGGGCGGCAGGGCTTTTTCCATTGCATACCGGAGAAGAATGCTGAAACATTTCAAGGGATCGCCCCTTCGGGGCTTTTATATGTTATAACAACCTTTGCCCTGCGGGCAAAGAACGTTTTAACTTTTCAATGAATCGCCCCTTCGGGGCTTTTCTATGTTATAATAACCTCACGGCGTTGGCCGATTCAAAAGCAGCGCTTTTTCATCGGACGCCTGAGAGAACATTGAAACGTCAG